>NZ_FCON02000289.1 GCF_001544535.1 Caballeronia choica | reverse complement strand
ACCCAGTGGGGCTCGTGCGCGATCTTTCTGGTGATCGTTGTGGCGTGGGTCCTGGGCAGCGGACGTGCCGACTGAATACCGAACCCGCTCAGTACGTCAGCCGACGTTTTCCGCGCACGCGCAAAAAACCTGAAGTCCACGGTCACCGTCGCCAGCCTCGCGGCGGTGCCCGCGATGGGGGCGAGACACGCACCCGGATGAGCGCGAGCGATGCGCGCGCAACGATGTACGTCTGGGGCGAGGAGGGCTTCGATTCAGTGGATGGCATGCTGGATTCCACAACACGGCCCGCACCGGTCTGCGTCGGCTCCCGAACGACATGAACCGGGATCTGGCAGTGCTTCAGCACCTTCTGGGTCTCACTGCCGAGCAACAAGGCGCGCACGCCGCCTCGGCCGTGAGACGCCGAGACGATGAGATCACAGTTTCGTTGCGCTGCCACGCTGATAATCGCCTCGTATGGGTGAGCGCGGATCCTGGTGAACGTATCGCACTCGACACCGGCCGGGGTGGCCGCTTTTGTGACGACCATGAGGTAGTCATCCGCTTGCTGTCGGACAGCATCGTGAACTGGTCCTCGGTGTACCGATAACTTCGGCACCATACGCCAGGACATGAAATTCCGGGATGACATCGAGCCCCGTGATCTTGGCGCCGCTTTCTGTGGCAAGCGTCACCGCCATCTGGATCGCGGCTTCGGAGAGGGCCGACCCGCCGGTGGGCACCAGCAGATGCTTGAACAGACGTTTATCCCTGCGGCCAGGCCCGTTCGTCTTGACGTCCTGCCCGGAGCCTGCCGCCTGAACCAGGCACATCTGAATCAAGGCGATTTGTTTCAGGATGATCAGCTTTACGAAGCCTGCAGGTCGACTGATTCTGTGGCAAAGTGCCGCGCGCGGACACCACCGAAGTTAGATATATTCAACAGGCGTCGAGTGTCGTTGCTGGCTCGCTCAGAGCGCACCGGACGCACGGCCTGCGGCTTGTCGCAGGCCGTCCCGCCACTCGGCTGTGTCACGTACCAGATCAAACGTTAGGTCAGCACGTCGCGGCTCAAGCGTCTTTCGAAAAAGCTGCAATGACGCCCATCAAGTTCATTCTCCGCTACACGGCTGTGCCGTTCATGGCGATCGTCGCCGTCGTGTCCTGGGCCTCACATGACGCGTCCGCCGAAATCGACGCTCGACAGTACGCGGCATTATCGAACGCCTATGCGAGCTTCCCGGTGGAACTCCGGCGTGATATCGGGCAGGCGCTGCAATCGGGGAAGCTGAGCAACTGGGATTACTCGTCGCTGGTACGGGAATCGCTCGACGATGGGGTTGTTCTCGATTGGCCGTCAAACGATAGGGAAAACGTTGCGACCGAACGGGAAAAGTTGACGGCGCTCGTCAAGGCAGACCGACTCTGAGCCGTGCGGCTCACTGAGTTTCCGGTACTAACGCAGCGTCCATCAACATGCACGTCGGACCTCGCGGCTTCACGTGCGGGTGCGCCACACTCAAGCGGCCAAAAGCAATGCCGGTAGACTGGATCCAGCCCATCCAGTGCGCAAAAAGGATAGACAGGAAAAGCGCAATCGACAGGCCGACGCGCGTCGCCAGCGACCAGACCATCTTCTGCGTTGTGCCCCGATCATGCATCATGAAATACAGCGCCGAAGCCATACTGCCGATAATCAGAACAGAAGCGATAGGGACGAGAATATGCATGGTTTGCTATTTGTGGCTAAGCGAAGCGCGTCTGGAACGCGCCCATCAGGAGCCCATTATAGGGTCCACCCACGAACATACCCGTGACGTGATGCCGCACCGCTCATTCATGTGTCGGCTTGGCCGGTCGCTGATGCGATGGTTGCATGGCTGAGTGGATCGTTCGCGATGCAATCCGGCTTTCTCTATTCCGACCGTTGTGAGGGTTGGCCACGGTCTGCGCGTAGCTCCGGACTCCGCCAGCTTTGTACGGGACGATCGTCGATGACCACTTCGGCAATCGGCGCGCGTTTCTCGTCGGTACCGGAATGCTCACGTAAGCGCGCAACCTCGGACGCGAGAACATGACCGATGCGTGTCGGGGCACGAGTGTGGGCGAGCTCGCGCGGCTTATGGCCCGGCACACCCGCGACGGAACGTCCCACCCGGTCAGCTCATAGCACGCCGACCGAAGCTCAATGGCATTCAGGCCGCTCGCGAGGCTGGGCAAGGTCCGGTCCGCATAGCGGGCAATCGAACGAGCGAACGTGCCGCGCAGGTTGATGCCCTCAAGATACGTCGGCGCGATGCGTCGCAGTTCCGCCGCCTAAAGGGCGTCCCCACTTATTGCCTCAATCTGCTCAACGACACGTTGCATATGCATCGTGTTCGAGGCCATCACGGCATTGGTACGCAGTGCCATCTATGACGACACGGCCGCAAGCGACTCGATGCTTCGTCAGTTCCGCTGGACTCTTGTGATGTGGATTGCCCGCTGCACGTTGTGCACGGCTTCGCCGCGATTTGAGCACATGTTGCATGTCCGTCCGGATGGAGACGCCTGCGCCGTGAACGGGTGAGTCTCGCACTATGATGCGGCACATTCAAATGTGGAACGTTTCTGTTGCTGGAAGCAAAGGGCGCGCAACAATCCGGGCGCCGTTACGGTTGCGAGTTATTCGCGCCCGGCACGGAACCCTGCGAGCCGATGGTCACGACCGGGGCCACAAAACTGGACTTCAGCGTGTTCAGTGCGGTCTGGGCTTGGGTCCCGCTGTTCGCGGCATTGGTCGCGGTGCTGGCGTTTCCGGCGCTTGCGGATGCCGACGAAGCACTGTTGGATGTACTCCCTGCCTGGGTGCTGGCTCTCGATGCAGAATTCGACGCACTGGTCGCGGAGGTTTGTGCGCTTGTCGCGGCGTTACTCGCTGTGGTGGCAGCAGCACTCGCCGTCGTGGCGGCGCTCACGGCTGCTTGCGAATCCTCGGTGGCGATCGCCACATCGTCGCCAATCTCCGAGCACGCCGAGGTCATGCCGCTGATTTTTGCCGCCAGTGCTGCGGTGGCTGCATTGATTTGATCAGTAATCGCGAAATAGAATCCTAATTAAGAGTCACGGAAGGCCATAACATGCGAAAGGAAACCAGCTGAGGGCATAAATGCCAGAGCGAGACCCCGCCCCCTCCGGCACTTGGACAACGATTGAGCGTCTGACGTCAGGATTCGCTGACCAGGGTCAGCTCTTGACCTGAACGATTGAGGCGGTCACCAAACGACGACGTGTGAGCCCAGACACATCACCGATGATCCCTGTATAAACGTTGTGACCGCCGGCCTGGGAAAAAAGACATACGGGGTGAGCGCCTCCACGTACACTTTCGTGGTCCGCGCACTGTATGCGAGTGACGATGCGGTGATAGTCTCCGCATAGCTCACCTTACCTGTGCCGTGCCCGTGGCGCCTGTGTGGCGTGCTGTGCTCGCCCGTTCTGTCTCGCTCACTGTCTCGCCAGCGTCTCGCCGTGCGTCCTGTCCTCAGTGCCCTATCCCGGGCTTAGCTTATCTGTCGAATCGTGTGCTCCCTGCCTACCTAAGCCAGCCCACCGCCTGTCCCGCTGTTGCTGTACGCGCACACCCGCGCCCGCGTCACCCCGTCTGTCACGCGCATCACGCGTCCCGTGCGCCACGCGCGTTACCACGAGCACCCGCACGGGGCGTACACGCGCGGGCCCGGCGCAGTAGGCCGCACGAATAGCTGAGTCAAAATTAACCAGCAACCCTGCCTTTGGAGGAGTGCATGCATGAGCAGTTCCCTTTATAGTCAATGCATGAAAAAGTAGCCCTTGAAGTCGAGTCCCGAATCCGGCCGGAAGTCGCTTGGATTCCCTAGTCCCTAAGGAGAGTCTTATGCCGTTCATGGAAATCGCCGCCGGCGAGATCTCGTCGATCCAGCCGGTCGACAACAACAACAAGAACGTGGTGCTGCTCATCAGCCAGCGCAATGCGTCGCGCCCGCTGGTGGTGAAGTCCGAGGACGGCGCGGGGCGCAACAACGTCGGCGCCATGCTAGAGTTCCATGCCACCGCTTTCTCCAAGCTGCGTGGCCTGCCATTCGAAACCGCCAAGCTCTCACTGAAGGAAATCGACGAGCTCAAGCGCTGCGACCCGACCAAGGTCATAGCCAACGCCCCGCTCACGCAGGCGCAATGGCTGAAGAAGCTCGACGCCCTGCTCCATACCTCTGACGGCAAGACCAAGACCGCCATCAAGGTCAGCTTCGTCGAGCAGCTGGCCAACCTGCACGGCATCGGCAAGGATCTGGAGCAGAAGAAGCTCCTGGGCGAGGCGCTGGTGCGCGGCAATACCGACGTGCCCTTCGGCCTGGGCGAGATACTGGCGGTCGACTTCTTCATCGGCAACGGAGACCGCTTCCGCGAAGTCGCCACCTCTGTGCAGTTTCCGCGCGGCTCGATCCTCGGCGACCAGAACATCTTCTTCCAAATCAAGTGCGGGAAGTTCACGACCGTCGGCCTGGATACCTACGACGGCGGCGGCTGCTGGTCCGACCTGAACCGCACGATCGAGGACCTGGAGGCCACCAACAAGAACATGGGCTTCGAGTACGCCTTCTGGCCCGGCCGCATCCTGGCCCCGGGCGCGCGGCGCGAGCGAGACGAGGTCGCGACCGCGCTGGTCGACTCGCTGATCGAACTCTGCCTCGGCAAGGACGCCGTGTTCTCGGCTTCGATGCGCAAGAAGCTGATCGAGGCCTGCCACTGCGGCATCTCGTCGGGCAAGGAAATGCTGCGGGGAAAATACAAGCTGGGTGACAACGTGCAGTCGCTCACGGCGGGCATCCGGTCGCGCTGGCTGATCATCCGCGGCAAGTGAGTCCGCGCCGGCGCGAGATTGATCATTCGCGGAAGGCGTGGAATACGAACCCTCGAACAGATAGCCCTGTTGCCGGTTTTCCGTACCTCTTGGGCTTTGGCCGCCAGACGAAGACTCGCCTGTTCGGGGTCTGGACTTTGTCATCACCATAGCCCGCTGGCCGTAGGTGGGAGCCGTCAAGTCTTTACACGTTCCGGCTCGCGTCGGCTTCGCGCGGCGTTATTTCTACGACTGTGTTGACGTACAATCGTCGGCCGGCAATACGCCACGCGCCAAGGGTGGCAGCTGGTCGAGTTGTTGGAGGATCAGGGTATCAGTGGTGCTGCGCTCGGTAATCGGCCAGGTGTCCTCAAGCTCTAGCAGCTCGTTGAAATACCTCGTCGAACGGTCATCCTGAATGAAAGGGTGAACGTTGAATCTGATGTCATTCACG
>NZ_FCON02000288.1 GCF_001544535.1 Caballeronia choica | reverse complement strand
CGCTGCTCTATGTCATTGAAAGTAAACGAGCTTTCTCGCTGTCGTGGCGCGACAGCGACGTTGTGTATAACGACATGTATTAAACGACGCTTGCCCACGCGTAGTGCCGGTTTCCGAACATAATGCCGCAACAAGCGGAAGACGCGGCGCGGCGGCTGTCTCATTACTCGGCTCGGTTTTGGTGCGCTCTGAAGACGGCAGAAATGGGCCAACTGCCACGTGATTACATGTGCCAGCCAGTCATTTACTAAGGATAACGAATGGTTAAAAGATAAATCCTTTTATGTCAATGGGACGCTATCATGTGATCATCCGCTTCGCGTCTTGAATAAGCGTGTCCTCGCGAGCGGCCGTCGCTTCAAAACAATAGGGAATCCCACGACTCGATTATCTCTTCGACCACGGCCAGCCATTCTTTCTCGGTTCTCCCAGCAAGCCGGCTAACGTTCATGCTGGCTATGCGAAAATGGTCGGCGCTTTCCTGATCGCAGCCGATCGAATCAAGATATCGCGCGAACACCCGTATTTGCGGCGGCTCTTTTTAGTGCTACTGATTGGTTCGGAGCTTCGAGGACCAGCCGGTCATAGGCAATGATAGCGGCCCTGAATGCGCATTTGGCCGCAACATCACGGTGCGCGGTACCCGCAACCTGCGCGAGCATGATCTGAGTGTCGGCGAAATCCTCCTGTGGGTTTGGCTTGAGGCGACCCGTGCCTGGCCAGAAGCGTGATTTCTCTTTCTGTTCCTGGTAGACGATAAGGGCGCGGAAGCAGGTTATCGACTCGTCGAAAGCTTCGCATGCGTACAGCTTTTTATCGTTTCGAGAAAACTGGATAGCCTGTTCCCTGAATTGCCAAGCATACGTTGTGACATTTCGCACATCGTTTGGCGCGAGTGACGCTAGGCGGAGCGTACGCTCGCTCTCATGCACTAAGTGGTCGATAAGAAGGTTGATCTCATTGTCATAAAGACTTGTGTTGACCGCTCTATACAAGTTGCCCGCGCGGCAAAACGCATCGGCTGAACCATGCAGGTCACCGACTTTCCGCGAGAGCCGCCCACGATGTCCCCAGAATTTCGCCAGTTCGAGAGGCGAGAAAACGCGGCTGTGCCGGTTCGTGGCTGTTCGCTCGAGAATAGGCAAAGTTTTCCCGCCGAAAGCAAGCGCTTGCGCGTAGTCGCCGATCTTGACAAGTTGGTCCACTTTTCCTAGGTAAGCCAAAATAAGGTCATCATTGACGCGTTGCGCGTTGGACGAACCCGATGCCTCTGCTTCCAGAATCTTGTCCTCCACCTCGAGAATCTCGATCGCCTCGTCGAGATACTGCAGCGCGGTCCACCGGTCTTCGTGTTGGTCCAGAAGGTTGCTTGAGTTGAAGTAAATCTGGGCCATCAACACGCGTGCAGCTGTCGATCGGTGTCGCTTGAGAATATCCAGTGCGCACCGATAGGCGTTCCAGCAACTGTCAGGGTCGTTCGCGCGTCGTGCCGCCATGCCGAATGCCGACAACGCGCGGCAGCGGTCCAAAGAATTCAGCTCCGCGCTTTCAGGCGACAGCGATTCATATAGTTCGATGGCTTGGCGCGCCGTTGCGACCGCCTCTTGAACACAGTCCTGCCCGAGCAACGCGTTCGATTGGAGCGTGAGAAGGTGGACGAGCATCGCACGCCGCCTTCCGTCTTGCTGGCCGTGAGGAAGGCGCGAGAGCAGTTCGGCAGCTTGCCTCGCGAGTGCGAGCGTCTGCTCAGGCGCGCCCCGGGATGCACATAGGGCGGCTTCTTCGCGGAGAACAGTCATCAGTTCGTCTACGAGGTCGGATCGGCCGCGATTGAACACGAGATTCAAGAATCTTTCGCGGGCTGCGGCGTAAGAGAGCAGTGCGTTCGCGTGATCCCCCAACTCTATCAACGCCGTCGCCTTGTAGTAGTGGGATCTTGCGGCGACTGGCGCAAGAATCTCGTGTCCTTCAGATGCTTCGATCTTGTCCAGCTTCTCTGCGGCTTCCTTGAACCTGTCCCTTGCTTCTTCGAAGCGACCCCGCCACAGCTCGGCGACGCCCTGGTTGAGCGTGAACGAAGCCAACCATCCGTTCATATCCTCTCGATCGTCGGATGCGATGAGTTCCTCCGCCAGTTGACTCGTGCATGCGATACATTCGTCGAATGCGTCCCACTCTCCTAGACGTGCATGATCCGTCGCTAGGCCTCCGAGGCATCTAACGTAGATGGCGGAGCCTCGTTCCAACAGTGCTACAGCCTCCAAACGAAAGTGCTTGGCCTCGGTTGCATCAGCGGTGACGCTCGCGCGAGTGTTGTAGATGAGCCCAAGTCCGCGATTTCTTTCGTATGGGGGCAGACTTGCATCGATATTGTGCCAGTGCGATATGGCGTCGTCGCACACCTTTAGCGCTTCGTCCTCGCTACCGATATTCTTTAGCGTGTAAGCCATCGAGTTCCAGAGGCACATCAATTCGAAGGGTTCGGACGCCTCGGTGCCGCTCGTGAGAAGCGCGACTGCCGCGCGAAAATAGCGGAGCGCACGCGGTCCGTCGCCGAGATAAGCCAAAAGGTAACCCAAGTCGGTGTCTATCTTCGCGATATCGTGATTCAACGCCTCCTTGCCGCCTTCGCGCGCCTGTTCGAAGATTTCCAACGCGTGTTCCAGCGCATGCATCTCGGACAGCGCGCGGGCCTTCGCGCTTCCGGCGGGGTCCGGATAGTGCCGGGGCGCTTCGGACGGAACGCCTCTTAGCTCGTACGCTGCGTCGAGCCAAATGCGAGGATCGGTCCATCGATCTCCGGACGGCAATTCGCGGACGAAAGCTCGCACGAACGGGTGGATGATCTCCGGCATCGTGCATGGATACTTCCGTCGCAGATGTTCCTCATATGCCAGTCGAAGCTCCTCGGTGGCGTCGACGATCGGCGGCCGACGCGCCGGCTCCTCCTGGAGGCAGCATTCGAGTAGTCTGGCGACGCGGCTGATCAAAGGCGGCGGTCCGTCGTATATCGGCCCCCGATCGACCAGATCGTGTAGCGCCGAAGGTGCTTCCACGCCCATTTCCCAGGTACGTTTTCCGCAAAAGACTTCGAGCAGCAAGACAGCCCAGCTCCAGACATCGGTCGCTGGCGTGAGTGTCGCACCCGAGAGTTGTTCCGGCGATGCGTATTGCGCCGTGAATTTGCCGCGTCCGGCGACTCGCCCGTTATTCTCCACCATGAATTTGTGAAACGCATCACGCACGCGATTAGACGCTCGATCCGTGCCAAGATCGTGCAAAAAAAAATCGGAACGATGCTCGACCCGGGGCGCCTGAGACAGTCCAAAGTCCGTGACTTTGGCAGTTCCTGCACGTGTCAGCAAGACGTTAGACGGTTTGATATCTTGATGAACCTGGGCAGCCGAATGGACGGCATGAATTCCCCAACCGCTTTCGATCCCCAGGCGGAGGATCTGTTCGATGTTCTCCATCGGATCAGACCGGTAAATGGCCCGTGAGGCAAGGCGGTCAGAGAGCGAGCCACCGTCGACGTATTCCGAGAAGATGAAGATCGCATCGTCATCGACGAGCTGAAAGAACTTGCAGCTGGCCACATGCGGATGAACAGGAAGATTCATTGATGCCTGCACTTCCCGGATCAGCTCTGTACGCGAATGCTTGTCCTGTATCAGAGCCCGCTTAAGTGCGAACGTCTCGCCAGTCTTTTCGCTGACGACACGATACACAGCGCCGTGCGCTCCGGCGCCTAGATGTTCCTCGACGCGAAACTCGTTCAGAATGCATTTTCCGACGGCGAATTGAGGTTCGACAGGCATGGTGTCCGATCCGTTGAGCTTGGCGCATGCGTCGCGCTTACAATGCGATGCTACGGCTCCCGAGCTTTGACGACCTTCGCCTTCAATCTCGCGTGCGCTGCGCAGACTCTTTGCCATTTTTCTCGCGCGTCTTCAAGAGTTCGCAGAATGATCGTCGTCATCTCAGGAGCCTGCCGCTCGCCATGGTCGGGATTGGCCTGTTTCACGCCATTGAGGTAGGCCAGCAATGCGGTGGCCTGAGACTTATCATCGCCGATTCTGGCGCGAGGGAAGTAGTCCATCACTGCTTCGACAAATGCGCCGGCTTCTGGGCATTCGCGATATGTGCCACCCCACTGCTCGATACTTCCCATTTGCCGCGCACTCTCAGTGAGCCTTACCCGGACAGGCTCGAACTCCAGACGGCGGTGGCGAAGAAGCTCTATCGCTTCGAGCAAGGTTTTCCTGCCATCGTCCTGGCTTAGGTGTGAAATCCCTCTGACGATTTCATGGACTTGTTCGAAGATACCCAAGTAATCGCCGTGCACATTCTCAAGATCTTTGAAGAGGGGATCAAAGGCGTCGTTGAAAACGGTTTCGATTCGCTCATGCCGGGCGTTTTTGAGAGCGACGACCCGGTCCAGTACCCCCAGCAAAGCATTGACGAGGGCCGGAATTGACGCGACAGGTATCATGTTGACGACCAGAGGTGGTTTTATGTACTGGGATACGAATTAAAGTGCTTCGGAGAAGTTGTATGACAATACGCGCGGAGAATGGCGGCAAGCCCATGCCAAAAATGGCGTGTTTCAGTGTCGATTCTTACTAAGATAGTGAGCGTAATGTCGGTTATTTGAAATTGTAGTTGAGATCTGTAAGAAGCCGAACATCTAGACTGTCCGTAAGGTCCGTTGATTCGAACAATGACAGCAGTCTGTCCTCGCGCATGAGGAGGCCTGAACTGGCCACGCCAAAGACTGAACCCGGGAGCCGGTGCATGCCCAGCACGCTTGCGCGCCACCCCGTCACGTCGGCTTTGAGATAAAACAACTCGAGCTGCGCTTCGAAGCCGATTTACCCCTGCGTTTAAGGCGCTTGATTCGAGTAAGGCAACGTCAGGTTCAGCTTCACGCACCAAACATTACGCAGTCCAGCACGCCCAGCGGTTTGCGCGACGGCGTCACCGCGTAAGTCGGATGCAGATACATGCCGCGTTGCGCCTCGTACGACAGCGGCCCCAGACCCGTGATCGTCTGCCCGTTAAAGTCCAGCTCCGTCGTGTCCTGGATGCATAGCACCACCTCGCAAGCCCGCATCCGCTCTGCCGAACTCTGCCAGTGCGGCGCCAGGATATCGCGCCAGTCCAGCTCATCCTGCGCCAGGAACCGATAAGCCGCCGCCGTTTCGGCCCAACCCGCGCAGGCACCGGGTAGGCTTGCCGTCGGCTTCTCCGCCAGTCGCTCCGCAAGTAGCACGGCACGCTTGTTCAGGCGCTTGTCGCCCAAGTCGATGTCCTTG
>NZ_FCON02000287.1 GCF_001544535.1 Caballeronia choica | reverse complement strand
AACTGCGCGCTGTGAAGCCCGACAAGCTGGACGCGCTCACGTACTGGGCGCTCGATTATCTTTCGCGCACGCCGGACCGGTCGCTGCGCGCGATGCTCGATGCCGCAATCGAACGCAAGTATTCCGCGAGTCCGGGCGAGACGTTCTACACGGGCGGCGGTGCACAGACGTTCAACAACTTCGAAGCGACTGACAATAGCCGCATCCTCACCGTCCATCGCGCGTTCCAGCATTCGGTGAACCTCGTGTTCGTGCGCATGATGCGCGACATCGTGCACTACGAGATGATCCAGACCGTGGGACCGCAATCGCAATGGCTCGACGATCCCGCGGCACGCCATCTCTATCTCACGCGCTTCGCCGACCAGGAAAGCCGGGTGTACATGGGCCGCTTCTACAAGAAATATCACGGCCGTTCGACCGACGAAGCGCTCGCCATCATGCTGCGCAGTGTGCGCAAGTCGCCGCCCAAGATCGCGACCGTGTTGCGCAGCGTGAACCCCGACGAGTCGCAGGAGTGGTTCGACACGCGGATGCGCGCCGCACTGAAGGGCACGCCGGCGGAGTGGCTCTCGTCCGAGGACCTCGCGAACCTCTACGCGAAGTACGGCGTCGAGAAGTTCAACCTGAACGATCGCGGCTATATCGCGAGTGTCCATCCGCTCGAACTGTGGACCGTGAACTACCTGCGCAACCATCCGCTCGCGAGTGTCGACGATATTCAGGAAGCGAGCCGCGACGTGCGCGCCACCACGTATTCGTGGCTTTTCAAGACGCGTTATCACGCAACGCAAGACCGGCGCATAAAAAGAATGATCGAAGCGGAAGCCTTCGTGCAGATAGGCAAGTCGTGGCGCGCGCTGGGCTATCCGTTCGCGTCGCTCACGCCATCGTATGCGACGGCTGTCGGGGCGTCGGGCGACCGGCCAGCCGCGCTCGCGCAATTGATCGGCACCATTGCGAATGACGGCAAGACACTGCCGACGCAGAGCATCGCCACGCTGGAGTTTGCGAAGGACACGCCTTACGAGACGCGCTTCGCTCACGCGGCGACCGCGCCGCGCGCGGTCCTCTCACCGGAAATCTGCGATGTGGTTCATCAACTGTTGCGCGACGTCGTGCTCGGCGGAACCGCCAAGCGCCTCGCCGACGGCATCACGTTGCCCGACGGCCGGAGGCTCGACGTATATGGCAAGACCGGAACCGGCGACCAGCGCTTGAATGTCTTCGCGCGGGGTGCGCGTCTGATCGAGTCGCGCAAGGTCAACAGGACCGCGACGTTCGTCTTCGTGATCGGCGATCGCTTCTTCGGCACGCTGACCGCCTACGTGCACGAGCCGTATGCGGCGCGCTACGATTTCACGAGCGCTTTGTCGGTACAGTTGCTGAAGTCGCTCACGCCGGCGCTGCAGACTCTGCTGGGCGACGGTGATTCAGCGACGCTTGCGTCGCCGGCAGAGAGAAGTGACGAGCAGGTGTCTGATATTCGCTAGTTGCATTGCCATGCAAGTGGCACTGATGAGCCGCAACGCTCTGGTCTATATCGTGGTGGTCAATCATCACTCGTTGATAGGGTGGCTGCCGCCGCGGGCGAACGATTGGGGAAGGCGTGGCTTTCTTGACGGGGCACCAACCGCGTCCGCGAAGGACGGTCGCATTGTAAGTAACAGGTACTACGATAGAAAAGCTGGAGCGTCGTTCGAGCAGGATCACGCTGGCGTAGCAAACGGTCGGGATTGAATTTCTCTCGGACGTTCTGCTTCTGCGGGGCCGTCGCCTGGTTGCGTGACTTTTTCGAGCGCATCGCTTTCCGCGTCAACAAGCTGCCGCAAGGAGGGGCCATGACTCACTGGAACGAGCGATCGGCAAAAGCAGTTCTCATGTGGCTGCTTTTGCCAATGATCATTCAGGCATGTGCGGAGCACGGTCCCGAGAGTTCGGTACAGGGCCCCGCACAGTCGCCAGCACAACTCCCCGCACAGACGCCTCCGCAGGCCCCCGCACAGGGCTCTGCACAGAGCCCGAACCCCGCGCCATTCGCGCCAGAGGAACTCGAGGCCCTGGTCGCTCCGATCGCGCTCTACCCGGACTCCGTGCTGTCGCAGGTGCTGATGGCGTCGACCTATCCGCTGGAGATCGTGCACGCGGCGCGCTGGGTAAAAGCGAATCCCAGCGTGAAGGGCGATGCCGCCGTGAAGGCCGTGGAGAATCAGCCTTGGGACACCAGCGTGAAATCGCTGGTGGCGTTCCCGCAGATACTCGAGCCGATGAGCGACAAGCTCGACTGGACGCAGCGGCTCGGAGACGCTTTTCTTGCACAGCAAAAAGAGGTCTTCGCTGCGGTGCAGCGGTTGCGGGCACGCGCGCAGGAATCGGGCAACCTGAAATCGAACGAGCAGCAGAAGGTCATAGTCGAGCCCGCACCGGCGGCCGGCCAGACCACCACGATCGTGCGCATCGAACCCGCAAATCCGGAAGTGATCTATGTGCCAGCCTACAACCCGACGGTTGTCTATGGTGGGTGGGGCTATCCGGCTTATCCACCAACCTATTGGCCTCCGTATCCCGCCTATTACCCCGGTTACTATCCCGGCGCAGCCCTTGCGACAGGCATCGCCTGGGGCATTGGGCTTGCTGCAGCCGGTGCGATCTTCAGCAATTGCAACTGGGGCGGTGGCGACGTCAACATCAACGTGGACAGGGCCGCGAACATCAATCGAAACTTCGATCGCAGCAAAGTCCAGGGGCAGGGCGGTCGCTGGCAGCATGACGCAGGGCATCGCCAGGGCGTTGCCTATCGTGACAATGCCACGCGCAACAAGTTTGCCGGGCAGACGCCGGGTGCCGACGGGCGTTCCCAGTATCGCGGGCGTGGTACCGATACAGGTACGCGGGGAGGCGCCGGGAATCGTGCATCCGTCAACGATCGATCCGCCGGCGGTGCTTCAAATCGCGGCACCCCCAGTGATGTGAACCGCGTCAGTGGCGGCAACCGGGGTGGTTCCAGTGGTGGCGGTCGCGACGCCGCGTTCTCCGGCGTAGGAGGGGGCGGCGCCGCTTCGCAGCACAACTTCGACCGGGGCAGATCGAGCATGCAGGGCTCAGGCTTTAACCGGCCCGCCGGTGGTGCAGGCGGTGGCATGCGCGGCGGCGGACGCGGCGGCGGCAGGCGTTGAGGAGAGACGACCATGAATTTCCAGTCACGCGTTTTCAGGAAGTGGATGACGCCCGTACTCGCGAACGTCGCTGCTGCCGCTGTCCTGTCGGTCGGCATGACGACTCCCGGTTATGCGCAAAAGACCTTCAGCTCTCCCGAGGCGGCGATGAACGCCTTCGGCGACGCCGTCGTGAAAGACCGCGAAGACATGTTGCGCACCATCTTCGGCAATAACTTCAGGGACCTGATTCCGCCCGTCGACGCGCCGGTGCGTGAGACGTTCATCGCGGAATGGGCCAAGTCCCATGCGGTCAAGCCGACCGACTCGAGACATGCGCAAATTGCCGTCGGCGACGAGGGCTGGACGTTCCCGATTCCGCTCGTCAAGACCGATCAAGGCTGGCACTTCGATACACGCGCGGGCGCCGAGGATATGCGATTGCGGCGCATCGGGCGCAATGAACTGGCGGTCATCCAGAGCATGCTCGCGATCTACGATGCGCAACGCGAATATGCGCAAACCAACCACGACGGCGAGGGCGTGCTTGCCTATGCGTCGAGGATGGTGAGCACGTCGGGCAAACACGACGGTTTGTACTGGCCTGCCGGGCCGGACGACACGCAAAGTCCGCTGGGCGAAGCGTTCGTCGATGCCAGCTCGCGCAATGCCCAGAATGCCGGCTACTATGGGTACCACTACAAGCTGCTCGAGTCACAAGGGCCACACGCGCCCGGTGGTGCCTACGATTACGTCGTTCGAGGCAAGCTCTTCGGCGGATTTGCCGTCATCGCCTGGCCGGTGAAGTACGGAGACACCGGGATCAAGAGTTTCATGGTGAGCCATGCGGGGCAGGTCTATGAGCGAGACCTGGGACCGCAGAGTGCGGCGAAGGCGGAGGCCACGAAGTCGTTTGACCCGGGACCGGGCTGGATCAAGGTGCCCGATCGCGACAGCCAGTAAGCACCCTTCGTCGGAGCGAGCGCCAGAGATGTTGAAAAAAAAGCCCGCGCGCGGCGGGCATGAAACCATATCTGAATAGACATGGAGGAGATCTGATTAGAATAAACCTTTGCGGCGCCCGTCCAAGCGTTTACGACGCCTTGCCGCATAGCTCATAACGCTCAATCACGTGCACGAATTAAGCGTGACGGTTTCCATTCGGCCCGACTTCCGAAGCTCCAACTCTGGGGCGAACCGCTCCCTACGACTAACGGGGCGACGTGATGTGTCGAGCGCACTGGGTTTGACAGGAACGTGCAGCCGACAGGGCTTACCACGAGAGCGCGTGGCTGTCGCATCCGCGCGATTCCATTCACCGATAGGCAGTGCGGTCGATGACCCTCTTGGTAATCGCGAGGTCAAGAAGCATCGTGGCGATATCGGTCCCATGCCGTCCCGGCGGCGCTGATTCGTGCCATCATGCGCCGGGCTAATGTAAGCTTGCTTTTGTCGCACAAGGCTTCCTGGGTCTGACTCTCGACGAGCATGAGGGCGGCTTGGCGCGATAGCTGACCGTCGTTTCAACCAAGCACGGAGGAGCGTGAAAATGAGCGAATCAAGAAACGGACGCTGGAGGCGGACAGGGGCTATGCTGGCCGCAGCAGGACTCCTGGCGCTATCGGGCTCGGCTCTCGCCACCAACCAGTCACAACAGCGCCAACAAGGCCGAAACGCAAACCAGTCTGCCAAACACGAAGCGCGCACGGGCAAGGTCGATTGCCGGGCAGCTAACGAGAAGAGCAACTCCCAGTGCCGGCACGAAAAGCGCGATACGAAGCAGGAAGGCCGTCAGCAAAAGCGGGACATCAAGTACTGACGGGGAGCGCGCGGTCGAATGTCGTGCCCGCCGGTAGCGGGGCACGCGTTGTCCGCCCGGCGACCCTCGTAGCGGACGTGCCCGTTTCGCCTCGTGCAACGCCGCAATGTGCTGCCTCTCTTTTCGCGCAGACCGTGTCGCGACATCGAGGCAGCCGCGGTCTGGCGTCTTGCGATCGGCGGGTTCACGTGCGGGAGATGCCCGGCGACACACAGTCGTGGGAGACTCCGCAGCGAAGGGAAGTCATCTGCCGCGCACTGTCCTCTTTTCCTCGCCAATGAACAACTGGCGCGGACGGCCGATCTTCTGTTCCGGATCGGCGATCATCTCGTTCCACTGCGCGATCCAGCCGAC
>NZ_FCON02000286.1 GCF_001544535.1 Caballeronia choica | reverse complement strand
TTTCTTTGCTTACTTTCTTTGCAGCAGCAAAGAAAGTGAGTCCCGCCCCGGACAGGGGCAGAGCTAATAAACCAAAAACAAAACAAGTTTCATAGAAGCCCAAGCGCATCAAACGGTGTAAAACACCCCCCTCAAGCGCCCCCCCAGCGCGCCCGATCGGCACCGGCGGCAGCGCCCAATGCGGCGGCGTCGCCGGCATGCGCTCCGCTGGCTGCGTGCAGGTGAGCCTGCCGAACGGCGAGTCCATCGTCTGCAAGGCGTCGCGCACATCGTCGAAGCCCACGTCCGGCGTGCGCTGTCCATCCGCGATCGTGCCCATCGACTGGAGCCAGCGGCCCGTCTGCGCGAGCGACACGCGCACGAGCCAGCTTCCGCCTTCCATTGCGCGCCGGTGCAACGCGACCATCGCGCCAAACGCGGCGAGATAGCCGGTCGCGTGATCGAGCGCCTGGCATGGCAGGTGGCGCGGCTTCGTCTCGCCGGCCGCGCGAGCCTCGGTCCAGGCGATCCCGCTCGCCGACTGCACGAGGCTGTCGAAGCCGCGTCTCGCCGACCACGGACCTTCATGGCCGTATGCCGAAACCGTCACGTACACGATGCCGGGCCTGACCCGCGCCGCGTCGCCGGGACCGAAGCCGCGCGCCGCCAGCGACTCTGGCCGATACGATTGCAGGAAGACATCGGCGTCCTTCAGAAGCGCCTTGAGCGATTCGCGGCCGCTCGTCTCGCGTAGATCGAGCGTCGCGGAGCGCTTGCCGCGACCGTTGTCGATCACGAGCGGCGCGATGTTCGGCAGATGCGGACCGTTGATCAGCAGCACGCTGGCGCCATGTTGCGCAAGCGTGCGCCCCGCGACCGGTCCCGCGATGATGCGGCTCAAATCGAGCACGCGCACGCCCGCGAGCGGCCGGTCGCCTGGCTCGCCGCCGATCGGCATCGCAGGTGCATCGCCGATGCGGACGATCTCCAGCAACGGCAGCCTCGCCACACTTTGCGCTTGCGGCAACGCGGCCCACTCGGCGGGAGAACGGATCAGCGCGGCGCACAGGCCCGCATCGCCGAGCGCCTGGTCGAGCGCCGCGCCGTCCCAGCCGCGAATCGCCTGCGTCACCGAGGCGTGATCGTTCGCGCATCCCAGCACTTTCACGATGCCCGCGCGATGGTGCGCGAAGTTCGCGTGAAGCTGGACCCAGCGCCCATCGCGCGTCTCGTAGAAGCCGGTGAGCGGATCGCGCAAGTCGGGCGCGGGACCGTCGTCGACGCGCAGATAACGCTCGCTGCGAAACGCGATGCACGCGCGCCGCGCATCGACCTCGACGTGCTGCGCGCGGCCGGTGCGGTGCCGAAAGCACTCGGCCGCGGCGAGCGCCTGCGCCGCGATCACGTCCGTCGCGAGCGACGCCACGCGATACACCGACGGCAACTGCGGATCGCCGCCCGTCGTCGAGATGAAAGAAAGCGCGGCCGGATCGCACTGCGCCGCGTGCCAAAGCTGCTCTAGCCCAGTCATGTCGGGTCTCTCTCGTGGCTGCCGGACCCCTCAGTCTACGAGCGGCACGGAACCCGGATCAACCGTAAAATCAGGGCGCCTTGCCCCGACCGCCCGTCCACGCGCACCGCCCTCATGCCCGACACCCTTCAATCGAACGTTGCGCCCACGCCCTCCGACCGCTCGCTCACGATGATGCTGTGGCTCGTCGCGACGGGCTTTTTCATGCAGACGCTGGATTCGACGATCGTCAACACCGCGCTGCCCGCGATGGCAAAGAGTCTCGGCGAGGCACCGTTGCGCATGCAGGGCGTCGTGATCGCGTATTCGCTCACGATGGCGATGATGATCCCGGTGTCGGGCTGGCTCGCCGACCGGCTCGGCACGAAGCGCGTCTTTTTCAGCGCGATCCTCGTCTTTACGATCGGTTCGCTCCTCTGCGCGAATGCGCAATCGCTCACGCAACTCGTGATCTATCGCGTCGTGCAGGGCGTGGGCGGGGCGATGCTGTTGCCGGTCGGACGGCTCGCGGTGCTGCGCGTCTTTCCGGCCGAGCGCTATCTCTCGGCGCTCGCCTTCGTCGCGATTCCCGGCCTGATCGGCCCGCTGATCGGCCCGACGCTCGGCGGCTGGCTCGTGCAGATCGCGTCGTGGCACTGGATCTTCCTGATCAACGTGCCGGTGGGCGTCATCGGCTGCATCGCGACCAACCTGTACATGCCCGACAGCCGCAACCCGGCCACGCACCCCTTCGATCTCGCGGGCTATCTGCTGCTCGCGGTCGGAATGGTCGCGCTCACGATTTCGCTCGACGGTCTCGCCGACCTCGGCCTGCAGCACGCCATCGTGCTGGTGCTGCTGATCCTGAGCTTCGGCTGCTTCGTCGCGTACGGACTCCACGCGACGCGCGTGCCGCAACCCATCTTCTCGCTCGACCTCTTCAAGATCCATACGTTCAGCGTGGGCCTGCTAGGCAACCTGTTCGCGCGCATCGGCAGCGGCGCGATGCCGTACCTGATTCCGCTGCTGTTGCAGGTGAGTCTCGGCTTCACCGCGTTCCAGGCCGGCATGATGATGCTGCCGGTCGCGGCGGCGGGGATGTTGTCCAAGCGTCTCGCCACGCGCCTGATCGAACGGCATGGCTACCGGCAGGTGCTCGTCGTGAACACGGTGCTCGTCGGGCTGATGATGGCGAGCTTTGCGCTCGTGAGCGCCCATCAGCCGCTGTGGCTGCGGCTCGCGCAACTGGCCTTGTTCGGCGCCGTCAACTCGATGCAGTTCACCGCGATGAACACGCTCACGCTGAAGGACCTCGGCACCGGCGGCGCGAGCAGCGGCAACAGTCTGTTTTCGCTCGTGCAGATGCTCTCGATGAGCCTCGGCGTGACCGTCGCGGGCGCGATCCTCGCGACCTTCACCGGCCTCTTGCCGCGCGTCACCGAGACGAATTCGCTGCCCGCGTTCCACGCGACGTTTCTCTGTGTCGGCGTGATTACCGCCGCCACCGCGTGGATCTTCGGGCAGCTTGCGCCGGAGATCAAAGCCGTATCGAAGCGCAAAGTGGACCCGTCGGAATCGAATTGATGACGGGAGCGACCCGGACGATGACCCGGCCGATTCCGCCGTCCGGTCGTGCGCCTGCGCACTCGAACGGTGCGCGCGGCACCGGGGCGCAACACGCGCTCATGCGATTGGCACCCGATACGCCGCCCGAATGACCCATTAAACACACGAATACCCTGCGCCATCCCGAAAAAACTGAAAACGCGCATGGTTCTTGCTCGATCGTTCGGGCGCCTATCGAGTAAACTCGAAGGCAACGATAACGCTTACGCCACCGGCTTCGGGCCCCGCCACCATGAGCATGGTTGAAATCGACCCTCCCCGCTTCCAGCCGCCGCGCCCCGTCGCCGGCGACGATGGTTCGCGGCGCACCGTCCTGTACGGCGAGTACACCGTGTTCAGCGTGTTCCAGCCGGTGTTCTCGGTGTCGCATCGCCGCGCGATCGGGTATCACGCGTCGCTGCGCGCCCGCGACGACGCGAATCGTCACGTGCCGTCGCATGAAGTGTTCACGCAGGCTGCGCGTCGCGGCGACCTGCTGGAACTCGGCCGGCTGGCCGAATCGCTGCATCTGGGCAACTTCTTCGCCTTCGACAGCCACGACGAATGGCTATTCCTGAGCCTGCACCCGGCCGCGCTGATGGACACGAGCTACGGCGACGCGCTGCTCGCGGCGCTCAAGGAACTCGGCCTGCCGCCGCAGCGCGTAGTGCTCGAAGTGCCGGAGCAGGCGGGCGGCGAGACGACGCGCTTCGCCGAAATCATCGATTCGCTGCGCAAGTCGGGCTTCTTGATTTCGCTCGACGGATTCGGCGTCAAGCATTCGAACATCGATCGCGTGTGGCATCTGCGGCCGGACATCGTGACGCTCGACCGCTGCATTCTCCAGCAGGCGAGCGAGCACAAGCATATCGAGCGCGTGCTGCCGGGGCTCGTGTCGCTGCTGCACGAATCGGGGCAACTGGTCCTGATGGGTGGCCTTACCACCGAACGCGATGCGCTGATCGCGCTCGAATGCAACGTCGATTTCGTGCAGGGCGCGTATTTCGCCGGGCCGAGCGTCGATGCCGTCAAGCCGCAGGCGGCGGCGCACGTGATGGACGCGTTGTCGGCGGCGTCGCGCGAGCGGGTCGCGGCGCGTGAGCGCGCGCAGTCGGCGCGGCTCGCACCTTATGTGAGCGGACTGGAAAGCGCGGCAGCGCGACTGGTCGAAGGCGAATCGCTCGGCGTGGCCACGCGCGATCTGCTGCAATTGCTCGACACGGCGCGCTGCTTCCTGCTCGATCACGCGGGACGCCAGATCGGCGACAACGTCGTGCCGATCGTGCGCGCGTCGCAGCGCGCGAAGCGCTTCAGTCCCTTGCTGCATTCCGAGGGCGCGAGCTGGGAGCGCCGGCCGTATTTCATCGAGGCGCTGCGCGCGCCCGGCCGGGTGCATCTGACGGCGCCTTATCTCTCGATCAACGAAGCGCACCTGTGCGTGACGGCGTCGATCGCGGCACAGACGCCGCATGGCTTGCAGGTGCTGTGCGTCGACATCAACTGGGATGCGGCAATCCGGCGGCATTGAACGTCGGTTCGACGCCTGAACGCGCTTTCCGGCGCAATGCTTGTTTCACTCCAGCATGAAACGACGTCCGCATGGACGGCGCTACCATGGCCGTGCGTCGAAGATTCGCCGCGCGACTGGAGAGCATCGATGAAACGAGAAGTCATCCGCGTGGAACCCTTGTCCACGTATCTGGAGAACTGGAAGGCGCCGACCTCGGCCGTTACGCGGCACGGCGAGACGATCTACGTCTCCGGCTTCCCACCGTTCGATCCCGCGACAGGACAGATCGTCGACGCCCCGATCGAACGCCAGACCGAACTGGTCCTCGAACAGATGAAACTGTGCCTGGAGACGGCTGGGTCGTCGCTCGCGAACGTGCTGAAGTGCAATGTGTACTGCACGTCGGTCGAGAAATTCGCCGCGGTGAACGCAATCTACGCCCGCTATTTTCCGATCGATCCACCTGCGCGCATCTTCGTCTGCGTCCCCGCGTGGCCGGGACATTTCGACATCGAAATCGACTGCATCGCCGCCGTGTAGGGCTTCGGAGCGGCGCAGAATCGAAGGAGCGAATCATGGGGTCGCCGGCGCTTGGGGAGTCTTTACGCCGTTTGATGCGCTCGCGCTCCTATGAAACTTGTATTGGTTTTGGTTTATTTGCTCTGCCCCTGTCCGGGGCGGGACTCACTTTCTTTGCTGCTGCAAAGAAAGTAAGCAAAGAAAGCAG
>NZ_FCON02000285.1 GCF_001544535.1 Caballeronia choica | reverse complement strand
CTACCCCGACGGCCAACGCCACTTCGGCTGGCCGCTTGCCCGCCAACAGCATCCGACCAGCTCGCAAGCGCTTCTTCGTTGCGTCGTCTAACGGCTTCTTTGCCACGGCATGCGTCTCCAATCAGTCCACTGGAGATATAACGCACCGGAGCCGAATCAGTTGTCATGTTTTTTGCAACTCTCAATAGTTAGCAGCGTGACGAGAATCCGACAGCCGGATGCGTCGATCGGGTAACCGATCGCGGTCGCTACGTCAGTCATTTCGATTTCCCGTTTAACGACCATGTCTACCGAACAATCCGACAACTACGCATAGCTTGCCCCGATGCGCGCCATTCGATAGATCTTTGCACGATCTTCCATCGCACGGGCCCGGTGAGATTGGTCAACACGGCATCTCGCGCGATTCCCATGCATGGCCCGTTGGACACGCAACGCTCAAGTTCAGCGGTCGCGACTTCGAATCTTCGAACGTCGTTTCAAAGTGGGCGGCCGGTCAGCTCTAGCATCTCACTTCGAATACATCGGTGGACGCAGACAAACGCCAGAACCTTTTGGGCCGTTCTCCGTCGCGCTAAAAATCTTTTTGAGGCTTTCATTTGCCACCTTGAATTCCTCAAGGGGCACCGTGGCAAGTTGCTGATCGAACACTGTGAGAATTTCGCCGAGGATTGCGCAAGCTTGCTCGTCCGCCATCCAGACACCCGTTTCAAGGCCTGCCCGGCGGCAGCGCAGGATCGTCTCCTTCGCCTCACGAAACAATCCTGCACACCCGCTTGCATCGCTTGCCTGACTAACAAGCATCGCCGTGTAAGTGACTTGTGCCATGCTTCCGAGATGGTATTCATCGCCATGACCGCTGCGTAGGACTTCCAGTGTCAGATGATAGTCAAGCGCGACTTCGCTCGCTAACTTTGGTGCCATTGGCTGCATCATCGACTTTGAACGCGATATGGGCAACATCGCCGCAGCCTGACCACGCGTGGCTCTTTTCCTATCCATGTACATTCGATCCAAAAGCCGACGCGAGAATGTCCTTGCCCTGCTCGCGTCGAGTTACGGCACTGACGACCGCCCTTAGCTACCCGGTGTCAGTCGCTGCTCAGGCCGCATCCGTTGCGGCCTGAGCCACGCCTGGCGGTTCACGGCCGCTCACTCACTACCCGAGGGGGCGCCCGGCACCGCGGCGACAGGCATCCTTTCGTCTTTCTGGTCCCACACCTTTTCGGGCTCGTCCGCCTCCTCCGGAGTCTCGTGATCCAGGACGCTACGCATCTTGATTTCATCGAGTTCATTGGTCCATTTGGCAACCACCAATGTAGCCACGGCGTTACCGATGAAATTGGTTAGCGCGCGCGCTTCGGACATGAACCGGTCGATGCCTAGAATGAGCGCCAGCCCCGCAACCGGTACATGTCCGACGGCGGACAGTGTTGCCGCAAGCACGATGAACCCGCTGCCCGTGACACCGGCGGCGCCTTTGGAGGTCAACAGCAATACGGCCAGCAAGGTAAGCTGGTGGGTCAGGTCCAGTGGCGTGTTCGTTGCCTGCGCGATGAAAATGGCCGCCAGGGTGAGGTAGATCGATGTGCCATCGAGGTTGAAGGAATAGCCGGTAGGAATGACCAGCCCAACCACCGATTTTTTCGCGCCGAGATTTTCCAGCTTTACCATCACCCGCGGCAGCGCCGCTTCGGATGACGACGTGCCAAGCACGATAAACAACTCTTCCTTCAGATACTTGATTAGCTTCCACACACTGAAACCATGGAAGCGGGCAATGAGTCCGAGCACGACAAAGATGAAGAGCAGGCAGGTGACGTAGAACGTGGCCATCAGCTTGCCAAGCGAGAGCATGCTGCCGATACCGTATTTACCAATGGTGAAGGCCATTGCGCCAAACGCCCCGATCGGCGCTACCTTCATGATGATACCGACAATCCCGAAAAACACATGGGAGATCTTCTCGACAAAATCGAATACCAACGTGCCCCTACCGCCGAATGCGTGCAAGGCGAATCCGAACATGAGCGCGAACAGCAGAACCTGCAATATCTCCCCCTTGGCGAACGCGTCGACCACGGTCGATGGAATGATGTTCATCAAAAACTCGGTAGTGCTCTCCATCTTGCGCGCGCCGGTCACCATCGACACTGCCTTCGCGTCCAACGTCGCGGGATCCACGTTCATTCCGGCGCCGGGTTGCGCCAGGTTGACGATCAACAGCCCGACGAGCAAAGCAATGCCGCTGACGATTTCGAAATAGAGCAAAGCCAGTCCACCGGTCTTGCCCACCTTCTTCATATCTTCCATGCCCGCAATACCGATGACGACGGTGCAGAAGATAATGGGCGCGATGATCATCTTGATCAGCTTGATGAAGGCGTCGCCGAGCGGCTTCATCGCCTCTCCCCAGTGCGGCGCGAAAAAGCCGACCAGGACACCGATGACAATGGCGACAATCACCTGGAAATAAAGCGACCTGTACAGCGGTTTGCCTGCGGCCATTTGACCCCCCCCACAGCCATCTCGTTTGTTAACCAAGCCCTCGTACGGTAGCGCAATCTGCCGGATCGCCAGCGTGACAAGGCGCCCGCGCCCCTCTCCCACCCGCCGCAAAACGTTTTCAAGCCTCGAAACGTCGTCTGCGCGACGACGCTAACTTGCGACGCCGGACCGCAGTCATGGTTCCTTCGAAGGACTGCATCTCCCGCACGTATTCGTGGAGTCTCCCAAGTCACCTTTGGCGATTGTGAAACAATCGCCAGGTTGTAGTCGCAGCCGTGGGCTCGATCAAGCCACTTTGCCACGATTTGGTGCGACCGGATCAGAATACTAACGCCTTCATGTGGGGCACACTACACGCATGGCGACCACGCGGAGCAACGATACGCCCAGAGCATATGGGTCAGACTGAGGCGAGACTATATTCTCTGTTCTAAATGCTACACAGGCTACGCTTCGCGGCAGTCCGCGACAACAGGACAAACCCGTGCGTGGAATGCATCGGACAGTTTCGCTGGACCATAGGCGGCCGCCGCGGCAACGGAAAGGCGAGAACGACTTCGACAGAGAACAGCACTGAGCGTGGACGGGAAACTGCAAGCAGCCGCTGACTATTTGCGGCTTACGCGGCTAGTCCCGCGCCACGGCGGACTGTTTCGCATCAGCTCACGGCTGGCGGTGGCTGGCAAGCGCCCAGTATCCGGGCCATGGACCGGATACTCACATCACATCTCCCAGCCGTAGGCTTTTGCGATGGCCAGGCGTCCTTCAGGTGGGAGTTGCCGATACGAAGTCGTGTCGGGCATCGCGACACCCTATACGAGACGGGGTGCTGCACTTCGCTTACAAGGCCGTCGCGTTTTCAATACACCTAGACCAAGCTTTAGACTGTGTGTCCTGACGGCGCCGCCCGTTCCCTCCAAGCAGGAAGGGGCAGATCCGCCGCCTGCGGTTTCCTTTCCCCTGAGTCCTACACATCAAAGTTCCGTATAAGAAGGCGAATAAGCCGCCGCCTTCATATGCTCAATGAGATTTTGCGGCTTCTCGATCCGCGCGAGATTATGATCAAAAATATACTCAGCCACCGACGCCGCCACATGCATCGACGCTTCGTAGATTTTGCTCTGCGGTGGATAGATCAGGCCTTTCTCGAGGCTTTCGTCACTAACCTGCTCGGCTACGGCCTTCGCTGCAACGATGAACATCTCATCGGTTACGCGGGTTGCTTCCGTCGCGAAGACCGCCATACCCATCGCGGGAAAAATGTAGACATTGTTGCCCTGCCCTGGAACGAAGGTCGTCCCCTCTAGCTCGACCGGCGCGAACGGACTTCCACTCGCGAAAATGGCCTTGCCCTTCGACCATCGATACGCCTCTTCAGCGGTGCACTCGGAACGCGATGTCGGATTCGAGTACGGGAAGATGATCGGCCGTTCATTAATGGCGCTCATGGCTTCGATCACCCGTTGGTTGAAAAGTTTGGGTACCGTGCTCACGCCGATAATCCCCGTTGGCTTCAACGCCTCGATAGCGTCCGAGAACGACGAAACCGGTTGGTGGTCGATGGCAAAAACCTTCTGAAAGTCGGCGAGGTCGGTTCGGGAGGAGACCAACAGACCGTTGACATCAAAGAGATTATTTCGCTTGCGTGCCGTGTTGATATCCATGCCCTCAATCGCCATGGCCTGACTGATCAACTCGGCGATACCCGTCGCCGCGGAGCCGCCGCCAAGAAACAGGAATCGCTGGTCCGTAAGCTTCTGCTTCGAGATGCGCAACGCGGCATAAATCCCCGCGAGCGCGACTGCCGCAGTGCCCTGAATATCATCGTTGTAGGTGCAAGTCTTGTCTTTGAAGCGTGCAAGCAGCGGGACCGCGTTGAAGTTCGCGAAGTCTTCCCACTGGATGCAGCATTTCGGATAAGCCGCCTGAACCGCTTGCACGAACTCATTGACAAACGCGTGGTAATCATCTCCGCGAACGCGATCCTGACGAAGGCCGAGATAGAGCGGGTCATCGACAAGCGTAGCGTTGTTCGTGCCCACATCAAGCATGACAGGCAAGCAGTGTTGGGGCGGAACGCCCGCGCAAGCTGTGTATAGCGCGAGCTTTCCGATAGGAATGCCCATGCCGCCTACGCCAAGGTCGCCCAGTCCAAGAATGCGTTCGCCGTCCGTCACTACAATAAACCGAACGTCCTTCTCAGGCCAGTTCGCAAGCAACTCATTTACGCGACCCCGCGCACTTATCGGAATATAAAGGCCCCGTGTCGCCCGGAAAACGTGATTGAATTTCTGACATGCCTCGCCGACCGTTGGCGTGTACACCACCGGCATGAACGTCGCGGGATCGGACATTAGCACCGCATAAAAGAGCGTCTCGTTGCGCGCCTGCAGGTCCGATAAGAGCAGATATTTTTGCAGGTCATTGTCGAGATGAGACAGTTCCGCATGCGTCCGTGCGACTTGCAGTTCAAGCGAGCTGACCCCCGGCGGAAGCAAACCCTCCAGATGATGTTTCTCGCGTTCAGCTTGCGTAAACGCGGAGCCATGATTGAGGCGGGGATTGTGGATGAGGTCGTAGCCGGACGGTTTGAGCGGATTTGACACGGTCGTTTCCCTTTTCGGATAAGGTGAAAAACATATGGTGACTCGGTCAGCGTGAGACTAACTGTAAATGTTTGTATGCCATGCATACAGGTAGTTAGCCACGCCGTCATACGCACGATGTTGCTGACTTGGGACGTCGCCGACCATGTTAGAACAGTTCGATCGGCACTTCCGTTGTACCGGCTCGGATTGGCTGGACACGGGTTTGCAACTCAGGCGGCCTCTTTCATGGTGGCTGCGTGACGGGCTTCATGGGGTGACATAAAGCCC
>NZ_FCON02000284.1 GCF_001544535.1 Caballeronia choica | reverse complement strand
CGCGTTCACCGCCGTGACGACGGCCGCGACCAGGTCGCCGTCATCCGGATGGTCGACGAGCGCGTCCTCGATCGCCTGATCGCGGTCGTCGGCATTCGCCGGCAGGTTCACGAAGCCTTCCGGCCCGCGATAGCCGTGACGGCGCTCGTAATCCATGATGCCCTTGCGAACGGCGCGGTAGGCGGCGTCCTGATCGGCGGAATCGATGGTGGTCGTGACCGTGAGGCCGCGCGTGTAGGTCTCTTCCTTGTACTGCGCGTACATCATCTGCCGCACCATTTCCGCGACGTATTCCGCATGCACGCCGTATTCGGTGCCGGACGATTTCGTATGGATCTCTTCGGCGATGGCCTGGTCGAACTGCGCTTGCGTGATGTAGTTCAGGTCGAGCATGCGCTTCAGGATGTACTGCTGGCGAATCTTTGCGCGCTTCGGATTGACGACCGGGTTATACGCCGACGGCGCCTTCGGCAAGCCAGCAAGCATCGCTGCTTCGGCCAGCGTGATGTCCTTCAGGTCCTTGCCGAAGTAGACGCGCGCCGCAGCCGAGAAGCCGTACGCGCGCTCGCCGAGATAGATCTGATTCATGTACAGCTCGAGGATCTGGTCCTTCGTGAGCGCGCGCTCGATCTTGTACGCGAGCAGCATTTCATAGATCTTGCGCGTATAGGTCTTCTCGCTCGACAGGAAGAAGTTGCGCGCGACCTGCATCGTGATCGTGCTCGCGCCCTGCGATGCGCCGCCGTGCATCACATCGCTCACGCCGGCACGCAGGATGCCGAGGAAATCGACGCCACCGTGGTCGTAGAAGCGATAGTCCTCGATGGCGAGCACCGCTTTCTTCATCTGGTCGGGGATGTCCTGGAAGCGCGCGAGGCTGCGCCGCTCCTCGCCGAACTCGCCGATCAACACGTGGTCGGCCGTATAGACGCGCAGCGGCACTTTCGGGCGATAGTCGGTGAGCGCATCGAGCGACGGCAGGTTCGGCCCCATCACGACGAGCGCATAGCCGATGATCAACGCCCCGATCACCGCCGCGAGCGCGAACAGCCCCGCGAACCACATCGCGACGCTCGCGGCGAGCGAACGCCCGGCGGGCTCGTCGCGTCCGCGGCGATCGCTGCGTTCATGGCGGTCGTTGCTGCGAGGCACGTTGCTGCTACGGGGATCTCGGGCGTCGCGTGAAGGGTTCGAGGGATTCGGTCGTTTGATGATTGGCATGACTTCGATGGTTCGGCGCATGAGGTTCAGCGCATGAGGCTCGGCGCATTGGGTTCGCGCCTCGTGCGCTACGCGCCTGGATCAAGCGCGAAAGCGCTGAATGACGATGATGGCCGCGACGCGGCGGGCGGCGGCCCCGAAGAGCCAGGGCCGCGTGAGGCAGACGAGCCGCGAGCGCCGCGCGCCGCGAGTACAACGCGACACTTAGGCGGCAAGTGCACGGAACACAGTGGCACGGAGTGGAACAAAGCGGCGCATACGCGGCCACGCGCAGGGTAACAGCGCATTTTAAAGAATTCGAGCGCAGTTCTACGCGAGGCGTCCGATTTTTTTGTAAGCAAATCACGCCGATGGTGGGTTGCCGTACAGTCGGCCATCTACAGAATCGGTTCGCAGCGCGGTGGACAACCGTATGAGAAAATGGCCAACTCATTGAACGCGCGCGACTTTCGTCGCGTGCTGCGGTTTCGGCGCGAACGTGGCCTGCCGCCCACGCCGAAGCACAAGACGATATGATGGATGCGCCGGTGAGCGGTCAAACGAACGCATCCGGCAGCCGTTCCTGCGGTAAATTTGTCGCATCGCTTCTTTGCAATCGCCTTACTGTTTGCGAGCCGCTCATGTCTACCAAACCAAGCGAACGCATCGTTGTTTTCGTGACACCCGCGCAAAAACTCGCCATCAGCAACACGGCAGAGGGTCTCGGCATCAGCGTGAGCGAACTCATGCGGCGCGCCGTGCTGAACTTCAATGCCACGAGCGAGCAGATCAAGGTCGCCGGCATTGTCGACCGGTTGCGCGCGCCGAAAGCGCCCGATGCACTAAACGTCGCCGTGCGCCACGTCGCGGAACAAGCGGCCGCGCGCGAGGCGAAAGCCGCGGCGGCGAACGCGGCGAGCAATGCCGCAGCCAGCCAGAAGGCGGCGCTGGCGAAGTCCAGGTCCGAGCCTGGGGAATCCGAGGAATCCATCGGACCCGGCGACACCGACGAAGGCGCATCGTTCACACGCCGGCATTCGGGACAATGAATCAGCGGCGCGTGTCATGCGCGTGTAATGTAATGCGTGCGCGCGCCACAGCCGCGTCACGTCACGTAACGAAGCGCGTCGTCACGCCGACTGCCGCCGCGGACGCGGCAGCAGTGGCGAATGCGCCCCACGCGATATCGACCACGACGATCGTCGTGCTCCAGCCCTTGAGCGTCGCAAGATTCGTGAGATCGTAGGTCGCGTAGGCGATCGCGCCGAACAGCACGCCGTTGACCAGCCCGCGCATCGCGCTTGCTTCGGCCACGCCTGGCAACACGCAAAAGTACGTCATCCCCGCGAGATACAGCAGATAGAAGATCGCCGCCGCGCCGAAGTTCGGTCGATCGAGCAATAACGCGCCGATCTCGCGCTGATAAAGACTGCGGCCGATCACGCCGAGCCAGAGCCCGTCCAGCACCAGGAATACGACGGCCGCGACCGCGAATGCAACGACGAGCACTTTGGACATGAGGGTTCCGCGTTTCGAGTGCGCAAGCGCGGCCGTCGCTCTGCACGACGCGGCGCGCGCCTTGACGCGTTAATTCGGCGTTACATTCGGCGTTACATTCCTTAACGCTGGTTAAGACCGGCTTAAGTCGCGCCGTGCTCTAATAGACGACGTCGGAAGACGACGCCAAAACGCGTCGTTCTTATTGAAGTCCGTGCTTGCAATCCGCGCGCCCGACCCGAACTTACGTTGCGCGCATCGAGCGATGCGCGCCGCACGACTGGCTCGCGAGCCACGCACGAGGCACACGAGCCGCTGCCTTCATCAAGGAGAAACACATGTCGCTACTGGATTCCATCACGCGCACCGTCAAGGGCTTGCTGAACGACGCCGCCGACACCATGCAGGACCCGTCGCGCGATTCGCGCCAGATCGTGCGCGAACTCGACGACAGCATCGCCAAGGCGGAAAATGCGCTGATCGAGATCGAGGCGCAGGTCGCCACGCAGCAAAGCAAGCGCGACGTCGCCACCGACAAGGCGAAGAAATACGAAGACGGCGCGAAGCGTGCGCTGCAATCGGGCGACGAAGGGCTTGCCCGCGAGGCGCTTGCCGCGCAGGCGAATGCGGAAACCGAACGCGACGCGCTCGCCGGCGAGCTTGCCACGCTCGTGCCATCGGTCGATCATCTGAAGCAGCAGATCGGCGACATGCGCCAGCGCCGCAACGACCTGAACGCGCGCTCGAACATCCTGCAGGCGAAGCAGCAGATCGCACAGGCGAAGGACGTGGCGGCAACCGCGCTCGGCGGGATCGGCGGGAAGAACCTGTCGGAGGATTTCCAGAAGCTCGAAGACAAGGTGCAGCTCGCGAACGCCCGCTCGGATGCACGCCTGAATTCGGCCGACCAGAAATCCGGCAAGGCACTCGACGACAAGCTCGCGGAACTCAATCGCGGCCCGTCCGTCGAGGACCGGCTCGAAGCGCTGAAAAAGCAGTTGAACACGCCGGCGCAGTAAGCACAGCAAGCGCAGTAAATTTACCGGCGCGGCGCGTGGTGAACTTGTCAGGGCACTGCGCGTCGCACGGGAATGTGTGATCGATTGGAGACGGGCGTTTATCGCGTCCGGCCCGCATCATGAAAAAACTTTTTACGGCTCTCGCGGCATCGCTCGTGCTGGTCTCGTCGGCGGCGTTCGCCGTGCCGAGCGCCCAGCAAATCGAGCAGGCGATGGCGCAGGGCAACTGGCAGAAAGCCGATGCCGGTTTGACCGAAGTCCTGCAGGCGCATCCGAACAACGCGCACGCGCATTACCTGTACGCGCAGGTGCTCGATCGCGAAGGCCGCTATGACGACGCGCTCTCGCATCTGCGGCAGGCGAAGTCGATCGATCCGCAGCTCAAGTTCACCGACCCGTTGCGCTTCGCGTCGACGGAAGCGCGCATTCGCGGCGATGCGAATCGTGCGAGCGTCGTCGCCAATGTGCCGAGCCCGCCGAGCGCGGCGCCGACCGGCTCGGTCGCGCAGAATCCGTTCAATAACGCGCCGGCGCCCCGGGCGGAAAAACATGGGCCTTCGATGGGCTCGTGGATCGGCATCGCCGTGCTGTTCGCGGGAATCGCGCTGGTGCTGCGCTGGGGTCTGCGACGCGCCCGTGCGAAAGACGACGGCCGCGCCAACGACGATCGCCGCACGCAACTGAAACGCGCCACTGAATTGCTCAACGACGTGCGCACGCTCAAGCTCGACGTGCGGCTCTCGACGGCGCCCGGCCATGAAGCGTTGCTGAAGGACGTCGAGGGCGTCGAGGGGCAGCTGCGCGAACTCGTCGAAGCACTGTCGAATTCGACGAATCCCGTGCCGCCGTATCAGGTCGAGGATCTCGCGAACCGGGTCGAAAGCCTGAAGGCGCGCGCGGAAGGCCGGCCCGATCCGAATGCGGCTCCGGCCGCGCCCGCCGCCCGCGAAGGCGACTCGGCGTATGCGCAGGAAGCGGAGCGCTTCGGACGCGGGCAGCAAGGGCCTTATCCGCCGCAGCAGCCGTATCCGCAGCAACAGCCGTATCCGCAGCAACAGCCGCCCGTCATCATCCAGCAAGGCGGCGGCGGGTTTGGCGGTGGCATGGGTGGCTTGCTGACCGGAGTGTTGCTCGGCGAAGCGTTGTCGCATGGACGCGACCGCGTGATCGAACGCGACGTGCCCGTGCCCACGCCCGACAACAACGCCGGCAACAACAACGGCGGCGGCCTCGACTTTGGCAACGGGTCGAATGACTGGACCGACGGCGGCGGTGGCGGCGGCGGCCTCGACCTCGGCAATAACGACGACAACTGGCGCGACACCTGATTCGCGTGTGTGCTTTGCGCCAGAGACAAAGGCTCCGACCGGTTCGGAGCCTTTTTTGTATGCGGCGCGGCGGTCAGCCGCCGCCAAGAAAGCGTAGAAGCGCCCAGAGAAACTTGAAGAATCCGACGATGAACTCCCATACGCGCTCGAGCTGGTCCCAGCCCGCGATGCGCATGATCGCGTGGAAGATCATGTCGCTTCGATGAGGCATGGTCGGCAGGGGGGGCGCTGGCGCGCGGGGTTTGGGCTTTCAACCGCTTGATGTTTTTGCACTTCTATGGAACTTGTATTCGTTTCGGTTTAATGGGTCCCTGTCCAAGACGGGGAGGATGATCGCTGGCGCTTGGGGTTGGGTTGGGGTTGGGGTTGGGGTTGGGGTTGGGGTTGGGGTTGGGGTTGGGGTTGGGGTTGGGGTTGGGGTTGG
>NZ_FCON02000283.1 GCF_001544535.1 Caballeronia choica | reverse complement strand
TCGCGCTCCTTGAGGCCAGCATCGATACCGGCCAAGGCACGCTCGCGCCATTCTTCGAGCCGGTATATCGGTACCGATACCTCGCGCGAAATGGCATCCACCGGCTCGCCGCGCAATAGCCGCAAGACGACTTCTTTCTTCCGGTTCGCTGACCACCGCTTCACTTCGGCGGCCGCGCCGGGGGCGCTTCCAGTCGCGCTACGCGCTCCTTCCACCGCCCCCGGCACAACCTCAGTGACATTCGACTTCTTCAGCATGTTCAACTCCGTTTCCAGATACACGTTTTACCCCAAAATCGTGTCCAGAAAAATCGGAGGCGGTTCACCGATCAATTTCCGCAAACTGCCGAATCACGACGATGCTGGCTCTACTCCCTGCGGATCGTCAACGTGATCGAGTTGCGGGTCCCGTCTTTTGAGGCGACTCCATGGGCGTGCTGCTTTGACTGATGAAGCGGTTCTAATCGGCACGATAATCTTGCGTCCGCCCGGCCTCGGAGCAAAGGGGCCAGGGCTGTGTCATTTGCCTGCCGGCGCGGTGTCAGCCGATTTGACGTTGTTACGCGGCGCTACTCGCCATACAGCGTTACCGACGTCGTCAGCCACGAGCAAGGCCCCGTGCGCGTCCAGTGCGACGCCAACGGGTCGACCCACGGCGTAGCCGTCTGCCGTCAGAAAGCCGCTCAGGAAATCCTCAGGTACGCCAGCAGGTTTTCCATCGACAAATGGCACGAACACCACCTTGTAGCCGGTACGCGGTTTACGGTTCCATGATCCGTGTTGGCCAACAAATGCGCCTCCACGATAATGAGGCGGGAACAGCGTCCGGTCGTAAAACACCAGACCTAGCGAAGCCGTATGATTGCCGAGCGCATAGTCAGGCGCGATGGCCTTTGCAACCATATTGGGGCGTTGCGGTTTGACGCGGGTGTCGATGTGCTGGCCGTAATAGCTGTATGGAAAACCGTAGAACGCCCCGTCTTTTACTGCTGTCATGTAGTCCGGCACAAGGTTGTTACCGAGATCGTCCCGCTCGTTGACTGCTGTCCACAATGCGCCGCTGTCCGGTTGCCACGAGAGCCCATTGGGGTTACGCAGCCCTGTCGCGTAGGGTCGCAAGCGCCCATTGTCCACGTCGAACTCGAGGATTCGCGCTCGGCCTTCTTCGGCGTCGACTCCATTTTCCCCTGCGTTGCTGTTCGATCCCACCGTGATGTACAGATGCTTGCCGGAGCGGTCGGCTAGGATATTTTTGGTCCAGTGATGGTTGATCGGCCCGGCCGGCAAGTCGGCAACCTTGACGCCGGGGCCTGTAATCTGGGTGGCGCCCGTCACATAGTCAAAACGCAGCAGAGCGTCCGTATCGGCAACATAGAGTTGACCGCCAATGAGCGACATCCCGAACGGAGAGTGCAGGCGGCGCAGAAACACGGTCTGCGTTCTCGCGACGCCGCTGCCGTCCACGTCGTGCAACAGCACAATGCGATCGGGGCTCGGAACACCGGCGCCTGCGCGCTTCATGACCTGCTTTCTGACCCAGCCGAATAGGCCGCTGCCTTCATCGTGTTCTTTTGGCGCGTCGCTTTCCACTACCAGTACGTCACCATTGGGCAGCGTGTAGAGCCAGCGCGGGTGCGCGAGGCCACCGGCAAACTCGGTGACGACAAAGCCGGCGGGAGCGGTGGGCATGAAACCGTCGGGGCGCGCCTGAACGGGCGCGATGTTGACCATCGGAACCAAGGACGATTCCGGAGCCGGCGTGGCGGGCGACGCGCCGAAGCCCGCATCGCTTGAACTTGATGGTCCGATCGCGCAGGAGGCCAGCGGCAAAACCATTGAAACAGCCAGACGATTTAGCAGGCGCATGTGGGTTCCCAACGATGAGCGTTGATTGATGATGCATGGGAGGAATAGCAAGAAGCCGGCCCGTGACGTTGCCTGCTAAGGCGCAAACCGCTCCGTGATTCAAGCAGAAGACCTCGGCCTCCCGGCGTCCCGGTCTTGCTGACGCTATGTTGGCGGCTATGCGGAAACAGCAGCGGAGTCGAGCATCCGGATCGCCCCTGCCGGGCGTCAGGTTTCCTTAAGGTAAGGTCGCTAACATCGGTCGGATTTGTGCAGTGCTTTTTTCGGGCTATCGGTTCAAAATTCGCAGGCTGCGCGCCTCATCAATTCATCAATTCGCGACAACTTGAGGAGCAAGAATGGCTAAGGCTTACGAAATGAAGCGTCCGGCATATGATGCAGTCGCGCGCACGCTGCACTGGCTAACCGTCCTGTTGGTCGCTATGCAGTTTGTGATCGGCTGGACGATGCCGGATGTTCACAAGGACACGCAGCCCGTTAATCTGATCGCCTGGCATCTTGGCGTGGGCGCGACGCTTGTCGCCGTGATGGCAATCCGGGTGATCTGGCGATTGACGCATTGGCCCACGCCGGACGAGCTGCCGCCGCTACTCAGCGTCGTCTCGCGCATAACGCATGTTCTGCTCTACACCGCCCTGGTGCTGGTGCCGCTGCTCGGCTGGATCAACGCGTCCTCACGCGGCTGGACGGTCCGCTTGCTGGGCGTCGTGCCCTATCCGGCACTGAGCGAACCGGGCTCGGCCTTCGGCCACGAGATGGGGGATGTGCACGGCATCCTCGCATGGGTGCTCTTCGCATTGATTGGTCTGCATGTCGTCGCAGCGTTGTTCCACCGCTTTGTTCTGAAAGACCATGTGCTGCAGCGGATGCTGCCCCACGCGGGGCCGTCGCGTGATCAGGTTCGAGACCGCTAGGGTCTGCCAATGCCCAAGGCTCACAAAGAACCGCATCGCATCAAGGCGATTGGCTGGCTACGCGCCGCGGTGCTTGGCGCAAACGACGGCATCATTTCGACGGCAAGTCTGATAATCGGCGTCGCGTCCGCGCACGCCGAGCACGGCCATCTGCTGCTAACCGGCCTGGCTGGATTGGTAGCCGGCGCGATGTCGATGGCGACAGGCGAGTACGTATCGGTCTCGTCGCAGGCGGATACAGAAACAGCGGCGCTCGCCGAAGAGCAGGCGGAGCTCGATGCGGATGGCGCGCGCGAGCATCGAGAGTTGGCGGCGATCTATGTGCGGCGCGGCCTCGACATGGCGCTTGCCAAACAGGTTGCGCAGGCTCTAATGGCTCACGACGCACTCGGCGCACATGCCCGCGACGAATTGGGTATTTCGGAAACGACCGCGGCAAATCCATTGCAGGCCGCGCTGGCGTCGGCCAGCAGCTTTTCGGTGGGAGCCGCTTTGCCGCTCATCGTCACGGCGCTCGCCCCGCAGCAAGGGGTGGCCGCGAGTATCGCGGTGACGGCGCTGGTTTCCCTGGCAATACTTGGCGGACTTGCCGCGCGCGTCGGGGGAGCGAAAGTGGGTCCTGGCGTATTGCGGGTTACCTTCTGGAGCGCGCTGTCGATGGGTGTGGCATCCGCGGTCGGTGCTATATTCGGCGCGACTTGAGCCGTGACATTTTTCCGCGATACAGTCACTCGCCATCCCGCAGAGGTTGTCATCTGCTTGCTCGGCTCAAATCTTTTCGGAATGTCCAGCAGCCAAAACCGCCGTTATTACCCTGCCCATTGCCGTTTTGATGGTCGTCGTGACCTCGGGTCGAATTGGAACGAGTCGAAGAGATCACCGATGGCCCACGCATTGACGGGTGCGTACGGGTTGCCTGAGAGCTGCGGCGGATTCGGCGGATTGTCGCGGCTGCGTGATCAGAGACAGCTATTGGTCGCCATCGATGAAAAAATTGTCGATCAACGCATGATCCGAATATTCATGCACCGCCGCCGCCGCGGGAATACGGTAACACCACGATCAGCGAAATGCGCGGACTGTCGCCGAAGAAATCGAACCGGCTGAATATAGCGCGAATTGCAGTAGTCGATGCCTTCGTCGGTAATGGTCCGGATCGCCGTCGACACCTATAACTGGTTGGATTGGCAGCATCGACGATGCTTGTGCACGAAAGCTGGCGATACATGGCAGAGGGCTTGCGAACGTCGGCTTACTCATCAGTCAGGAAGTTTGCCGACAAATATCCTATGCTTGGTTATCTTGTGACTCGTCGGAGCATTTCATGAAGCGAGATGGTCGGGAATTGGCTCATAACACGCTTGAGGAAATGCGTATACTCGCAGTGAAACGCATGGCTGAAGGTGAGCACCCCGATGATGTCGCGACGTCGTTCGGGATGCATCGATCGTGGGCGTACAAGATTCGCGCTCAGGCGCGGGGACGAGGTCATGGCGTACGCGCACTGCGTTCGACCACCGCTACAGGCCGTCCGCGCAAACTGACCAAACGGCAGGAAATCACCGTGCTTCGCTGGATTCACGGCAAGAATCCGCTGCAGTACGGGTTCGATTTCGCACTCTGGACGCGCGCTCTTGTAGCCGAGCTGATCCAACGCGAGTTTGATGTCAGACTGAGTCTGGCTTCGATCGGTACGCTGCTTGCCCGCCTGGGTGTGACGCCGCAAAAACCGCTCCAACGTGCCTATCAACGTGATCCAGTCGCTATCGAACGCTGGCAGCACGAGACCTTTCCTGCCATTGCGCAGCAAGCCAGCCGCGAGAATGCCGATGTTTTCTTCTGGGACGAGTCTGGCTTTCGGGCTAACTCAGTTCACGGCAAAACCTGGGCGCAGCGTGGCGAGACCCCGATCGTCGAGCGACCTGGCGAACGCCAAAGCATGAGCGCAGCCTCAGCCGTGAATTCCAAGGGAGCTTTCTGGTTCGACACTTACCCTGGCGCGCTCACGGGCGAGCTGCTTGTCGTTCTGCTCGAAAAGTTGATGTTCCGACGTCGTCGCGCCGTGCATCTTATTGTCGATAGCTTGCCCGCTCACAAGAAGGCGTGCGTCAAAGACTATGTGAGCAGCACCCAAGGGAAATTAACCCTGCACTTCCTGCCCGGTTACGCACCGGATCTGAATCCCGACGAGCTGGTCTGGAGCCATGCCAAGCGTACCGGCGTTGCCAGACGTCCTTTGATAAAGGGCGAAAAACTCGCCCAACGCGTTCGCGAACAGCTCGCCGATATCGGCAATAGCCCCGCTCCGTCACCTGCTGATCAAACGTCTGGACGATGAGGACCCGACCGTGGTGGCGCGGCTGACCGAGCTTGGCCGCAATCGTTATGGCGCGGCCTTTCGCAGCCATAGTGGACGTTGGGAGCCTCTGCCAGGCGCCTGGTCGCTCGACGAGATGGCACAGCTGGTCGTCACGCTCTTGGAGCCGTATTTGCAACCCGATAATTAACGAGGCTAATTATTAAGGCGATTTAGGTGATGCTGCACTAGTGTCACGAGTTAGAAATTCATTGCCTTATTTGCGTTGTGTACTAACCTGGGTTGCAGGGTTCGCAATTAAGCGAGGCAACGATGAGAGGAAGACCGAAGGCGCCACTGGTCTTGAGTGAAGCGGAACGCGACCAACTCACGGCGCTGACAATGCG
>NZ_FCON02000282.1 GCF_001544535.1 Caballeronia choica | reverse complement strand
CTGCGTTATGTGCGCGACAACCTCGGTCACGCATCGATCTCGACCACCAGTCAATACCTGCACGCGGACGACGACGACCGCCACCGCGCAACCGAGTCCGGCCTCAAACTGAATTGGTAAAGGCCGCACCCACTGGTCCCGATCTCGCAGTGCAGCGGCCCTTCATCGCGGAAACTCGGTGGCGCGTTTTCGGCGTCTCCAGTCTGTCGCGGATCGGAGACAATGGCAGACAAGCACCGTGCCGGGGACGGTCCCTTTCGAAAAAGAGACTTTCGCGGATTTCCCTGAGCATGTAGCTGCCGATGCCGGAATGAACCGGTTGCCGACGCGCACATGATCCGGTCGGTGAGTCCCAAATGCCGATCATTCCGAGACGAGGTCGATCTCGAGCTGGTTCACTTGAATCCCGGCATCCGGATCAAAACAGAGTCGGCGGCACCAGTTCGATGGCATTGGCGCCAGCGGCATCGGAGCCTACCATGGTGTGGGAGCATTCCGGACGCTGAGTCACGCCAAAGGTTGTTTTGGTGCAAACCCGTTGGACATGAGCTGCTGCTTCGCCCGCCTTTCGGCAAGATTGCCGCGCGTATCTTGCGTTTGAAACTCCGATAATCCCGCCGTGAACCCCGGGCTGGAAGCGCACAATGGCTCTCGATCGAAACCGTTAAGGCGAACCACTTGTGCAGAATGGGCCGATCGGGCCTCGCAGCAGTGCCGCGTTCAAGGGCATCAACGTAGAAGGCGGCTTTGGGGCCTGTATGTGTTTTCCGTGCTAAGCGTCCAACGTACATGTTGCGCTCGGTCCAGCTGTATATAGACTTGTCGGAATGCGCCTCAACAGTGAATCGATCGATTGGTGAGACAACGCTCTCATTTTTTGATGGCTAGCGGCGGCAACTTCAGCCGTAGTTCTGCCGCTCGGTACGCGGCGATGAACTCCGGGCTGCCACCTCGTACCTGGGCTAACCAATATCCGAGCTCGTCCGCGCAATCCTGGCTGTCGATATCACTGAAGCACAATGAGTCCGCGGGCATCTGCAGCGCTGCCCAGTAGAACGCGAAGAGTGTGAGCCTGTCTGTCAGCGCCATACGCATATTACGCGTCTCACCGCGAGTCAACCACTCCCGCAGGCTCCTGGAAAGCGCCTCCTCCGTTTCATTCTCCGTATACGAAAACACGTGCTGGTTCCCTTTGCGCGCGCTACGAAAGTCCCGCGCTGCCACCTCCACGGCGAAGTCTGTCGCCCTCGAGTTCAGAGCTGGCGTCGTTGGGGTGGCTTGCACAGAAATCGCAATCGCGACCGCCAAAATGAATGCAATAAGGCGCGGCATGGTCGATGAATCGCGAGGCTGATGTAGCGCGATGCCTGTCGCTCTGAAGATTCGGAGGCCGTACGCCTTTTTCACGGTGACTTTACCTTATTGTTCACGAAGCGTAAGCACATCATCTGAGTGCGCTACTGCTCGAGAAATTTGTCGGTCCAAACAGGCGGGACCTCATCCTAGACTTGCTGGAATTGTTTTTAAGCAGCCGAGCGCGCACGGTATTCACTTGACAAATTCTCCGAGCCTCCACTATTTTTCTTTCTTCAGGGGCGCCCCGGTTGCGTTCTTCGCCGACATCCGTCAGCTCGGAGATTAGATTTTTGATGAATCCGCGTCGGCAAGAGTCGACGTGTCGGTCACAAAGAGTACCTTACGTCACCGACAACAGTTCCGCCAAAGACCGTAGTCACGTCCTTCAGCACAATCAGTTCAATATCGTCCGGTAGGCGGGCGAGACAGTGCCGTTTCTCGGAGACCTCAACGAGCGGAAAGAACCGCCGTCCAAATCGAAGCCGCAGTAGTATCTTTGAGATGCACGCGGGTGAGATCGAACTGGCCTTTTGCGAATGCGATGCTCAACGGGATGCCGGAGATGGTAACGGCACTTGTCGGAAGCGTTGAACCCGAGCATAACGTTCGCCGCGAATCAATGTGTTGATCGATTGGTTGTTCAGATCCTTCGAGGATCGCATATCGTTGGCTGGGGCAGCAAGTCCGCGGTTTTGATCTCGCGGACCGTTCGATGCGATACCGCGTAACGGTCCAGAGTAATTGTTAGGGGAGCGCCGACCCTCGACGGTACCTACCTCGACCTGGAACTCGCAACGGTGGGTCGGATGCTCTCGCTTCTAGAGGAGTTGAATGGCTCATAATGTGCGCAAGCAAATCGAGATTCCGATAATGGTGATTTGCGCAGCGTGGGAGTGTTCCATCTTACCGGTCGGCGGTGATTCTAGCTAGTGGCACTTGTGCAGAAACAATGACGCCATGACCGGGCATACTGTCGACCGAAAGCACGCCTCCTAGTGTAGTGCTGCATTCTTGACGGAACTTAAATCATTCTCACGTTTCCAATACTTCATTACGGGTCGAGTTGGAGATCAAGCGTGCGAGTTGCCCCAGAGATTGTGTTGACCGAGGAAGAGCGAGACGAATTGACGAAATTGGCTCGCTCCAGGCTCAGTAGTGTGCGGCTGGCATTGCGCGCCAAGATCGTTCTGCTTGCCGCCGACGGCATGCAGAACAAAGAGATCGCCGAGCAACTGAAGATCGGTCGCATACAAGTCTCGCGCTGGCGCGAGGCTACATCGAGTCGCGGCTTGCGGGCATTGAGCATGATCTTGCGCGCGGCGCGCCCCCGACGAAGGTGGATGTTGCGCGACTGGTCGAACTGACCACGCAGAGCAAGCCCGAGGCTGCCACGCATTGGAGCACCCGCAAGATGGCGGCGCAGTTGGGTGTGAGCGCCGCCAGCGTGTCGCGGCATTGGCGCGCCAACGGCCTAAAGCCGCACCTTGTGAGAGGCTTCAAGGTCTCGCGTGACCCGAGGTTCGTCGAGAAGCTCGAGGACATCGTGGGCCTATACATGTCGCCGCCCGAACACGCACTGGTGTTGTGCTGCGATGAGAAGAGCCAGGTGCAAGCGCTGGACCGCACTCAACCCGGCCTGCCACTGAAAAAGGGCAGTGCGGCCACCATGACCCACGACTACAAGCGCAATGGGACGACTACGCTGTTCGCCGCACTCAACGTTTTGGACGGCCAGGTCATCGCGCAATGTCAACAGCGCCATCGACATGTCGAATGGCTGAAGTTCTTGCGCAAAATCGACAGCGAAACGCCTAAGGACAAGACGCTGCACCTGATCGCCGACAACTACGCAACGCACAAGCATCCGGCCGTGCAAGCGTGGTTGGCCAAGCACGCTCGATTCGAAATGCACTTCACGCCGACCTCGGCATCGTGGTTGAACATGGTCGAGCGCTTCTTCCGCGATATCACGACCGAGCGCCTGCGCCGTGGCATATTCACCAGCGTGCCGGAGTTAGTCAAAGCAATCAACCAATACATCGCTCACCACAATACCAACCCCAAGCCGTTCATTTGGACCAAGGCCGCTCGCGACATCCTGCAGAAGGTCATTCGCGCGAACAGCCGCTTAAGTTCCAAACAGAATGCAACACTACACTAGCGTGAAAATTGCGCCGATGACCACTACCCACCAGTACCGTCGCGACAGCCTTTTCAAGTTCTCGCGCGTAGCTGGGTTCACGCGTTTCGTATTGGAGCGCTGCGCGGGCTCCCGACTACCGAAAGCCAGGAGGCCAACTGCAATCAGACCTGGTACAACCGCAATCCAGAACACCAGTCGGAAGTTGTCGCTCCAAAGCAGCATAAACGCAACTGCAAGCAATGGCCCAAGACACGCGCCCACCGTGTCGATTGATTGTCGGAGACCATAAGCCGCTCCTCGAATTTGGATGGGGGTTAGGTCGGCGACGAGCGCGTCGCGAGGCGCGCCACGGATACCCTTGCCAATGCGGTCGACTACCGCGCGGTCAGCACGAAGCCGACTGTGGACGCGAGTGCGAATAGCGGCTTGCTCAGCGCTCCTAACCCGTATCCGATGACAGCGAGCCACTTGCGGTTACCGAGGTAGTCACTCACCGTCCCGGAAAACATCTTCACGAGAGGCGTTGTTGCTTCAGCGATACCTTCAATCAGGCCAACCGTCATGGCGCTCGTACCAAGGACCGTTACGAGGAACATGGGAAGAAGACTGTGGATGATTTCCGACGAGAGGTCCATGAACAGGCTCACGAAGCCGATCACCCAAATGCCTCCTGGGATTTGACGCAGCGTGCCAGTGCGCGGTGTGGAATCGTTTAGCACGTGTCCTCTCTTCAGTGATGAGCCGCCTCGATGCTCACATTGTCGCGCAGTCATCCGGTGACAATTGCGAGCCGGTGTTTGAATACCTCCTGACGACGAAGGTGGAATTCATACGCGGCATCAGAAGTTCCTAAGCCAGAACGGCTGATAATGCACGATGGAGCACGCGTTCGCCCACCTGCTGCATCTGCTCGCCGGTCACCCGGCATGGACACTCACGGTCGTTTTCCTTGCAGCGTTCCTTGAAGCTATCGCGATTATCGGGACCTTCATCCCCGGAAGTACAGCGATGTTTCTTGCTGGGGCACTGGTTGCGTATTTCGGCGAACGTGATCACCGATTCCGGTTTAACGTGATCAGTGAATCCGGAGGAAGGTGATCAGTCATTTCGGTGGATGGTGATCGCTGATCACCCGTTTCCGAAACGACTGATCATCTTGCCGAAACAGGTGATCACGTTCCCGGAATGAGTGATCACTGGACCGAAACAGGAACGCTATTTCGGTCTGGCGGTGGTGTTGCGTATGACATCAACGACGGGCGTTAGCCTTGTCTCTTTTATAGGGGACAGGTAATGCCGGCACATCGGATGAGCATGCGCAAATTGAAAGAAGTCCTGCGACTGAAGTGGGTGTGCGGCTTGTCGCACCGCCAGATCAGCCGGGCCGCGGGTATCAGCGTGGGTGCGGTATCGGCGTATGCAGCGCGTGCAAGCGCGGCCAATCTGGACTGGGCGAGCGTCGAACCGCTGGCTGACGACGAACTCGAGGCCAAGCTGAGGCTGCCGGCCGATCAGAATACGCAGGCCCGGCGTGTCGAGCTGGACTACGCGCTCGTTCATCGCGAGTTGCGGCGCGCAAACGTGACGCTGCAACTATTGTGGGAGGAGTACGTTGAGGCGCACCTCGGCGAGCGTACCTACCGCTACACCCAGTTCTGCCAGCGCTACCGCGACTGGGCGCAGACGCTCAAACGTTCGATGCGTCAGCAACACCGCGCCGGCGAGAAGCTGTTTGCCGACTTTGCCGGGCACACCATGCCGATCCTGGACGGGCGCGGTGGCGTTGCGTTTCGTGCGCACGTGTTTGTCGGTGTACTCGGCGCATCGAATTACACGTATGCCTGTGCGACGCATTCGGAGGGCACGCACGATTGGATCGGCGGGCTTATCGGCGCCATGGAATTCTACGGAGGCGCCGTCGAGAAATCACCAGCTGGTGATTTCTCGACTAATCAGCAGGTTCTGGTAATGCGCAGGAGGGCGTCGGAACCGGCGCCGTTACTGGCGTTACGTCGCTGGTT
>NZ_FCON02000281.1 GCF_001544535.1 Caballeronia choica | reverse complement strand
CGTGCCATTCACGGACCTGCAGCGTCAGGTACTCACGCTCCTCGGCGTCCCAGAGCACGCCTTTCGGTCGCCAGGCTTAGCAACGAAATTCGCGTCATATTGCGTCCTCGACCTGCGGAAAGTAAGTTGAGCAGCGCGATATCGCGTCCATTCGCGCGCAACATGTGGAGCATGCGTATGCGCGCATGCCTGCTCGCGACCACGGGCTAACGGCGCAAGCCGATTCAGGCAATCGGAGCGGACGCAATGTTATAAAGGCGCAGGCAACGGCGACTAGTGTCACAGAGTCTGTCCTTCGTCTTGCGTTGTGATCGGTTCAAGACCGGCGCCCCGGTATTTTTCGTCCTGTATGCATAGCATCACCTCGCGAGTCCCATCCGCTCGGCCGAACTCCGCCAATGTGGCGCCATAATATGGCGCCAGTCCAACTCATTTTGCGCCAGGAACCGGTAAGCCACCGCCGTTTCAGCCCAACCCGCGCATGCACCGGATAGGCTTGCCGTCGGCTTCTCTGCCAACCGCTGCGCAAGCAGCAACGCACGCTTGCTCAGGCGCTGATGACTCAAGTCGACGTCCTTGAATTCTGCCGCTGCCCAGTTCGTTGACGCTGCTTCATGTGTCGACCAAAATGAGAGAGTAAACGACAGCCAACGAAAGTTTACAACCCCGCCCGACATGTCATTAAACGTAAACGAGTGCCTCGTGCGACGACGGCGCCCGGTATGAGTTGTGTGTATTCAAATCGATCAAGATAGGTGCGAAAACGAACGGATACGCCCACGCCACTAAGTAGAATTCAACACATCTGCCGAATAGCTTTCCACGCTCGATTAGCTCGAACGCAGTTAAAACAACCAATACAAGCAAACCGACCGCGTAATGAAACGATCTCCAATAAGAACATCAACTCGCTGACAACGCGGCATCTCCAGAGATCGGAGCGGACTCAATTCGAAATCGTGAGCCCGACTGCAATCACCTTCGATAGCGGCACGTTGGCCTTTCAATTGGCGGAGGCGCCAAAGCGCTGGGACCGGCGTTCTGTGATCCCGTCGAGGCTCGGTCCCCGGTTCCGCGAGGTCGAATTTCGGACGCTGGATTCACCAGCAAAACTGTAATGGGAAAGCCTCTGTGGAGTGACGCTCCGAACAACGCTTAAAGGGCACCGCCTACTGGATTTTCGGCCTCATTGACGCGCTCGTTTCACTTCCGCGAATTCTGCATGATCGTTACGAGGAGAGAAGTTCATGCCACCCCCGACAATCGAAGAAAGCGGCGTTACCCGATTGCCATTACCTCTGTCACGTCCGACGACACAGGGAAGGGGCGTTCCTCGATGGCCGTTGCGTCTGCTCGCAGTATCGTTAGTTTTGCTCGGGTTTGCATTCGTCGCGGGCGGTAGCTGGTTGATCTGGCTCGGAGGTTCCGCGTATTACCTGACCGCAGGCGCTGGCATTGCCGTGTCCGGAGTGCAGCTGTTTCGTCTTCGCAAGTCAGGAGCGTGGTTGTACGCCACCGTATTTTCCGGAACAGTGATGTGGACTGCTTGGGAAAGCGGCCTGGATTACTGGGGTTGGGTGCCGCGCCTTGGATTGATGACCTTCATTAGTTTTTTGCTGGCGCTGTTGTTGCCGATACTGAAGGTTAGGAAGAAAACCGCGTTCACCTTGGCCGGCACGATGGCGGCAATCTTCGTCGTGGCCTTCGTACTCGCCTTCGTGCCCTACAACGTCACATCGGCAGACGGACCGTTTCCGGACAAGCCACTCGTGGCAGCGAAACCCAGCGTCGCACCTCAGCCTGACGGCGACTGGTCAGTTTACGGTCGCGACAATGATGCGACTCGTTACTCGCCTCTAAATGAAATCACACCAAGAAATGTCAGCCAATTGCAGCGAGAATGGGTGTACCGTACCGGCGATTTGCCACCGGCTGGCCAGCGAAACAAATGGGCTGCAGAGACGACACCACTCAAGGTTGGTGACGCGGTCTATCTGTGCTCGGCGACGAACGATCTAATAAGGCTCGACGCAGCGACTGGGCGTGAAGTCTGGCGTTATAAATCACAAGTGAAGTACGAAAACGTACCGTACACCGCGGCTTGTCGTGGAGTCGTGTACTACAAATCGCAGACCACTTCTGCTTCACTCCCATGCAGCCAACGGATCATCGAGGCGACATTGGACGAGCGGCTGATCGCGGTCGATGCCGACACAGGCAAAGCGTGTGAAACGTTCGGCACTCACGGTCAGGTGGATCTCATGGTAGGAATGGGACGGTCTGTGCCCGGTTTTGTTGCTGAACCGTCGCCACCAACCGTAGTCAACGGCGTTATCGTTACGAATCAGGAGGTGCTGGACGGCCAGCGTCGCTGGGCGCCGTCCGGCGTAATTCGGGGTTACAGTGCCGAAACCGGTAAGTTTGTATGGGCATGGGACGTCAAGCGTCCTCACGACCATGCCGAACCTTCGCCAGGCAAGTCTTACAGCCGTGGTACGCCAAATTCATGGACCATAATGGTTGGTGACGACAAGCTTGGGCTTGTATATGTGCCGACGGGCAATTCCGCTGTGGACTACTACAGCGCGTTGCGCTCGCCTGAAGAGAACGCGATTTCTTCCGCAATCGTGGCGCTAGACGCGCGTACCGGCGAATCGCGTTGGGTGTTTCAGACCGTGCACAAGGATGTTTGGGACTACGACATCGCGTCACAGCCTACATTGATCGACTTCCCTGATAAGGATGGCGCCCCGATCCCAGCGATGATCGTTCCTACCAAGCGCGGGCAGACGTTTGTGCTAGATCGACGTGACGGTGCGCCACTGAGCCCGGTCGAAGAGCGTCCGGCACCTGCAAGCGTCCTGGCTGAAGATCCTCTCGCGCCAACCCAGCCATGGTCGGTTGGTATGCCGCGACTCGGATTCGGCAATCTCAGCGAAAGGCAAATGTGGGGGCTGACGCCACTTGACCAGCTCTATTGTCGAATCAAGTTCCGACGCGCACGTTACGAAGGTGAATTTACTGCGCCGAGCCTTACTCGACCCTGGATTCAATATCCTGGGAATAACGGTGGGAGCGAATGGGGGAGCATGGCGTATGACCCGACAACGGGGGTGCTGATCGCCAACTGGAACAACACCCCGATGTACAACCAGTTGCTCACTCGATCTCAGGCTGACACGCGCGGCCTCAAGTCGATCGACGACTCGGCCTTCGACCCGGACGGGGGTGGTTCAGGGGCACAAGCGGAGACACCCTATGGCGTTTCAGTCGGCCCCTTCGTCATGAGATACACGAACTTGCTGTGCAGTGAGCCACCCTACGGAATGACTACTGCGATCGACATGCACACCCGTCAGGTCTTATGGCAGCGCCCCCTCGGCACCGCGCGTGCGAACGGGCCCTTCGGCCTGTCGACTGGCTTGCCCATCGACCTTGGAACGCCGAATAACGGCGGTCCAATAATCACGGCTGGCGGCCTCGTTTTCGTAGCCGCTGCGACGGATAACCTCATTCGCGCGATCGACGTAAAAACGGGCAAGGTCGTTTGGAGCGATGTTCTGCCGACGGGTGGTCAGGCGACTCCCATGACGTATGAAATTAATAGTCGCCAGTTCGTTGTCATTGTTGCGGCGGGCCATCATTTCATGCAGACGCCACCTGGAGATTATGTAATCGCCTACGCTTTACCCAAACGCGGCGGGTGACATCGGCTTGATCTGTCTCGTGCCACGACAGATTGGATTCGGTCGTGGCGCGGCCTGAACGATGCAACAAGAAGCTGTTGCGCCGCCCTCACCCAGCGTCAAGCGTTAAATCATCCGCGCGGCACGCGCTTGCGGCCGCTGGGCACGAGGAGCGCCTGTGCTCGTAACTCCCGCATTGCGCATGCAATCACGCCGGCGAGGCGCCGCACCGCCGCCTTCATCTTCTCTCCGCTGAACCCGCCGAATCCGGGAGCGAGCCCAAGCCGCCAGTTGCCCGCCGAAAACATCGGCGACATTGCACGCACCACCGCTCCGGCGTACACCACGAGCGCCGCCACTTCGCGGTTATCGAGAGCTTGATTGAGCCACGAGACGAGATGCATGCCCTGATCGGCGGGCTACAGGGGGGCTCGCTGGGCTCTTGTCGTTAGAAACTTCCCGGACTCCAAGCGCCGTATCCCATCGGGTACGGCGCCGTCACGCCGTCTATGACGGCGGTCAAGTCGACGGAAATGGCATCCCACGGTTTGGTTCACTCTCTTTCTCGGACAACTTTGTGTCGTTTGACAGCAGCGGCTCAAGTCGTTCCTGCTCGCAAACGATGTACGCTATGCCGGTCATGCCGACTGGGGACCCGCTCACCGACGCTGGGTGAGCCAGTATGCGTTTGGTAGCGAATGGCAACAGTTCGCATTTGAGGAGCTTCGGCGCACGATTGAAGACCGGCTCGCGCAATGCCAGCGCGTTGAAGCCGCCTTGCGTGAGGCAGTGACAGCCTGGCGGTTCTATCCGGCCGTCCTCGGTCTGCAGGCCATGCGCGGTGTGCAGTTCACCACGGCCGTTGGAATGCTCGCCGAACTCGGAGATCTGTCCCGCTTTGACCATCCGCGTCAATTGATGGCGTGGCTCGGCGTCACCCCTTCAGAACACTCATCGGGTGACAAGCGACGGCAGGGAAGCATCACCAAGACCGGCAATAGCTATGCAAGAAAGTTCCTGGTGGAAGCGGCCTGGAGCTACCGGCACCCGGCACGTGTAAGCGCCGACATCCAGCGTCGGCATGAAGGCATTCCCAAGGCCATCATCGATCGCGCTTGGGACGCGCAGGTCCGACTGTGCCGCCGATACCGGGGGCTGGCCGCGCGTGGCAAGAATGCCAATATCACGGTCGTGGCCATCGCCCGTGAACTGTCGGGCTTCATTTGGGACATCGGGCGCCTGGCGATGTCGCTCGCGTTACCTTGTCGCACACAGGCAACCTGATTACGAACCACCACGGCGCTCCCCCCATCGACCCACGAGTTTCCTGAAGGCGGCGTAGCCCGGCTATCGAGTAACCCGCGGCACAACCCCACAACGGATATCACCCGACTTGCGGCTTAAGAATGCGGCAGGCTCATGAGAAGGTCCACTGTAATGCGGTAACCAACCCGCGGATATCAGGATGATCCACCGTCGAGATTTACTGCTACGCCGCCCTCACGAATTTCATTCGCGTATGAGAGCACTGCAAACTACACATTCTGATTGACACGGAAAGTCATATCAGGGTTATTCGATACCTGCCATCGGCCACAGGAATGTGACGGTGCCTCTGCGCGTGTTGGCAGGCGTCGAATAAGCCTTAACGATCAGCGACATTCGGAACGCCACCTAGTACAACATCCCCTCAATAGCTTTAATAATTAGGCTCGTTAATTATCGGGTTGCAAATACGGCTCCAGGAGCGTGACGACCAGTTGTGCCATCTCGTCGAGCGACCCAGCGCCTGGCAGAGGTTCCCAACGTCCACTATGGCTGCGAAAGGCCGCGCCATAACGATTGCGGCCAAGCTCGGTCAG
>NZ_FCON02000280.1 GCF_001544535.1 Caballeronia choica | reverse complement strand
AAACCTCTCGTGATCAATGCATTCAAATGCGTTCAAAGCACTTCGACGTTGCCGCAGACCGAGATCGCCTGCCCTGAGATGCCGCTGCCGCCCGGCGAACACAGAAAGAGTGCAGTGGCCGCGACTTCCTCGGGGGTTGTCATCCGGCGCAGTGAAATCTTCTCGAGATACTGTTTCTCCATCTCTTCATAGGAGATGCCGAGTTGGCGCGCGCGCGCCTCCATCACGCGCTCGATCCGAGGGCCTTTAACAATGCCAGGCTGAATCGCGTTCACACGGATGCCGACAGGTCCGAGTTCGATAGCAAGACTTTTAGTCAGCCCGACGACCGCCCACTTCGTTGCGGAGTACGGCGTTCGATAGGCGTAGCCCAGACGCCCGGCAACTGAGGACAGGCCGATGATTGCGCCGCCGTTGGGCGCACTGCGCAGGAGCGGCACCGCGCGGCGAGAGAAATAGAATTGCGCGTTCAAGTTCACGTCAATGGTTTGCTTCCACTCGCTCATATCGAGCTCGTCGATGCTGCCCGTGGGACCCGCGATACCTGCGTTGTTGATCAGCACATCGAGGCCGCCAAGTCGATTCTGTACATCGGCGAAGACGCGTTCGACCGCAGCCGCGTCCGATACGTCAGCGAGCGTCGCGGTGATCGCGTTTGATTCCACGCGGCTCTCGGCTTCGAGCAGCGCGTCGATGGCCTGCTGGCTCGCGTCACAGACATGAACGCGCGAGCCGGCATCGACAAACGCGCGTGCAATTACGAGCCCAATGCCGGACGCACCGCCTGTTACGAGCACGCGTAGGCCCACGTTTGGCTTCAACATCTGTAGAACTGTCATGTTTGTCTCCCTTTTGTTTTACGGAGGTATTTGCCACGGTTTATATGCGGGCATCAAACCGAGCGGCTGGGCGAGGTGATCGTCTCCCACAAGGGCAATTGCTTGACTGCATTCTCTCGAAACTTGTGATTCGTGATCACCAAAAAACCGTCGGGTTTTCGCGGCTCAACCATCGGCTGTATGCTTTGTCATACGAAACACCAAGACCTTCTGTTTTTTGAGATTAGTGACTTGTGATCACAACATAGATTCAGTTTGTATCTCGGGTGGGGACGAGTCAACCGGTTTTTGATTGGGATAAACGCTAAGTTGGTTTCTCTTAAAGCGCGCCCCTAGAAGCGCGCCGCGGGCTGCTGACTGTTTGATTTCTAATGGTCATGCGCCAGGTTGGCATCCGGCTGAAAGCGCGGGTGCCCCGCTCATTGCGTCAACGGACACCGCCTCCTCGTCCAGCGAGGACCGCGGAAGTGACTCTCACGGGTGCCGCGCCGGGTGCTGCTCTAGGCCGTTTCCGACTGCGCCGCGTTTGCGGCTTCTCTGCTTAACAATCGCGCCTTGATATCGTCCGCAGCGTCGCCCAGATCGCGCTCGATTCCGGCCCTCGCGGCCTCGCCGTCGCCGCGCTTCAGTGCATCGAAAATCTGCCTGTGTGCTTCCATGGAATGCGCAATGTGGGCAAGGTCCGGCGCGACCAGATTCAAGAATGGACCGATACGCATCCAAAGATTCTGGACCGTTCCCATCATCACTTCGCTGCACCCGTGAGCGTAGATTGCCTGATGGAACTCAAAATTGCCGCGAAGATAGCCCGCAACGTCACCCGCCTTAGCGCGCGCATCCATCCTGTCGAACACCCGCTGCAGAGCGCTGAGATCTGCCTTCGTCATCCGGGTCGCCGCCCGCTTCGCGATACACCCCTCGAGCGCGATTCGACCGTCGCGCAGTTCGTCGAGAATCTCAAGCGTCATTGGGGGCACCATCAACCCCCGGCCGGGCCCGTCAATCAGGGCCCCTTCTGCCTGCAAGCGCGTTAGTGCCCCACGAACGGGCATTGTCGAGGAGCCGACCGCCTCTGCGACACCGCGAAGGGTCAATGTCTGGCCTGGCGCGAACCGGCCCGTCATGATCGCCTCGCGCAATTGAAGGTACACGCGCTCAGCCATCGTCTCGCGTGGAACGAGTTCAAGAGTTGGTAAGTCCTGCGACCCTGAACGAGCGGCTGCCATGATTGCCTCCATCAGGCGAAGTGATTTGTGATCATGATACTCACATATGTGATTCGTGCAACGACCCGACTTCTCCAGCGAAGCGAGGGTTTACCTGATCGACGCAGGTCTTGACGGCCACATTCCGCTCGCATAACCTGATTTTGTGATCACAAATCACGTATCAAAATGAGTTTGCCGCCCGAGCGCACCCGCCGAGACGTCGCCGTTGGGGTGGTCATGGCTGCAGCAACGCCATTGGTACCAAGAAACCGTAATTGGAGACATTTATGCAATCTGACAAAGCCGGCTCGCTAACCGCCTCACCTGAAGATCCTTCGTCACTAAATAGGCGGATCTTTTGGAAACTGATGCCTCTGCTCATCCTCGTGTACACGGTCAGCTTCCTTGATCGCACGAATATTGCGCTGGCGAAGCACTCCATGAGCATTGATCTCGGGCTTTCCGCGGCTTCCTACGGTCTCGGCGCTGGGCTGTTCTTTCTCTCGTATGCTTCACTCGAGATCCCGAGCAACTTGTTGATGCACCGAGTCGGCGCACGTTTCTGGATCACGCGCATCATGGTCACGTGGGGTGTGTTGTCCACTGCGATGGCCTTCGTGCAGGGGGAAACGTCGTTCTACGTGTTGCGCCTTTTGCTGGGGGCAGCCGAAGCTGGTTTCTTCCCCGGCGTCATCTTGTATCTAACCTATTGGTTTGACCGCAAGGATTGCGCGCGCGCAACCGGCTATTTCTTGTTGGGCGTTTGCATTGCAAATGTCATCGGGGGACCGATCGGTGGTGCTCTGCTTGAACTTGATGGCGCGTTCGGAATGCACGGCTGGCAATGGTTGTTCTTCCTGGAAGGGTTGCCTGCGATTGTGCTCGCTTACGTTGTGTGGAAAAAGCTTCCGGATCGACCGAGCGCCGCACCGTGGCTGTCGAAGCAAGAGGCAACTGACCTTGAACGTCGACTGTCGGAACGGGAACACAACGCCGCCCACAATTTCAAGGATTGCCTCCGCGACAAGCAAGTTTGGCTCGCTATCATCGTCTACTTCTGCCACCAGATCACGATCTACGCTGTCATCTTTTTCCTGCCCGGCATCATTGGAGCCTCTGGCCACTTCTCCCCGTTCCTCATTGGAGTGCTTTCGGCCGCGCCATGGCTTGCAGCGTCGATCGGTGCGGCAACGCTGCCGGGTCTGGCTAAGACTTCCGCTCAAAGCCGCGCTCTGCTTGTCGTCGGGTTCCTCATCATGGCCTCTGGTCTCGTGGTGGCGGTATATGCGCCTCCCGCACTTGCTTTGCTGGCGATGTGTGTAGCAGCGCTGATGTTCTTCGGCGTACAGTCCGTGCTCTTTAGCTTCCCCAGCTCGCGCCTGAGCGGGACTGCCCTGGCTGGAGGTTTGGGGCTGTTGAACTCCTGCGGCGTCCTTGGCGGGTTTGTTGGACCTACCGTGATGGGCATCGTCGAGCAAACGACCGGCAAAGCCATAAACGGACTGCTGCTTATGGCTGGCGTGATCGTACTTGCGGCGGTTTGCGCCGTGCGTCTTCGCCACGGCTCTGAACGTCATCCCCGTGACGCAGTGCAAGACCAACACCTCGCAGTGCCTGCGGCCGCGGACCCGCAGTAAGCAACGGCGCATAGGCGTTCCCACACGACGGATCGCTATACCACGCTTACCGTTGTCTGGAATCAGGCTGACAGCCCCACATACACGAGACAGAAAATGACTTCGACCGCTTTAACCGTCAAGTTGAACGAAAACGACGATGTCGCGATCGCGCGTAGTGCACTCGCCGCTGGAACCGTAGTCCCTGAGCTGGGAGGGCTGGTCGTTCGCGACGATATTCCTGCCGCTCACAAAGTTGCTTTGCGCGCCATCGAAGCCGGAGGCACCGTACGCCGATACGGGCAAATCATCGGGTTCGCGACTAAAGCGATTGCGCCGGGCGATCATGTTCACGTCCAAAACATGGCGATGGGCGACTTCGCCCGAGACTATGCGTTCGGAATCGATGCGAAGCGCACCGAACCTCCCGCCTTACCGCTTACTTTTCAAGGATTTCGTCGGCCGGATGGCCAAGTCGCGACACGTAACTACATTGGCGTGATTAGTACCGTCAACTGCTCGGCAACGGTGACAAAGCTGGTCACGCAGCATTTCTCAGCGCCCGGGGCGCTCGACGCGTACCCAAATGTCGATGGCATTGTTCCGATCACCCACAGCTTCGGGTGCTGCATCGATCACGACGGCGAAGGTATTCAGCAATTGCGCCGCACCATTGGCGGCTATGCAAAGCATCCGAATTTTGCGGGCGTTCTTATCATTGGGCTCGGCTGCGAGGCGAACCAGATGGGTGCGATGTTCGTCGCCGAAGGTGTGCAGCCCGGTCCGCTCATGGTGCCGCTCGTGATGCAAGAGCAAGGCGGTACCCAGAAGACCGTCGATGCTGCGATTGCCGCCGTCCAAAAAATGCTCCCAGTCGCGAACGAGGCAACGCGAGAGCCCTTGCCCATCTCCCATCTGAGCATCGCGCTGCAATGTGGAGGATCTGACGGGTATTCGGGGATTACCGCAAATCCTGCACTCGGTGCTGCAGTCGATTTGCTGGTACAGCATGGTGGCACCGCCATTCTCACCGAAACCCCGGAAATTTATGGTGCAGAGCATCTTTTAACCCGACGCGCAATTCGTCCCGAAGTCGGCGAAAAGATCGTTGAGCGAATCCATTGGTGGGAGCAGTACGCGGAAAGAGAGAAAGGCAGCATCGATAACAATCCGACGCCTGGCAACAAGGCGGGTGGGCTGACCACCATCCTTGAAAAGTCGTTGGGTGCGGTGGCGAAGAGTGGCTCATCCCCTCTCATGGGTGTCTATCGCTATGCCGAGCCAGTCGACGTCAAAGGCCTGGTCTTCATGGACGCGCCAGGATACGACCCGATGGGCGCGACCGGCCAGATCGCGAGCGGGGCAAATCTGGTGGTCTTCACGACCGGACGTGGATCCTGTTTTGGCGCCAAGCCGGCACCTTCGATCAAGGTCGCCACGAACACCAGCATGTACAAGCGAATGGCCGATGACATGGACATCAACTGTGGCGAGATCATGGATGGCACGGCGACGGTCGAACAAAAAGGAGAGGAAATCTTCAAGATGATCATTGAGGTCGCGTCTGGCAAGGAGAGCAAAAGCGAAGCGTTGGGCGTCGGCAACGAGGAATTCGTACCTTGGATGATCGGGGCGCAGATGTAATAAGCGAAGCAATCCTGACGATGAGTTACCTCGATGCGGTCGCCGGCGCATTTGCGTCGCGCGATTCAGCTCAGGACCGTCGATGTACTCGAGAATGTGAAAATCCAGAGGTTTA
>NZ_FCON02000279.1 GCF_001544535.1 Caballeronia choica | reverse complement strand
GAATGAGCCGCTTCTGACTTACGATGTCGGTCGGCTAGCTCAATAAAGTTCGCCGAGGGTTCTTCTGCGTGAAGCTCATTGCTTGTCGTACCGAGATCTGAAATTATGGCGAAATTTTTTGCCGCAGAGCGACCAAGACCGAGCCCACGGGTTGCTAAGATGTCATTGCTCATACGGCTCCCAGGCGATCGTTTGATTGCTTTCAGGTCGCTGGAATCGTCGCTCTCAATCGTAGTTCACAGCGCGCTCCAGCGAAACTTTTTTCCTTATCGGGTCGCTGGGCGCGCGGAATCATAACCGGCATCATGAGTTTGAAAGATAACGTCGATTTCGGTAGTTCGTCGCGGGAACGAGTTAGCCCAGGAGCCGCTGATCGCGAGCGCTCGGATCTGCCGGTTCAGCACCGCGCAGTGCCCGCACTCAACGCGCCGCATCACCGGACAGAAAATACGGGGCCCAAAAACAGGGATGCCGATAGAGAGCGCCGTTGTTCCCGCTTAACATGTCACGCTGCACGCGCGCAATGGCGTCGGCTTTCGACAGTGAAGGTTCCGACCCATACGCCTTGAACAGACCAACGGTAAGTTGCCCGGCCGACTGCGAATGGTTTTTCGTTGAGCCTCTTACCTTAAAGTGGTTTCCCATTAGCCTGGTTTCGCGTCAAACAGATTTCCCCTTCTAAAGGACGTCGATGCTGTGTAAGAATTGTTCTCGGTGAATATGCCATTGAGGTGTAATCTTGTGTCGAAGGCGCCACTCTCCTGAACCAATCAAATTGCGTCGAACGCACGCATCCGATAGTACGCGTCTGTTTGCGGTGAAGCTTGACATTCGCGCCCGCTAAAGGACGAACGTCCGGAAACCCGTATATCCGCCTCGCGTACCAGGCGGCGACCTCAAGGGGCGTCGGCAGATGGGCTGTCAACTGGGGCAAGAAATGATTCGATACAAGAGGAAGATGTCAGTCAACCGCCAATGGCTTTTGAGGGTCAATCGTGAGAGTAGACGCGATGCATCTAGAATTTCTCAGTGTCACGCCTAAGATATAGGTGCCGCTCACTATCGTTCTTGGGTGCTTCTGTGCGCAGAACTCTATGTCTTGCCCTCCGCACCGCGCGGGATTCGACTGAAGCGCTGGCGTGCTATGGCTTTGGGCATTGCCGCAGCTCGGAACCCAGTACATTGGAAAAAGAGCCGTCAAGCGGCTCAATCGATTTCGCAACAATGGTGCGAGCCTGCGACGAGGCGGTGTTTCAAGCGCATCTCATTGCCACCTGCTTCAAACGCAGTCTGGATTTATTGCCGCTAGAAAAGCCCATCTTGAATGACATTCGACGCGCGACCTCGGAGACGTTGCATACGTTGGCACGATGGTTAATGCATACCACAGGGCATCCCGACGAGCCCCTCGTGCATTCTGTTGTCGAGCACTATGCCGTTCCTTTGACTCAGACGTGTGACATCTTCGACCGAGCGGCAAAACTCTTGTCGCGAGGCGCGTCGCCCGAGACTGATCCGGCCTACGGGGTAGGGCGATTCGCTGGTATATCACGTGAAGTTCGCGGCTTTGCAGACGAGGTTCCTCCGAAGAACAGCGTTCGTTGGTACCGTCGGCCACTACTCCCGCTTTATACGCTATTGCGTTTCCCTCGTCGGCGCACGCTGGAAGCTTGGCGGGCTCTGCAGCGTGATGAGGCATTTTTCGTTGGCGAGCTCTTCGGTACAGTATGGAACCTTCGGGAGGAATATGAGGCCCGCAAAATCACAGACTTACCGAATCGGACGGGCTTCCTAGATCGAGGAGAATCGAGGGCCTTGGCGCATCGACGAGAATCGAGAGGTATGCACTTCGGGGTAGCCCCTCAGAAACAGCGGGTATTTTTTGCGACCAACCGGTCTGTTATCTCTGATAGGCACATAAGAGAGGTTTCCTTCTGCAACGGCAGGGGCCTCGGAGATTTAAAGTGCGGTGTAGCATCTGTTTCAATTCCAGCTATTCATAACATCGGCCAGGTAGAGCGGCCCCCTCAGTTCCTTACTCTGTCGTTTAGCGAACTCGCCGACAAACACATTCTGGTCTCGAGTCGACTCCTGTTAGCTCCAGACGATTGGATTGACTCTGCTCGAAGGGCTCTTTCGAGCGAAACGGGGTCTTCCGCCCTAGTTTTCATTCATGGCTATTCCGTGACATTTGACGAAGCACTTCGGAGGACGGCCGCACTCGGAGCCGATTTGCGATTCGCCGGTTTGTTAGCCTGTTTCAGCTGGAGCTCGGAAGGAAGCGTTTCCGGCTATGTGGCGGACCTGGACAACGCAGACCTCGCGGCGCCACAACTCACCGAATTTTTGCAGATGATGCGCGACGAAGTTGGCGCCGACAATGTACACATCATCGCTCATAGCATGGGAAACCGCGTGCTCGTCAAGGCGCTGCGTGGCCTCTCAGTTTCCTCAGCTGGACATCTCGGTGAGGTTGTAATGGCCGCACCTGACGTGGATTGCGATGTGTTCAAGGCGTCCGTTGCAGGGTTTCTAGGAAAGGCTAGGCGATATACGCTGTATGGCTCCAAGCATGATATTGCGCTCGCAGTATCCAGATACATCAGGCGAAAATACCCTCGCATTGGAGACGGCGGAAAGCGTGTGTTTGTTATCGAAGGCGTGGATACAATCGACGCGTCGGCCGTGACCGGCGACATTCTCGGGCTAAATCATTCCTACGCGCTTGTTAAACGACCAGTCGTCAGCGACCTCCATTACGTCATCCGCACGAGCACTCCAGCAAATGACCGAGCGGGTTTAGCGCCAAAAGTAAAGAACGGACTCCCTTACTGGTTGCTGCGCGCGTAATTCTACTGTGACAATACCTTCATTCAATATAATCCTCTGCAGACTTGGCATGAGGAAACGATGGACGAGAAATCGTCGTTCGTTGAGTATCTGGAGCGTCTCTGTGAGGCGCTGGGATGTTGTCGCCGACTCCGTTTTGATTCGGATGCCGAGATTCTCGTGAACCGCCCCATTGTCGACCTCGTGGTTGAATGCGAGGCATTCACGAGCTCGCCGCCCGGATCATCGACGCGGCGGCAACCGGTTGAATTTGGTGTCGGCAGCAACAGCTGCGGCGAACCGTCAGGAGTGCACTCATGTTCCACCGGAAACTGAAAGACTTTCCTCCGGATTTTCTCTGGGGTGCCGCCTCGGCGGCTTACCAGGTAGAAGGCGCCTGGAACGTGGACGGCAAAGGCCCGTCGGTGTGGGATTCTTTTACCAAGATTCCCGGAAAGACTTTTCAGGGGAGCAACGGCGATGTGGCAGTCGATCACTATCACCGCTTTGCTGAGGACGTGGCGCTGATGGCCCAGATGGGTATGAAGGCGTACCGTTTCTCAGTAAGCTGGCCGCGCATTTATCCGCAAGGTCGAGGCGAGGCTAATGAAGCGGGGTTGGCATTCTATGAGCGCCTGATCGACGAACTGATCGCTCACGGCATCGAACCTGTGCTCACGCTGTACCACTGGGATTTGCCACAAGCCTTGCAGGATGAATACGGTGGCTGGGAAAGCCGCGAGATAATTGTGGATTTCGAGCGCTATTGCGTAACGCTGTATCAGCGCTTTGGCGGCAAGGTCACGTATTGGGTTTCGCTGAATGAACAGAACTTCAACTTCACCAATGCCTTTCAGTTGGGCACTCACCCGCCCGGCGTAGAAGACCGCAAACGTTTCTTTGCCGCCAATCATGTAGCATTCCTGGCTAATGCCACAGTTATTGCCGCATTCCGCCAGCACGTGCCCACGGGCCGGATCGGCCCCAGCTTTGCGTATTCGCCTGCCTACCCGGCCTCAAGTGCGCCGACTGACATTCTGGCTTTTGAAAACGCTGACGAATTCACCAATTACTGGTGGCTGGATGTCTACTGCTTTGGCCGCTATCCGCAAGCGGCGCTGCATTACCTGCAGCAAACCGGCGAAGCGCCGCACATTGAACCGGGCGATCTGGAAATCTTTCAGCGCGGCCTACCCGATTTTGTCGGTGTGAACTACTACTACACCACCACGTTTACCGAGAACCCGCTTGATGGCGTGGGCATGAAGCGTATCAACACCACCGGCCAGAAAGGCACCACGCCATCAAGCGGCGTGCCCGGCCTGTATCGCACCACGGCAAACCCAAATCTCGAAACATCCAACTGGGACTGGGCTATCGATCCAACTGGATTGCGTATTGCTTTACGTCGTATCTCCAGCCGTTACGCGCTACCAATGATGATTACCGAAAATGGTCTGGGTGAGTTCGACACTCTGGACGCGAATGACACCATTCACGACGCCTACCGCATTGCCTACCTGAAAGGCCACCTTGAAGCCTGCCAGCAAGCGATCAGCGATGGCGTGCAGTTGCTGGGTTACTGCGCGTGGTCGCTTACCGATATCTTGAGCTGGCTAAATGGCTATCAAAAGCGCTATGGCTTCGTATACGTTGACCGTGACGAGACCAATGAAAAAGACCTGCGCCGGATACCGAAGGACAGCTTTTATTGGTATCGAGATGTGATTGCCAGCAATGGTAAGAAACTTTAGTGAGAGCGGACGTTGTCGTTGCGGAGACTGAAATGATGGCAACGGGTCGCAAGTACGCGTCCTCGAGTTATAGCCGCCACTCGCAGCTGCAGAAACGCGAATGTCAGAAGAGCGACCCAAAGCCGCCTCGCCGGTGCCAGTACTTGAGCGACGGCTCTGGCCGACAACGCGTCTGTGGGAAAGCATTTCCACCTTTCGACCACGTGGACGGTCGGGGTCAACGCCGTGCATCGGCCTTATTCAATTGGGTGGATCCGATACTGGCGAGATCATCAACAAGCCAACGGATGACCTGAAATTGACGCTTGAGGCGTGTGTACAGCGTTTCCGCACAGACCAGCGGCGTCGGCGTATTCGCGTCACGAAAGCAGCGTCAGAATATCCACGTTGAAATTGAAGCTCGACGTCGCTGCGCCGAAACAGGCCCGGGTACATCGCGTCATAAGTCTCGTGAAGCGATGGAGGATGGCGCGGGAAAGAGGCCGCACATCGACAGCCATGGCACGCGAACTCAGCGCAGACTTCTAACCTGGCTCGGCGTGACATCTCCGACAAATCGATTGCCGAAATGGGTTCTCGTGTAGTTGACGATAGCAGCGACCTGATCGTCATTCATCGCGTCTCCAAACGATGGCATCGCCTTCCGGCCGTGCAGTACGTTGACGATGACGTAGGGTGCTGCTTCGACTGCCGGGTTGTCAGCGAGCGCCGGGTAGTGACCCGCGCCCTGTGCGCCTTTTCCATCCGGCATATGGCACCCCGCGCAGGTCGCGTTGTAAAGCGCTTCACCGCTTCTTTCGGTGAAGCGGTAGCCTGGCGAAATCGTGATGGTGCGTGGTGCGTCCTGTGCCACGGCCTGAGCCGACACCGTCGCGGCTCGCATCAGCAAGGCCATCAGTATCACGCTTAGTGCGTATTCCGGTGATCGTGACCGACATTTCCGGCATCGTGACCGCTGATTCCGTTTTATCGTGACCGCGGTTTCCGGTTGATCGTGATCGGCAATTCCGGCGATCGTGACC
>NZ_FCON02000278.1 GCF_001544535.1 Caballeronia choica | reverse complement strand
ACGACTCCCCCCGCTGAGGTGTTCTTGATCGCATTCGATACAAGATTGGACAATGCCCGCTTGAACAGGGAGCGGTCGCTTTCAATGGGTGGAGGGTGGTGCCGACGCTCGCTGATTCTGAATTCTATGCCTCGGGACCTTGCCGGTTCATGGTATTGCTCGAAGACGTCCATAAGCACGGTCTGCGTATCGACTGGCGCCAGGTGCGGGAGGTATGAGCCCAGTTCGCTATAGTCCTGAATGTCCTTGAACATGTCGAGGAGGTCACGTGCCGTTTCCTCGATGACGTCGAGATCATGGCTTGCGGCGTGTTCACCTTCGAGTTTTATCCGTGCGCTGCGGATAAAGAGGTTGATTGCGGCGAGAGGCTGCTGGATATCGTGGTAGGCCGATGAAAAGAACCGCTCCTTCTCTCTGACGACTTCTCTCATGCGTTCATTTTGGTGCTTGATCACGCGGGAAGCGGCGTCGACTCGTGCCTTGGCTGCGCGCAACGTCCGCCGGAACACAAATTCGCGCCGGGCGGCGAGTTCAAACTGGATGCAGACGACGATGCCGGCGAGATACATGAGAGACACCGTATTCCCGCGGGAAAGCCAGGAAACCCAGTGAAACCCCGGCGTGGAAACATTACTCCATAGCCAGAGATAGATAGCAAGACGGAAGGTTACAACGCATAGGCCGACTAACCATGCTGCCGTGATTGCGCGGAGTCGGAACGATGTGAATATGAGGAAAGTGATAACAAAATATTCGGGGAAAGTTTCCTCGAAGACCCATCTCGCCGGGTAAACGTTCATCAACTCCAATTGGGCGAACCAACAGCTCAGTATCGCTACGCAAAGTAATCTGACGGACCGACGCTCGTCAAAGGCGCGTGGTCCCCACATCAACCATAACGGCAGGGCCATACCCACGGCACCTGCGAGCCGCACATAGCCAACGTGGAGGAGGAAGCTGGGATCATGCGCGTTCAGCAGCCACCAATCACGCCAAACAAACGCGATCCATATTAGTATGAGGCTGGCGCCAGCCAGCCTGCGTTGGCCCGCGTAGCGACGCGCATAGTCCATACGGAACGCACGCTCCATCGCCGCCGACCTGAACTTGCGTACTGCGAAGCCTGACGATCTCATAGCCTGCTTGATCCGGAGAGCCACCGTGGGCGGATAGTGCGCGACATCGAGAGACTTTATCGGCTTACCACGGGTTAGACAGGTCCGCCCGTCACGGATCCCGCACGTGACCGAACCCCGTCGGCCGTTGGACAGCAACGAGCCGACTGACTTCAGCGAGCGTGCTTTCTGGCGTGGAAGACTTCCGTAATAGCACGAACGGCTCGGCGAAATTGCGAAGTGCGTGAGGAGACACCAGTTCGCCCGTGATGAACGCGACGGGGAGCGTGCCCGCCCAGGCGAAATGCTGCCTGACCCTCTCGGCGACCTCGATGCCGGTCCGCGCGTCGCGCAGGCGAATATCGGTGATGATGACATCTGGCACGCGACTATCCGCGGCCAGTATCGCTTCAATGCCCGTCATCGACTCGGCGCTATCCACCATTGCGCCAGTACTGAGGAACAGTCGGCGGAGGCCTTCGAGCACGGTCGGTTCGTCGTCGCACAACAGGATGTATCTGCCGTTGAGGAGGGACGTGCACGCGCCGTCCTTTCGATCGTCCGTCCCGATGACAGGTGTCATCTTCGAAATCGGAGCATACAGGGAGAAGCGCGACCCGCGCCCTTCGACCGACCAGAAACGCATGCTGTGCTTCGGTAGAATTCCGACAACCCGATTGACGATAGACAACCCAAGTCCAAAGCCTTTTGACCGGTCGCGGCCAGGATTGTTAATCTGATAGTACTCGGCGAATATCGCGTCCCGATGCATGGGCGAGATACCGACGCCTGTGTCCCACACGTCTATGCGAAGCCGTGCCCCGATCTCCACCCAGCCGACAACGACGCCTCCCACGGAGGTGTATTTGATCGCATTCGATATGAAATTGGATAGTGCCCGTTTGAACAAAGCGTGGTCACTTTCAATGGGCGGCGGGGGGCGCCGACGCACGCTGATTCTCAAGTCGATGCCCCGCGACTTCGCCGGTTCAAGGTATTGCTCGCAGACTTCTGTCAGCACGGCCTGCGTATCGACCGGTGACAGGTGCGGGACGTATGAGCCCAGTTCGCTATAGTCCTGAATGTCCTTGAACATGTCGAGGATGTCGCGTGCCGTTTCCTCGATGACGTTGAGATCATGGCTTGCGGCGCGTTCATCTTCGAGTTTTATCTGCGCGCTACGGATAAAGAGATTGATCGCGGCGAGAGGCTGCTGGATGTCGTGGTAGGCCGATGAAAAGAATCGCTCCTTTTCTCTGACGACTTCTCGCATGCGTTCATTTTGTTGCCTGACTAAGCGGGAAGCGGCCTCAACGCGTGCCTTGGCTGCGCGCAACGCCCGCCGGAACAAAAATTCGCGCCGGGCAGCGAGTTCAAACTGAATGCAGACGCCAATACCAACGAAATACATCATCAACACCATAGCCCCATTAGTAGACCAGTGGGTCCACGGTGTGGGAATATCCCAGATGTATTGGAGCAGTTCTATAAGATGGTAGGTTACAACGCAGAGGCCGACTAACCATACTGCCGTGATTGTACGAAGTCGGAATAATGTGAATACCAGGAAAAGGACAACAAAGAAGCCGGGGAAAATCTCCTTTCCGACCCGGACTGACGGGTAAACGTTCACCAGCCCCAATAGGGCGAACCAGCAGCTCAGCGTCACTACGCAAATTAATCTGGCGGCCCAGCGTTCGTCAAAGGCGCGTGGACCCCACATCAACCATAACGGCAGGGCCATACCCAAGACACCTGCAAGTCGCACATAGCCAACGTGGAAGAGGATGCTGGGATCAAGCGTGTTCAGCAGCAACCAATCACGGATCACAACCACGGTCCATATCAGTATAAGGCTCGTGCCGGCCAGCCTGCGTTGGCTCGCGTATCGACGCGCATAGTCCATACGGAACGCACGCTCCACAGCCGCCGAGCCAAACTTGCGTACCAGGAAGCCTGACAATCTCATAAGGCCGCTTGATCAGGAAAGCCGCCGTGGGCGGATAGTGCGCGACGTCGAGAGGCTGTATCGGCGCACCGCGGGTTAGACAGGGCCCCACCGAACATGGCTAACGAGGTACGACGACGCATGCCAGTGAAAGCGGCTCCGGTGGTCACGGGTGCACCAACGCCTTCTTGCGTAACCACATAACAACAGAATAACAGGTCGCCATTTCTACCATCAGCCACAAATGTATCAACAACGGGATGTGTCCTTGCCTGCTCTGGAACGTTCAGCAAGGCGCTCCACCATCATTGAAGGCGACTCGCTGATACGACACCGGGATCGGCCAACGGGAATGCATACATCTTTCGTCGGCGTTGCGGGTCCGTCGCCTACGCATGTGCGTTGCGACGGGCGTTTCGCCTGACCGACAATAAGTACGACAGCAATCGAATGGTTGTCGGCTTGCTCTGACACAGCCGACATTGGAGGACTACGGACCGGCCAATTGCTAAAATCTACCTCGTGGTCGGGACGTGACCAACGTCGAGGGGCACGGAGGGTGCCGGTGTGACGGCGAATTAAGCGCTTCCATGTCAATCTCCTCTTCAACGAAAGGAGATCGATTGTGCTGTTTGGAGCGGTCGCTCTTCGACCCTTCTTTGCCGTCGGTCGACGGAGTGCCACCTTGCCTCGTCTTGCTGTGGAGAGGTTATGCGAGGTAATCGATCGGGCGGGCCATCTGAAATCCACCGCCGCTTATTGATGTAATGACGTTCGGCGAGACCGACTCGCTAGATTCTTCGCTATCCTAATGAACGTCGCGCGTAGTCGATCCGGAACGCGCTTTCCTGAGCCGCCGATCTAAACCTGCGCACCCCAAGGCCCGACGATCTCATGACGAAACTCGATCAAGAAATTCGCCGTCCGCGGATTCGGCAGCGTGCAATTGAAACAAAACAGCACTACGCCATTCGAAGCCATATGCACAAATGTAGCGGTATGAATGCGTCTTCCCGCTTCCGACCACCTACATCTTTCGTACCCAGATTTCGGGCACTCGCCTACATACGTGGCTATCAACGGCGACCGCTCTGGCCGAGAATCAATATTACAGCACCGGGAAATGAGAATCGGACTCCCTTCGTACAGTCGACCACCGCGAGACGCCCTCCCCTTCCGGACTTTTGCGAAAAAGGTTGAGAACAGCAAAAGTTAATGGCCATACATGAACTCGCCGACTCCCAAAAACAGCGCTCAGGCGGCGCAACTGCGCGAGCCTTACCGAAAGAACTGACCAGCGCAACGCGGCCAGTGAGTGAGTCGGCCGCAAGACCGCAGAGTAAAAGGGGCTCCGTTGCGGCCGGCGGGGCCTCCTCGCCGGGCCGCCGTCGAAATTGTGCCAAGGCCCTGACGCCGCTATGACGCGAGGGCCGTACCCGGTGGTATCGAAGTCGAAGATTAGCTGCCCAGACTTCGACTGCCGAGTGCCGGACCTTGCGCCGAATCCTGCTCCCTGACATTTACAAGAAGGTTGCCATGAAATCAATCGCTCTCTCGGTCGCCGCAGCGTCGGCGCTTTCCCTATCCGTTGCCGCGTTCTCTCAGACGGATACGACACCGACGCGTGCCCAGGTACGTGCCGAGCTACAGCAGCTCGAACAGGCCGGGTATGATCCGGCCAAAGGTGACGATGCGAGTTATCCGAGCGACATCCAGGCGGCGGAGGCACGGATCTCGACCGGCGGCCCAACCGCATATGGCGGCGTGCCCTCCGGCTCATCGACGTCCGGCTCTCGCGCCGTCGTTCGCCCCGCGTCTGCCGAAGACATGAAGCAGCTCTATTTTGGAGGCCAGTAGCAGCTTCCGATTCTTCCGTCTGTAGCGTAAACGTCGCGATCGCTGCTTGCTCAATTGGACGGACTTGTGCGCCGAAGATTGGTCAGTCTTCGGCGAAGGTCGAACGCCGGAGAGCGTTGTCATTCCGATCGCCGTGAGCATGCTACCCGATGAGGCTGCCGCCGGACCAGACCGACTGCCGGATGGCGTTTCCCGCGCGTCGGCGATCGCCGAACCGGCGACTGTCGGAGTGGACGATCGTTCCCCGTCCCCATTCCATTGTCTGGCCGCTCCAGGGGTTACATTTACCCTGCACCGTTGTCGAGACAAAACCTTAGAATGAACGGGCGCGCTCGCTCGACCGCGCGGGCGCGGAGCCCGCGCATTTCTGCCTAAATAAGGGATAGCACGTTATGCAAACGGGCACCGATAGTCGCAGGTTCACGTTAACAAAAATCATGGTCGCGGTAGCGATTTTCGGCCTTCTGGCCGCACTAATCGTCTCAAAGATTGTGAGCGGCCCCGATGAGGCCAAGCGTGTCGCCGCGAAACAGGACATCGGCGCGATCATACAGGCGCTGAAGCTATACCGCCGCGACAACGGCCGCTATCCGACCCAGGAGCAAGGCCTGCGTGCGTTGATCGAGAAGCCTAGTACTAGCCAAACATATTTGAAATTTGAAGGCGGCGCCGTTGCAGCTAGTGGCGATTCGCTTCGTCGATAGCGCGAAGGA
>NZ_FCON02000277.1 GCF_001544535.1 Caballeronia choica | reverse complement strand
ATCCCGTCAATCGCGTCGACGAACTTCTGCCATGGGTCGTTGCCGATCAGCTTCACTTCGACGTCGCCTGAACCCAATACGCTGTCAAGAGCGGCCGTGGTCGGACGCTTACGCTACGCCGCCCTCAGGAAATTCTCGCGCCCATGGAAGGAAAGCGACGAAAACCGATCCCGATTGACACGGAAAGTCATATCAGTACTTATATCGTTACTGCGCGCGATCAACGCTACCGACGCCCCCGGCTCGAACGATTGTTCAACCAGTTGCCGTTTGAACTCGGTTGGAAAATTCGGCCGCATATATGCGCCGCCTGCGGCGCGCTCGTCCCACGTCTTGTCCACTTTGGTTCCCACTATAATTTGGTGGATACCAAACTATCCAAAACCTCTATCGGTACGCCAGAACGGCCCTCGTAAGCCGCTTACAACGGTGCAAACGCCGACTTCGAAACCGCCTTGCCTTCGCCTTGCCGCCAGGCCCGGATGAAATCGGTTACCCGCGAATAGCAGCGATCGTAGCCGCTCGCCTTGATCTCCTGGAACAGCATCGAAGCGGTGCTCCGCTCTTTCTTCGGCCTCCGTGCGTCCACGCTGAGCGCCTGCACCAGGGCCTCATGAAACGGCGTCAGTCGGGTCGACTGCGAGCGCCGCTGATACTTCGGTTCCTCCTGAACCTCCATGTTCAGGTACTTGCTAATCGTGTTGCGCGACAGGCTTGTGAGACGCGCGATCTCGCGTACCGACTTGTTCTGGCGGTGGAACATCCGCCGCACCTTTCCAATCATTGTCATCGGGATCATCCCCAAACACCCTGCCTAAAAAGCTAGCAGGATAGGTTGATTACCCGGCTCAATTTTCAGTCGGGCGATCCCTACGAGTGGCTCAGTTTTCGGTCGGCGTAAACACACCTTTACCGTCGTGAGTTTCAGACCGTCCGTTTTACGTAAATTTGAAGCCGCCCCGACACACGGTTCAAGATTGGCAAACCAACTCACGAATCGCTCGCGCGCTATCGCCTTCTGTACCACGACACGCCCGGCGCCGTCGACCACGTGAACTTGCATGACGTTCTTCGCCAGATCAACACCCATACCCTTGACTTCCCCCTCCCGGAAGGTTGTGTAGCACCAGTTCATCATGGCACCAGACTGTGCCGGGCCGGTGATCGGGGAGGTCCTTACCAATTCGCGTAGCTCATCAGATCGGGCGAGAAGCGATGGCCTGCGTAGGACAGCGGGTTGTCAGTGTCGGTTCTGCTGGATCGCTGGTTTCATGGCCGACGTTATCGCTGCATCCACGCCAAGCTGCCCGCAAGTCGACAATACCTCGCGCGCACATCGATCATCAGTTTGGCCGTGTACGGGCAACGGCCCGCTTCAACAAGCGCACGGGTGCCGTCAGTTTCCAGGACGTCGAACGGAGAATTTGGTCGATCGCAGATTGCGCAGCCGCTTCGGTATCGGGAATCATGATCTGCTCAGGGGGCAGCCCTTTTACTCGGCGGGCGAGACTTCGCAACGGACGCGTCAAGCGCCACGAGGTCGATGCGTAATACTCCCTAAGCATATTTCTATACACGCCGGAATTATGTCGAATGTCAGCGGCGTGCGACGTGTAGGTTTCTGCCCCTTGCCGCGGTTGCAGTGGATAGACCATTGGCAATTGGTCGATCTCACGGATCCACCAGCCGAAATTCAGCATCTTCTTTTCATCGAGCACATCCTGCGCTGCATTCCACAACTTTCGCTTCTTGATCGAATGGCGTGCGCTGGACGTTCCGTCCGATACCGTATTGGTTCCGTCGCTGCGAATGCAATATTCGGCTCCGAAGCCTGGCACATACAGAGGTTCGTGCTTAAACGACAGGCGTAAAATGTATTCATAGTCCTCGTTCCGGCTCATGGTTTCGTCAACTTCGCCAACGTCTGAGGCGCGTTCCAAATCGATCACGAATGAGTGGATCGGGATGAAATTACCCCGCAGATGATCGAGGAATGAGTATGCATCGCGCCTAAATGGCGCCGACCTCGACACGAGTTGCCCGTACTCGTTGTAGAGGGCGCGAATGATATCGGCGTAGGCCCACGCAAGATCCGTCTTCTGAAGGGACTCGATCAGCTTCTTAAAATGGTTGGGGTACACCTTGTCGTCGTCGTCGAGAAAAGCAAGATAACGACCGCGAGCATTGCGCTTACCTATGTTCAGGCTGCGTGCACGGGCGTCGGTCGCGGACGTGTGCGCGTGCACCTCGATGGACTTGAATCTTGACGCCCAGATCATGGCGGTATGACGAATGGGTTCGATGCTTTCTTCTTCTTCCAGCTTTTGCGCGACGACAACGACCTCGATGCTTGGATATGTTTGACCGGCAAGCACAAAGAGACATTTGTCGAGGAATTTCTCGCGACCCGGCATCGTGCGGATTACGACAGAAATCATATCGTTCATCAGGCGGTCCACATTGGTTCTGCAAAGGTGAGGCTGTGTTTGAAGTCGGGGCTTGCCCGATAAACGTCTTCGATGGGTCTTTGGGCGAACTTCTCGGTCTCCTTCTGCAACTCTTCAGGATCGATATCGACCAGCGACGCAAGGACGTTCAGTGCATGATTCTTGAAGTTCGCAGAGCGCCATTTATGGGCGAGGATACATGCGGACTTCCAAATTTCGACATCCCGTGCGGCTCTGTCCATGGCGTAGTGGAAAAACCATGCATCGGAGCATGTGTAGCATTGGTAGCCGGCAGCCTTAACCCGCCATGAGATGTCGACGTCCTCGCAGTACAGGAAAAAGTCGTCGTCGAAGCCCCCAATTTCCCGGTAAATGTTCGACGGGTACAGGACGCACGCTCCAGAACACCAGGCTGTGACACCCGTGCGAGGATTAAACTTCTTTGGGTGCATGATCGGCTCCTGAATCGCCTCGAAGATACCTCGCCATTGAGTCTCTTCTGCGTGCGCCACAATGGTTTCGACGCACTTTGGATGCATGATTCCATCGGGATTCACACACAGATATGCTTTGGAGCTTTCCGCAATCGCGTCAAACAACGCGTTGTGTCCGCTGCCAAATCCTAGATTCGCGCCTTCATAGAATTTGATGTTGAGCGAACCGAGATTTCTGCTCTGCCAGTCTCTAACATACTCGCGACATTCGCCACCACCCTGATCGCGAATCAGCACTTCGCCGATCAAGTGCTTTGCTGTTTGGGACTTGAGGCCATCAAGGCAGCGTGCAATTTCTTGTGGATCATTTTTATAGAGGATAATGCCTACTGAGATCAATCGTTCGGTCATGCCGGGTTCCTGGACGCTAAGGTGCTCAAAATAAGGCTGAGGAAGCCGCCGTTTTCACCGGCAGCTTGCTGCTGAATTTCGGGACGCGAGATCAGCGACGCGATTGGTTCGATTTCCTGGCCATGAGGGACCTTGCAACCGGGTTTCTCGACCCACTTTGGCTGCTCATGGACGCACCTGTGCCATCAGCCGCGTGCGGCTTATGCAGAGGTTGGCCAGCACGAGTGCTGTAAAGGCACGCGTGGCGTACTTCGCAAGGCCGCGATAGCGCACGTTGCCGAAACCCAAAGCCGCTTGAGCACCGCAAAGACATGTTAGACGGAGCGAGTCGTCGACTTGTGGCGCTTTTTCGAGCGCTTCGTTTCGTCGACGTCACCACTGCGATTTCGCACCCGCTACTTGATGAAGTCCTTCATTTTTCGACGCCTTGCTGGCGATGAGTTCCTTCTAGCTGGCTACGCTGTCGCAGGACGCCGCTCCGCGCCGTGCAGTCGTGCACGTCCGCCGCCGTCACTACCACGCTGTCTGCCAGCCCGTCTTGCTGTCCACACCGATGTGCAGCTTCATGCCGAAGTACCATTGCAGCCCCTTCCTCGTCTGATTGCCTTTCCGGATCGCGCGCCTTCTCCGCATTCCTTGTGGAACTCGGCAGCGACCTTGGCGAACAACTGTTCACCGAGCATGTTGCGCTCCAGCAACTGGCCGACCTTCAACGGTGTCGTGCCATCTGGAACGCGGTCGCGCCCAGATCAATCCCAACGAATCACCACAAAGCCGTGCTGTCCAGCAGTGTTTCCTCGGAGATCTCATTCGCCAGGGGTTGGACAAATGCTGCGCACAGTGCATGAGCAGCATTTGTGTCAGGCCATTGGTGTGGCGACCGCTTTGACCCTTTGGACAGTGCGGCTCGACTAACTCACACAACATCCGCGGCACGATGTGCTCCATCGTCTCCAGAAACACTCCGCGTTTCCTTGGCCGACGGCACTGTTTTTTCAGCGCAGCCTTAGAATGACCAATCAACCGTAACTAACATGGCGTTTTCTTTCGTCAATGTCGAACGGGACCTGCGCACGCCCGGCTACGCCAGCGCGCATTGAACGCCGAAAAAGCGATCTTTGGCAGGACGCCCTCTTGTAAGGGCAGTCACTAAACTTACCGCGGAGCTGCAATCCTTTCGCATCGACGTCGCCCCGCCAGATCGTTACGCCACGGAGTCTACCGCATTGTGCTCGAGGACGAAAGCATCTGCGAGCGCGACGGATCTTTGAAAACAGGGCGCGATCAATTTGCGAAGTGCGACAAGTCGCACCGATGATCGACGTGCTGGGGGCGCAGCCCGAGCCATTGGGCCAGCCTGAGGTGTTGCTGGCGGATGCGGGCTCCTTCAGTGCCGCCAACGTCGCCACCTGCGAGGCAGCACAGATCACCCCGCTGATCGCCATCCAGCGCGACGACCATCATCTGCCGCTGATGGAACGCTTCGCTGACGATCCAGCGCCACCCGAGAGTAGCGATCCGCTCGTCAGGATGACGCACCAACTCAAGACAAAGGTGGGGCGCGCAACTTACGGGTTGCGCAAGAACACGGTTGAACCGGTGTTCGGCATCATCAAGCATGTGATGGGATTCCGGCAGTTCTCGCTGCGCGGGCTGTCCAACGTCACGGCGGAATGGTCGCTGGTTGCGCTGGCGTGGAACATCAAGCGGATGAGCGTGTTAAGAGGGGCGTAGGACGACAAGGAGCGCTTTGCGACCCCCAACGCCCCGGGTTGCCGTCCCAATCTGCTTTCAAATTACCTTCATCGCGTGTTGACGACGAAGCGAGTCCGCAAACCGGCGCGAACTCAGAAGTGTTTTGAATTACGCTTCACCTCAACTCCGACGGTCTCCTAGTGCGTCGCTTGCGGCCGTCTGTGGCTGTCGCGCGGCGGGCTGGGCCGACTGAACTTGGCCGTCTGGCTTTTTTATGAGCATCAGGGTGCGCGGGCCTCGCCTTCAGTTTTCCACCCCGGTACACCCGATTATGCTTTTCGTGAACCGCCTCCGATTTTTCTGGACACGATTTTGGGGTAAAACGTGTTTCTGGAAACGGAGTTGAACTTGCTGAAGAAGTCGAAGATCGCCGAGGTTGTGCCGGGGGCGGTGGAAGGAGCGCGTAGCGCGACTGGAAGCGCCCCCGGCGCGGCCGCCGAAGTGAAACGGTGGTCGGTGAACCGGAAGAAAGAAGTCGTCTTGCGCTTGTTGCGCGGCGAGCCGGTGGACGCCATTTCGCGCGAAGTTTCGGTACCGATATACCGGCTCGAAGAATGGCGCGAGCGTGCCTTGGCCGGTATCGATGCTGGCCTCAAGGAGCGCGA
>NZ_FCON02000276.1 GCF_001544535.1 Caballeronia choica | reverse complement strand
TGCTTTCTTTGCTTACTTTCTTTGCAGCAGCAAAGAAAGTGAGTCCCGCCCCGGACAGGGGCAGAGCAAATAAACCAAAAGCAAAGCAAGTTCCATAGAAGCCCATGCGCATCAAACGGTGTAATTCCAAGCTCCCAACGGTGTAATTCCAAACTCCCAACGGTGTAATTCCAAACCCCCTTTAATCGAGTCGAACATGATATTTGCCCATTTCCCGCTGCGCGGTATGTCCCGCCGCGTGCGCGCCGCCGCTCTATTCATCGTGGCCGCCGCGACGCTGTCCTTCGCAGGACCCACGTTCGCCGATAGCCCGACGCTCAAGATCGGCACCGCGACAAGCCCGCAAATCGATGCATTGAAAGTCGCCGTGCGCGAAGCGAAAGAGCAGGGCCTCGACGTGAAGCTGATCGAATTCACCGACTGGAACACGCCGAACGCGGCGCTCGCGAACAAGGACATCGACGTCAACTACTTCCAGCACGTACCGTTTCTGGAGAACGCGAAGAAGCAGGGCGGCTACGACTTCGTGGCGATCGCGCCGGGGACCATCATGAAGATCGGCCTCTATTCGAAGAAAGTCACGCGCTTCGACCAGTTGAAAGACGGCGCGACCGTGGCGATCGCGAACGATCCGGTAAATGGCGGGCGCGGCCTGTTGCTGCTACAGCGCGCGGGCCTGATCAAACTGAAGCCCGGCGCGGACTATCGCGCGACGACGCTCGACATCGTCGACAACCCGAAGCACCTGAAGATCGTGCAGCTCGAAGCGTCGCAACTCGCGCGGTCGCTCGACGACGTCGATCTCGCGCAAGGCTATCCGAGCTTCATCAAGCTGGCGGGCACCGCCGATCCGAACAGCGCGCTGCTGTTCGACGGCGTCGAAAACAAACTCTTCGCGATCCAGTGGGTCGTGCGGCCGGAAAGCGTGAACGATCCGCGCATCCGCAAGTTCATCGCGATCTACCAGCATTCGCCCGCCGTGCGCGCCGCGCTCGACAAGGCGTTCGGCACGCTCTACGCGGTCGCGTGGTAACGCTTCGAGCGGAGGATGGAGTGATGGCGGACGTGATCATCGAAGAACCACGCGCGGACGAGGCGAGCCGCGCTGACGCAAGCAGCGACGCAGAGAGCGTCGTGTTCTCGGGCGTCGGCAAGGTGTTTGGCGGCGCGACGGCGGCATTGTCGAACGTCGATCTTTCCGTGACGCGCGGCGAAGTGTTCGGCATCATCGGACGCAGCGGCGCGGGCAAGTCCACGCTGCTGCGCCTCGTGAACGGGCTGGAAAAGCCGTCGAGCGGCGAAGTGCGCGTGAACGGCATCTCGGTTGGCGCACTCGACGAACGTGGCCTCGTTGCGTTGCGGCGGCGCATCGGCATGGTGTTCCAGCACTTCAATCTGCTGTCCGCGAAGACGGTGCGCGAGAACATCGCGTTGCCGCTGAAGATCGCAGGACGCCCGAAGCGCGAGATCGAGGCGAAGGTCGATGCGTTGCTCGAACTCGTCGGCTTGTCGGCGAAACGCGATGCGTATCCGCGCAGTCTTTCGGGCGGGCAGAAGCAGCGCGTGGGCATCGCGCGGGCGCTGGTCCACGATCCCGACCTGCTGCTCTGCGACGAAGCGACGTCCGCGCTCGACCCCGAGACGACGCAGCAAATCCTCGCGCTCCTGCGCGACATCAACCGGCGGCTCGGGCTGACGATCGTGCTCATCACGCACGAAATGGCCGTGATTCGCGAGGTCTGCGATTCGGTGGCGGTGATCGAGGCGGGCGAAGTCGTGGAAACCGGAGCCGTCTGGCGCGTGTTCGGCGATCCGCGTCATGCCGCGACGCAAGCGCTGTTGCGCACGCTCGTGCACGACCTGCCCGCCGATCTCGCCGCGCGCCTGGATTCCGTGCCGCGCGATCACGCGGACGTGCTGCTCGACGTGCGCTACACCGGCGAGTCGCGCCACGAGCCCGATCTCGGCGCGCTCGCGGTGGCGCTCGGCGCGCTCGGCGGCCGCGTGCATTTCGTGCATGGCGGCATCGACCGGATTCAGGGGCACGCGCAAGGGCGGCTCGTCGTGTCGGCGCAATTGCGCGCGAGTGGCGCCGATCAGGCGGGACTGCGCGCACATGTCGATGCGCTCGTCGCAGGTGCGCGTCGTCACGCGGACAAAGTGGAGGTGCTCGGCTATGTTTGAAATCTGGCTGCCCGAATTCATCGCGGCGATTCGCGATACGATCGTGATGGTCAGCGTCTCGGCGCTGGTCGCGCTCGTCGCCGGGATTCCGCTTGCGCTCGTGCTCGTCACGACGACGCGCGGCGGCATCTTCGAGCGGCCCGCCGTCAACTCGACGCTCGGCTCGCTGGTCAACGCGTTTCGCTCGACGCCGTTCATCATCCTGCTCGTTGCGCTGTTGCCGCTGACGCGGCTGATCGTCGGTACGACGATCGGCGTGTGGGCCGCGATCGTGCCGCTGTCGATCGCCGCGATCCCGTTCTTCGCGCGCATCGCGGAAGTGAGCCTGCGCGAGGTCGATCGCGGGCTGATCGAAGCGGCGCAGGCGATGGGCGCCGAGCGCCGGCACATCATCCGGCATGTCCTGCTGCCAGAAGCGTTGCCGGGCATTCTCGGCGGCTTCACGATCACGGTCGTCGCGATGATCGGCTCGTCGGCGATGGCGGGCGCGGTCGGCGCGGGCGGCCTCGGCGATCTCGCGATACGCTACGGCTATCAGCGCTTCGACACGACGGTCATGGTCACGGTGATCGTGCTGCTGATCGCGATTGTGAGCGTCGTGCAATGGGGCGGCGATCGACTGGTGCGCCGCATCACTCAACGTACGGGATAATCGCGATGTATCGCATCGATCTCGGAGAACGCATGAACGCTCCTCACGGACCCACCAGACTCGAACTGACCGAACTTGTCGCCGCGCTGCGCGAGACGGCCGAAGCGCGCGATCGCGAAGGCGGCCACGCGGCCCGCGAGAAGCAACTGATCGCCGATGCCGGGCTGCTCACGATCGCGGTGCCGCGCGAGTTTGGCGGCGAGGGCGCGCGCTGGGTCGACGTGTACGAGACGATTCGTGCGCTTGCCCGCGTCGACAGTGCGCTGGCGCATCTGCTCGGGTTCACCTGCCTGCAGGTCGTCAGCGTGACGGTGTGGGGCAACGAAGCGCAGCGCGAGCGCTACCTGCGCGGAACCGTTGCGCATCGCTGGTGGTGGGGCAACGCCGTGAATCCGCTCGATACGCGGCTGATCGCGCATGCGACGGGCGACGGCGGCTATCGTCTCAGCGGGCAGAAAGGCTTTTGCTCCGGTACGCGCGGCTCGCAGATGATGACGCTCTCCGCCCACGATCCGGCGACGGGCAAGCCGATTTTCGCCGTGGTGCCGACGACGCGCGCCGGCATCACGGTCCACGATGACTGGGACCCGGTCGGCCAGCGCCAGACCGACAGCGGCAGCGTCTCGTTCGACGATGTCGAACTGCGTGACGATGAAGTGCTGCATCGGTCGGAAGTCCCGCCGACGCCGCGCGCGACGCTGCGCACGCTCGTGTCGCAACTGGTGCTGACCAATCTCTTTGTCGGGATCGCGGAGGGCGCGCTTCAGGAGGCGCGGGACTACGTCGCGAAGAACGGGCGGCCGTGGATTCATTCGAACGTGACGCGCGCCGCCGACGATCCTTATCAACTGCATCGCTTCGCCGAGATGCGGCTGAAGGCGGTGAGCGCCGAAGCGCTCGCGACGCGCGCAGCTCAGGCGCTCGATGCCGCGTGGGAGCGCGGCGATTCACTCGAAGCCGGGGAGCGCGCGGAAGTGGCGCTGGCCGTCGCGGAGGCGAAGGTGCTGGCGCATCGGGCGGCGCTCGATGTGAGCCAGTCGCTCTTCGATGCCTGCGGCGCGCGGGCGACGCACGGGCCACTCGCGCTCGACCGGTTCTGGCGCAATGCGCGCGTCCATACGCTGCACGATCCGCTCGATTACAAGTTGCGCGATATCGGGCGCTTTGCGCTTTCCGGCGTGTTGCCCGAGGCTAACCTGTACAGTTGACGCTTCAAGCCGCGAGCAAGCCCACCGTCTGCAATACGAGCCACAGATTCGCCGCGCTGATCACGCCGAACAGCATCCACACGAGGCCCTTCGTCAGCGCTCGATTCGCGAATTCGCCCATCAGCGCGCGGTCGCTCGTCATGCGGATCAGCGGATAAAGCGCGAACGGCAATTGCAGGCTCAACACCACCTGGCTCGCGACGAGCAGCTTGCCGACCGCGCCGTTTCCCATCACGCCCACGCCGATCAGCGCCGGAATCAGCGCGAGCGCGCGCGTCACGAAGCGCCGCTGGTAGCACGGAATCTTCAGTTTCAGGAAGCCTTCCATGATGACCTGGCCCGCGATCGTGCCGGTGAACGTCGAACTCTGGCCCGAGGCGAGCAGCGTCACCGCGAACAGGATCGCGGCGAGCCCGCTGCCGACGATCGGCGCAAGGAGCCGGTACGCGTCCTCGATTTCGGTGACCTGCGTATGCCCCGTCGCATGAAACGCCGACGCCGCCAGGATCAGGATCGCCGCGTTGATCAATAGCGCGAGAAAGAGCGCAGCGATCGTATCGACGCGCGAGAGCCGGATCGCCGACAGAAGGCTCGCCGGCGTGCGCGCCACGACGCGCGTCTGCACGATCGACGAATGCAGATACAAGTTGTGCGGCATCACGGTCGCGCCGAGAATGCCGATCGCGAGATAGAGCGGCTCGCGCCCGGAGAGCGCCTGCCACGACGGCACGAGCCCGGCCACGACCGACGGCCAGTGCGGCTTCGCCAGCACCAGTTCGACGACATAGCCGAGCCCGATCGTCGCGATCAGGCCGAGCATGATCGCTTCGAGATCGCGGAAGTTCTTGCCCTTCAGGCCGAGCACGATCAGCGTGTCGAAGGCGGTGAAGATCACGCCCCACATCAGCGAGCAGCCGAACAGCAAGTGGAATGCGAGCGCGCCGCCGAGCACTTCGGCGAGATCGCACGCGATGATCGATATTTCCGCCAATATCCACTGCACGCGCGCGACCGGCTTCGAATAGCGTTCGCTCGACAGTTGCGCGAGGTCGCGTCCCGTCACGATCCCAAGGCGCATGGCGAGGCATTGCAGCGCCATCGCGGCGAGGCTCGACAGCACGACCACGAACAGCAGGCTGTAACCGTAGCGCGAGCCGGCTTCGATGTCGGTGGCCCAGTTGCCGGGGTCCATATAGCCGATCGATACGAGCAGGCCCGGTCCGGCGAATTGCGCGATTTTTTTCCAGAACGGCGCGCCGGCGGGAATGTCGACGGAGCCTTTGACTTCCGATGGGCAGAACGGCGCGGTGGCGGTGGTCGGCAGCTTGAACGGCACGTGTGAGGTCCCGAGTCGGTTCGATGACAATGACAACGACGACGGCCCGCGAACGCGACACCGTTCGCTTCGGGTCAAGGCATTATTGTCGAAAACGGCGGGAGTGGGGCCGGGTCATCGCACCAGCAGAGAATGCGGGCGCGCAAAAATGCAAAAAGCCCGCCGACGATCTGGCGAGCCTGCAAATATCGAAATCGAAAGTAAATAACGGTAGCGGCAATGCGGGTTGTCCACCGCCCGAAGACGGCCCTCGAAGAACACCCCTTGCCGCT
>NZ_FCON02000275.1 GCF_001544535.1 Caballeronia choica | reverse complement strand
TGCTTTCTTTGCTTACTTTCTTTGCAGCAGCAAAGAAAGTGAGTCCCGCCCCGGACAGGGGCAGAGCAAATAAACCAAAGCCAAAACAAGTTCCATAGAAGCCTGAGTGCATCAAACGGTGTAAACAAACCCCACCCCAAACCCAAGCGCCAGCGCCCACCTCACTTGCGCCAGCGCAGCGGGCGGCGCAAATGATGCCGCTCGATCCGCACGCCATGCGCGGCATGCAGGAACGCCGGCACACCGCTCAACCGCATTTCCTCCTCATCGTGCTCGCGCACCTCGTCAGCCTCGACGGTCTTCGACGTATCGATGAAAAGCGCCGCCACGATCCCCACGCCGAGCAGGCAGGCCGAAATGGTGAACGGCACGTTGTAGCTGCCGGTCGATTCGATCAGGAAGCCGAACGCCACCGGCGAAATCATGCCCGCCACGCCGAAACCCGTGTTCATCATGCCGCCCGCCGTGCCCGCATACTTGCCGGCGATATCGAGCGGAAGCGTCCAGAGCACCGGATTCGTGATTTCGAGAAAGAAGAACGACGCCGACAGGAACATGACCGCCGTCACCGGATCGTTGGCGGAAAGCATCGGCAGCAGGAACGCGAGCGAACCGCCCATGCCGAAGACCAGCACCGAACAGCGCGCGAACCGCAGACGCCCCGTCATCTTGAAAAGCTTGTCCGAAACCACGCCGCCAAGCGTATCGCCGACCACGCCCGCAAGCAGCGGCAGGGCGGTGAAAAGCGCCAACTGCTTGAGATCGAACCCGCGCGACTCCCGCAGATACGAAGGCAGCCACGTGAGATAGACCCACAGCAGCCAGCCATAGCAAAAGTCGACCACGGTCACGAGCCACATCCGCCGAATCAGCTTGCGCCACGGCGTGGCCGCATGCTTCGCGCGATCGCAATCGCCGGCGCGATAGCCGATCTCCGCCGTCTCTTCCGGCGTGATGCGGCGATGCTGCTCCGGCGAATTCGTGAAGAAGCACATGTAGAGCACGGTCCACGCGAGGCTCGCGACGCCGAGCAGCAGGAACGCATCGCGCCAGCCGCCGAACGCGACGACCGCAAGCACGAGCGGCGGCGTCACCGCGCCGCCGAGGCGCGCGAAGCTGTGCGTGATGCCCTGCGCGAAGCCGCGCTCGGCCACCGGCATCCAGTAGGTGAAGGCGCGCGTCGCAGTCGGAAATGCGCCGCCCTCGCCGATGCCGAGCAGAAAGCGCAGGCCGACCAGCATCGCGACGCTGCCGGCGAAGCCGGTCGCAAGCGTCGCGACACCCCAGATCAGCGACAGGATGGTCAGCACGCGCTTCGGCCCGTACTTGTCGGCGAGCCAGCCGCCGACGATCTGCATCACCGCATACGGATACGCGAACGCCGAGAACACGAGCCCCAGCTGGCCCGATGTCAGCCCCATCTCGTGCCGGATCAGCGGCCCGGCCACGGCGATGTTCACCCGGTCGATGTACGAGATGAAATACATCAGGCACATGACCGCGAGGATGATATGGCGCGTCTTCACGCGCCGGGTGCGCTTTTCCATGCTGTCTCCAGTTTAATTGTGTACGACGTTCGCTTCGATCGCTTACGTTCGTTTCTATGCTCTGGTCCGGCCGGGTGCCGCTAGGTCTGCAGCAGCTTCAACCGCTGGACCTTGCCCGACGGTCCGCGCGGCAGTTCCGTCACCAGGCGGAACTCCTTCGGTGTCTTGTAGCGGCCGAGTTCGCGCAGGCAGTGAGCGCGCAGGCCGGCGGCGTCGAGCGCGCCGGGGCCGTCCGCCACGCGCGCGACGACGAACGCGACGATCTCCTGTCCATAGGCCGCGTCCGGCACGCCGACCGCCGCCGCTTCCAGCACGCCGGGGTGCCTGAGCAGCGCTTCGTCGATCTCGCGCGGCGCGATGTTCTCGCCGCCCTTGATGATCAGTTCCTTGGCACGGCCGTTGATGTAGAAGTAGCCGCCGTCGTCGCGAAAGCCGAGGTCGCCGGTGCGGAGCCACCCGTCGGCGGTGAAGGCCGCGCTCGTCTCCTCGGGACGCTTGTAGTAGCCGCTCATCACCTGCTCGCCGCGCAGCACGATCTCGCCGCATTCGTGCGGCGCGCAATCGCGGCCTTCCCCGTCGATCACGCGCGCCTCGCCGCCCGACGGCAAGCCGATGCTGCCGACGCGGCGCAGCGCCGCGTCGTAGGGATTGCTGAAGGCGGGCGCGGCTGTCTCCGTCATGCCCATCGTCTCGATCACGCCGATGTGAAAGCGCGCCTCGAACGCGCGGTGATGCTCGGAGGGCAACGCCGCCGACGCGCTGCGGCAGAACTTGAGCGCCGAAAGATCGAAGGCGTGCGGGTCCTCCTGGTTCAGCAGATACGCGACGATCGTCGGCACGACGTTGATCCAGGTGCACGCATGACGCGCGACATCGCGCCAGAACGTGCGCGCCGAGAAGCGCTCGGCCATGACGACCGAGCCGCCGTGAAAGAGCGGCGCGAGCAGCGTCACCACGAGCCCGTTGATGTGATAGAGCGGCAGCGAGGCGAGCACCCGGTCGCCGGCGCCAAGCCGATGCTCGGCCGTGATGTTGCGCGCGTTCGCGAGCAGGTTGCGATGCGTGAGCAGCACGCCCTTCGGGGCGCCGGTCGTGCCCGACGTGTACATCAGCAACGCGACATCGGCGGCGGGGTGATCCGCGCGCGCCGCGTCTTCCTGCGGCGCCGATGCGAAATGCGCCACACGCGGTGTCTCGGCGAACGCGAGTTCGGCTTGTGAGAAGACCGGCACCTCGACCGCATCGGGCTGCGTCTCGACCAGCAGGATCTCGCGCTCGAACCCCTGCGCCCGAAGCTCAGCGATGGCCGTCTCGATCGCATCGCGTGAATCGCGCGACACGAAGATCGCGCGCGTGTCCGAGTGCTCGACGATGTAGCGCACCTGCGACGGCTGGCACAGCAGGTTCAGCGGATTCGCGACGTAGCCGCCGTACATCGCCGCGAGCAGCAGGGACGCGGTCTGGAGACCGTTGCCCATGTAGACCGAAATGACGTCGCCGGGACGCAGCCCCGCATCGCTGAAACCCGCCGCGAGCGCGACGCATTCGTCGCGCAGTTCGCCAAACGTGAGCGCGCGCGGGCGCTTGTCGCTGGCGGCATCGTCTTCGACTGGAGCGAGCAGGAACGGCTTGTCGGGAAACTGCCGTGCGCGTTCGTCGATCAACGCGCGGATCGTGACGGGCGTTTTCATCGGCCATACCTCGCGAAGAAGTCGCCGAGCAGGTCGTCGAGTTCGGGGACGTGCTCCTCGATCGGATAAGCGACGCGCGTCGTGTTCAGGTACTGGCGAAAGCCGAGGTTGGCCGAGAAGTTATTGCGTCCCCAGGTTCCGCAACCCATCGAAAGCGAGAACGGCAGACCGTTGTCGAAGTTGCCGCCGGTCGCCAGGCAATGCGCCTGGTTCGCGATCACGCGCGCAACCGGCAGCGTCGAGCCGAGGCGAACGGCTTCTTCGGGGTCGCCCGTGTGCAGGCCGACCGAATGCCCCGCGCCCATGTACGCGTAGAGGCGGCGCACGATGTCGGCGGCATCGTCGAAGCCGTGTGCGCGATAGACCGTGAGCACCGGCGCCAGTTTCTCGCCGGAGAACGGATGGTCGGCGCCGAAGCCGGTTTCCTCGACCATCAGGAACGCCGGGTTGCGCACGGCGATTTCCTCGAGTCCCGCAAGACGCGCGATCTGCGCCGCGGACTTCGCGGTGCACTCGGCGGCGAGCTTGCCGCCGTGCCACATCGCCGCCTGCAGGCGCGCTTTTTCAGCGTCGTCGAGCAGCACGCCACCGTGCGCGGCGAGCGCGGCAAGCATCGGCTCGAAGACCGCATCGTCGATGACGACGCTGTTTTCCGACGAACAACTCGTCGCGTTGTCGAAGGTCTTGGAGAGCTTGATCTTGCGCGCGGCGTCATCGAGATTCGCCGACGCCGTCACGATCGAAGCCACGTTGCCGGCGCCCACGCCGAAGGCCGGCGTGCCGCTCGCATACGCCATGCGCACGTTGGCCTGCGAACCGGTCGCGACGACGAGGTCGCACTGGCCGAGGAGTGCGGCCGTCGCGGCCTTGCTGATCGGCGGCGGCAGTACCTGCACGAGATCGGCCGGCAGTCCCGCCTTCGCGAGTTGCTCATGGATGAAGCCGACCAAGAGCGCACACGACGTGTAGCCCTTCGGCGAAGGCGCCACGATTACCGCGTTGCCGCACTTGAGCGCGTTGATGATCTTGTTGGCGGGCGTGGCCGCCGGATTGGTCGACGGCGTGATCGCCGCGACCACGCCGACCGCCCGCGCAATCTCGACGATGCCGCTCGCGCTGTCGCGCGCGATCACGCCGCAGGTCTTCTGCCCGTGCAGGTCGCGCAGCAACCCGAGCGTCTTGCGATAGTTCTTGCGGAACTTGTCGTCGGCGTTGCCGAGGCCCGTGTCCGCGACCGCGAGTTCCGCGAGACGGCGATTGCGCGCAGGCTCCATGATGGCCCACGCGGCCGCGTGGGCGGCGGCGTCGAGCGCGTCCTGCCCGGCGAATTCGAAGGTGCGTTGCGCAGCGCGCGCACGCCTCACGAGATCGCCGACGACGCTTTCCACGTCGCTCGTCGAGACTGCTTCGGTAGTGGCTCTTACGTTCATACGGTTGGCTCCGGCGCGTTGAATTGAAGATGACTTCAATCTAGCGAGCGTCGCGAACCGCGCGGTCCCGTTTTGTTGACTATCCTTCGCTCGCACGAAACACAGCAACGGAAACCGCAAATTTCGGGACTTGCTCCGGTCCCGAAAAACGATAAAGTCGATGCGAAGGGCAGTTGAAAGGGGAGTCGCCGGCTCAGGCGACCCACGATGTTCAGGAGACGGAATGTCGGCTTCGAATCAATCCAACGCCGCCGCGGTGCGCGCATTTCGCGTGCTCGAAACGCTGGCGGAGGCGGGTCATCCGCTTTCGATGACCGAGCTTGTCGGCGCGCTCGGCCTGCCGAAGCAGACCGTGCATCGGATCCTCGTGCAGTTGATGGACGCATGGCTCGTCACGCGTGGGGCGGGTGATCGGCTGTACGAATGCTCGCCGCGCGTGCGAGCGCTGGCGGTCAATGTGCTGATGCATGCGGGGCCTGCTGCGGCGCGTCATGCTCTGCTTGAGCAACTTGTCGCGAAGGTTGGCGAGACTTGCAACCTGACGATGCTCGCTGGCAACGACGTCGTGTATGTGGATCGCGTGGAGACCGAGTGGCCGTTGCGCATGCATTTGCAGGCGGGGTCGCATGTGCCGCTGCATTGCTCGGCGAGCGGCAAGCTTTTGCTGAGCTTCATGCCGAAGGAACGGCGCGAGCGCCTGATCGAGACGTTGCCGCTGCGCGCGTATTCGGAGCGGACGATTACCGATCGCGAGGCATTGCGGCGGGAGCTTGCCGCGACGCGGCGGCGATTGCTTGCGATCAACGATCAGGAGCATTTGCAGGGACTGATTGCGATTGCGGTGCCGGTGATGCTCGACAGGAATCGCGCGTGCGCGGCGATCGCGGTGCAGGCGCCGGTGGGGCGGCTTTCGCTCGATGACCTGCTGGCGTTCGTGCCGGATTTGCGCCTTGCGGCGGAGGAGACGGCCAAGACGTTTCAGACGTAGGGGGTGGGTTTGGGTGGGGTTGGTGGATTTACACCGTTTGATGCACTCTGGCTTCTATGGAACTTGCTTTGTTTTTGGTTTATTTGCTCTGCCCCTGTCCGGGGCGGGACTCACTTTCTTTGCTGCTGCAAAGAAAGCAACTGTATTAAAGGTCAAGCGCGA
>NZ_FCON02000274.1 GCF_001544535.1 Caballeronia choica | reverse complement strand
AGCGGTGCGACGTGCGCGCCTTTTCTACATGCCAACAACGGGGAAACCTCGCTAACGACACTCCCCCGGTTGGACCACTCCGAAGGAGCGGTCTGGAGGCGCATGGCAAGGATTGGCGGTGGAAAGCTGCTTTCTTTGCTTACTTTCTTTGCAGCAGCAAAGAAAGTGAGTCCCGCCCCGGACAGGGGCAGAGCAAATAAACCAAAAACAAACCAAGTTCCATAGAAGCGTAAAAACATCAAACGGCGTAAACACACCAACACCAAACCCAAGCGCCAGCACTCACCCTAATACAAACTTCCCAACCAGCCCCTTGAGCGCCCGCGCCTGATCGTCAAGCGATTGCGCCGCCGCGGCGGCCTCCTCCACGAGGGCAGCGTTCTGCTGGGTGCCTGCGTCCATCTGCGTCACAGCGTGACTGATCTCCTCGATCCCGCTCTTCTGTTCCGCCGATGCCGCCGAAATCTCCCCCATGATATCGGTCACGCGCTTGACCGCCCTCACGACCTCATCCATCGTGGCGCCCGCTTCCTGCGCGTAAGTCGAGCCATCCGTCACCCGCGACACCGACGCGTGAATCAAGCCCTTGATCTCCTTCGCCGCCGCCGACGAGCGCTGCGCAAGACTGCGCACCTCGCCCGCGACGACCGCGAAGCCGCGCCCTTCCTCCCCCGCCCGCGCCGCCTCGACGGCCGCGTTGAGCGCGAGAATATTGGTCTGGAACGCAATGCCCTCGATCACGCCGATGATGTCGCCGATGCTCTTCGCGCTCGCGTTGATCTGCTCCATCGTCGCGACGACGCGACCCACCACGACGCCGCCCTTCTCCGCGATCTCCGACGCGTTGTGCGCCAGCATGCTCGCCTGCTGCGCGTTGTCGGCGTTCTGGCGCACGGTGGACGTGAGTTGCTCCATGCTGGTCGCCGTCTTCTCGAGCGCGACCGCCTGCTGCTCCGTGCGATGCGACAGGTCGACGTTGCCCGTCGAAATCTGGCTCGATGCCGATGCAATCGCTTCCGCGCTCGCCGCGATCTCGCCGACCGTCGACGACAACCCCGACTGCATCTCCCAAAGCGCCCGCAGCATGCTCGCGCTGTCGCGCTGCGCAATCTCGATGCGGTTCGACAGGTCGCCCGCCGCGATGCGGCTCGCGATCTCCTTCGCATAGACCGGCTCACCGCCAAGCTGGGCGGCAAGGCGCCGCACGACCCATTCGCTCACGCCGATCGCGAGCACGATCAACGCAACCGTCAGCACGAGCACCGCGACGAACGACGAGTGAAAGATGAACGCGGCGGTTTCGATCGTCGACCGGGCCGCGGCGCCGCGACGCGCGACGAGATCGTCGACGATCTTTTCGAGCTTGCCCGTTTCCACCAGCAACGAGACGTCCTGGATGCCGACCTGCCAGTTCATCTGCGACAGATCGAGCGGCTGCTCCTTCACGAGCTTGACGAAGGTGCGCAGATTCCCGCTCCAGGTCGCGACCGCCGTGGCGAGGCGCTTCTGCTGCGCGAGCGCGTCGTGATCCGAGTTGTCGACGTACTGCTGCAACTGCGCCTGCTCCCTGCCGATCCCGGCGAGCGCCTCGTCGATCTGCGCACCGAGTTCGTCGCGTTCCTTCGCCGTGGTGGCGGTGAGCAGCATCTTCTGCGAACGGCTCGCGCGCAGCACGAAGCCGCGCATTTCCTCGGCGGCGCGGCTCGCGACGTAACCCTGCGTGTAGATCGATTCCGTGGCTCCATTCAGGCGGCTGATCTGCGTGAGCGCAATCACGCCGATCGCGAGCGTGCCCGCCAGCACGAGCGCGAAGGCGAGTCGCAGTGACGCCTTCACGGTAAGTCCGCTCCTGCCGGCTGCGCGGCGTGAAAGTCGTGCGTCTGGTGCTTGCGAGACGAAGCCCGCGCCGGTCTGGCCGCGTAGCGAAAACGGTTTCATCGATTCAATCCCCGAATTATTCTGGTTCCAGGCACAGTCGCCTCCGGCGCACGCCTTTGTCACTGGTCTACGGCAGCTTCGTCGAGATTCTTGAGTCATTTTTTTCGCGCGCGGTCACTGGGCGAGGTTATACCCGGCCAAAAACGCACGCATGCGCAAACGTCCGACGAAAAGCGGGGATGTCCGTTTCGCGACAAAGGTTGGCAGGACAACGCGTAGAGGACAAACTACACTACGAAAAATTCAGTCCGCGCATGAATCGGGCGAAACAAGCGGCTTAGAACATCGACGAGACAACTTCCTTCCGAGCAGACTTTTCACCATGCAAACGAGCATCGACAAAGGCGCGCTGAGCGCGGCCTCTCCGGGTGGCGCGACCGCTCCGGCACCGGTCGCGACCGCGACCGCGCAACGCACGGTTTATTCGGTACTGGGCGCGATCAGCTTCTCGCACCTGCTGAACGACATGATCCAGTCGCTGATCCTCGCGATCTATCCGATGTTCAAGAGCGAATTCGCGCTCTCGTTCGGCCAGATCGGGCTGATCACGCTGACCTATCAGATCACGGCATCGCTGCTGCAACCGCTCGTCGGCCTCTATACCGACAAGCATCCGAAACCGTATTCGCTGCCCATCGGCATGGGCTTCACGCTGTCGGGGCTGCTGTTGATGTCGGTCGCGGGCAACTTTCCGACCCTGCTCGTCGCGGCGGCGCTCGTCGGCTGCGGGTCGTCGGTGTTTCATCCGGAGTCGTCGCGGGTGGCGCGGATGGCGTCCGGCGGGAAGCACGGGCTCGCGCAGTCGCTGTTCCAGGTGGGCGGCAACGCCGGCTCGTCGCTCGGGCCGCTGCTCGCCGCGCTGATCGTGATTCCGCATGGACAGAAGAGCATTGCGTGGTTCTCGGCGGCGGCGCTCGTCGCGATCGTCGTGCTCGCGAACATCGGCCGCTGGTACAAGCGCCATCCCGCAGTGAAGAAGGGGCGCGCGCAAGTGGCTCACGCGACGCTGCCGCGCAACAAGGTGATCGCCGCGATGACCGTGCTGATGCTGCTCGTGTTCTCCAAGTACTTCTACATGGCGAGCATCATGAGCTACTTCACGTTCTATCTGATCAGCAAGTTCGGCCTGTCGGTGCAGACGGCGCAGGTGCACCTGTTCGTGTTCCTCGCGGCGGTTGCGGCGGGCACGATCATCGGCGGACCGGTCGGCGACCGGATTGGGCGCAAGGTCGTGATCTGGGTGTCGATTCTCGGTGTCGCGCCGTTCACGCTGCTGTTGCCCTATGCGAATCTCTTCTGGACGGGCGTGCTGTCGGTTGTGATCGGGCTCGTGCTGGCGTCGGCGTTCTCCGCGATTCTCGTCTATGCGCAGGAACTGATTCCCGGCAAGGTCGGGATGGTCGCGGGGCTCTTCTTCGGTTTCGCGTTCGGGATGGGCGGTATCGGCGCGGCGGTGCTCGGCCATCTCGCCGACGCGACGAGCATCGACTATGTATACAAGCTTTGCTCGTTCCTGCCGCTGATCGGGATGCTGGCGGTGTTTTTGCCGAGGACGTCGGCGGGCAAGTTGAAGAAGGTCTGAGCGCCCGGAGGGCTGCAGATCAAAAAAGCCGCTTCGAAATCGAAGCGGCTTTTTCGCTTTTGCGGTGCTTCAATCCCCCGCCTTCAACGCCGCCCTCACCTGCTGCAAAGCGCCGGCATCCTCGATCGTCGGCAACTCGCCCGGCTCGCGTCCTTCCGCGAGCGCGGCGATCGCGCGGCGCAAGAGCTTGCCCGAGCGCGTCTTCGGCAGCATCGAGACGAAATGCACGGCCGCCGGACGCGCGATCGCGCCCAGGTGCGTATCGACGGTATGCGCCAGTTCAGCCGCGAGCCCTTCGCGCGCGCCCGGCGCGTTCAGCCGATCCGCGTCGCGCAACACGACGAACGCGAGCGCGGCCTGCCCCTTCAGCGCATCCGCGACACCCACCACCGCCACTTCCGCGACCGCCGGATGACCCGACAGCGCCTCCTCGATCTCGCGCGTGCCGAGCCGGTGCCCCGCCACGTTGATGACGTCGTCGGTGCGCCCGAGTATCGACACATAGCCGTCTTCGTCCTGCACGCCCCAGTCGAAGGTCGAATAGACCTGCTGGTTCGGCACGCTCTTCCAGTAGGTATCGATGAAACGCTGGTCGTCGCCCCACACGGTCTGCATGCAGCCGGGCGGCAGCGGATAGTCGAGCGCGATCACACCCTTCTCGTCCGGCGCGCAAATCTCGCCCGTCTGTTCATTGCGCAGCGTGAGATTGAAGCCCATCGACGGCACGCCGGGCGAACCGAGCTTCGGCGGCAATTCCTCGATGCCGCGCGGAATCGCGATCATCGGCCAGCCGGTCTCGGTCTGCCAGTAGTTGTCGATGACGGGCTTTCTCAACGCGCTCTGGATCCATTGCGCGGTGGGTTCGTCGAGCGGTTCGCCGGCCAGGAACAGCGCGCGCAGGCTCGACAGGTCGGCTTGCTGCATCAGTTGCGGGTCCTGCTTTTTCAGCACGCGAATCGCGGTCGGCGCGGTGAACATCAGGTTGATCCGGTATTTCTCGACGAGCCGCCACCAGATGCCGCCGTCCGGCCTCACCGGCGTGCCCTCGTACATGACGGTGGTCAGCCCCGCGATCAGCGGCGCATAGATGATGTAGCTGTGGCCGACCACCCAGCCGATATCCGATGCGGTGAACATCGTGTCGCCGGGCGCGCCCTGGAAGATGTGCTCCATCGATGCCGCGAGCGCCACCGCATAGCCGCCGACATCGCGCTGCACGCCCTTCGGCCGCCCGGTCGTGCCGGAGGTGTAGAGCACGTACGACGGCTCGTTCGATTCGAGCCATTCGCACGGGACATAGGCATCGAAGAACTGTTCGCGCAGCGGCTCGTAGGCGACCAGGTAGTTCGCCTGCAGGCGCTCGGGTGCGAGTTGCCGGTCGATCAGCAGCACTTGCGGCACCTTGTACTCGGCGCGGGAAAGCGCTTCGTCGACGAGCGGCGTGTAGTCGATCACCTTGCCCGCGCGAGCGCCGGCATCGGCGGTGATGATGAGCGCGGGCTTCGCGTCGTCGATGCGCGCGGCGAGGTTCGGCGCAGCGAACCCGCCGAACACGACCGAATGGATCGCGCCGAGCCGCGCGCAGGCGAGCATCGCGAAGAGCGCTTCGGCAATCATCGGCAGATAGATCAGCACGCGGTCGCCCTTCTTCACGTTCAGCGAGCGCATCACCGCGGCCATGCGGTTCACTTCGGCGTGCAGTTCCGCGTAGGTGTAGCGGCGCTCGATGCCCGTCTCGGTCGAGACGTAGATCAGCGCGTCCTGCTGGGCGCGCGTAGCGAGATGACGATCGACCGCGTTGTAGCAGAGATTCGTCCTGCCGCCGACAAACCAGCGCGCAAACGGTGGCCTGCTGTTGTCGAGCACCTGCTCGAACGGCGTCTCCCAGTGAATGCGGCTGGCCTGGTCGGCCCAGAACGCCTCGGGCGCTTCGATCGAACGGCGAAACTCCTCACGATAAGTCGGCATTCGCTCCCTCTGATAGCAGTGTGCAGGTTGCTTCAAAGGATAGAGCAGCCCGACATGGCGTGCTAGAGAGGGGCGGCCCTATGCACGGCCGGGCGGCGCGTGGTGAGCGGCAGTGGGTCGATGCCGGGGTCGCTGGCGGCATGCTTGAGCAGCACCGGCGCGAGCTCGCCCGCAACGCGCATGCTCGATACGACCACGGTGCGCACGCCGCTGCCTTGCGTCGTCAGGCGCCACGCTTCGCGCGTCGTGGCACGCGCTTCGATGCGCGGCTCGATCACGATGAAGCCGCGGCAATACGCGCCCAACGACGCCGCCTGCGAACGCAGCCAGGCGGCGCGCAGGCGTGTGT
>NZ_FCON02000273.1 GCF_001544535.1 Caballeronia choica | reverse complement strand
GGTGCCACGGCGGCAATCGCCGAGTTGCCGCAGATCGAGTTGCCGCATGCGACCAGCAAGGCCATCCGATGATGCAAACCCAGAAGGCGCCCGATACCGTAGCTGACCACGATGGTCACCCCGACGACGGCTACACCGCGACCGTCTTGCCGTACAGATCGAAGCCGGTCAGGCCATCGAGCGAAAAGTTCGAGTCGCGCGTGCGGTTATAGGCGCGGTGCACCTTGCGGTTGATCGCGAGCAACAATGCAACCGCATGTTCCGCCACCGAGTTCGGCGAATACGTGACGACGCGAACGACCTTCATGCCGAGCTTCTCCGCAACTGACAGGTCGACATTGTTGAAGCCCGTGCAGCGCAGCGCGAGCAGACGCGTGCCGCCCTTGTGCAAGGCTTCGAGCACGTCGGCATTAGCCTTGTCATTGACAAAGATGCAGGCTGCGCCGTAACCCGCGGCGAGACCGGCCGTGTCCACATCGAGCGACACGTCGATGTACCTGAGCTTGTGATGCTCGGCCCTGTTCGCTTCGTCGAGATACTGGCGCTCGTAGGGCGTCGAACTGAATACCGCCACTTCCATGATGGGCTCCTATTCGTTCCGGAATTCGACCTTCTATCGGGCGCGGCGCGGCGGCGCCTAGCCGGCTGCAATCGATATCGCGATCTGCACGAAAAGCACTTTGACAATGGTCATCGATGGAAAAATCATCGCGTACATGATGTCGGGCTGATCCGTTGGCGCGATGCGATTGGCGAATGCGAGAATGGCGGGATTGCCGGTCGCGCCGCAGACCACGCCCACCGATGTGTCGAAGGGCAGCCTGAAGATCCAAAGGCAGCACACCGCCGTGACGCCCACGAGTACCAGCAGCGTTATCGCGCCATAGAGCAGCAGGAGCGGACCAGCGGTGCCCACCGTCGCGATGAACTTTGGCCCGCATGAGATGCCCACCTGTGCGAGGAAGATCGTGAGGCCGAGGTTGCGCAACACGAGGTTCGCCGACAGGGGCATTACCCACACGAACGGTCCGCTGCGGCGCAGCTTGCCGAGACATAGCGCGACCAGCAGCAAGGCGGCGAGCCCCAGGCTGAAGGCGCCGAGCCCCGGCACGCGCAGCGGAATCGCGCCGACCAGCAAGCCCGCCGCCGCGCCGATGCCAAGACAGATGAAGCTGAGATCGGCCGTGCCCTTGATCGAATCGCCGAAGAAGGCGCGCATGGTCGCCTGATGCGCGCGGTTGACGAGCAGGCCGACGCGGTCACCGGCTTCGAGAATGAGATCGGGCGACGAAAGCATATCGGCGTCGCCACGGCGCACATACGCGATCGAGCAGTTCACGCCATCGGGAAAGCGAATCTGGCCGAGCGCCGTGCCGACTACCGCCGGATTTGACGCGAACACGCGCATATAATCGAGGTCTTCGCGGTGGCTCGCCATGCGCCCCGGCTGCAGCTCGCCGCACAAGGCCGTGGCCTCGTCGAGCAGGCTGCGCTCGGTGGCGGTGGCGAGGAGCACATCGTCGGCTTGCAAGGTGAAGTCGGCCGTGACCAACCGATTGTGATGCGCGCGGCGCACCGCGGCGATCGATACGCCCGAAGGCAGGAGGCGCGCCAGTTCCGACAGCTTGAGGCCGGAGAGGCTCGTGTTTCTCAGCGCGATCTCCGCCGTTTCAAGTATCTTCGCCGGCGGCTTCTGGATCTTTACTTTCAGCCCAATGTTCAGCATATAGAGAAACAGAATCGGTCCGGCACGGATACGCGACGCTGTAGGCCACGGCGGCATCGTTGCTCTTCATCGATGCAATGGCCACTTGCAGGCTCGCCGTGCTGGTCCCGCTGCCCGCGAACATGCCGAGCGCATCGGCGAGCGTGATGCCGAACGGGATGAAGCCGCACGAGACGAGACCCGCGATGATCACGCCGATGCAAGCGGCCGCGTTCGCCTTGACGCCCTCGCGGCTCGTCAAGCCCCTGAAGAACTGCGCGCCGTACTGTATGCCGATGCCATACAGAAAGAACAGCAGGCCGAGCGTGCCGAGCAACGCCGGCGGCGCAGACTTGGGCGCGAATGCGCCGATCGCCAGCCCGACGAAGAGCACGGCGCCGGAGCCGAGGGCCACGCCCTTGATATTTACCTCGCCGATCGGGTAACCCAGCGCGATGGTCAGAAACAGCGCGAACAACGACTGATTCTCGAGGAAGGTTCTGACTGCATCCATGCCGCCTCCTTTGAGTGGACAACGCAACGCAGCTGTACTCGAACATTAAAGGCGCTTTGTGGCGGACAGTCCAGCACAACCCTGCGCATTCAGCATGATTCGAGGATGACGACGCTGCGCGCTTCGACCCAGCACGCATGGCGTTCCATTCGCGCCGTTTCGACATCCGGCACAATGTCTTGCGGTGGTTGGGCGGCCGTATCGGCTATACGCCGCCACCCCCGACCGTCAAGGACGGGAAGCTCGGCGTCACGTGTATCGACATTCATGTTGAAGACGATGTGCAACATAGATTCGCCCGGCCCCCGTCCCGCGATCGTGAACGCGAAGAAACGCGCGCTTGGGTCGTGCCATGCGGGGTCGTCGAGCCGCTCGCCATGCCATGCCACATCGGGATAACTTTGGCCGTTCGCGGGACGCCCGGTGAGAAAGCGCCGATGGCGCAGGCTCGCGTGGCGCTTGCGTAGCGCAATCATTTCGCGCACGAAGCGCAGCATGTCGAGCGCGTCGACCGAGAGATGCCAATCCATCCACGAGAGCGCGTTGTCCTGACAGAACGCGTTGTTGTTGCCTCGCTGGCTGCGCAGGATTTCATCGCCAGCGAGGAGCATCGGCACGCCCTGGCTTATGAGCAGAATCGCCATGAAGTTGCGGGCTTGTCGAAGACGCAGGCCAATGATCGCCGGGTCGTCCGTCTCGCCTTCCGCGCCGCAATTCCACGACAAGTTGTCGTTGCTGCCGTCGCGGCTGGCCTCGCCGTTCGCCTCGTTGTGCTTCGCGTCATAGCTGACGAGATCGCTCAACGTAAAGCCGTCGTGACACGTCACGAAAATGATGCTGTTGGCGGGCAGCTTGCCGTCGTTCTGGTAGAGGTCCGCGCTTCCCGCGATGCACGAGCACACCTGCCCGATGATGCCTGGATCGCCGCGCACGAAGCTGCGGATCACGTCGCGGTAGCGGCCGTTCCACTCGGCCCACGCCGTGCCCGGAAACGCGCCCACATGATAGAGGCCGCCCGCGTCCCAAGCCTCAGCGATCAGCGGCACGCGCGAGAGCACCGGCGACGCCTCGATCGCCTAAGGCAGCGGTGGTACTGCTAGCACCTCTCCATGCGCGCCGCGCGCCAAGACGCTCGCGAGATCGAAGCGAAAGCCATCGACGCCGAACTCAGTCACCCAATATTCGAGGGAACGCATGACGAACGCCGACACCGGCGGTTAATTGCAGTTGATCGTGTTGCCGCAACCCGTGTAATCGCGATAGTGGCGTGCATCGTTCCTGTCGACCTGATAGAAGACGTCGTTCGCCATCACCTTGAAGTGGATCACGGGACCGTTCGTGCCGGCCTCCGACGTGTGGTTGAATACGACATCGAGCAGCACGCGAATCCCCGCCGCATGCAGTGCGTCGACGAACGCGCGGAACTCCTGCGGCGCACTCGCCGGCTCGACGCAATAGCGCGGATGCGGACTATAGAAGCTATGCGTGCTGTAGCCCCAGTAGTTGCGCAGCCCAAGCGCCGCGGCGGATGCGGGAATGTCCTGCTCGTCGAAGGCCATCACCGGCAGCAGTTCGACGTGCGTGACGCCGAGCGCCTTCAACTTGTCGTCGCCGACCCCATTTTGATCCGGATGCCGAGAATCACGCTGGCGCAGTAGACTGGCGTTTGCCTGAGCGGAGGTCATGATTGGGCTCCTGCTGGAGAACGAGGCGGATTGCCTCATTCGCCAACATAGGGAACCGCGCAGCAAACATCCCCCGAACCACCCGCGCCGGCCGGAGCCCCCCTACCTCGCGAGCGGTTTCGTTCTTCGGCTGCAACCGGAATTCCGGTACCGCCTGGACATCCCAAACGAACCAGAATGGTGCGCGAACGACCGAGACCAATCGAGGCGGCGAGGCGAGGACGATGAATGGCAAAGGCGTGGTTCACGGTCCCGACGGGACCACTTGCTACATGAGCGCGAACAGTCACGGTTGCAACTGACAAAGCATCTGCCATCACCCTTTTTGTCCCGTGGCTGCCCCCGCAAATCCGGCCGTCGGTCCTCTACAAGATTTCGGTAACAGGCCCTTGCACGAATCCGGTCATCGACTAAACGTTCGCTCCGTCCTCCGTGAACGCGCAAATAAAAGTGGGGCTGTCAGACGCCGGCACGGTGACCTCCGACTCGACGCGCGAGCGGATACCCCTCGAATTCAATTTTTCAGCCGATAGGAGCAACGCACCCTTGTAGGCGACGTGAATCACGTCACCTACCTTCAATTTATCCAAGTCCCCAGCGCTCGGAGCCGATTTCCGCTACGCGATTCCTCGGGTAGGAGCAGAGATCCGGGAGAAGGGGTCCTGAGCGAGTGGCAGCCGTCCGATTCGATTCAGGCGACCGACCACGACTATGCTCGGATCGCAGTGGGCAACGACGTCTGGAGACTTCCCATTCCGCTTGTGAAGAAATGAGTCTTCCCCGCATCGACCAAACGAGTTCACGGTGACCCAGACGATCTCTGGCGCTCGCTCCAACGAAGGGCGCTTACCGGCGGTCCCGATCGGGCACCTTGCTCCAGCCCGGCCCCGGGTCAAACGACTTCGTGGCCTCCGCCTTCGCCGTGCTCTGCGGTCCCAAGTCTCGCTCATAGACCTGCCCCGCATGGCTCACCATGAAACTCTTGATCCCGGTGTCTCCGTACTTCACCGGCCAGGCGATGACGGCAAATCCGCCGAAGAGCTTGCCTCGAACGACGTAATCGTAGGCACCACCGGGTGCGTGTGGCCCCTGTGACTCGAGCAGCTTGTAGTGGTACCCGTAATAGCCGGCATTCTGGGCGTTGCGCGAACTCATATCAACGAACGCTTCGCCGAGCGGACTCTGGGTATCGTCCGGTCCGGCAGGCCAGTACAACCCATCGTGTTTGCCCGGCGAGCTCACCATCCTCGACGCGTATGCAAGCACTCCCTCGCCGTCGTGGTTGGTTTGCGCATATTCGCGTTGCGCATCGTAGATCGCGAGCATGGTCTGGATGACGGCCAGTTCATTGCGCCCAATGCGCCGCAATCGCATATCCTCGGCGCCCGCGCGCGTATCGAAGTGCCATCCTTGCTCGGTCTTGACGAGCGGAATCGGGAACGTCCAGCCCTCGTCGCCGACGGCAATTTGCGCATGTTTCGAGTCGGTCGCCTTGACCGCATGGGACTTGGCCCATTCCGCAATGAACGTCTCGCGCACCGGCGCGTCGACAGGCGGAATCAGGTCCCGAAAGTTATTGCCGAAGATGGTGCGCAACACGTCTTCGCGGTCTTTCACGACCGCGTCGCCGAAGGCGTTCATCGCCGCCTCCGGCGTGCTGAAGGTCTTTTGCGCATAACCGGAAGTCGTCATGCCGACCGACAGGACAACGGCAGCGGCGAGGTTCGCGAGTACGAGCGTCATCCACTTCCTGAAAACGCGTGACTGGAAATTCATGGTCGTCTCTCCTCAACGCCTGCCACCGCGTCCACCGCCGCGCATGCCACCGCCTGCACCACCGGCGGGCCGGTTAAAGCCGGAACCCTGCATGCTCGATCTGCCCCGGTCGAAGTTGTGCTGCGAAGCGGCGCCGCCCCCTCCTACGCCTGAGAAC
>NZ_FCON02000272.1 GCF_001544535.1 Caballeronia choica | reverse complement strand
TCATCAAACTAGCCTGCTCACTCGTCTGCTGGAACATCCTTAGCCAAACTGAGCGGTCTTTTTGAACTGGCCTTTTAAGAGGATCGCCCATAAAAAGAGATGGTCGGAGCCTGGCTCACAATACTCTTGAAGAGACGCGCATCCTTGCAGTTCGGCGTATGGCTGAAGGCGAGCATCCAAATGATGTCGCGGCGTCGTTTGGGATGCATCGCTCATGGGCGTACAAGATTAGGTCGCAAGCGCGAGGTCGGGGCCATGGTGTCCGGGCGTTGCGCTCGACCAAAGGCACAGTTCGCCCGCGTACGCTCACTACAACGCAGGAGCAGCGGGTCCTGCGCTGGATTAATGGCAAGAATCCAATGCAGTATGATTTTGATTTTGGCTTATGGACGCGCAACCTGGTTTGTGAACTGGTGCGACAGAAATTCGGCGTCAGGCTGAGTCTGGCATCTATTGGCGCGATGCTCGCCCGCCTGAACCTTACGCCGCAAAAGCCGCTGCAGAGAGCTTACCAGCGTGATCCGGAAGCCATCGAGCGTTGGCAACGTGACACCTATCCGAGCATTGCCAAGCAGGCTCGTGAGCAGAAAGCGGACATTTTCTTCTGGGACGAATCAGGCTTCCGTGCTGACTCGGTGCACGGCAGGACGTGGGCGCCGCGCGGTGAAACGCCCGTGGTCGAGCGGCCCGGCGAGCGACAAAGCATGAGCGCCGCGTCCGCTGTTAATTCGAAGGGGGCTTTTTGGTTTGCAACCTATGAAGGGGGACTTACCGGTGAGTTGTTCGTGGAATTGCTCAAGAAGTTGATGTTCAATCGCAAAAGAGCGGTTCATCTGATCGTCGACGGATTGCCAGCTCATAAGAAGGCGATGGTTAAAGACTATGTCGCGAGTACGCAGGGCAAGTTGACTTTGCATTTCCTGCCCGGTTACGCACCGGACCTCAATCCAGATGAGCTGGTGTGGAGTCACGTTAAGCGCACCGGCGTCGCGCGACGTCCACTTCAAAAGGGCGAGAAGCTGGGCTCGAAAATTTACGAGCAGCTTTCACAAATTGGCCGCGATCCGTACCTCGTACGCTCCTTCTTTAGCCATCAATCTGTCCGCTATATTTCTGACGTGTGAGTAAAGCTTGCCGACGTATGTTTCGTAACGGCCTTTTGGCAAAGAATTCACTGAAGGTTCACTTGCTTCAACAGAATCGCGGCTTGAGATGACGTGCGTGCACGGATTCAGACGCTTCAGCCCGGAGAGTCTGTCCAACTTCAAGTTCGTTATCCCCCGTCGAAGATTCGACGTCGCGAGTTTTCGATATGCCTGCTCATCGCAGCGCAGGCTTGTTCGGGCGAGCGCTTGACAACGCCATCGATGATTGCCTGATGTTCCGCCTGAACCTGGCCGGAATGACGCTGGGTTTGCCCGAGATTCCGCGCGCGTTCCATGCATTGACGGATCGGAGCCAGCGCATGCGCCACCGTGGAAACGAAGAAAGGGTTGTGTGATGCATGCGCTATCGCCAGATGCAATTCCAGATCTGCTTCGACGCCCGAGCCCGCGCCGTCCGCTGTCCTGTCGAGCGCGCTATAGGCGGCATGGATCGCCTCGACGTCCTCCTCGGTTCGCATCTCGGCAGCAATCCTAACCGCGCCCGCTTCAATGCAAAATCGAAACGCATAGTACCGTTCGATATCGACGATGCTAGAGATCGACGGTGCCATTGGCTCGACGTGTCCTGGCATTTGCACGATATAGCTTCCCGATCCGCGCCTCGATTCTACGATGCCTTCGGATCGCAAACGCGACAGCGCCTCGCGGACCGTCGTCCGCGATACGGCGTAGCGTGCAGTCAGTTCAAACTCCGTGGGAAGTTTGTGATCCACCGAAAACTCCCCACGCAGTATCGCCGCAACGATCAGTTTGCAGACTCTGTCTGACAGAGTGATGCCCTCGATCTCAGTCAACAACATCTCACCCACGCTCTGCTCCCGTCATTTCGTCAACCGGGCGGCATGCCGTCTAAGCGGAGAGCCGCGCACGACACGCGATCAAGGGAAGATTCCTTGGACCGCGCTTCATTCAGGTTTGCGCACTCAAACTCAGGCGGTGGATCTTCCCCATCGAAAGAAAAGCCAGCGCACCCAGGAAAGCATGTCCGGCCACGAGATACATCGCGCCTTCGAACGATCCGGTCAGCAAGACCACGTAGCCGATGACGACAGGCGTCACGATTCCCGAGATGTTGCCGAACATGTTGAACAGCCCGCCGGCCATTCCTGCGATTTCCGGCGGTGCGGTATCGGTGACAAGCGTCCAGTCCACGGCCACCACACCCTTGCCGAAAATTGCGATCGACATAAGGACGGTTACGAGCGTCATGGAGGTCGTGAAGTTGCACAACAAGAGCGTACCGCCCATAGTCATGCCGCAAACCAACGGAATTTTTCGAGCAAGGGTCAGCGAAACACCGCGTCGCAGAAGAACGTCGCAGACCGCCCCTCCGCAAAGGGCGCCAAGCAAGCCGCAAACCGCCGGTATGGCGGCCAGAGCACCCGCTTCCATGATATTGAGGCCGCGGTATTTGACGAGATAAACGGGAAACCAAGTGATGAAGAAGTATTGCAGCGAGGTATCACAATACTTGCCCAGGTAGATGGACCACATCATCGGGTTGCGCAACAACACCCGAAGGTCTTTCAGGCTCGGCTTGCGCCTGGGCTTCTTGCCGGGCGTATCAATCTCTTTGATCCCACCGCCTTCCTCGATGTGCCTGAGCTCCGCCGCATTCACAAGCGGATGCCCCTGCGGCGTCTTTACAAGCTTGAACCACACTGCGCTGGCGACAATGCCAAGACCACCCATCACCCAGTAGACGGCTTCCCAACTGACCTTGTGGGCGATCAACCCCATCATGGGCGCAAGCAATGCGATTGACAGATACATCGACGAATTGAAGATGACCGTGGCCAATCCCCGTTCTTTCGTCGGAAACCATGCTCCCACCAGGCGACTGTTGGCGGGATACACCGGCGATTCGATAAGCCCCAGCAAAAAGCGCAACGCGAAGAGTGACCCTACAGCGAATGACGCCGACAGAAAACCAACCATACCCTGGAGGGCCGTGATCACCGACCACAAAAGCAGCGATATGCCGTAGACCTTCACTGAGCCAAAACGATCGAGGAGCAATCCACCCGGCAATTGCCCAAGGACGTATGCCCACGCGAACGCAGAAAACATGTAGCCCAACGTCACCGAACTGATATGCAACTGCGCGGTGATCGCCGCGCCGGTGATAGAAAGTGCAGCCCGGTCGCCCACGTTGATCGCTGTCACGAGGAAAAGCATCAACAAGATCGCATAGCGGACCTTGGTTCGCTTCACGACGGTTGAACGCGCCGCGTGTCCGGTCGATAGGCCGGCCGGCGCGCTCATCCGGTGCGGGTCTTCAAGCGGATCGATGACTGCGGCGATTACCGGAGTACCGACTGAATTGTCGTTTGATGGCGTGTGCGAATTCATGAAGTCTCCAAGGAGATCCTGTGGCGGCACGGGAACGAAGCGCGAGACGTTCGGTCGCGAATTGATAATGATTGCGCAATCATTACGGGTATGATTGCGCAATCTTTGAGTTGGAGCAAGGCGGGTTTACCTGAGGCTCATGCGTGCGCTAAACGCCACCATGCGATGGGCACTAGCCGCTCGATTCATGACCGCGCAGTCTCGATCAGGCGGCTGGCGCTAACGCTTGAGGACAAACCGTGTCTGGAACTCGGTCCGCGCCACCGGTGACGATCGGTTCACCGCATGGTCAACCTCTGCTCAAAGCGTTCGAGATCGCCTTGGTGTCGCTGATGAACCCACGTCTGGCCGAAGGGACGAGGCACTCGACTGTCACCGGGCGCGACTCACTGCCATCGCTATGATGGCCCCAAAATAACCTCCCAGGGCTTTGCGCTAAAACCCAGAACACGGCAAAATGTATCGCAACTGCGATGCAGGAGTCTCTCTCATGAAAACCGCCACATTACCCTCCGTGCGGATAGAGCCGGAATTGCGCGAGGCGGCCGAAAGCGTGCTGTCCGATGGGGAGAGCCTATCGGCATTTGTCGAACAGTCAATCCGCGCCAATATCGAGCGCCGACGTTTGCAGGGTGATTTTGTTGCCCGCGGACTGGCTTCGCGCGACCGGGCCAAGGAGAACGGTCAGTAGGTGTCAGCCGATGAAGTCGTGTCTACGCTGGAAGGTCGGCTTGCGGTAGCCAAGTCAGGTCGCACGCCCGCTCGATGACGTTCGCGGTTCGTTTTACCCCTGAAGCCGCGGCCGACCTCGAACGACTTTACGACTTTATCTTTGAGCGCGTTGCCACTGATTTCAAGCTCGTCGAAAACGCTCTGCAGGCAATTTCATGATGGCGTCGCTACGCTCCGGAGTTCGCCTTTCACGTGCCGCAAAGCGCGATCCGATGCGCCGTCTCTGCGGGAGCTGATCAATCCGTTTGGGCGCAGCGGCTACGTCGCATTGTTTGAAATCGACGACGATGAAACAGTCACGGTGCTGGCCATCCGGCACCAACTGGAGGAAGACAATCACTGAAGCCTCAGCATCCGTTTTCAAGCTAGACGCATAGGCACCTCCGATTCGTTCCTCACTTCGGCCCGACCTGCCGCTTTGACGATTTCTTTGGTGGCCCGTCTTGTCTGCGGGTCTCCTTCGTCGCAGTCGTGCCGCGGGGGGATCGATCGGCCGACGCGTGCTCGACGCGTCGCGTCGCGGCGCGAGTCAGCTGATCCTGAGCGCGCGCTAACTGAACGCTGAGCGCCCTGCTCTCAGCCCGCCCAGCCGAGAGATTCCCTTCCAGGATACCCACCTGATGTCGCAAGTCGCCGACTTGCGCCTGCAGCGCTGCTTCCTGCTTCCGATATCGCTCGTCGCCCTGCTCCGACTTGCGCACCAGGTCGTCGAGCGCTTTTTGAGCGCGGCTCGCCGCGACCCGTTCGCGATCGATCTCGAGCAGCGCGCGCGTCTCGCTGGCCCGCAGCCGCTCCTCGGCCAGTTCGCCGGCTGCGCGTTGCTTATCGAGTTCGGCCGCAAAATCCCTCCGCGCCGCTTCCAGCGCACGCTGCAACTCGGCCTGCTCGCGTTGCGTGCGTTGCAACTGTGATTTGAACGCTTCGCAGGCGGCCGTCAGCGCCGCCACTTGCTGCTCGATCTCGGCGTCCTTCGCGCGGGCGCTGTCCAGCAACGCGGCGCTGGCGGTCAATTCCTGCCGTAGCCGTGCCACCTCGGTTTCGGCGGTCGCCTGCGCTGCCCGCGCTCGGTCGGCCTCCTGCGAGGCGTCCGAGCGGAACCCCGTCAACGCCTCCTGAGCGCTCGCCTGCGCCCGATCCCATATCGCGATCGCCAGTTCGCTCAGCGCGCCTTTGATCTCGTCCGGCAGGTCCGGGCTTTCGATCCGCACCCGGCTCTTGTCGCGAAGGGTCGCCCAGAACGCGGCCAACGCGTCGGCCGGCGCGCTCATGCTGCCCTTCTTCACCAACTGATAGAGCTTGTTGGCGGTCGGCGTAATCCCGTACCGAAAAAACAGCAGCACGCAGACTTCGCGGTACAGATCGGCGGTGCGTGGAAATTGCGCGCGCAACTGCGCGATCTCCGCGTCCAGTTGGGCGCTGGGCGGTCCGTCCGGCGTCGGTAAAGCGGTCATGGGTGACTAACTTTGGATTTGACCGGCAAAGTATATAACGTAAAACGTTACTTTCATTGACATTTAGTCTAACCTTTAGACATTATGCGTATAATGTCGATATAATTGGCAGACTGTGCGGATAGATTGCGTCGGAGTTAGACATGCCCGTTTTTAGCCCCAGCGACCCCTCCGGTAACGCGCTCGCCCCGCTCGAACGCGCGCAGTTGCCGCCCGA
>NZ_FCON02000271.1 GCF_001544535.1 Caballeronia choica | reverse complement strand
ACCGAGACACCCAGTTCCCGCGCAATCACCGTATTGGAGTGGCCCTCGTGGGCCCACAACGCGATGCGCGCCCGCATTACATCTCGCTGCGCCGCCGTCTTCGCCTTGTCACGATGCGCGCGGAGCAGGAAGTCGACCGTGTTGCCGGGTATCCGTCAGCGCAACCCGTCTTGAGTGTCCGCGTGCACGATGCGAAGGTTTCGCCATCGTAGTGATCGGAGTGATGCGATGGACGACGACGTGATGGGCCGAACTGCTGTGCGAACGGGGGCGCGGCGCCCTCGCCAGGGCGAAGCGTTCTGGCGAGAGATGGTGGCAGCATGGAAGACGAGCGGCGTTGGCACTCGGCGCTTCTGTCGCGAACAAGGCCTTGCGCTCAGCACTTTCGGGTTGTGGCGCAAGAAGTTTGCGGGCGATACCCATTCTGCAACGAGTCCGCTGGCCGTGACGGCCCCGATACGCCATCATCATCGACGCGTGATCGCGTGACGTTATCAATCGCCGGCGTTCGCATCGAATTGAGCGGCGTGCACGCGGAGCGCATCGTGCGCTTTGTGCTCGGACAGCTTGGCGGTGCACGGTGCAGATCGCCGCGGACGTTCGAGCCTACATCTGCCGCGAGCCGGTCGACATGCGCAAGTCGATCGACACTCTGTCGTATCTGGTTGAACCGCTGCTTGCGCAGAAGCCGGCTTCGGGCAACTTGTTCGTGTTCGTCGGCCGTGACCGCACGAAGGTAAAGTGCCTCTATTGGGACCGCACCGGGTTCGCGCTTTGGTACAAGCGGCTCGAACACGGGCATTTCCCATCGCCCGCGGCGCTCGCGCAACGCGGATTCACGCTCGCGGAACCAATGCCTGGCTCGAAGGAATAGAGATCCCGGCACGGGAACCTCATCGCGCCGTCGCGGTGACGCACGTAACTTGAGCGCTTGAATCGCGCGCAGCGCTCGCGAAGCTTGTAAACGTCGCAGCAGTTGGGCATCATGGTTGACATGTTGCCCGCCGCCATCACTGCCGGGGATCTGCCAATCGAGCTTGAGGCGCTGCAAGCCTTTGCACTCGAACAGAACCGGCTCGCGCGCGTGTTGTGGGAACAACTGGAGAGCCTTCAGCATCAGATCGCGCAACTCAATCGCGCACGCTTCGGCGCGAGTTCTGAGCGCCTGGCGGTGTTTACGCCGACCGAAAATTGAGCCATGCTAAGCTGGTCCTACACTGACGTGATTCGTTTGGTAACTGCTCTCGTGGGCCAGTATGGCCCATGCAGTTCGTGCCATCTTGTTCGCCAGGGCTACGGCTACCACGTTGACAGGTCGCCGCTCCGGCATTCCTTTCTGCCAAGCTGTTTGCACCTTCGTGTGACACAGGACGGAGCACGCTCCGTGGATCAACAGCGTGCGCAGATAAGAATCGCCTCGCTTTGAGATGGAGCCCAACCGAACCTTGCCGCCGGTACCGCTTTGTCGTGGAACAAGACCGAGGAACGCAGCGAACTCACGTCCCGACTTGAATGTTCTCGCGTCTCCGATTGTTGCTACCAGGGCCGTGGCGGTAAGCCTGCCGATCCCCGGAACTTCGGAGATCGCGCGACATGCCACTGCCTGTTTCTGCCAGGCGCCAATCCGTTTCTCAAGTTGCTGCTCGAGAGTGCCGAGTTCTTGCGCCTTTCTCACGGTCTCATCTTGGCGTTCGTGAGCGCCGATCCAGTTCTCGGTAATCCGATCCGGCTCGCTTAGTTGCCTTCGCGCGCCAGTCTCATTTTCAGGCGACTGTGCTCAATGCTCAAGTCGACCCATTCGTCGGTCAATGCTTTGAAGCGCTTGTAGTTGTCGATCTGGCGGCGCACGTCGCTCAGCGCGTCGCGCGCAATGTACTCAGTTCGGCTCTTCCTGTCTCGCGTATAGCTCAGCTGATAGTACGCCCCACTCTGGTTGGCGGGGTCCTTGTATTGACAGCTCAGTGAGCCTGGGCGCATTTCATCGATCGCGGCGAGCTTCGCCTTAATCGTCTCAATGCGTGTTTCGATTTGAAGGAGGCGTTTTTGTGTCATTCGGATAGCATACAAATGCTATACTTGACTGTCAACAACGACTCGAAGACAAACGATGTCGCTTTGGATGGCTTGGTGGGACGCGATCTGGTTGCTGCGTCCGGCGTTCTCGCGCCTGCGCAGCTTCATGTGGTTTGCAACTGCCGTGGCAGGCTTGACGGTGCGCACCGAGTTGCTGGGCGTGACCAGCATCGTGCGCGCGCTCAAACTGCGACCGGTCCTGTACAACAAGCTGCGTGACAGCTTGCACAGCAACGCCGTGCAACTCGATCAGCTCTCGGCGCTGTGGACTCAGGCGGTGTTGCGCCTGTTCCCGGATCCGCTACGCGTCAATGGCCGGCGCGTCCTGGTCGGAGACGGCATCAAGGTGGCCAAGTCTGGCAAGAAGATGCCCGGCGTCAAGCTGCTGCATCAACAGTCCGACTCCAACACCAAGCCCGAGTACATCATGGGGCACTCCATGCAGGCAGTCAGCATACTCGTGCGGGCCGCCCAGAGCGTCTTCGCCGTACCGCTGGCCGTGCGCATTCACGAAGGTCTGGTGTGGTCCAACCGCGATCGACGTACCTTGCTCGACAAGATGATCTCGCTGCTGGGCATCGTCTCGGTGAAGGAGCCGTTCTACTTCGTCGCAGATGCGTACTACGCCGCTCGCAAGATCGTCAAAGGTCTGCGCGATCAGGACAACCACCTGGTCACACGCGTTATGCGCAAGTGAAGAACGATCTCCTGATACTCGCAGGTCGTGTTAAAGAGGACGCCCTCTCAACACAGCAGGAGTATCTTGGCGATGATCGCAAGACGAACTACCATCCGGCAATTGCCATTGACCGAGGTCGTTGACCGCGACGCACCCGGCGCGACGCCGGTCAGCATCACCACGCCCGGGGGCGGCACCATCTATCACACCGTCCCGCTCGCCGACCCCGACACCGGCAAGCGACGCGGCGCCCGCCCGAAGTGGATTGCAGGCACTTTCCCACTCTTCCCTGTTGTCCGTCTCACTGACGGCGCGCCGTGGGCTGAGGCGAACCTCTGGCTCATCGACATGATGGAGTCGAAGCCGTCGCCCAACATGCTGACGTTCGCCAGCATCTCAGATGACCTGGTGGCATTCCGTCGTTATCTGGATGACGAGGGCGTCGACTGGCTGACGTTCCCCGTGAACAAGCGGCAACGTCCGACGTACCGCTATAGCGCCTCGATCAGGCTGGCCGTGCAGGCAGGCGAACTGTCTCCGGGCGTCGCCAGGCGTCGTATGGGCGCTGTGGTGCGCTTCTATCGATGGCTCATGACCGAGGCAGGTTTCAGACCCGCGAACGCTCCGTGGGTCGAATCTGACCGTTTCATCGAGTTCAAGGACCAGAAGGGCTTCAGCAGCGTGATCGCGGTCAAGACCACTGACCTGTCGATCAGTGGCCGGCGCGCAGAAGACCCGTGGGACGATCACATTCAGGACGGCGGTCGCTTGCGCCCGCTCCCGTCTTCCGAGCAGTCGGTGCTGCTTGAATCGTTAGCCGCACTCGGCAACTGTGAATTTCCGGCATATAGGAGCCATTTCGTTTCCGGCGTAATGGCGCCACCGGATTTTCGGCGTAAAGGAGCCACGGCGTTTTCGGCGTAAAGGCGCCAGTTGGTTTTCGGCGTAATGGCGCCACCCGAGCGACGAGTACAGAGGGTTCGAACTTTCGTTGATCGGCTAGACTGCCGGCCTTTTGCCGGGAGAGGCCGTGGCTAATCGGAGGTTTGAGATGTACCAATACCGACAGATCCTGGTGCGAATGCGCCGAGGTGACTCTGACCGGGATATCGCACGATCGAAGACCATGGGGCGCAAGAAGATCGCGCAGGTGCGAGAGATTGCCACCCAGCACGGATGGCTGGCGCGTGAAGCGGAGTTACCCGACGAACACGTAATGGCCGCTCTTCTTGCTCGCAAAGAAGCACCGCTGCCGTCGAGTTGCGTCTCAACGTTAGAACCGTGGCGCGCGCAGATCACCAAGTGGCGGACCACCGGCATCCAATGCACGACGATCCACGCCACGCTCGTTCGCAATCACGGATACACCGGCAGCTACTCGTCGGTCTATCGTTTCCTCCTCCATATCGACGCTTCGCATACGCCCGACGTGCCGCTGCGTCTGGAGTTCAGGCCGGCCGAGGCGGCGCAGGTCGATTTCGGCGCCGGGCCGTTGATGACCGACGCGCTTACCGGCGAGATCCATAAAACATGGTTCTTCGTCATGACCCTCGCCTGGTCGCGACACCAATATGTAGAGTTCGTCCGGGACCAAACAGTGGCAACCTGGCTGGGATGCCACCGGCGCGCCTTTGAGGCCTTCGGTGGGGTACCGTCGCGCATCATCATCGACAACTGCAAATGTGCGATTACGCGGGCGTGCTATTACGAGCCCGAAGTGCAACGCGCTTATGGGGAGTGCGCAGAAGGATACGGTTTCAAGATTGATGCATGTCCGCCGAGAGACCCACAAAAAAAGGGAATCGTGGAATCGGGAGTCAAATACGTGAAGCGCGGCTTCTTGCCCTTACGCGAGTTCCGTGGCCTCGCCGACGCCAACCGCCAGATATACGCCTGGGTGATGAACGAGGCCGGCAACCGTATTCATGGTACTACGCGCGAGATGCCCCTGAAGCGCTTCGCGGAGGTTGAACGAAGCCTGCTGATCAGCTTGCCAGACGTCCCGCCGGAGCTCGCAGTTTGGGCTAAGGGGAAGGTCCACCGGGACGCTCATGTTCAGTTCGAGCAGAGCTTTTACTCGGTCCCATATCGCTTGGTCGGCCAGGAATTATGGCTCAAGGCGACCGACACCATGGTGACGCTATACCGTGGGCAGGAATCTGTTGCCGCTCACGTGCGTCTTACTCGTCCAGGCGGGCGTTGCACAGTAGACGATCATTTGCCATCCGCCGCTCAGGCGTGGCAACTGCAGGATACCCAGTGGTGTCTGGCATGTGCCGAGCAGATCGGACCCGCCTGCTACGCCCTCGTCCACGCGCTCTTCGGCGACAAGGTCCTGATCAAGATGCGTTCGGTGCAAGGCGTGTTGCGGCTTAAAGAGAAATATGGCGCGGTCCGACTCGAAGCTGCTTGCTCGCGCGCAAACCACTACGGCACGCCGCATTACACCGCGGTTAAAACCATTCTGCAAAAGGGATTGGATCAGCTAACGCTGTTAAACGCCTTTGATGCGCTGGCGAGCACCTACACCGAGGGGGGCCGTTTCTGCCGCAACACACAAACCATTCTCCAATAAGGCCAGCCATGCACCCCATCCCTGATCTGACTCCGCTGCTCAAACAACTGCGCTTGTCCGGAATCCTCGATTCGCTGGAAGCGCGAAATCGAGAGGCCATCGATCGCAAGCTGGCCTTCACTGAGTTTCTCTCACTGTTAATTCACGACGAGGTTGCCCGACGCGACAACAAGAAGCTCAGCTTGCGCATGCGACGCGCCAACTTCCGCAGCCAGAAGACGCTGGAAGGATTCGACTTTGATCGGTTGCCAGGCCTGAATCGAGCCGCCATCCATGACCTCGCCACCTGCAGATTCATCGACGAGAAAGTGGCCGTTCTAATCGCCGGCCCGTGTGGGACCGGCAAGAGCCATTTGGCGCAAGCCCTCGGACACGCAGCAGCAAGGCAAGGACACGATGTCCTGTTCTCCACGCAAAGCCAGTTGCTGGCTAGTCTGCGCAACGCGGCGGCCGTGGGAACTTACGATCGACGCTTCCAATATCTTGCCAGGCTCCCATTGCTGATCATTGACGACTTCGGTCTCAAGCCACTGCGTTCGCCTGACGACGAAGACTTCCACGACCTGATTGCCGAACGTTATGAGCGGGCGGCAACAATCTTATAAGTTATTTGGAATTGGATTTGTGCTACGGTAAGCCAACGTTTTTGTTGGCGTAACACGCTGGGCGTCCCGAAA
>NZ_FCON02000270.1 GCF_001544535.1 Caballeronia choica | reverse complement strand
GCGCGCACGTCGCACCGCTGTACGGAGTGGAACAGCAGTCATCCATCCGTCTAGGCACTGCGTGCCCGACGACAGGTCTACCGGGCGGTGATGAATTGAAGCATGCAGCAAGCAAGAACGTAGGATGTCGATGTGGCGATGGGTTTCGGGTCAGTTTGCCTGACGGGTGAGCGCGTAGCGCGAGGCTGGATGTATGACTGCTGGTCCACTCCGTATCGCGGTGCGATGCCCGTACCTCTTCTACATGCCAACAACGATGAAACCCCGCTAACGACACTCCCCCGGTTGGACCACTCCGAGGGAGCGGTCTGGAGGAGACTGGCAAGAATTGGCGTTGGAAAGCTGCTTTCTTTGCTTACTTTCTTTGCAGCAGCAAAGAAAGTGAGTCCCGCCCCGGACAGGGGCAGAGCTAATAGACCGCTAAGAAAACAAGTTCCATAGAAGCGCAAAACCATCAAACGGGTGTAACCCAAAACCAACCCCACCCCAAGCGCCAGCGACCCTACCGCAACGCTACACAAAACCCCACCTTTCGCCAAAGGCCACGCGGCGCCACCTTCACGCCCGCAACAATCGCTTCGACAGATCGGCCACGAGAATCGCAAGCCGCGCAGGCTTTTCAAAACAGGCGACGTTGTAATCGCGAATGACCTGGCTGATGTCCGACTCGCTTGCCTTGCCCGTCGTCAGTTCGCCGGTCAGGACGAACACCGGCGCGTCCGGGTTGTCGGACTCGCGCACCGCGCGGATCGCGCCCGCCGACGTGTGCACGCCGAACAGCCAGTCGATTACCACGGCATCGAACACCTGGGTCTGCAGCGCTTCGAGGAACGTGTCGAGGTTGTAGAACGCGAGCGCCGTGAAGCCGGTGCATTCCAGATAATCGTGCAGGTTGTCGGCGGATGCCTGGTCGTCGTCGACTACCGCAATCACCGGCTTTTCCACGTCCGCGCGACGCGGCTGGATCTCGATCTTGTGGACGTCGAACGCCGCGTGCAGCAGCACGCCCTCGTGCTTGGTCACGAGCCAGCGGTTGTTCAGCTTTTGCGCAATGAAGTCGGGACGGCTGCCGGCGTCGAGCGCCGCGCCGACCCACGCCATGCACGGTATTTCCAGCGAGCCGAGCTTGAAGACGGCGTCGTGCGCGATTCCCTCGGTGTCGTCGACGTGGGCGTTTTTCGCGTCGAACAACTGGAGCGCGGGTTCGTCGAACGCATCGGCGACGCGCCGGATCTGCGTGAGCGTCCACGGGCTGTTGCCACGGAGCTTGCGGTGTCCCTGCGAGAAACTGAGATCGAGGATGCGGCACAACTCGGCGGTTTGCTGGCGCTTGCCGATGCCATGCCGGCTCATGAGTTCGCGGACGCGCTCGGCGACGGCGAGCGATTCCGATGAAGATGTTTCAGTAACCATTGCCGATTCGAGCGGTGAGAGAGGCGCTTGCGGTCATCGAAGAGCGACCGCGGGATGTTTCGCGTTTTATGGTGTGCCGCGCCATTGTAAAGCGGAACCGGCGATGGTCGAAAACGGCCTGAAAACGCGACGCGGCCGGGACTCGCCCGGCCGCGTCAGGCTGCGCGCCGAACGCCATGCGAAAAGAAGCCTCCCTGCGCCCGGCGTTCAGAAACCGATCATTGACTGCCCGAGGCCGGCGCATCCATCGACGAACTCTTTTTCTGCGTCTTCTTGTGCGTCGTGCCGGACTTCGATGAGCCCATCGTGTTGCCACCGCTCGCGCCCGAGGTCGAGCCGGTTTCGCCGTTGGCGTTCGGCGTGCCCATGCCCGTGCCGCCCTGGCCCGCGCCGTTGCCGCCCGCCGTGCCTCCACCGCCACCGCCGCCGCCCGCGCCCTGTGCATAAGCGGCGCCAGACAGGCTCAGGATGAGGGTCGATATCAGCATGCCTTTCGTAGCGAGTTTCATGGTTGTCTCCTTGATGTCGAGATAGGCAGTCGCATTCCACAGTGATGCGACTCCGCGAAAGCGTTACTGCAATCGTCGTGCCTCGCCTGAAAGCTTCCCGTCGATCGATCCGCTTTCGCTATCACGTCATCGCCAAGACGAATTGTTCGGCTATTGCCGCGCCACTATAGTGGCTGCATTCGCAAAGACAACGGACAAGGAGACGCGATGAATCAGATCGATCTGGCTGGACGCACGGTGGTCATCACGGGCGGCGCACGCGGCATCGGCTATGCGGTGGCGCAGCGAGCGCTGAAATCCGGCGCGCAGGTCGCGCTGTGGGATATCGACGCCGAGCGCCTGCAACGCGCGTCCGACGAACTCGCGGCGGGCGGCAACGTCAGCGTCGCGGTGGTCGAACTCACCGACGAGTCTTCCGTCGATGCCGCCGTCGAGAAAACACTTGCCGCGCACGGCAAGATCGACGTGCTCGTCAACAACGCCGGCATCACGGGCGGCAACGGCACGACCTGGGAGCTTGCGCCCGACGTGTGGCGCCGCGTCATCGACGTGAACCTGATCGGCCCGTACCTCACCTGCCGCGCGATCGTGCCGCACATGCTGAAGAACGGCTATGGACGGATCGTCAATATTGCGTCGGTGGCGGGCAAGGAAGGCAATCCGAACGCGTCGCACTACAGCGCGTCGAAGGCCGGGCTGATCGGGCTCACGAAGTCGCTCGGCAAGGAACTCGCGGCGAAGAACATCCTCGTCAACGCGGTCACGCCGGCCGCGGCCAAGACCGAGATCTTCGATTCGATGTCGCAGCAGCATATCGACTACATGCTCTCCAAGATCCCGATGAACCGCTTTCTGCTGCCGGAGGAAGCGGCGTCGCTGATCCTGTGGCTCTCGTCCGAAGACTGCGCGTTCAGCACCGGTTCCGTGTTCGACCTGTCGGGCGGACGCGCCACTTACTAGGCGCATTCGCGCCGCGCCCCATAAAAAACCGGAGACAGCCCATGAGCGACCCGCAGAGCGCGGAGCACGCGGTCACGGCGAAGGTGATGCGCCGCCTGTTGCCGTTCCTTCTTCTGATGTACGTGCTCGCCTTCCTCGATCGCGCGAACATCGGCTTCGCGCAGAAGGCGCTGCAGCAGGACACGGGGCTGTCGAGCGCCGCGTTCGCGTTCGGCGCGGGCGTCTTCTTCGTCGGCTATGCGCTGTTCGAGGTGCCGAGCAACCTGCTGTTGCATCGCGTCGGCGCGAAGTTGTGGATGTGCCGGATCATGGTGACGTGGGGCCTCGTCTCGGCGGCGATGGCGTTCGCGCATTCATCCACCGCGTTCTATGTCCTGCGCTTTCTGCTCGGCGTGGCCGAGGCCGGGTTCTTTCCCGGCATCGTCTATTACCTGACGCGGTGGTTTCCGCAGTCGGCGCGCGCGCGTGCGCTCGGCATCTTCTACTTCGGCGCGCCGCTCGCGTTCATCTTCGGCAGTCCGCTGTCGGGGTTGTTGCTCGACTTGCATGGCGCGCTCGGTTTCGCGGGCTGGCAGTGGCTCTTCCTGGTCGAGGGCGGGCTGGCGTCGATCGTCGGCGTGTGGGCGTTCTGGTATCTGGACAACGAGCCGTCCAAAGCGCGCTGGCTGGCCGCCGATGAACGCGAGCTGCTCACCGCGCGCATCGAGCGCGATGCGCATGCGGCGTCGTCGCAGGGTCCGCACAGCGTGCTCGCCGCCTTGGTCGACGTGCGCGTGCTCGTTCTCTCGACGGTCTACTTCCTGATCCAGATCGCCGTGTACGGCGTGATCTTCTACTTGCCGCAACAGGTGTCCGCGCTGCTCGGCACGAAGGTCGGCCTGCAGGTCGGACTCGTGACGGCGATACCGTGGCTGTGCGCTGTCGTCGTGACGTGGTTCGTGCCCCGCTACGCCGATCGTACCGGTTTGCATCGACGCCTCGCGGTGATGCTGCTCGTGATCGCGGGCATCGGCATTGCGGTGTCGGGGCTCGCGAGCCAGCCGCTCGTCTCGATGATCGCGCTCTGCTTTGCCGCGAGCAGCTTCATCAGCGCACAGCCGCTCTTCTGGACTTTCCCGACGCGTTATCTCGCCGGCGCTGCTGCCGCGGCCGGCATCGCGCTGATCAATTCGCTCGGCAGTCTCGGCGGTTTCGTCGCGCCGATGCTGCGCACGGCCGCCGAGCACGCATATGCATCGACGAGCGCGGGGCTCGTGCTGCTCGGCGCGGCGAGCGTGCTGGCCGCGCTCGTGATCGTCGTGTTCGTGCGCCAGCCGAAGGCGGCTGGCTACGGGCCGGCCGAACCTGCCAAAGCGTCATAACCACAAAACTTCCAACGGAGTCCGACCATGTCCATGCCAACCATCCGGCAAGTGCGCGCCTTCACCGTCCGGGGCGGCGGCGCCGATTATCACGACCAGGGCGCCGATCACTGGATCGACGATCACGTCTCCACGCCGATGGCGCGATACCCTGAGTACCGCCAGAGCCGGCAGTCGTTCGGGATCAACGTGCTGGGCACGCTGGTCGTCGAGATAGAGGCGAGCGACGGCACCGTCGGCTTTGCAGTGACGACGGGCGGCGAAGTGGGCGCGTTCATCGTCGAGAAGCATCTGGCGCGTTTCCTCGAAGGCCAGCGCGTGACCGACATCGAGAAGATGTGGGACCAGATGTACTTCGCGACGCTCTACTACGGCCGCAAGGGCATTGTGCTGAACGCGATCTCGGGCGTCGATCTTGCGCTGTGGGATTTGCTTGCCAAGGTGAGGAAGGAACCGGTGTTCCATCTGCTGGGCGGACCGGTGCGCGACGAGCTTCAGTTCTACGCGACCGGCGCACGTCCTGATCTTGCGAAGGGGATGGGGTTCATCGGCGGGAAGATGCCGTTGCAGCACGGACCGGCCGAGGGCGAAGAGGGGCTTGCGAAGAACATCGCGAAGCTTGCCGACATGCGCGCGAAGGTCGGCGACGATTTCTGGCTGATGTTCGATTGCTGGATGAGCCTTGACCTGACCTACGCGAAACGGCTTGCCGACGCCGCGCACGAATACGGCTTGAAGTGGCTAGAGGAGACGCTTCCTCCCGACGATTATTGGGGTTACGCCGAACTGCGCCGCTCGGTGCCGCGCGGCATGATGGTGACGACCGGTGAGCACGAGGCAACGCGTTGGGGCTTTCGCATGCTGCTGGAGATGGGTTGCGCGGATCTGATTCAGCCGGATGTCGGGTGGTGCGGGGGGATTACCGAGCTGATCAAGATTTCCGCGCTTGCGGATGCGCATAACGTGCTGGTCGTGCCGCATGGGTCTTCGGTGTATAGCTACCACTTCGTGGTGACGCGGCATAACTCGCCGTTCGCGGAGTTCTTGATGATGGCGCCGAAGGCTGATGAAGTCGTACCGATGTTTACGCCGCTGTTGCTGGATGAACCGGTGCCGGTTGGGGGGAGAATGAAAGTGCCGGAAACGCCGGGGTTTGGGGTTCGGCTCAACCCTGAATGCGCGTTGGTGCGGCCATATTCGCATTAGGGTTTTCGCTGGCGCTTGGGGTTTGGTGTCGCTGGCGCTTGGGGACGTGGTGTTTACGCCGTTTGATGTGCTCGGGCTTCTATGGAACCTGTTTTCTTAGTGGTTTATTTGCTCTGCCCCTGTCCGGGGCGGGACTCACTTTCTTTGCTGCTGCAAAGAAAGTAAGCAAAGAAAGCAGCTTTCCACCGCCAATCCTTGCCAGTCGCCTCCAGACCGCTCCCTCGGAGTGGTCCAACCGGGGGAGTGTCGTTAGCGGGGTTTCCTCGTTGTTGGCATGTAGAAGAGGTACGGACGTCGCACCGCGGTAGGGAGTGGAACAGCAGTCTTTCATCCGTCCTGGCACTTCGTGCCCGACGACAGGTTCGCTAAGCGGTGAATTGAAGCATGCAGCAAGCACGAACCTAGGATGTAGATGTGGCGGTGGGTTTCGGGTTTCTGTTTTGCCTGACGGGTGAGCGCGTAGCGCGAAGCCGGATGAATGACTGCTGGTCCACTACGTATAGCGGTGCGATGCCCGTGCCTCTTCTACATGCCAACAACGATGAAACCCCGCTAACGACACTCCCCCGGTTGG
>NZ_FCON02000269.1 GCF_001544535.1 Caballeronia choica | reverse complement strand
GCGATGGGTTTCGGGTTTCAGTTTGCCTGACGGGTGAGCGCGTAGCGCGAAGCCGGATGAATGACTGCTGGTCCACTCCGTGTAGCGGTGCGACGTGCGCGCCTTTTCTACATGCCAACAACGATTAAACCCCGCTAACGACACTCCCCCGGTTGGACCACTTCGAGGGAACGGGCTAGCGGGGCATGGCAAGCATTGGCGGTGGGAAGCTGCTTTCTTTGCTTACTTTCTTTGCAGCAGCAAAGAAAGTAAGTCCCGCCCCGGACAGGGGCAGAGCTAATAAACCAAAAACAAAACAAGTTCCATAGAAGCGCAAAAACATCAAACGGCGTAAACACCCCACCCCCAAGCGCCAGCGCCAGCCCCCTACTACTATTGCCGCTGAACCGCCGGCGGCGCCCAACTCCCATCGGCGGCTTGCGGCTTCGGCGCATACAGACGCATCACAAGCTGGAAATCCCCCCCCGGCGCCGGCAGCCAGTTCGAAACCCGCGCCTTCCCCGGCGACGCTCCCGAAACGATCACGTCGAACGAACCGTCGCGATTCTTCTTCAGCTTGTCATGATCCGACACCGACAGCCGCGACACCTTGTCATCGGCGAGCGCGCCGTCCTTCGTATAAGTGGTAAGCGTCCAGAACCCGCGCACCGGCGGCACTTGATTCGGCGCGAAATGCACCACGTAAGTATTCGCGCCGTTGAGCGGATGACCGTCGCTGTCGACGCGCGCGACCGGCCTCACTTCGCTTTCCTTGGTCGCGGTGCCCGGCTGGCGGCGGGCGAGGTAGGCGCGCAAGGTGTAATCGGAGCCGTAATTGCCGACGCCGTCGCCAAACCAGGTCCAGCCGTTTTTCGTCAGCGCGTTCGACGGCACCGTCGCGAGCCGCTCGCGGCCGTCGGCCACGCCGGTGCTGAGCAGTCCCGCGTCGCTCTTGCGGAATTGCACCGGCTCGCCGGGCACCACGCCGAGATCGGCAAGCTGGCTCATCGCGTGGGCGTCGTCGGCGGACGGCGGGTTGTCGTCGAGCGCCCGCGCGAGGCGCGCGAAGAACGCATTGGCATCGAGCGACTCCGCCTGCTCGGCCGGCGACATGGCGCTGGCGGGCGTCGCGGAGCGCTCGGCCGTGGCGGCGGCGTTGGCGTTCACGGTGGCGGTCGTGCCGGGCCAGGCGCCGGTCGCGGCGGGCGTCGAATCAGCCGCCGCAACCGCGCGCTGGGCGCCCGATAGCGTTTCGACCTGCATCGCCGTCTGGACCTTGCGCGCTTCGCGCACGTCGCGCTGACCGTTCACGCGCACGCGAATCGAGAGCCACACATAACGCGTCGTCGATTCGATACGCAGCGCGCCCGCCGGCAAATTGCCCTTCCAGCCCGCCGGCACGAACGCGATCGTCTGCGCCTTCGGGAACGGTGCGCGCTCGGCGCTCGAATAGAGGACGTCGGTCCACGCGTCGAACGCGCGGGCGTCGTAGTAGCGGCCGCGCGGCGCGGCCGGCAGCGACACGATCACCGGGTCGCTCGCGACGTCGAGCCACGCGGTCGATTCGAGCGTATCGACGCTCGGCGTGCCCGGCGCGCCGACCGGCGGCAGCGCCGTCGCGTGGCGCAGCGTGTTGAGCGGCGCCTGGCCGGGACGGTTTGCGTCGCCGCCCGCCGCCCGTTCGCGCGCGATATCGGACGCCACGAGCGGGAAACCGAACGTGTAGGCGTCGGCGACCTGATCCTTCAGCCAGCCGCCACTGGTCTTCGGTTGCGGCGCCTTCGAGGCGCAGCCGGCGAGCAGCACGGCTGCGCTCAAGCCCGCCGCCATCCACATGGCCGAATGCAACGGGACTGCCCAGCGTCGATTGGTTTTCATTCGAGTTCGAATCCGGTTTTTCTGCTTTGTGTCCGTTCGCCGCGACGCCTCGTACGCTTGCCTCGTCCCCTGCCCGCTCCTCGGCGCCGCGCTGTTTTTCTGTCTTGGCATCCGGGTTTTATCTTATCTGTCAAGGATAGGCAAGAAGCGCGTTGCATCGCGGGTGCGTCTGGCCGCGCAAGGGCTCCTCATGGCTCGTGAACGGCTCGGGCGCCAGGCTTTCGACACCCGCCCGCGTCGCGTACCATGAATGCTCGTTCATCCCGATATTCGAGCCGCCGATGTACCTTCCCGCCCATTTTGAAGAAAACCGCCCCGAGGCACTCCATGCGTTGATTGCCGCTCACCCGCTCGGTGCGCTCGTCATATCCGGGCCAAACGGCCTTGATGCGAATCATGTCCCGTTCGAATTCGATGCGTCCGCAGGCGCGCACGGCACGCTGCGGGCGCATGTCGCGCGGGCGAATCCGGTCTGGCAGGAAGTTCAGGCTCAGCAGGACGTGCTGGTGATTTTCCAGGGTCCGACGGGCTATATCTCGCCGAACTGGTATCCGAGCAAGCACGAGGCGCACCGGCAGGTTCCCACTTACAACTATCTGGTGGTGCACGCGCACGGCCGGATCACCGTGCGCGACGACGAAGCGTTCGTGCGCGGCTTTGTCGCGCGGCTCACGCGGCGGATGGAAGCCGGCGAACCGGCGCCCTGGAAAATGGGCGACGCGCCGCGCGACTACATCGACCAGATGCTGGCGGCGATCGTCGGCATCGAGATCGAGGTGACGCGGCTGGTCGGCAAGGCGAAGCTCTCGCAGAACAAGACCGACGCAGACCGGCGCGGCGCGGCCGACGGCCTGCGCCGGCGTGGCAACGACGCAGCCGACGCCCTCGCCGACGCGATCCTCACCGCGCCGCCGCTTCCCAAATAAGGGCATGCTTGACCTTCCAAGCATTGGAAGGTCAATACTGTGTCTGTCGGGGCTCTTCGGATTTTTTCGTTGCCCCCAGCCAGACCGGGAGTGTTGTGTCATGTCCAGTGCACCAGCTTCATCGAAAACCGCCGAATTCGCTGTCGGCGGGATGACGTGCGCGTCGTGCGTCGCGCGTGTCGAGAAGGTTCTGACGCGCGTGCCGGGCGTCGAGCGCGTGTCCGTCAATCTCGCGACCGAAAAGGCGACCGTCCACGCCAACCCGTCCGTCACCGACGACCAACTCATCGCCGCGATCACCAAGGCGGGCTACGAAGCCACGCCCATCGTGCCGGAAGCGCCGCCGGCCGCGGCCCCGCCCTCGCGCCAGGGCGAACTCGTCGCGGTGAGCGTCTCCGCGCTCTTCACGCTGCCGCTCGTCTTGCCGATGCTCGGCCCCACATTTGCGCTCGACGCCTGGCTCCAACTCGCCCTCGCGAGCGTCGTGCAGTTCGTGTTCGGCGCACGCTTTTACGTCGGCGCGTGGCACGCGCTGCGGGCGAAAGCGGGCAACATGGATTTGCTCGTCGCGCTCGGAACGTCCGCGGCGTGGGGCTTGAGCGTCTATCAGATGCTCGCCCATCCCGGCGCTTCGATGCACTTGTACTTCGAGGCGGCGGCGGTCGTCATCACGCTCGTGCGCTTCGGCAAGTGGCTGGAAGCGCGCGCGAAGCGGCAAACCACCGACGCGATCCGCGCGCTGAACGCCCTGCGCCCCGACCGCGCGCGCGTGCGCGACGCCTCGGGCGAGCGCGAGATCGCGCTCGCGGCCGTGCGCGTCGGCGATATCGCGATCGTGCGGCCGGGCGAACGCGTGCCGGTCGATGGCGTGGTGCGGGAAGGCCGCACGCACATCGACGAGTCGCTGATCACCGGCGAGAGCCTGCCGGTCGCGAAGGAACCGGGCGCGCGGGCGACGGCCGGTTCGATCAACGGCGAAGGCGTGATCGCGATCGAGACGATGGCAATCGGCGCCGAAACGACGCTCGCCCGGATCATCCGGCTGGTCGAATCGGCGCAGGCGGAAAAGGCGCCGATCCAGCGGCTGGTGGATCGGGTGTCCGCGGTGTTCGTGCCGGCGATTCTCGCGATCGCGCTCGTGACGCTGGCCGGCTGGTTCATCCACGGCGCGAGCGTCGAGACGGCCGTGCTGAATGCGGTGGCGGTGCTCGTGATCGCATGCCCGTGCGCGCTCGGACTCGCCACGCCCGCCGCGATCATGGCGGGGACGGGCGTCGCGGCGCGGCACGGCGTGCTGATCAAGGACGCCGAGGCGCTCGAACTCGCGCACCGGATCAAGGTCGTCGCGTTCGACAAGACCGGCACGCTGACGGTCGGCCGTCCGGCGGTGACGGCGTTCGAAACCGCGCCGGGAGTCGATCGCGACGAAGCGCTCGGGCTTGCGGCCGCCGTGCAGCGCATGAGCGATCATCCGCTGGCGCGGGCGGTCGTCGCTGCGGCGGATCAGGCGGGCGTCGCGCGATTCGAGGCCAGCGCGGCGCAGGCGGTGCCGGGGCGGGGGGTTGAGGCGAGGGTGACGATGGGGGTGTTGGCGGCCGGCGTTGGCGTTGGCGTTGGCGTTGGCGTTGGCGTTGGCGTTGGCGTTGGCGTTGGCGATGGCGATGGCGATGGTGTCGGTGCGCAAAGGCTCGCTATCGGCAGCGCGCGCTGGCTCGGCGAAATGAACGTGGACGTGCCGCACAGTCTCGCCGCGCGAGCGCACGAACTCGAAGCGCAAGGCAATACGGTTTCATGGCTGGTCGCGATGGGCCGCCGGGATGGGCAAGCGAACGTCGCATTTGGCGGCGACATGAGCAACGACGCAGCCCACAGGACCGGAAGCCACGCTGCTGCGGCAAACGCAAACTCAACCCGCCCCGCGACGGAAGACGCCAACGCGGCCCGCGTTCTCGCGCTGATCGCCTTCGGCGACACCGTTAAGCCCACGGCCCGCGACGCCATTGCGCGACTCGCCTCGATGGGCGTGCAAAGCGTGCTCGTCACTGGCGACAATGCGGGCAGCGCGGCGAGCGTCGCGCGAGCGCTTGGCATCGCGGCGGACGATGTCCACGCGCAGGTCCTGCCCGCCGACAAGGCGCGCGTCATCGAGCAATTGAAGGCATCGACGCAGGGCGTGGTCGCGATGGCCGGCGACGGCATCAACGACGCCCCGGCGCTCGCGGCCGCCGACATCGGCATTGCGATGGCGAGCGGCACCGACGTGGCGATCGAAGCGGCCGGCATCACGCTGATGCGCGGCGATCCGGCGCTGGTCGCGGATGCGATCGACATTTCGCGGCGCACGTACCGGAAAATCCAGCAGAACCTCTTCTGGGCGTTCGTCTACAACCTGATCGGCATTCCGCTTGCGGCGTTCGGCCTGCTCGATCCGATGCTCGCGGGCGCCGCGATGGCGTTCTCGAGCGTGAGCGTCGTGACCAATGCGCTGTTGCTGCGGACGTGGCGCGCTCAGGCGGGATCGGTTGCCGCCGAAGATCGCGCGGGCAGGCCGATCACGCGGCCCGCATAGCGTGCCCGGGGTGCGTCGCTGGACGAAGCCGCGATGCGTTCGGCGATGTCTGCATCGAACGGAGCGGCTTTCGGGTCGCCGGTGGTATCGATGTGCAGCAGCATCTGTTCGCTCGCCGATACTGGCTCCCTTGAATCGCCCTCGAACATTTCCAGGTACAGGTGGACGCGCTTCGCATCGCGCGCCAGCACTTGTGCCTCGATGCGGACCTGCGCGCCTTCCTTGATTTCGCGCAGGAAGTTCACATGCGCCTCCAGCGTGTACATCGTGCGATGACGCGCGCGGCGCGTGGCGTCGTCGAGGCCGATGCTGTCCATGAATGCGTCGGTTGCCAGGCTGTAGATGAGCATGTAGAACGCATCGCGGAGGTGGCCGTTGTAGTCGACCCATTCGGGTTTTACCGTGTCGTGGTAGATCGCCATCGTTGAGGCTCCTTTTGGGGTTACACCGTTTGATGCGCTCAGTCCGGGGGTGGTCGCTGGCGCTCGGGGTGGGATGGGGTTTGGGTTACACCGTTTGATGCACTCAGTCCGGGGGTGGTCGCTGGCGCTCGGGTTGAGGTGGGGTTTGAGTTACACCGTTTGATGTTTTTGCGCTTCCATGGAACTTGTTTTCTTTGCGGTCTATTTGCTCTGCCCCTGTCCGGGGCGGGACTCACTTTCTTTGCTGCTGCAAAGAAAGTAAGCAAAGAAAGCAGCTTTCCAACGCCAATCCTTGCCATGCCCCGCTAGCC
>NZ_FCON02000268.1 GCF_001544535.1 Caballeronia choica | reverse complement strand
CTGCGTCGCCTGATCCAGTTTTCGGCCATCAGTTTTCGTCTTCATACCCGTATAACGCGCAAGGCACTATTTGGTGCGCCTGTCAGTATCTTAAAAGCGTACGTGCTCGACAGTGCAATTGTTCGTTCAGTACCTCGCATAAAGTCGGAGTCGATCGTCGGCGATGCGGCTTGTGATCAGCGGAGTCCTTCGAATATGGCGCAAATCCGCAAACGCATTACATTGGCGTTACAACGCATCGCCGCCTCGCCTCGTTGCGTCGTTGAATTCGGTCACTACAGAGCGACGTCGCACGGCATCCAAAGGCTTGCGAAGTTAATAATCTGTAAGGAAGCCGTTGATATGGCTCGAGCCGAATGCAATTCGCGCACTCGCCCGCGACGCGCTCGAAAGCTATGTGTTTCAGGTAGCCTCTCGTAGCTTTTGGCCGCCGACCGTGGAGGTCCGCTGTCTGCTACCAAGCCGCCGCTCGAACGGCCGTCCCGCGGGGACGGCGAACGGCGGCAACTGGCCGAATCTTGCCAGTCGTCTGCAATCGGCGCGAGTGGCAAGGCGCGACCTAAAGCGTCGCGCTTCCGCTGGCGGACAACTCGCGTCGCCGTCCAAGAGCGAAATAAGGCCGGGAAAATATACGTCGCACCGCTCGTGTATCGCCGCCGTTCTTCGCGGACAGTTCGCGAGCTCCGAACCGAGATCTGTCATCCGGAAGTCCGCGCCAAGGGTCTCCATCAACCGGACCAGCTGATAGCGGCCGCGCCGATCACATCGCGAGCACGCTACTTCAAGATGACTTGCTCGCGCGGCCATGTCAGCGAGGGTAATGCTGCCGTTCATCATTGGATTTGCTCGCGTGGCAGACATGAAAGCGCATAGATGGAGCATTACAGCATTACGGCTTGCTAGTGATCTTCGGCTTACTTCTTTGAGTTCGGTTATACCCAATCACAGGGTCACTACTTCGAAGAGACTTATTTAATCGCTCTCCATACGCCGAACATACTCTTTGCTTCAGATTCGAAAAGTATCTGCTTGCGCAAGGTCAAGTCGGCAAGCTCTGCCTTGCTAAAGTCTTATGAGACAAGGGCATTGTCCCAACTGCCGAAGTAACGGAGCGAATGCCCGAGGCCGCCTTCGTCCTTTCCTACATAAATTTTTCCGTTCGGAAAAGTGATCTTATAAACCACGTGTTTGAAGTGCATATCAATCCCTCAGCGCAGCAACGAACTCACGCAGGACGTCGGCAATTCGTTCCACGCTAACAGTCGACATATCGTCTTACCTATTTCGACTTCCGCGGTTGGTGTGCGGTTGTCTACACCGAAATAGCGGCAGCCCGATACTATGCTTCTCGTGCAACTCCTGCGATTACCCTCATACTTTTGAGGTCAGCAGTAGCCCGAAAACAAAACGAACAAACTGAGGGCTATCTTTGTTCAAGTTCATCGCTCGCATGTTTAGTAAGAGATCAGTATCGGTTTCGCTCACGCGCCGCGCACAGTGGGCCGCAGTCAAGGCGGTTGCCCAGGAATCGAACGACGTCCGCCTGATTGAAGTGGTCCGCGACGCCGAAGAGCAAGCGCGCGAAGCCATCGCAGACAGTTATGGCCGCGCCGCGCTCACGTTCCCGACGGACACGCAGCTTGACGAACTGTGCGGCGTCGCGCTGGATCTGATTCAGGCGTCGAGCGAATACCGCGCGCGTCCCGAAGTGCGCCACGCCTTCGCCACCGTCGGCTTCGTTGCCACCAAAAGCTGATCCCGTGGCGGGCTAGCGATCTTAGCGAACGCGTTGTCATCATTTGCGCATCGCTGGCGTGCCGACACTTAGCGCCCAATAGTGTTTGCCATCCTTGTCGAAGGTCGCCGCGTTGCTATTCTCACGGTGGCTGCGCTCGAGGTAGTTCGGTCCTTCGGTCTGGAGGCGAACGCGCTCCTTGGCGCGATGCCGGCGGTGCCATGCGGCTTTGTCAGCGGCTTCGCTGGTGCTCGTCGTATGGGCGAAAATCGGCGTTTTCTTGCGGCTTCGGCTCATGCGTGCACCTCTGCTTTGCGCGGTCGTCCGCCCTTCTTGCCGTTCTCGCGCGACGCGGCCGCCTTGGCCGGCGACGTGCGGCGACCCAGCTCGCGCATCCATGCGCGCGAGCCGTAGATCCCGCGAAAGAGCGACGGGACATAGACGTCCGCATCGATTGCCGGGAAGTGCAGACCCCAGCCGACCGGCGAAATCTCGATCGCCGCGAGCACCTCGTCGCTCGCCTCGCCGAGCCCCTGGATCAGGCTGACCGGCACGCGGAGCCTGACGCCGTTATCCAGCTCGACGCCGAGCGAGCGATCCTCCGCGAAGTAATGCGCAGCAATCGCGCAGGGGCCGACCTCCTCGCCGGCCTTGCGCGCGGCGGCGATTTCTTCGTCAGTAATAACGGCCATGGTATTTCCTCCAGGCGGCACACATCACGGCCAGTTCGGTCTCGATCTCGTTCGCGAGTCTGCGGATCCGCGCGGCCGGAATGTTGCCTTTGAACTCGCGCAGCGCGAGCGGGCCTTGCGGGCAATTCAGCAGAAACACGACCTCATAGCCGGCGCCGCGGACATGCACATGTGCGGGGCGAGGGTCGGCCGTGCGCACGAGCACGCGATATCCGTTCCGGTCAATGATTGTCGGCATGAGCGCATGGTAACCCGAGCGTTGGGTTATTTTTCTTTTTTCACCGTTCTCCCAGACGCGCGGCGCAACGCCATCCTTCCCTCCTACTGAAAATTCACTTATTCTTCGATCCGATCCGCTGTAGTTTAGCCAGCGTTTCGCAGTCGAATTGGCATCGTTACGATATCGTTCGGATCGCGCTTCCACCCACACCAAAAAACATGATCATTACCTGCGGAAAACACGAAGGGCGGTGTCGGCAAATCGACGCTCGCCGTCCAGCTTGCTCTCGGACTATCGCTTTCCGGCGATACGGTCTGATTCGTTGATGGCGACAAACAGGCGAATGGCATCGGCGCCATGACGCTACGCACCGACCGTCAACTTCCCACCCTGCCCTCTTCCTCGTACATCGACGGAAAAACGCTCCGCGCCCAGGTCATGCTGCAGGCGAAGCGGTTCCATCACACTGTGATCGACGTAGGTGGCCGGGATACCGGTGCTTTGCGGGCGGCTCTCCTGTGTTCCGATATCGTTTTGATTCCGTTTCAACCCCGCGCATTCGACACGTGGGCGCTGGCTGACGTCGCGGCCGTCATCGACGAAGCGAACGGCACGCGGGAGACGCCCGTGTTGGCGCTGGCGGTCCTGAACTGCGCATACCCGGTCGGCTCCGACAATGCTGACGCGATCGAGGCGACCCAAGAATTCCCGAAAATGGAACTGCTCCAACTCACGCCGGATCGCGCCGGCATCGGGCGCCGTAAAGCCATCTCGCACGCAAGCGCCACCGGCCTGCACGTGTCCGAGTACAAGCCGCGCGATGATCAGGCGATCAGCGAGATTGACGCCCTGATATCGATGCTGAAACACCTGCAAAACGGTATCGCTTCACAATCGAAATAACAGGGGATCGCTACCATGACGTTGCAGAAACGCCCAACTCACACGGCGCGGTCGACAGACGCAGCCGAGGCATTCGTCGAAGGCGCGCACGACACCGTTGGCAAGGCGCCGAAGCTCACACGGGACAAGAAGCAGAAGATCTCGGTGGAGCTTTATCCGAGCTTCTGGCGGACGTCGACGCGCTCGCGCACAAGCTGCACATGAGCCGCGCCGCAGTCATTTCGCTGGCGTGCTCGGACCTGGTTGAGTCGAAGCTGAAGAAGTGAGCGAACCGCAGAGCGGTCCGCAGGGCTCGACGATCGCCGCGGTGAGTGCGAAAAACGGTCCTGATCGGCAGGAGGAGCCGCGCGCGGCGGCGACGTCGAACGCCCAGCCCGGTGAATTGAATTGAACGTGAAAAAACCCTGAATTCGAACCATGCAAACGACGACCCGACCGACTCTCACGTTAGGGAAACGTCCAGTTGCCGAAGCTGCCCCGGTAGATCCACCACCAGCGCCAGCATCACCGCCAACGACGCCTGCACCGCCAGCACCGACGCCGACGCCAGCGTCCAAGCGGCAGAGCGCGCTCAGTCCCGTCGATCGGCAACGCCGCAATAAGGCGAAGGGCGAGGCGGCGCTGGCGGTTTTGCAGGCCGCCTATCCAACGCTTTTCACCCATCCTGTCCCCCTGGCGCTGGGTATTGCGAAGGAGCTCACTGAGGCGAGGCGGGCGGGGACGTTGGCGGTCACTGCAATCCCGATGCGCCATGCGCTGGTCGGTTGGTTTAACTCCGATGACTACATTGCCTGCTTGGCTGCCGGCGGGTTTCGGATCGGCCTAGACGGACAGCCGATTGAACCGGTATCGCCCGAGCACATCGCCGCGGCGGTCGCCACGCTGCGGAAGCGCCAAAAGAAAGCCGAGCCTGTCGAAGTGGGTTAGAGCCCCGTCGCGCCCCAAACGGCGTTCTGACGGCCGCACGCGCGAATCGCAGCCGGAATGTTGCAACACGGAATATTTTTAAAAACCCGCATGACCGTGCGCTAGACTACGTCGCAGCCTCCGAGGGCAGCGGCACGCGAACAAACGGCCCGCACGTCTGAAAAGACGGCGGGCCGTGCCGTTTTCGCCAGGTGGGACGACAACTCCAGCACGCGTCTGCTCTGCCGCGTGACAGGCGACCGCAGGCGCCGCTGGCGAGTTCGGGACCGTAGGCGCGCACCACTGACCTCACGCCGAGGGCGTGTGCGAACGCCTGCTGCGCCTGCCGCCCTTTTTTTCTGCAAACTCGCTTTTCTGGCGCTCGGATCACGGCTCCGCGGCCACGCCCGCAGACCGGCGTCCGACCGCGCTTTCCTCCCTGATCGCGGTGAGCCTTTGCGGGACGCCGCCGATGGCAGTCAAGCGCTCCACGCTTTACTGGCGCGGGTTTGACTCATATGCTGAATGCCGGGTGTGTTCGAAGTGACAACCGGAGAGAGACCTTGTCCACCAGCGCACCGGTCATCGCATGGCTCGATTTCAGGACAAGCGACAGGTTTTCGCGCGCCGCGTTGGCCGCTGGCGTGTGTCGCGAGCGTTACTTGGGCGAATTATTGACTGTTTTGGCCGAGCATCTCCCCGGGCCTGCTGAAGAACCACGACCGCCGCCACCGCCCGCCCGCGAGCCGCCCCCGCCGATGCCGCCGCCGCGCTCTCTCCTCTCGATGTCAATCCCCCGCCCGCGTTATTCGAGCCAAGTGACTGCTGGCCTGCTCGGGCAACTGACCGCGAAACCACCGGCCAAGGCCAAGGCGAAGCCGGTCGCGAAGCCCAAACCGAAAGGGAGGACTAAGCCATGAGCGAAGCCGATCTGCGCGAGTTGCGAGTGTGCGCAAGTCCGGAACTGCGCATAGGTCGGGTTTATCGGCCTGTGTACAGCGGACTTGTGCACACGGGGATAACCGCTATCCTAGGATTGCTTCCCCTGACGGGGAAGCGATCTTATGGACTTGGCGGCCCGCTTCGGCGGGCCCTTTTTATGGCGTCTACTTCCGCGCATTGGCCCGGTCCGATCGGGTATAAAGTTCTCCCCAGCCGGTGGTGTCCTCGATGGGGAGGCACGCTGGTTAGGCTCGCGGGTTTTTCCCCATTCCTGCGGGCCGCTTTCCTAGACAGACAGCAATACCGCTGGCAGCCAGGCAGGTTATCCACAGGCCGTGCTTTTAGATTTTCCACGAGCCAGCAGCGCCGTGGCCCGACGCTGAAGAGCCCCCGCCGCCGACCGCTCGACAGCTGCCGCCACCGATGCCGCCGCCGCGCTCACTCCGCTCTGCGTCGATCCCCGCGCTATTCCAGTCAGGTCACCGCCGGTCTGCTCGGGCAACTCACCTCGACCTCGAAGCCCACGGCCAAGGCGAAGGCAAAGCCAGTGACGAAGGCAAAGAAAGCCGCGGCGGCCGCGAAGTGATACATTGAATTTCCGTCCTTGGTCCTGGACGAGAAATCTCCTTTTTTGCCTCGTCAGTAAAATGTGTGGGTGCTTGGCGGCTCGGGGAGGTTGCCAAGTGCATGATACAGCGCGATTTCTGTCG
>NZ_FCON02000267.1 GCF_001544535.1 Caballeronia choica | reverse complement strand
ATGCCTGCATGCACCATCTATATCAAGGAGCGTGACGTGCAAAGAGAAGTCGTTATTGTGAGGGGTGCGCGCACCGCCATTGGGAAGTTCGGCGGAAGCCTGAAAGACGTGCCTCCGACGGAGCTTGCTGCCCTTGTGGTGCGAAGACATGTACAAGGCACGTGTGGCCGCCATTAACGGCGGTGTCTCTGAAGCATCGCCGGCACTGACCGTGAACCGTCTATGCGGCTCAGGACTGCAGGCCATTACCGCCGCCGCGCAAGCCATTCTGCTGGATGACGCCGACATTGCCATAGGCGGCGGTGCAGAAAGCATGAGCCGTGTGCCCTACATAACTCCCGACACACGCTTTTGCGTGCGGATGGGCAATGCGCATCTGATCGACATGATGCTAGGCGCACTTATCTTTGATCCACTGAGTCGTCAAGTTCCTAATCGTTCTTCGCGGCTCCAATCCAATACCGCATATTGGAGATTCTGATGACTATCGATGCAATCGTGGCAAACATGGACCCTGTTTGGAACGCAAACCAAGTTTCAGGCAAGTCCCAGACTCGGTCATACACGCCGGCGCTTGAGCGCTTCTTGCAGGACGTCAGGGCCAAAGGCTTTCCGTTGCTCCTCATGAGCGACATGAAGTCCGCGGACCTTAATCGCGCGATTCACGAGCAACTGGGCGAAGAGGGAATTAACTACTTCTCTTCGATCTTGCCGTCAGAAGCAGCGCCGGATCTTCGATATGCCATGGCACTGCACACGCTCGGTACGCAGGCGGACCGAATCGTCGCTGTGGGCGTATCTCAACATCACCAAGATGAAGCTCGAGATTCGGGAATTACGCGGTGGGTGCATCTGGCGGACGTGCTGAGCTCGGACGACTCGGTCTTGAGCGACAAGGCCTAAACGGCTGAAACTAACGGTTATGGCACGTGGCAATGCGAAGGCGAAGGCGAAGCTCGGAACCTGGTAGCGCAGCGTCTGCTCGACCTGTCGCGCCTGTCGACAGTGAGCCGCGATTTTGCTCGCGGGAGGCGCAACGATCCGGCAATCGCCGCCCAAGCGAGTCACGATCGAATGATCCTTTCATTCAGTCGCTTGGTCTCATTTCATTGTGGGTTATTCACAAGTCTTTCAACAGGAACGGTGGATAACTACGCCGTCGGCGCGGTGTCGTCGATGAACATTGATACCGGTAAGGCAGCAAAGCGCGAATTGTGCTCCCGTCAGCGTCAATACCAACCATCGTCTTGGTCCACGGGAATTCCCGCTTGGCCGTACCGCCGACGTCCAGGTCGATTCCGTGAAACAGCTTTGAAGTGAGCGCCTACAGGATATGCGTCGCGTGAGGGCCGTTGAGAATTCCCTGGACAAGTGTTCAAGAGCCCGGCAGGCTCAGCGTGCGTAAGCGGCTCGGCTGGGCCGGTCACCGGTCGCGCGCGCGTGAGGCATGATGGTGATGGCGTGGTGGAATCCGTGTAGATCACGTGAGGTCGTCCCACGATCATGGACACGACCTATCCAGATCTATCTGGCAATCAGGGGGTCGTCATGGTCGGCTTCAGTTTGTCGGCCACGTTCCAGGGCACCAGTTCGTCGATGTGAGTGATCTTGTGATCAGCGATGTAGGTCAGAACGTACTCCAGGTAGGCACGCGGGTTGATCCCGTTGAGCTTGCACGACCCGATCAGGCTGTACATCGCCGCAGCACGTTCGCCACCGCTCTCGGAGCCGACGAACAGATAGTTTTTCTCCTGAAGGCCACGCAACGCAGCGCATTTTCTGCGAGTGCGTTGCTTATCTCGGCGCGACCGTCTTCGCAGTAAAACGTGAGCGCTGCCCAGTGGTTCAGCGAGTAGTTGATCGCTGCCGTCAGAGCGGCCTTCTTCGATAGCGTCGCGAGCTTCGCCTTGATCGTCGATTCGAACGTCGCGAGCAACGGTTTGCTCTTCTCCTGTCGCACGCGCAATCGCTCGTCGGGTGGCTTGCCGCGAATGCCGCGAACAGGACCTTGCGCGCGATCGTCGAACGATTTTTGAGGCCGGCGCAGGTCGCGATCGCATTCGATCTGCATAAGGGCGCCGGTGCGTTCGGCCATCCGATGCTGATGGCGATCGCGCAGTCACGCTATCCCGCGCTCGTCGATGCGCAAAAACTCTACGGGTCGTGGATCCATACGTTGCTGACGGGCGCCGACGGCGACGAGTCAGACCGGCGTCGTCGCTCGCGCGACGGGCTACACGTCCCAGGCGGTGCTCGACGCCTTGCCCGATACGCACCTGATGCAGTTCGTCGTCGAATCCGGTACCTATGCGGAGGAGCGCTTGCTCGAAGCATTACGCGACGATCACTGGCTGCATCTGCACGGCGATCTGCAAGACGCATGCGGCAAGCAGATCAGCCGCGCGCTGTTCGATGCTTTCCTGCCTGCCGACGACGACAGGCGCCATATCGCCTGGCGTCGTACGCGGCAGTCTGGGAGCGCGCATTGAAGGCAAATCCCGGACTGGAGTGCGCGCCACGCCAGCGCTGAGGAGCGCCAGCTACGCCGGACAAGCCGACGAGGTCGCGCTGGGATCCGACGACGAGTGAGCTTAGCCCGCCCGAAAACGGACGTTACGATTTGGCCGCTACATGTAATGTCATGTCTAAGCCAGATACAGATGTCGAGGTGGGGACTAAAATAGAAATGACGTATGTGTTGATCGATGTTGTCCTCACGCAGTGTTGAAGAATGGCCGTCGAAAGGGCAGGGCGCAGGTGCTTTCCTGAGTTGACCGCGAGCCGGGTTTTGCCGTGGGTTCAGGTGCCGCGGCACGGTGCTGCGCCAGTTGCATGATCGCTTGATCCATATCGTGTCGCGTGAATTCGCGTTGATTCTTGCTACCCGGCAACCGCTGTGGTTTGCGTACCTCGACGCTGCGATGGGTGCGCGAGGGCGAGCCCGACGCGCACCATCGCGCTGCGCCTGCATCATTTGCGCGAGTCCAACGCGTGGCTCACGCGCTTGTGCTCGACGATCGCGCTCTGATTCGGTTTCAATCTCCGTAAGTTGACAAAGCCGTTCTTGCGGCAGCAGTTTCCCCGATGTAATGTTTCTTACCGCATCGTCGACGAACGAGTATGTCAGAGGTTCTGCACTGAACTGCTGGTGATTCGACATCGCGACTGGCAATATGTACGTCCATGAGAGATCGAAAGTTGTTTGAAATTATCGATCGCTTGGAAGCCGAGCAGTTGGTCGAGCGCCTTGACGGCAGGTGACTTAAAATTATCGTTCCTGCGCCGGGACCCGAGGCGCTGCATGGCAGGTGGACCCCGCGCCGATTGCCCGGGCGGCGAATGTGCGGTGAAAGCATCGGTCTGGACGAGCAATCCGGCGCGAGACGCTGACCGCCGTTTCAACCAAGCACAGAGGAGCGTGAAAATGGTCGAATCAAGAAGCGGGATTTGGAGGCGGACGGGCGCAATGCTGGCGGCGGCCGGACTCCTAGCGCTATCGGGCGCAGCTTTCGCCACCAACCAGTCGCAACAGCGCCAGGAAGGCAGGAACGCAAACCAGAATGCCAAACAGGAGGCGCATTCGAATAAGGTCGACTGCCGGGCCGCAAACCAGCAGAGCAACTCCCAGTGCCGACAGGACAAGCGCGACACGAAGCAAGGTGGCCGCCAGGAAAAGCGGGACGTCAAGTACTGACGGAAAGCGCCGGTCGACTGCCGTGCCCGCCAGTAGCGGAGCACGCCTCGACCGCCCGCCGACCGTGGTGCTGAGCGTGCGCGTCCCGACCGGTGCCGCGCCGCGATCCGCTGTCTCTTTTCAGGCGGACCCCTTAGCGAAATCGACGACGCGAGTCGACCGACCAAGCGTAGGAATGGCTACGCTTGCCGGATCAACGATCCGGTATACAGCACGAATTCCTGACCCGACGCGTGGCCCGCGCCCGCGGATAGGCCGCAGTTGCAACGGCGAGACTCCGCTAACCGTTGCTCCCAAACATAGTGGCAAGATTTCGCCCAATCCGATCCGATGTTAGAGCCCGAATGGCGTCGAGATAACCGCAGTCCTCGGATTAAAAGCCGTGCCGAACAGTCCACGGGTCTCCGGGTACCCATTGAGCCTCGAGCCCGTACATCGGCAGGCTCGCCCCAGCCGGCTCGGTCGGAGCCACCTTACACCGCCAGCGCTTCGCAGTCACCCATACCGCTCGTCGGCCTGAGGCGGAGCTTCGTTAGATATTTCCGTCGCCATTGACGACTTCGGCATCGGATACTCCAGCTAGTCATGTCTCGAAGCGACGATGAATCTGTTCCCGACGATGATTCGCATAGGCGGCGTTCTCACCGCGCTTGCAAGGCGGCTGTTACTACTCGCGGTACGGCTACGATTCCTGCTAGCCCGCGAATCGGTTCTGGTCCGGTTACGATCAACGTCTATGTGATCCAAGTGTTGCCGTCGGATGACGATTCCCCCAACACTGTAACCAGGATCCGTTCGCGTGGCTTCACTGCTTGATGCAAGGTTGCGCAGCCTGCTCTGCTCGTTGGTCGGTGCCGGCTTGGCGGCGCTGCTCAGGAGCATTTGCCGTGAAGCAAGGTGGCTATCTTGAGCTCCGAGACGCGATGGGGCGAGAACTGCCGATTGAAAATCGCGACCCTGAGCTGCGCCATGCAATATGCCCCTTCGTCGGTCCAGCGCATCTGTTGCTTCTTGGCCATGCGGTGGCTGGCGACCTGGTTCACCGCGGACTCGGCTATGCTGCGGCCGATATGCAGTCCCTTGCGACGCCGAGCGCCGTAGTTGACCAACGTGTGCGCATTTCTCCTCAGGTCCTCGAAGGTAGCGTTCAGCTTCCACCATAGTGTGTGGAATTCGTATCCCTCCCTTGTCAGCAACTGAGCGTCCAATGCCTTGATCCGTTCCACCGCCTTGTTGCCTTTGCCATGCTAGACCAACCACTTGGTGTGGATGATTTCAGTCTCCACCGACTCGCGCTCCATCAAGTCGATCATCTTGCTGCCGAACACGGAACGCTGCACCGCCCGGAATTTCATGGCGATGTGAAACCAGTCGAGAATCCGATCGCGAGCGAGCTGGCTGCCCTCGACAGTCTTTGCAAATTCACCTGCGTCGTTGCTGATTAGGGTCACACGCTTATCGCTTGCCACACCGTTTTGGCTGAGAAACTGATCGAGTCGAGCTGCGGCCGACTTGACCTCTCTATGCACATAGGCATACAACTTTGGGGACCGTCGATAAACGTCGCTCGCCCGGCCACGATGTTCACGTGGCCGCCAGGGCTTCTCAACTGGTCGCAATTTCGCACAATGGGCGAGCGCTCGAGCATATAGGGCACGAGGCGCAGTATGATGTCTTCCTGCATGGACTCGATGGCGAGGCGCGGCATCGTCTCGATCGCCTCGTCATAATAGGTTCTCATCGTTCTTCCTTCTTGGCACCACAGCAGCACCCAACCGTCGGCGCGTTGACGCATGCAGAGGCACCACCGTATTTTTACGAATTTCCGCCGAATCGTCACAATGCCTTGATTCAGATCAACATCCTACCGTCTCAAATCGAGTGCTTCACCGAGGCGCAATCCCGATACACTCAGCAAACCTAATAAACAATAATATGTCAACGGATGGAGGCCCATTCCACCAGAGAGAGTCAATGCGGCTTGAAGTAGGGCCTCAATTTCTGCACTGCTGTAAAGCCAATCAAGTTTGCCTTGAGAGGAGTCAGGATAATGCCGCGGGACGCCCCGCGCACTTCGCCACGTCAAACAATGTCGGCGTGCCGTCACGTCAGGAGAACGATGATGCCGAGACTGGCTGACGCGCAAGACGACGCGGCACTCGCCACCTCAATCAATAAACGCGCGTCAATCAACAACACGCTTGCCAGCGTCAATCAACATTGGCATCATCAACCTCGCCGCGACATTCTCATCTTGTTTGTCGCGCGTCTCTCATCCAGATCGTCGCGCCATAGGCGCGCCACGGCATTCATTGGCCCAGCCATCGCCTGAGGGATGGGCTTGACGCCCAACGGTGATTCGAACCATGCTGTGGAACTCATCCCCAACGAAAGCGGCTTTTCCGGGTCGCTGGAGCATTCCGATCAACCTCTCCCAATGGCTTCCATATCTAGCGGCTCCGAACCCTCGACGACCG
>NZ_FCON02000266.1 GCF_001544535.1 Caballeronia choica | reverse complement strand
AACGCGATGCAGGGCTACCTCACGCGCTTCCCGAAGATCGAGGGTCTGTTCGCGATCAATGACCCGCAGGCTGTCGGTAGCGATCTCGCGGCCAAGCAGTTGCACCGCAAGGAGATGGTGATTACGTCCGTGGATGGCGCGCCGGACATCGAAACCGCACTGAAGAGCGACACGCTGATCCAGGCATCGGCGAGCCAGGACCCGTGGACGATGGCGCAAACGGCCGTGGACGTCGGCTACAAGATCATGAACGGGCAGAAGCCGGCGAACCCGCTGATTTTGATGCCGTCGACGTTGATTACGCGTGAGAACGTCGGAAGTTATAAGGGGTGGTCGTCGCCGCGTTGAGGGGCGAGTTGGCGGAGAGGGTGAAAGCGCTCGCGCGGGTTGGCGGGCGCTTTTCGTTTTCCCCTTCAATGCCAGAGCCGCGTCACTTCACCCTCAGCCCCGCCCACCGGATCACTCGACGGAATCGGCAGCGCTGCCATCCTGCGCCGTCCATCGTCGTCAAGCGCGTCGCGCCGGATATCCCACTGCTGCCCCGGCGGATAAGCGCCGACGACCAGAAAGCGCCCCTCGCTCGACAGCAGGCAATGCCCCGTGCCCGCGGGCAGGACGAGTGCATCGCCGGCCTGCACCGAGATGATCCGCCCGGCCGGGCCGCCGAGAATCAGTTGCGCACGGCCGGTCGCGACGCCGAGCGCTTCGTGCGCGGTCGAGTGATAGTGGTGATAGTCGAAGACGCCGTCGCGCCATTGCGGCGGCCAGCCATTGCCGCTGAACAGCGCCTCGAAGCGGCCGGCGCCGTCCGGCTGTGCGCCGTCGATCACGCCGCGCCAGAGCAGCACCGGCAGCCGCGCGTTGTTCGGCACCCAGCCGTTGGCATCGAGCATGAAAGGTTCGCAACGGGAATCGGCTGCACGCAGGTGTTCGGTTTCGTCAGTCATTGGGGTTTCTCCTGATGCATGCGGATAACCACGCAAACCGCGTTCCTCGGCTGATCGTGGAGGGCGGCGCGCGCGGCGCCTTTGGCTAACCAACGCGCACGTCGATCGGGCCGGCCGTCGGCTGCAAACTCCGCCTCACTCGTGAAGCGAATGCCCATCTTCTGTCCACGCCCGAAGGCACCCGAAGGCATCCCAACGCCTCCGCACAAACGCCCGTCCGTGCGAGAATTCCACAGTTCGGCTGTCACCGGACGACCGCGCCCGGGGCAGCGCGATCGCCACGCCTTGCACGTGCACGCGTGGTCCGGAACGGCAGCGCGACCAGAGCGACGACCGAAGCGGCGACCAAGCGTGTCGAGGAGAAGCGCGTTGATGAAACCTGACAATCTGATGGCGGATACGGGACCCGTCAGTGCCGCACCGACCTTCCTGGCGGGCGGCGGCGAAATGGGCGCGCTGATCCGCACGCATGACTGGGCCTCGACACCGCTCGGCCTCCCTGAAAATTGGCCGCAGAGCCTGAAGACGGCCATCCGCATCATGCTGACCTCGCGCCAGCCGATCTGGATCGGCTGGGGCCGCGACCTCGTCTTCTTCTACAACGATCCCTACAAGTCGATCATCGGCGGCAAGCATCCGGTCGCACTGGGGCAACCGACCGAAGTCGTCTGGCGCGAAATCTGGCACGAGATCGCGCCGTTGCTCGATTCGGCGCTCACCGGCGGCGAGGGAACCTTCGTCAAGCAGAAGCTGCTCATCATGGAGCGCAACGGCTTTCCCGAAGAGACCTACTACACCTTCTCCTACAGCCCGGTCCCCGACGACGACGGCAGCACCGGCGGCATCATCTGCGCGAACAGCGACGACACGGCCCGCGTCGTCGGCGAACGGCAACTGACGCTCTTGCGCGAACTCGCGGCATCGACTCCCGATGCGCACACCTGGCGCGAAGCGTGCTCGCTCGCCACCCGCGCACTCGCGACCAATCCGCACGACATCCCCTTCGCGATGCTCTATGCGGCGGAGCCGGGCGGCACGCAAGTGTCGCTCGTCTGCACGTGCGGGATCGCGAACGATCACCCGGCGGCGCCCGCCTCGATGAACGCGGGAAACGCAGGCAACGCGCCGCCCTGGCCTTTCGCGGAAGCGCTGCGCACGCAGGCGCCCGTCATCGTCGACGATCTCCCGGCGCGGTTCGGCCCTGGCCTGCCGACGGGCGCCTGGGCCATCGCGCCGCGACAGGCCGCCGTGCTGCCGATCCTCGCTGCCGGCGAGACCGGGCGCGCCGGCGTGCTGGTCGTGGCGCTGAACCCGTGCCGTCTGTTCGACGACAGTTATCGCTCGTTCCTCAATCTCGTGGCCGGCCAGATCGGCGCGGCGATCGGCTACGCGCATGCCTACGAGGAAGAACGGCGGCGCGCGGAGGCGCTCGCCGAGATCGACCGCGCGAAGACCGCGTTCTTTTCCAACGTCAGCCACGAGTTCCGTACGCCGCTCACGCTGATGCTTGGCCCGCTCGAAGAACTGCTCGCGAAGCCGGAACTCGCCGCCGAAAGCGATCGCGAACTGATCGAGGTCACGCATCGCAATGGCCTGCGGCTTCTCAAGCTCGTCAACGCGCTGCTCGACTTTTCGCGCATCGAAGCGGGCCGCATGCAGATCCAGAAGCAGCCGACCGACATCGGCGCGTTCACCGCCGAACTCGCGTCGCTATTTCGCTCGGCGATCGAGGCGGCGGGCATGCAGCTCGTGATCGAAGGCGAGCATGCGGGCGTCGTCGTCGACCTGGATCGCGAGATGTGGGAAAAGGTCGTGATGAACCTGCTCTCGAACGCGTTCAAGTTCACATTCGCGGGGACGATCGAGGTCGCCATGGCGGCCACGCGCGACGGCAGCGTCGAAGTGAGCGTGACGGATTCGGGCATCGGCGTGTCCGAGGACGAGATTCCGCGGCTCTTCGAGCGCTTTCACCGCGTGGCGGGCGCGAAGGGCCGCTCGGTGGAAGGCAGCGGCATCGGGCTTGCGATGGTGCAGGAACTGGTGCGGCTGCACGGCGGCACGATCGGCGTGGAAAGCAGGCTCGGCCACGGCTCGCGGTTCGCGGTCAGGCTGCCGCGGAGCGCGCAGGCGCTCGCCGCGCCCGCGCCGGACGCGCACGCGCTCACGAGCCGGAACGCGCAGGCCTACGTCGATGCCGCCGTGCGCTGGAACCCGGAAGACGACAGTCTCTCGCAGCCGATGCCGCTGCAGGAACCCGTGCTGGCCGAAGCCGCGGTGGCGCGCGTGCTGGTCGTCGACGACAACGCCGATCTGCGCGACTACATGAAACGCATCCTGGGCGCGGCGGGGCATCAGGTGAGCGTCGCGATCGACGGCCAGGCGGCGCTCGAAGCCGCGCGCGCGACTGCGCCCGATCTCATCGTCTCGGACGTGATGATGCCGCGCCTCGACGGCTTCGGGCTCTTGCGCGAACTGCGCGCGGACCCGGCGTTGCGCGACACGCCGGTGCTGCTGCTGTCCGCGCGGGCAGGCGAGGAAGCGCGCGTCGGCGGCCTGGAATCGGGTGCCGACGACTATCTGACCAAGCCCTTCTCCGCGCGCGAACTGCTTGCGCGCGTCGCGAGCAACCTGCAACTCGCGCGGCTGCGTCGCGAGACCGAGAATAAGCTGCGCGAGGACTCGCGCACGCTCGAAGTGCTGAACCGCGTCGGCCAGGCGGTGGCGGCCGAGCTTGACCTCAACCGTGCCGTGCAGACCGTCACCGACGCCGCGACCGAACTCACGGGCGCCGCGTTCGGCTCGTTCTTCTACAACGTGCTCGACGACGTGGGCGGCAGTTACATGCTGTACACGCTCTCCGGCGTGCCGAAGGACGCATTCGACAAGTTCCCGATGCCGCGCAACACGGCCGTCTTCGCCCCGACCTTCGAAGGCGCCGGCATCGTCCGCTCCGACGACATCACGAAGGACCCGCGCTACGGCCACAACCCGCCGCATCGCGGCATGCCGAAGGGGCATCTCGCGGTGCGCAGCTATCTCGCCGCGCCTGTGCTGTCGCGCAACGGCGAAGTGCTCGGCGGCCTCTTCTTCGGTCATCCGAAGCCGGGCGTGTTCACCGAGCGAGCCGAACGCATCCTCGCCGGCATCGCGGCGCAGGCCGCGATCGCCATCGACAACGCGCGTCTCTATCAGGCCGCGCAGGCCGAGATCGCCGAGCGCACGAAGGCGCAAAGCGCACTGCGCGACCTGAACGAAACGCTCGAGCGGCGCGTGGTCGAAGCCGTCGCCGATCGCGACCGGCTGTGGGAATTGAGCGAGGACCTGCTCGTCGTGGCCGGCTTCGACGGCAGGCTGCAACGCGTGAGCCCGTCGTGGACGCGGCTGCTCGGCCACCACCCCGAGTGGCTGCTCACGCGCTCGTACCTCGATCTCATCCACCCCGACGAACACGCCGCCGTCTCCGAACATCTGGACCGGCTGCGCGCGATCCGCGCGCCAATGCGCCACGAAAGCCGTTTGCGGCGCATCGACAATTCGTGGCGCTGGGTCGCGTGGACCTTCACGATCGATCCGTCGACGGAGCGCATTCACGGCGTCGGCCGCGATGTCACGTCCGATCGCGAGACGACCGAAGCGCTGCGCCATGCCGAGGAAGCGCTACGCATGGCGCAGAAAATGGAGGCGATCGGCAAACTGACGGGCGGTGTCGCGCATGATTTCAACAACCTGCTGCAAGTGATCGGCGGGAACCTGCAACTGCTCGCCAAGGACGTCGCCGGGTCGGAGAAGCCGGAACAGCGCGTGCGTAACGCGCTGGCGGGCGTCGCGCGCGGCGCCAATCTCGCTTCGCAGTTGCTCGCGTTCGGCCGCCGTCAGCCGCTCGCGCCCAAGGTCGTGAATCTCGGACGCTTCGTGCGTGGCCTCGACGACATGTTCCGCCGCGCGCTCGGCGACGGCATCGAGATCGAGACGATCGTGTCGGGCGGCTTATGGAATACGCTCGTCGATCCGTTCCAGGTGGAGAACGCGCTGCTGAATCTCGCGATCAACGCCCGCGACGCGATGAACGGCCACGGCCGCCTCACGATCGAAGCGGGCAATGCCGCGCTCGACGATGCCTACGCGAAGCGCAACGCCGACGTGACGCCCGGCCAGTACGTGATGGTCGCCGTCACCGATACGGGCTCCGGCATGACGCCCGAAATCCGCGAGCGCGTGTTCGAGCCGTTCTTCACGACCAAGCCCGAAGGGCAGGGCACGGGTCTCGGCCTGAGCATGGTGTACGGCTTCGTCAAGCAATCGGGCGGGCATGTCAAGGTGTACAGCGAACCCGGCCACGGCACGACGATCCGCCTTTACCTGCCGCGCGTGCGCCAGGAAGAAGACCTGGAGACGAATGTCGACGCCGGTCCGGCGAAGGGCGGGAAGGAGACGATCCTCGTCGTGGAAGACGACGAAGAAGTGCGCGCGACGGTGGTCGAAATGCTCTCCGACCTCGGTTATCGCGTGCTGCGGGCGAAGGACGCGCAGAGCGCGCTCGCGATCGTCGAAAGCGGGGTGCCGATCGATTTGCTGTTCACCGATGTCGTGATGCCCGGGCCGCTGCGCAGCACCGAACTCGCGCGCAAGACGCGCGAGCGGCTGCCCGCCGTCGCGGTGCTGTTCACGTCGGGATATACCGACAACGCGATCGTGCATTCGGGGCGGCTCGACGAAGGCATCGAACTGTTGAGCAAACCGTACACACACGAGGCGATGGCCCGCAAGGTGCGCCATGTGCTGACCGATCCGCGGCGGCGGGCATCGGCGGCCGCGCTGCATGGCGGGGATTCGGCGGCATCCGGCACCGGCGGCGACACCGCCGAGGCCCTGCGTCGCCTGCGCATCTTGCTCGTCGAGGACGACGATCTCGTGCGCTCCAGCACTGCCGAGTTGCTCGCGACCTTTGGGCTGAACATTTTCGAGGCGAGTTCGGAGACGGAGGCGATGCGCATCGTGCGCGAGCAGCCCGTCGACGTGATGCTGACCGATGTCGGGCTGGGCGGCGCATCGGGGGTCGATCTGGCGATCGCGGCGCGGAGGCTGATTCCTGCGCTTGGGGTGATCTTCCTGAGCGGCCGCGACCTTGCATTGTCGTCGGAGGAGCAGCAGGCGCTCGGCGGCGCGCGGCAGTTGCAGAAGCCCTATGATCCGCGCGATTTGATCGATGCGTTGAGGGCCTGCGTGGGGTGAGGGCGCTGGCGCTT
>NZ_FCON02000265.1 GCF_001544535.1 Caballeronia choica | reverse complement strand
CACCAGCATGCGCTACAGATCCCTTGGTACGACATCTGTACTTTGCTCAAATACGACATTACTACTTTGCCCCTACAAATAAAAAGTTGATAATTAGCATTATGTTAAATCAAGTACGCAATCGATGAAACGTCGACAACGCAGGCGTCCTTTACGACCGAACCGAATATAGTCTATATTCGGTTCGTCCCCTGCAAACGGAGCGCCCAATGCACATCACTGACCATGTGAAGCCGATCAGCTACCTCAAGAGCGAGGCGGCCCAAATCGTCAAAGACCTGACCGACTCCGGCGAGCCGCTCATCATCACCCAAAACGGCGAGGCGAAACTTGTCGTCCAGGACGTGCGCACCTATGAAGCCACGCAACAGACGATCGCCCTTCTGAAAATCCTGGCGATCGGTCAAAAGCAAATCGAGCGAAAAGACCACGTCGACGGCGACGAATTTTTTGCGGAACTCGACGAACTCGATCAGCAGGAAAAGCTCCGCTGATGCAGGCCCCGCTGCTGAGGTACCGCATCTTACCGACTGCGCGAATCGGTATCGATGAACTCAGAACCTATATCGTCCGCACTTTTGGGTGGGAAACATGGCGGCAGACGTCGGCGCAGTTGCAGGAGACCATCACGCACATGCGGCAGTTTCCTGAAAGCGGCCATGTGCCCGCCGAGCTTGAGGGCTTCGGCGATGACAATTTTCGGCAGGTCTTATCCGGCAAGAACCGGATTATTTATCAGGTGCGTGACGACACCCTCTATATTCATCTCGTCGTCGATACGCGACGCGATCTACAAGCCCTCCTTCAACGAATCGTGCTCCGGCTGATGTGAGTTCCGCACGGTAATGGGTGGTGTTTCGAACCTCACGAAATGAGAGCGCTGTGAGAACCTCTCGTCCTGTCCAGCAGCACGCTCTCTGCCGCACACGTTCAGGCGCAAAACATCGCCCTCAAACCCTCTCCGAAACAACTTGACCCCAAGCGCCCAACCGACCATTCGCAAGGAGCACGCACTGCGCATGACTCAACGGCCTTGATCAACTCCGGTCATCTCACGCGCCCGCATGAGCAAAAAATCGCGCTCCTTCGAATTGCGCGTCATCGCGGCAGCCCGCTCGAAGTCCGCCCGCGCTTCATCCTTGCGTCCCAGCTTCGCAAGCAAGTCGGCGCGTACGCTCGGCAGCCAGTGATAGCGCGCGAGCAACGGCTGCGCGGCAAGCGTATCGACGATGTCGAGCGCCGCCTCCGGCCCGAACGCCATGCTCACCGCGACCGCCCGGTTCAACTCGACGACCGGCGACGGCGCGACCTGCACGAGCGCGTCATACAGCGCGACGATCATCGGCCAGTCGGTCTGCGCCGCGCTCGGCGCGCGCGCGTGGCACGCCGCGAGCGCGGCCTGCAGCGCATAGACGCCGCGCGCCCCGCCGAGCGATTCCGAACGCCTGAGCGCCGCGAGGCCGCGATGGATCAGCAGCGGGTCCCAGCGGCTGCGGTCCTGGTCGGGCAGCAGCACCGGCCGCCCATCGCGATCGACGCGTGCGCGCATGCGTGACGCCTGAATTTCCATCAGCGCGACGAGCCCATGCACTTCGCTTTCTTCAGGCGCGAGTCCGGCCAGGATGCGCCCGAGCCGCAGCGCGTCCTCGCACAGCGCGGGACGCAGCAGGTCATCGCCGGCCGTCGCCGAGTAGCCTTCGTTGAAAATCAGGTAGATCACTTCGAGCACCGACGACAGCCGCACCGCGCGCGCATCGGCCTTCGGCACCTCGAACGGCACGCGTGCCGCCGACAGCGTGCGCTTGGCCCGCACGATGCGTTGCGCGATCGTCGGCTCGGGGACGAGGAACGCGCGCGCGATTTCGTCGGTGGTGAGCCCGCCGATCAGGCGTAGCGTGAGCGCGACGCGCGCATCCACCGACAACACCGGATGGCACGCCGTGAACACGAGACTGAGGAGATCGTCGCCGATGTCGTCTTCGCGCGCGGCATCGAGGGCGTCGACGAAATCGGGCACGACGTGCATCTCCAGCGCATCGAGTTCGCGACCGAGTTCCTCGTGCTTGCGGGCATGGAGCGCCTCTTGCCGCAGGCGGTCGAACGCGCGGTTCTTCGCTGTGGTCATGAGCCACGCTCCCGGGTTGTCGGGCACGCCCGCTTCGCTCCAGCGCTCGAGTGCGGCGACGAGCGCGTCCTGCGCGAACTCCTCGGCGAGCGCGACGTCGCGCACGATGCGCGCGACGCTCGCGATCACCTTCGCCGACTCGATGCGCCAGACCGCCTCGATCGCTCGATGAGTCGCCTGCTCGCTCGGGCTCGGGCTCGGGCTTGCGCTCGCGCTCACGCCGCTTCCGGTTCCATGTGCACCAGTTCCCAGATGTGGCCGTCGGGATCGTCGAAGCCGTGCGCGTACATGAAGCCGTGATCCTGCGGCGGTCGCGGCGCTTGGCCGCCCGCCGCGATCGCCTTCGCGACGAGATCGTCCACTTCGGCGCGGCTCTCGCACGACAGGCACACGATCACTTCGGTGCCCTGCTGCGCATCGACCACGAACTTCGCCGTAAAGGTCTTGAAGAACGTTTCGACGAGCAGCATCCCGAAGATGTTCTCGCCGATCACGAGGCACGCCGCCTGGTCGTTGGTGAACTTCGGATCGAACGAGAGGCCGAGCGCTTTGAAGAAGGTCATGGAGCGCCTTAGATCGCTGACCGGCAGGTTGACGAAGATTTGCTTGTGCATGGCGGACACGTCTCCAAATTGAGTGTGCTTCGGTTGAGTGCATCAAGCGCGGCGACGGTACGCCGCCCTCTTCCATCCACGACGATCGGTGTCCCGCGGAATCGACACGAAATTACCGATCGCGGAAAAATCTCACGTCAGGCGTAGCAAGGCGCGACCTTGCGCACCTCGACCGTGCACCACTCCGCGGCGGGGCATTCCGCAGCAATCCTGACCGCCTCCTCGCGTGTCTCCACGTCGAGCAGGAAAAATCCACCGATCATCTCCTTCGCCTCGGCGAATGGACCGTCGAGCAAGCGGGATTCGCCGCCGCGCTTCTGGACGCGCACGCCGTCCTTGTCCGAGGCGAGCGACTCGCACGCGCGCAAGACGCCGCGCGTCCGCAGTTTCTCTGCAAATTCAAGCATTTGCGCATAGACCTGCCGGCCCTCTTCCTCGCTGCGCTGACCGCGTTGCTCGCGCGGCTCGACGATCAAAAGCATGTAGCTCACGGATGGCTCCAATATTTTTTCCAGAGGGCTCACGGTAGCGCGGCGTCCCCGCGCAGGCAATACCGTCGGGTATTTGCGTATTCATTAGACGATTAATCTATTTGTACTATGTTACGACCAGTTACGGCCTTTTACTCACTGTAACGATCATTTCTTAGTACTATTCGACCCGAGGCAGCCACTTTTTACCGCTACACGACGGTCTGTCGCCATAAATCGGTCAAAATTTCGCCTTACTTCAGGCGCAAGAGCCGACCGCATATCGGTGTGCTCAATGTAAGCCGTCCTTCCGGGCGGCATCGCAATCGTTTGCTTCTGCCGGTTTCCGGGCTGTCGTACGACGCCTGATCGCCGCGCAAACGGTCCCTTGCCAAGCCGGCCGGCCGACGACGTTCGTTCCGAATCCGTTCCCGCCTGCAAAGAATCTCGACGCTTGTGTCTGCGTCACCGGGTGACGGTCCTTCGACCCGCACCTGGTTCAAGTCGTACGAACCGAAATCCGATGAAAAAACATCCTCTACTTCTTTCCTCGCTGGCAATCGCGCTCACCGGCGCGCTCGCCGGTTGCGGCGGCGGCTCGGACAGCACCGACCTCGCCTCCACGGCCAACACGCAGAACGCCACGGGCGACGCCGCCCTGAAAGCAGCGGCGGACGCCGCCGCGACCCAAAAGATCAGTTGCGTATCGCCGACGACGTCGGCGGCATCGTCGGGCAGCGGCAAGATCACGGCCGATACCCCGAGCGCCGACAAGACGCGCCTGTTCCCGTCCGGCACCTCGTTCAAGCTCGCGATCACCACGCGCGCCGGCTCGGCCGACACGCTGAAGTGGACGTTGTCCAACTCGGTCAGCCAGGTGGTCGCAAGCGGCAGTTTCCCGGTGCCCGCCGCCGCCACGACGACGACCCTCACCTGCACCTCGACGCTCGCCGGGTACTTCGCCGTCGGCGCATCGCTCCAGAAGGCAGGCGGCCAGGTGCAGACGTCGGGCACGCGCCCGAACGGCTTTGCGAGCTTCGGCGTGCTGCCGAATCTCTCCACCGTTCTCCCGGCCGTGACCTACGCGCATCAGGAACAGCATCGCTTCGGCATGCAGGGTTTCAACGATAACGGCCCGATGCTGGCCGCGCTCGGCATTACGTCGACGATCGACGACCGCCAGATGGCCGTGATGGAGCCGAACAGCCCCAACACGTTCAACCCGGCGGCGAACAATCTCGATTCGTTCTACACGTCGGGCAAGGTGATGCGCCTCGTGCGCCTCGACGGCATTCCGGCCTGGGCGAGCGCCCATGGCCTGTCGCCGGATTACGGCTACGTGCCGGCGGACCTGAACTACTTCGCGAACTATCTGAGCCGCGTCGGCAGCGAGACGGAATCGATCCGTGCGCGCGACTTCCCGCAGCAGAAGTCGAACTACTACCAGGTGACGTGGGAACCATACGTCCTGTGGAAGGACACCGACGCGAACTTTGTCGCGCTCTACAAGGCCGCGTATCAGGGCCTGCATTCGAAGGACCCGAACGCCGTCGTGATGGGCCCGGCCGAGCCGTTCCCGTCGCTCACGACCGACCGCCTGAAGCGCCTGGCGCCGATGGGCTATGCGCAATACCTCGATGGCATCGCGACCCACGGCTACTACGATGCGGGTACGTCGCCGTCGCATCCGCCGGAGCGTCACAGCACCGATCCGAACCCGGCCGACGCCGCGAACGCGCTGCCGATGGAGATGCGCAACCTGCGCGCTGAAATGGCCGCCGACTACAAGCCGGGCATGAAGCTCTTCGTGACGGAAACCGGCATCAGCTATGACCTCGGTTCGAGCTACAGCCCGAGTTACCCGTCGCAGAACATCCTGTTCGCGCAGGGCGCGGTGGTGGCGCGCACGCACCTGATCCTGCTCGGCGAAGGCGCGGACCAGACCTATGTGTTCTTCGGGCCGGACTTCCCGGGCGAGACGGGCTACGGCACGTTCTTCGACCTTGATAACCCGCAGGCCGCGTTCGGCACGACCAACATCAGCCCGAAGCCGGCCGCGATGACGGTCGCCGCGATGACGCGCATCCTCGACGGCACGACGACGCTCGGCCCGGTCAAGGGCACGCCGTCGGGCGTGTATGCCTACTCGTTCCAGCAACTGGGCGGCGGCAAGGTGATCACGGCGCTCTGGACGCATAACAACGCGGTGTGGGACGCGAGCGTCGGCTTCAGCACGACGTACAGCAAGGCCTACCAGTTGAGCGTCGATGCACCGGGCACGAGCGGCACGGTCCAGTTGATCGACGCGATGGGCAACCCGTCGAGCGTTCCGTACACCAACGGCGTCGTGACGGTGACGCTCACGGAACTGCCGCAGTACGTGGTGTCGACGAACCCGACCGTGTCGAAGAGCAATTCGACCAAGCCGGTGGGTTACACCGGAGCGTGAGTCTGACAGCGGCACAGGGGTTGGCGCTTACGCTTGGGGTCGGGGTTGGGTTGGGTGCTGTTACACCGTTTGATGCGTTCAGGCTTCTATGGAACTTGTTTTGTTTTTGGTTTATTAGCTCTGCCCCTGTCCGGGGCGGGACTCACTTTCTTTGCTGCTGCAAAGAAAGTAAGCAAAGAAAGCAGCTTCCCACCGTGAATGCTTGCCATGCCCCGCTAGCCCGTTCCCTCGGAGTGGTCCAACCGGGAGTGTCCTTAGCGGGGTTTCCCCGTTGTTGGCATGTAGAAGAGGCACGGGCATCGCACCGCTATACGAAGTCGACCAGCAATCATTCATCCGGCCTTGCGCTACGCGCTCACCCGTCAGGCAAAACTAAAACCCATCGTTGAATCTACGTCCTACGTTCGTGCTGCCGCTTGCTTCAATTCACCACCACCTGCAGACCTGTCGTCGGGCACGAAGTGCCTAGACGGATGAATGACTGCTGTTCCACTCCGCGCAGCGGTGCGACGTGCGCGCCTTTTCTACATGCCAACAACGATGAAACCCCGCTAACGACACTCCCCCGGTTGGACCAC
>NZ_FCON02000264.1 GCF_001544535.1 Caballeronia choica | reverse complement strand
CTGCAGGTTTTTGTCGCGCCGCTGCAGGTTGGCGGCAGCACGGCGCTCACGGCCTACGCGACGCACCCGCTCGATAACGACAACATCAACAATACATATCGCGTCGATAACGCGGTGAAGTACACGACGCTAAGCTATGCAGGCTTACAGGCGGAAGCGATGTACGCTTTCTCGAACTCAGGAAACTTCGCGGTCAACCGCGCCTACAGCTTCGGTGCGGGATACGTGAACGGGCCCATTTCCCTGGGTGCAGCCTATGTGCGTCTGGCCAATCCGGCGTTCAAGGGCGACACAGTCGGCGCGATTCCGTCGGACAACTTCTATAGTGCCTCCACGATGCCGGCCCTGGCTAGCGCCGAGACCGTTCAGCAGTGGGGCGCGGGCGGCACCTACGCCATTGGTGCAGCGACGATTGGCCTGTTGTACACCGGGGCGCTCTTTGGCAATCCGTCCCGCGGCTCGTTGTTCTCGGGCGCGACTGGCAGCGGGGGAGGCACCGGATCGGTACGCTTTGAAAATGGTGAAGCCAGCCTTCGCTACAAGTTCACGCCAGCATTGCAGGCGGCGATCGGCGAGACGTATACCCACGCAACTCAGGGATCGGGCTCGGGCAACTATTGGCAGACCAGCGCGGGCGTGCAGTACTTCCTTTCGAAGCGGACGGACATCTATTTGAACGGCTTTTATCAAAAGACGTCGCAGCACCTGCACGCATGGATCGAAGCGATCGGCGCTCCGTCGACCACCGAGACGCAAGTGGCCGCCGTGGTGGGGATCCGTCACAAGTTCTAGTTCGGTACGCTCTTGAATCGGAGCGTCCGACCAACTCCCCAATTGATGAAATCAACCGATATGAATCAATCAATGGTTAAGGCCACGCTATCGTTCAGCGACGACTCGCCGAGCGTCGAAATGCCGATCTATCAGGGCACGATGGGCCCGGACGTGATCGACATCCGCAAGTTGTACGGTCAGACCGGCAAGTTCACGTATGACCCGGGCTTCATGTCGACGGCGGCATGCAATTCCGCCATCACATACATCGACGGCGACAAGGGCGAACTGCTCTATCGCGGTTTTCCGATCGAAGAACTGGCGGTGAACGCCGACTTCCTCGAATCGTGCTATCTGCTGCTGAAGGGCGAACTGCCCAACGTGGCGCAAAAGGCGGAATTCGTCGACCTCGTCACGCGCCACACGATGGTGCACGAGCAGATGCATTTCTTCTTCCGCGGTTTCCGTCGTGACGCGCATCCGATGGCGGTGCTGGTTGCCGCTGTCGGCGCACTGTCGGCGTTCTATCACGACTCGCTGAACATCAACAACCCGCGTCACCGCGAAGTGTCGGCGATCCGCATGATCGCCAAACTGCCGACGCTGGTCGCGATGGCGTACAAGTTCAGCATCGGCCAGCCGTTCGTTTATCCGAAGAACGACCTGTCGTACAGCGCGAACTTCATGCACATGATGTTCTCGAACCCGTGCGAAGAGTACAAGGTCAACGACGTGCTCGTGCGCGCGCTCGACCGCATCCTGATCCTCCACGCCGACCACGAGCAGAACGCGTCCACGTCGACGGTGCGTCTGGCAGGTTCGTCGGGTGCAAATCCGTTTGCGTGCATCGCGGCAGGTATCGCCTGCCTGTGGGGCCCGGCGCACGGCGGCGCAAACGAAGCCGCGCTGAACATGCTGGAAGAGATCGGCTCGGTCGACAATATTTCCGAATTCATCAAGCAGGTGAAGGACAAGAATTCGGGCGTGAAGCTGATGGGCTTCGGTCACCGCGTCTACAAGAACTACGATCCGCGCGCGAAGCTGATGCGCGAAACGTGTCACGAAGTGCTTGAAGAACTCGGCCTGCACGACGACCCGCTCTTCAAGCTCGCGATGGAACTGGAAAAGATCGCGCTGGAAGACGAATACTTCGTATCGCGCAAGCTGTACCCGAACGTCGACTTCTACTCGGGTATCGTGCAGCGCGCGCTGGGCATCCCGACGTCGATGTTCACGTGCATCTTCGCGATGGCGCGCACGGTCGGCTGGATCGCGCAGTGGAACGAGATGATCGCCGATCCGGAACAGAAGATCGGCCGTCCGCGTCAGTTGTTCATCGGGAACGCTCAACGGGCGGTGGCTTCCCGGTAACGAGTGACACGCGGGCCTGGCGTGAGCCGAGATGTCGCGCAAAAATGGATCGCCGATCGCCCACGTTAGAGTCTTGACAAGCACGAACCGGCAATGAGGCCGGTGAACTATGGCGACGGGTTGTTCGACGAACGCCCCTTCGATCGCAAAGTCATTGTCCTTGTCGTGTCTGGTACCTGCGCCACAAGCTCGGATACCGGGATCCGATCGACATGGTGTGGCAGAAGGGTCTGTCGCTGACGCATGCGACGCCTGCGTCGGGCTGAAGCGCTTCACGTCGGAGTTTGCCAAGCGCCGGAATCGCCTGGTCGTGATGGCTGATCAGTCGTGGCGAGTCGATGAAAAGTGTGTCACGAACACCAGCGAAGGCCTGTAGTGCTGTACTGAAGACAGGAGTGGCGATGTACTGTGCGATATTGGCAGAACCGCCTTTGAGAACTCTGCTGCGCCCCTGTTTGTTCTGGCCGAACGCGCTGGGCTTGCCGACCTTGCCGAATTCCGCGCTTACGAGGGCGCGACGGTGGAACCTGCCGCGGTGATTCTCGACGAAGCGGGAAAACTCGCGACTCAGGTTCTGGCATCTTTGAATCAGAGGGGCGACCCGGCGCGCGGTCTCTGGTATGACGACGGCAGCGTCAGTCGCGAGGGCAGGAGGAAGAGTTTGTCGTGGGTGGTTGGAAGAGTCTCGCTGAGACCGTATCGCCTTTCCGACGAATTTCGGTAGCCGGTGCCTGCCAGAACTGGTGGCTAACGCTGTTACTGAAATGGTCACTGGCCAACGTGGGCTTCTCGCTATGTCCCATCTTGACCGCCGGCGCAATCGAAGCACTGTTGCTGGTCGGCTCCGATGTGCAAAAGAACCGCTACCTGCACAAGCTGATCAAGGGGACGTGGACCGGTATGATTAACTTGAACGGGCCGCAGGCCGCCTCGGATCTCAATGCGATCCGCACACGTGCCGTGCCAGGCGGGTGTTGCATCGACCGGTGGAATCTGCCGCCGTGTTTTTGTTTTGCACGTTGGCGACCGACGTAGGCTCCCGATCGGCTCAATCCGATCTCCCATCGCGCATTGCGATGAAGAACATCAGCAGACCAACATATTGCAGAACCGCCATGCCCAAGGCCATGTGGAGTGTGTTGTCGAGCAGTAGCGGCACCAGCAACGCGGACGACAGAAAGTTGCCGAACTGCTGAACCGTTACGTAACAACTGGACGGCCAGCCCGCGTCGCTCCGGGAAACAGTCAAGGGCCATCACCTGCAGGCTGGGCTGAGTAAGCATCATCCCGAGGCCAAAGATGGGCAGCGCCACCAGATCCCACGGCAATGGAGATGCGTGCATCGCGTTGACGGCGATATTGATCACGCCAGCCACAATCATGATCAGATGGCCGAGGATCACACTGCGCGCAGGACTGCCCCCGCCGGCAACACGATGCGCGACTGCCGCGCCGGCGATCAGGCCCAGTACGATCGGCACAAACAAGTAGCCGAATGACTGCTCGCCGAGGCCAAGATGCCTCACCACGAAAGTTGGCGCAGCCAGGACGTACAGGTAGATTCCCAGATTGACTGCCGCGTTGGCGAGTGCGAGCGCTACGAAACGCGGCTTCGTGAGCAGGGTGGCATAGGCCCGTGCGAGCGGAACCGGATCCAGCCGGTGCCGGCAAGCGGGCGGAAGGGTTTCGGGCACAAGAAACCAACTGACCACCACCAGGCATGCTGACAGTATCGCGAGGAAGATGAAGATGCTGCGCCATCCGGTCCACAGCAGCAGCCAGCCGCCACAGACGGGCGCGAGTGCGGGCGCCAGCGCAAAGATCATCGCTACCAGCGCCATGATTTTTTGCGCCTCCGTGCCATCGAAGACATCGCGCACCATCGCCCGGCCAATAACGACTCCAACGCCGGCGCTCACGCCTTGGCGACTGACGTCGTCATGGTAGGGAAGATCGCTTGCCAAATCGCCCCCCATCTTGGGAGGGGCCACGCGCTTGCCGGTCACCGAACGCAGCCGTCTGAGTATCGTTCTATATAACCGATCAATTCGTTCTATATTCTGCGTTGGAATATAGAATCAGTCGTCGCGATAATGCCTCCTCTTTCTGGTCACTGAAATAGCGAGAACGCGATGTCTACCCCCCTCGGACCCCATGCTTTAACTGGAAGGCGCCCGATCGATTCCAGCACTCTGGCTTGGGTGCGAACCCATGCGCCAGGCGTTGCCCTCTGCATTGCCGTCACACTGGTCGCTTTCGCGTTGCAACTGGCTGAGGAGTGGTTGTTCGGGCGCGCCTGGCTGGAAGCATTGGTCCTTGCCATTCTCATCGGAACGGCTGTGCGAAGTCTCTGGAAGCCATCCGCTTACTGGCAGGCCGGGATTAGTTTCAGCTCCAAGACCTTGCTGGAAATTGCCGTGGTCCTGCTGGGCGCCTCGCTCAGCACCCAGACGCTGAACGCAGCCGGATTGGGACTGCTCGCCGGCATCGTAGCCGTCGTCGGGGTGACCATCGTGGTCAGCTACGGTATCGGGCGCCTTCTGGGTTTGCATCATCGGATGGCCTTGCTGGTCGCATGCGGCAACTCGATCTGCGGCAACTCGGCGATTGCCGCCGTGGCACCCGTGATTCGGGCGGACAGCGATGACGTGGCCGCGTCGATTGCCTTTACCGCGGTGCTTGGCGTCATCGTCGTGCTCGGACTGCCGCTGCTGATTCCTGTGCTGCACCTGAGCAACCTGCAATACGGCGTACTCGCCGGACTGACGGTCTACGCCGTGCCGCAGGTGCTTGCTGCAACGGTCCCTGTTTCGCTGGTCAGTGCTAATCTCGGCACGCTGGTCAAACTGGTCCGTGTGCTGATGCTCGGTCCCGTGATCCTTGTCCTGTCAATCGGTTCGCGTCGAGGTGCAGGAGCTGCCGCCTTGCCCGGTGCCAAGAAGGGAGCGCGCCTCGCCTGGCATAAAGTCGTGCCCTGGTTCATCATTGGTTTTCTCGTGATGGTTGCCCTCCGTTCGGCCAACCTCGTTCCGACAGAAGCATTACCGTCGATCAGCGGCACGGCAAACGTGTTGACGATACTTTCGATGGCTGCACTCGGTCTGGGCGTCGATGTACGAATGGTCGCCAAGGCCGGCCCCCGTGTGACACTGGCGGTGGTGCTGTCGATCGTCGCGCTTGCGGTCATCAGCCTCGTGGTGATCCGCGTGCTGGGCATAGCCTAGAGAGGGCTTAAAGGTCCGCGGAGAATCATGACGCTCGATCAACTTCGTATTCTGGGTTTCGTGGAAGACCAGGTCGACGCAGATGGTCTCGACGTGCGCAATTGCCCAGAATGAACTGGTGCTGGTGGTCGCCCCCAGCCACCCTTGGGCCCATCGCGATTCGAAAGTTGCCGATCCTATTGACTTGCGCGATAGCGCCCGGGTGCTGCGTGAACAGGAATCGGGTACGCGCGGGATCTTCGAAAAGATGGCGCGCAACTTGAGAGGCGATCCCTCGGGGTTCGAGATCGCGCTGGAGCTTCCGTCGAACGAAGCGGTGCGCTCGGCGGTCGAGGCTGGCGCTGGCGCGACCGTGATGTCCAGGCTGGTCGCGGCTTCCTCGCTCAGTGCCGGGACGCTCACAGCACGCATTGGTCTCTGCCGCCGCGGGAATTCCTGATGTTGCGTCGTCAGCAACGCTATGTGACTGAGGCGATGCGCGTGTTCTTCGAGATGGCGTCGGAGTATGTCTCCAATTGCCATTAACGACGAAAAAAGGCGGCTGCTATAACGCGGCGCCGCAGAAACAATCGGGCGCCTCAGCGTGCCGGCACGCGTACGCTCATACGCCAAAAACGAACCTGAAGGAGACACACCCATGAAAGACCATTCCCGCGGCGTGGACACGCGCCGGCGCAACTTGCTTCACGGTCTTGCCGCCGGCGGTCTCGCCGGCACCATGGCCGCCTGGAACCGCAGCGCGTGGCCGGCAGAAACCTTCAACCTGCCGTTCGCTGGCGGCGAGCGCGACGTGACGAGCGCGTTCCCGCAGAAAGGCGAGATGCTGCTGCTGCGAACCCGTCCGCCCTTGCTGGAGACGCCGTTTTCCGTCTTCGATCGAGGCGTGTTCACGCCTAA
>NZ_FCON02000263.1 GCF_001544535.1 Caballeronia choica | reverse complement strand
CGCGAGGCTGGATGTATGACTGCTGGTCCACTTCGTATAGCGGTGCGACGTGCGCGCCTCTTCTACATGCCAACAACGGGGAAACCCCGCTAACGACACTCCCCCGGTTGGACCACTCCGAGAGAGCGGTCTAGCGGAGCATGGCAAGCATTGGCGGTGGAAAGCTGCTTTCTTTGCTTACTTTCTTTGCAGCAGCAAAGAAAGTGAGTCCCGCCCCGGACAGGGGCAGAGCAAATAAACCAAAACCAATACAAGTTCCATGGAAGCCCGCGCGCATCAAACGGTGTAAACAGCAAACCCACCCCCAAGCGCCAGCGATAACCTTCAGCCCTTGTCGCCCAAGCGCTCCACCCGATGCGGCTCCTTCAGCTTGTTGGCGACGCGCGTCGCCTCGAAATAGCCAGGATTCGGCGGACGCTTCAGATACTGCCCCGCCCCGCGCACCGCCCGCAGGTCGCCATTCGCCCACGCAAGCGCGCCGCGTGTGAGCGTATGCGTCGCGACGCCCTGCACCGTCATGCCTTCGAACACGTTGAAATCGACCTTCTGATGATGCGATTTCACCGAGATCGTCTTCGTCGCCGCCGGGTCCCACACGACGAGATCCGCATCGGCACCCACCTGCACCGCGCCCTTGCGCGGAAAAAGATTGAAGATCTGCGCCGCGTTCGTCGAGGTAACGCGCACGAATTCGTTCGGTGTGAGACGCCCTTTGTTCACGCCGTGATGCCACAGCACGGACATGCGGTCCTCCACGCCGCCGCAGCCGTTCGGAATCTTCGTGAAGTCCTCGCGGCCCATCGCCTTCTGCGACGCGCAAAACACGCAATGATCCGTGGCCGTCGTATGAAGCTGGCCCGATTGCAGGCCACGCCACAATGCCTCGCGATGTTCGCTGGAGCGGAACGGCGGGCTCATCACATGCGCGGCGGCACGCGTCCAGTCAGGATCGCGATACACCGATTCGTCGATCACGAGATGCCCCGGCAGCACTTCGCCAAAAACGCGCTGGCCTTCGTTGCGCGCCCGCGCGATCACATCGACCGCATCCTTCGCCGATACATGCACGATATAGATCGGCACGCCGAGCACCTGCGCGATGCGGATCGCGCGATTCGCCGCTTCGCCTTCGACTTCCGGCGGCCGCGACAACGGATGCGCCTCCGGTCCCGTGAAGCCGCGCGCAAGTAGTTGCTTCTGCAACTGAAATACCAGTTCGCCGTTTTCCGCATGCACGGTCGGCAGCGCGCCGAGTTCGAGCGAACGCGTGAAGCTGTTCACGAGCACTTCGTCGTCGGCCATGATGGCGTTCTTGTAGGCCATGAAATGCTTGAAGCTCGATACGCCGTGGTCGTGCACCAGCGTGCCCATGTCGCGATGCACCGATTCATCCCACCACGTCACCGCGACGTGAAAGCCGTAGTCCGCCGATGCCTTCTCGGCCCAGCCGCGCCAGTCCTTGAATGCATCCATCAGCCGCTGCTTCGGGCTCGGGATCACGAAGTCGATGATGCTCGTCGTGCCGCCCGAAAGGCCCGCCGCGGTACCGGTGTAGAAGTCGTCGCTGGCGGTCGTGCCCATGAAGGGCAACTCCATGTGCGTGTGCGGATCGATGCCGCCGGGCATCACGTACTGCCCGCCCGCATCGACGATCTGCGCGCCCGCGGGCGCTTCCAGATCGGTGCCGACCGCGAGGATCGTGCCGCCGTCCTTCGGGTCCGCGCACAGCACGTCGGCGCGATAGGTGCGTTCGGCATCGATGATCGTGCCGCCGCGAATCAGGATCGTCATGTTGCTGTCTCCTCGAATAATCATGCGCTCGCCACGCGGGCGCTCGGGCTCTTGCGCGCTTTCATCCACACGCCATAGACGATCGACGCGAGCGCGAGCCCCACGAACCATGCGTAGGTATAGAGCGTGTTGAAGAACGCCGGCACGTTGGGGAACGATGCCGGAAATGCCGTATGCAGGAAGCCGGGCAGGTTCGGCAACACGCCGACCGCCAGCGCGACGACGGCCGCGATGTTCCAGCCGCCGGTATAGCTGTACTCGCCGTTTTCGTCGAAGAGTTCGCGGTGATCGAGCCGCGTGCCGCGAATCAGGAAGTAATCGACCATCAGGATGCCCGCGACCGGCCCCAGCAGCGCCGAGTACCCGACGAGCCACGTGAAGATATAGCCTTGGGTAGTCGCGAGAATCTTCCACGGCATCATGACGATGGCGATGGTCGCGGTGATCATGCCGCCCGCGCGATACGAAATGCCCTTCGGCCACAGGCTCGAAAAATCGTAGGCCGGGCCGACGAGATTCGCCGCGAGATTGCAGCACATCGTGTCGAGCGTGAGGATCACCAGCGCGACGCCCACGCCGATGCCGGTCATGCGGCTCGTCAGGTCGATCGGGTCCCAGATCGCCTTGCCGTAGATGACGACCGTCGCCGACGTGACCACCACCGAGATCACGGAAAGCAGCGCCATCGGCGCGGGCAGGCCGATCGACTGGCCGATCACCTGGTCACGCTGCGAGCGCGCAAAGCGCGTGAAGTCGGGGATATTCAGCGCGAGCGTTGCCCAGAAGCCGACCATCGCCGTGAGTCCCGGCCAGAACGTGGCCCAGAACAAGCCTTCCTTCTTGCCGCCCGCGACGAATTGCGAAGGCGCCGAGAGCATCGAACCGATGCCGCCGGCCTTCGACGTCGCCCACCATACGAGCGCGATGCACATCACGACCTTGACCGGCGCGGACCAGCTTTCGAGCCAGCGGATCGAATCGGTGCCATGCACGATGAAGTAGATCTGCAATGCCCAGAACACGAGGAAGCAGGCAAGCTGGCCGATGGAGATGTCGAGCAACGGCAGCGCCGCGCCATGCAGCGCGTTGCCCGTGAGAATGTTGGCGAGCGTATAGATCGCGCTGCCGCCGAGCCATGTCTGGATGCCGTACCAGCCGCACGCCACGATCGCGCGCAACATCGCGGGCAGTTTCGCGCCCTGCGTGCCGAACGACGAACGCACGAGCACCGCATACGGAATGCCGTGCTTCGCGCCTGCGTGGCCGATCATCAGCATCGGCACGAGCACGATCAGGTTGCCGAGCAGCACGGTCAGGACCGCCTGCCATGGCGACATGCCCTCTTCGGTCAAGCCGGCGGCCAGCATGTACGACGCGATGTTCATCACCATGCCGACCCACAGCGCCGCGAAGTGATACCACTTCCAGGTGCGCTGCGCCGGGCCGGTCGGCGCGAGGTCGTCGTTATAGAGGCTGCTGCCTTGTGCGCCGGCCGCGAAATTCGGATCGACGGAATGCGCTGTCTGGTTCATCGGTGCATCTCCACGGAATCGTTGCGGTCCGCGCATCTTTATGGACGATGCGTCGGGCCGAAGGGACTTTCAATGACGAGCGCTAATCTTTCACGCCGCCTTCGCCGACTCTTCCTCGACGACGCGTGCGGGGTTGTTCGGATGCGTGGTCCAGTTCGCGTACTCGCCGGCGTCCACGCGCTCCATCGTGATGCACTGCTCGACCGGGCACACGTGCATGCACAGATTGCACCCGACGCATTCGGAGTCCACCACTTCAAAATGCCGGACGCCATCTTTTTCGCGCGTGATCGCCTGATGCGAGGTGTCTTCGCATGCGATATGGCACAGGCCGCACTGGATGCACTTGTCCTGGTCGATGCGCGCCTTGATGTCGTACTTGAGATTCAGGTACTTCCAGTCGGTGACGTTCGGCACCGCGCGGCCGCGGATGTCGTCGAGCGTCGCGTAGCCCTTCTCGTCCATCCAGTTCGAGAGGCCGTCGGCGAGGTCGGACACGATGCGAAAGCCGTAGTGCATCGCCGCCGTGCACACCTGCACGCTGCCCGCACCGAGCACGATGAACTCGGCGGCATCGCGCCAGGTCGTGATGCCGCCGATGCCGGATATCGGCAGGTTCGGCGTCTCGGCGTCGCGTGCGATTTCCGCGACCATGTTGAGGGCGATCGGCTTCACGGCGGGTCCGCAATAGCCGCCGTGCGTGCCCTTGCCGTCGACGGTGGGCATCGGCGCCATCTCGTCGAGATCGACCGCCACGATCGAGTTGATCGTGTTGATGAGGGACACGCCGTCCGCGCCGCCCTTGTAGGCGGCACGCGAGCCCGTGCGGATGTCGCTGATGTTCGGCGTGAGCTTCACGAGGCACGGCAGTTTCGTGCCTTCCTTGACCCAGCGCGTGACCATCTCGACATACTCGGGCACCTGCCCCACCGCCGCGCCCATGCCGCGCTCGCTCATGCCGTGCGGACAGCCGAAGTTGAGTTCGACCGCATCGGCGCCGGTGTCTTCGACGAGCGGCAGGATCCACTTCCAGTCGCGCTCGTTGCACGGCACCATCAGCGAGACGATCAGCGCGCGATCCGGCCAGTCGCGCTTCACTTGCTTGATCTCGCGCAGGTTCACATCGAGCGGGCGATCCGTGATCAGTTCGATGTTGTTCAGTCCCGCCATGCGCTGCCCGTTCCACTGCACCGCGCCATAGCGCGAGCTGACGTTCACCACATGCGGGTCGAGGCCGAGCGTCTTCCATACGACGCCGCCCCAGCCCGCCTCGAAGGCGCGGTTGACGTTATAGGCTTTGTCGGTGGGCGGCGCGGACGCGAGCCAGAAAGGATTCGGCGAAGTGATGCCGGCGATCGTGCAACGTAGGTCGGCCATGTGGGCTCCGTATCGTATTCTCGGGGTCTTGATGTCGTGGGGTCTTGCGGGTCAGGCGGCCTTGATGGCGGTCAGCGCGAACGACGCATCGATCGATGCCGCCGCGAGCTTGCCGTCCTGCACGGCCTGCACCGTCAGGTCGAGTCCTTCGTGGGTTGCGCAGTCGCCGCCGGCCCAGACCTTCGCCAGCGTCGTCTGACGGTTTTCGTCGGTGGCGATGCGGCTGCCGTCGAGCGTCAGCAGTTCCTGATCGACGCCGACCGGAACCAGCGTCTGCCCGATCGCCTTGAGCACCATGTCGGCTTCGATCGTGAAGCGTTGCTGCTCGCGTTCGAACTCGACGCCGGTCACTTGCCCGTCGACGCCAATCATCCGCACCGGCCGCGCATGCGTGACGAGCGTGACGCCGTTCATCTGCGCGAACTCGCGCTCGGCCCACGTCGCGCTCATGTGCTCGACGCCGCGCCGATACACCATCGACACCGACGTCGCGCCGACCTTGCGGCTCTGCACCGCTGCATCGACGGCCGTATTGCCGCCGCCGATCACCACGACACGGCGGCCGACCGGCACGGTCGCGAGATCGTCCGCCTGGCGTACCTGTTCGATGAAATCGACCGCGTTCATCACGCCGGCAAGCGTCGCGCCGTCCAGTTCGAGCGCGCGCACGCCGCCGAGGCCGATCGCGAGGAACACGGCGTCGTATTGCTTGCGAAGCTCGTCGAGCGTCACGTCGCGTCCGAGCATCACACCGGTCTTCAGTTCGATGCCGCCGATCGAATACAGCCATTCCACTTCGCGCTGTGCGAAGTCGTCGACCGTCTTGTAAGCGGCGATGCCGAATTCGTTGAGGCCACCCGGCTTGGCGCGCGAATCGAAGATCGTCGCGCGATGGCCGGCGAGCGCGAGGCGATGCGCGCACGCAAGACCTGCGGGTCCCGCGCCGACGACTGCGATATGGCGCCCCGTATCCGCTGCGCGTTTGAAGAGCGGCTCACCGCGAGCCATTGCCCAGTCGGTGGCGTGGCGTTGCAGCGCGCCGATCGCGACCGGCTTGTCGCCGTCATGGTTGCGAACGCAAGCGCCTTCGCAAAGAATCTCGGTCGGGCAGACGCGAGCGCACATGCCGCCTAGCGGATTCGCCGAAAGAATATCGACCGCCGCGCCCTTCAGATTGCCATTGCCGATCTTGCGGATGAAGCTTGGAATATCGATCGAGGTCGGGCATGCCTGCACGCACGGCGCGTCGTAGCAGTAGTGGCAGCGGCTCGATGCCGCGGCGGCGGCGGTGGGGTCGAGCAGCGGCGCGACATCGGAGAACTCACAGGAAAGCTGTTCTTGCGAGAGGCGGTGCGCTGCTATATCGCCGGTTTGCTTCATGGTCATACGCGTTCCTTCTTCGAGGTTGTTATCCCACTGGCGTTTGGGGTTTTGGGTTTCGGGTTTTGGGGACGTTGCTTACACCGTTTGATGCGCTTGTGCTCCTATGAAACTTGTTTTCTTAGTGGTTTATTTGCTCTGCCCCTGTCCGGGGCGGGACTCACTTTCTTTGCTGCTGCAAAGAAAGTAAGCAAAGAAAGCA
>NZ_FCON02000262.1 GCF_001544535.1 Caballeronia choica | reverse complement strand
AACCTGTCAGTCGCCGAAGCACCGGGGCGCTTCCGTTTTGCGTCGCTGCATCAGCAGCAGAGAAACGAGATTATGAAGAATCCTTTTCTCCTCGTCAACAAGTTTTTCGCTTTCGCTTCCAAACTTACCGACTTCGGAGACCGCCTGTTTCCGCGGCAGTCCTCGTCTTGAAACGAGGAGTCGAATAGTAGGTGAAGCAGATGCCAATGACAAGGGTATGACGCAAATTTATTAGCTCTCTCAGTGCGCTTGCGGCGGCGCGATGGCGTCGACCGGAACCGCGTCCGCCATTGCCGCATAGCCTGCGTCGCTTGGGTGGATATGGTCCCCGCTGTCGAATCGCCGCTGCAGGGAATCCGGACGCGCCGGGTCGCGCAGGGCGCGATCGAAGTCGACGACGCCGTCGAAAGCCCGGCTCGAACGAATCGATTCGTTTACCGCGACGCGAATGCTTTCGCGTTCCGGCGGCAGCGACGCGGGCGTCAATGTGGCCCCATATATCTTGATGCCGCGCTGGTGCGCCTGCGCGATCAAGCGCTGATAGCCCCGAATCAGCGCGTCGGCCGTCACTTCGGTGTGCGGGTTGTCGCAGTCGAGGCCGGCGCGCGCGGGCATCGCGGCGAAGTTGATATCGTTGATGCCGATCAGGACGATGATCGTCCGCACGCCCGGCTGGCGTAGTGCATCGCGCTCGAAACGGCTGAGGACCGCTTCGCCGTAGCACGGCGAGTTGCTCAGCAGGCGATTGCCGCTGATCCCCGCGTTCACGACAGCCGTTCCCGATACGCCTTTCTCCGCCATGCGTCGCGCGAGAGCGTCGGGCCAGCGCCGGTTCGTGTTGGACGTCGAGCGCATGCCGTCGGTGATCGAATCGCCGATCGCGACAACGCTTTGCGCAGACGAATCGTCGACGGCAACGCTCGCAAGCCACGCATACTGCGTGAACCTGGTGCGGAACGCGTCGGCGGACGTGTCATCGGCGTGGTTGCCGGGCGTCGACACGTAGTTGGTCTGGCTCGCCACGCGGTGCCAGGCGACCAGTTTCTGGTCCCTTCCTATATAGATGCTGACCGCGAGCGGCTGATTCGCGGCGACATCGAACGCGACCGGATCGCTGTCGAGCTGGTTGCCCGGCGCGATCGTCACACTTTCGTGGCCGGCGAACAGGACGGCGCGGTCGGTTCCGGGACGCGCCGCCGCGCTATTCCCGCTCACGGCGCGCGCGACATGCACTGCCTCGACGACGAGCGGCGCCGTTCCATAGACATTGCTCAGGCGCAGACGAACGCGTTTGCCGGTCAGACGCGGATAAATCAACTGCCGGACGGTTCGGCCGCCGACCTCGGGCGCACGATACAGCGGCGGAAGATTCGCCTGCTGCGGGATAGCCTGCAGCGCCGTCGCCCAGGCGCTCACCCAGTGGGCGCCGGCTGGCGTGTCCGCGGCAGCGTCGGCAAGGGCGTTCGATACGGGAAAAAACTGCGCAAACAGGACACTCGCGCACAGGGCGGCAAGATTTCGGAGCTTCATTCGATGGTCGGCGGGCGGGACAAAACATCGATTGTGCCTGATCGACGACGCGCCTCGCAGCGTCACACCGATGTGCCCTCACACCCAAAATCCGGCCTCTCCGCCAAAAAGCCTCAGAATGTAGCCATACGGCCAATCGCCGCCCCACCTCGTATCGGTATCAATGCACATGCAATCCAGCAACCGCGCCAGCACCATCGCCAGTCCGCAGCAGATTCATTGGGAGGAAGACGGCGAAAGCCGCTCGGCGCGCTGGCGCTCGGAAAGCGGCAACACACCGCCGAAGCGCGTCGTGATCGGCGACGACCAGATGACCGCCGATTCGGCCTATCGCCTGGCCTGCGAAGGCACGGCAATCCTGTGGCGCGGCGATTTCCAGAATGCGCGCCAGTTGTTGCAGGCGGTCGCGCGCCGTATCGAACATAAACCGAAAAAGGCGAAGAAGAAGACCGACGAAACGCCGCCGCGTTCCCCGATCGACACCTTCAACCTGCACCGGCTCGCGCAATCGCAGCGCGCCCGCACGCTGGCAATGCTGCTGCTCCCGCTCGACGAGCAATACGCGATTCCGCTGCGTCGCGCGCCCGACGTGCGCGATGCCTGCGAGGAAGCGTACGGGCCGCCCGATCAGCCGTCGGTGGTGTCGCTGCGTGAGGTGCTCGGCCTGGTGGGCGCCCACGAATGGCGCAAAAAGGGCGTCGAGATCGCTGCACTGGGCGCGCGCATTCACCCCTACTACGGCGTGTTCTCGCCCGTGCGGGGCGAGTACATCAAACTCGTCGCCGACCAGCCGCTGCCGTCGAAGAAACTCGCCTTCGACATCGGCACCGGCACCGGCGTGCTCGGGGCGCTCCTGGCGCAGCGCGGCGTCGAGCGCGTCGTCGCGACCGACCTCGATCCGCGCGCCCTCGCCTGCGCACGCGAAAACATCGAGCGGCTGGGTCTCTCGACGCAAGTCGACGTGATCGAAGCCGATCTTTTCCCGGAGGGCCGCGCGCCGCTCGTCGTGTGCAATCCGCCGTGGCTGCCCGCGCGGCCGAGTTCGGCGATCGAGCACGCGATCTACGATCCCGATAGCCAAATGCTGCGTGGCTTTCTCGACGGCCTCGCCGCGCATCTAACGCCCGGCGGCGAAGGCTGGCTGATCCTGTCGGACTTCGCGGAGCATCTCGGCTTGCGCACGCGCGTGCAATTGCAGGAGTGGATCGACGCGGCCGGGTTGAAGGTCGACGGGCGGCTCGATGTCAAACCGCACCACCCGCGCGCCGCCGATCAATCCGACCCGCTGTATGCCGCACGGTCGAAGGAAGTGACTTCGCTCTGGCGGCTGGTGGCCGCGTAATTCAGATTCAGACGCGCGCCGCGAGCCAGGCTAGCGCGCCCTCGCCCGCGACCAGCCCGCTTGCAAGACAGGCGGTCAGCAGATAACCGCCGGTCGGGGCCTCCCAGTCGAGCATTTCCCCGGCGCAGAAGACGCCGGGGAGCGCCGTGAGCATCGAATGCGCGTCGAGCGATTCGAACGCGACGCCGCCGGCGCTGCTGATCGCCTCGGCAATCGGCCGTGGTCGCAGAACGATGAGCGGCAACGCCTTGATGCGCCGCGCAAGCGTCCGCGGATCGGCGAATTCCTCTTTGCTCACGCACTCGCGCAGCAATGCTGCCTTCACGCCCGTGATATGCAGGCGGCTTTGCAAATGGCTCGACATCGACCGGGCGCCGCGCGGATGCGCGACTTCTTCGTGCACGCGTTCCTGCGAAAGACCGGGCGCGAGATCGAGCAGAATCGGCGTGCCCGCGCCCTCGCCTTGATTCAGGCGTTCGCGGATCGGCGCCGACAGCGCGTAGACCAGACTGCCTTCGATGCCCTTCGCCGTGATCAGGCACTCGCCGACCCGCCAGTCGACGCCCTCTCCGCGCGGCAGCCCGAGCGCCACCGACTTGAGCGGCTCGCCCGCGAAGCGGCTGCTGAAGTGCTCGCTCCAGGACACATCGAAGCCGCAATTCGAAGGCTGGAACGGCAGCACGCGCACGCCGCGCGCTTCGAGGTGCGGCACCCAGGCGGCGTCCGAGCCCAGCCTCGGCCAGCTCGCGCCGCCGAGCGCCAGCACGACGGCATCGGCGCGAACCTGGACTTCGCCGTCCGGCGTGGCGAAGACGAGCGCCGTCGATGTCTCGTCCGCCCATCCGGTCCAGCGATGCCGCATATGAAAGCGCACGCCCGACTCGCGCAGCCGATGCAGCCACGCGCGCAGCATCGGCGCGGCTTTCATGTCGGTCGGAAATACGCGGCCCGAACTGCCGACGAACGTTTCGATGCCCAATTCGTGGACCCAGCGCCTGAGCGCTTCGGCGTCGAAACGGCGCAGCAGCGGCGCGATGTGCTCGGCTTGCGGGCCGTAGCGTGCGAGGAATTTATCGGCAGCTTCGGAATGGGTGAGATTCATGCCGCCCTTGCCCGCCATCAGAAACTTCCTGCCGACCGACGGCATCGCGTCGTACACGTCGACGTGCGCGCCGCCGACGGCCAATGCCTCGGCGGCCATCAGGCCCGCCGGGCCCCCGCCGATCACGGCAACGCGCGGAAATTCATTTGGAGTGGCTGACGGCATGCTTGGCTCGCGGGATAACGAGCCAACATTGTCGCACCCGGGAATCGGCAAGCGGCCCGGCGCCCGTAAGTCATCAAATAACAAAAATGAATTTGGCCGCGCGCCCGCGAACACGTAGCATCGCGCGATCGTTGCCTCGTCAATCTTTTCTAAACGGTTCCTCCCATGTCTGCATCCATTGCGCCCGAGCGCGTCCACGCGCCGGCCACTCCAGGCGCCGCCGATCCACGGCCCGTCATCCGCAGCGCCGCCGATGTCTCCAGCCTCGTCAACCGCGGCGCCGCGATCGGCAGCGATGCCCGCATCGTGGTCGCGATCGCGCTCGGCGGCGTATTCCTCGACGCCTACGATCTCGGCGCACTCGCGTTCGGCGTCAAGGACATCGCCCGCGAATTCTCCCTGACGCCGACCGGCACGGGCTTCGTCGCGTCGGCGATTACGTTCGGCGCCATCGTCGGCGCGCTGATCGGCGGCTATCTCACCGACAAGATCGGGCGCTATCGCGTCTTCATGGCCGACATGTTCTTTTTCGTCGTCGCGGCGATCGCCTGCGCGCTCGCGCCGAACGCCTGGGTGCTCGGCGGTGCACGCTTCGTGATGGGACTCGGTGTCGGGATCGATCTGCCGGTCGCGATGGCGTTTCTCGCCGAGTTTTCGCGGCTTCAGGGGCGCGGCAACAAGGCCGCGCGCATCGCGATGTGGTGTCCGACCTGGTATGCGGCGATCAGCGTCTCCTATCTGCTCGTGCTCGGGTTGTACGCCGTGCTGCCGGAAAGCCATTCGGGCTGGCTGTGGCGCCTGATCCTCGGCTTCGGCGCGGTGCCGGCGATCGTGATCATCGCCATTCGCAGTCGCTACATCAGCGAGTCGCCGGTATGGGCCGCCAATCAGGGCGATCTGCCCGAGGCGGCCGCGATTCTCAAACGCTCCTATGGCATTGATGCGCGGGTCGACACGGCACACTCGACGTCAGCGCCAGCGCCGCGCAAGGCGTCGTGGAGCAACTACGGCGCGCTGCTGCGCGGCGTCTACCTGCGGCGCACGGTGCTCGCGACCGTGCTCTCGATCGCGTCGTCGTTTGCCTACAACGCGGTCGCCTTTGGCCTGCCGGTCATCATTTCTAGCTTTCTCAAGCAGTCGATGCTCACCACTATCCTCGCCTCGCTCGCGCTCAACCTGTGTTTTGCGTTCGTCGGCGGGTTGATCGCGGTGCGCACGGTGCCGAAGGTCGGCGCGTGGAAGCTGAGCCTGCTCGGCTATGCGTTCCAGTTGGTGGCGCTTGTCGGGCTTGCGGTCGTCGGCCGACCGGGCAACGGCGTCGAAGTCGTGACGGCGATTGCCTTCCTCGCTGCCTTCCTGCTCGGGCAAGGCTTCGGCCCCGGCTCGCATACGATGACCTTCGCGTCGCTCAGCTATCCGACGTCGCTGCGCGGCGTCGGCGTCGGGTTCAACCAGACGCTGATGCGCTCCAGTTCGACCGTTTCGCTGTTCCTGTTCCCGGTGCTGTCGGCGGCGCTCGGGACGAAGGTCTTCTGGATCATCGCCGCGGCGCCGCTCATCGGGCTCATCGCTTTGTTGGCGATTCGCTGGGAACCGTCGGGTTATGACGTCGACGCGGAGGATTTCACGCCGGCGGCAGCGCGAAGCCTTTCCTGAAGCGGACGGCTTCTGGACGGCCTTCGCCGTTTTTCGAGGATTCAGGCTGTATCCGGCGGGATTCTCGACCGAAGAAAAGGGTGCGAGGACATCGCTGACATTTTCCTCAGAGGCGCCAGTCCCCAAATCCGCTGAAAAGCCGCTCCGTCTGGAGCGGCTTTTTTTTGTGCCCGCAGCGTTCCCACGCGCCGCCCCGCGTCGCGCAAAAAATCTCCTCTTCCGCCACCCGCCCGCCGACGATCAAGGCGAAACTTCTCAGAGCCATCTCAAAAAAAGTTATAAACCGACCGGCCGGTCGGTTTATAATCGCCCAACCGCGACTTCCCCTGAGCGAGCGATCGTCATGTACACCCAATCCCTCGATATCCCCGGCAACGTCCAGTCTCTCGGCACATCGCCCGATGCCAACGCCTCTCCCGAGCAGCAACGCTTCGACGCCGTGATGCAGGCCGACGGCAAGATCGAGCCGCAGGACTGGATGCCCGATGCCTA
>NZ_FCON02000261.1 GCF_001544535.1 Caballeronia choica | reverse complement strand
CTGGTCCAGTGGCCGCCCGACGGGTCCGGGTTCAGGTTGATCGCGACGTTGCCGTACTCCTCCACGCACTTGACGAGTTCGGGGATGCACGTGGCGATATCCACGCCGGGGCTTTGCGGCAACATGGCTGCCGGAATGAAATGATCTGGGAATAGCTGGCTCACGCAGAAACATAGCTCGTTGCAGATCGCCGCCCACGTGCTAGAGACCTGGAAGTCTCCGATGTGATGCGCCATGAAGCTTGCGCGCGGGCTGAAGATGGTGAGGTCGAGGCCGCGCTCGCGCATCAATCGCAGTTGATTGCTTTCGATCGACTCGCGCAACTCGTCGTCGTTGATGTGCAACTCGGACACCTTCGGCATTTCCGATGGACTTTTGATGCCCGCAATCTGGCGGTTGCGCCATGTCTCCAGCGCCTTCGGCGCGGTCGTGTAATGGCCGTGAATGTCGATGATCATGGTCGCTCCAAAAAAATTTGATTACCGGCGCGATGTGACGAGTACCATGCGCGCCCTCTCCCTAATGAGCCGTATGCGGCTGTGAAGTCGCCCCGCCGGCACTCGCGCCCTTCAGTTTCAAACCACGATTCAAAAGGTATGCCGCACACCCACGCCGTAAGTGTTGCCGATCGGATGCCCGCTCAACTGGTCAAGCGAATAGACGGCATAAATGTCGGTGCGCTTCGAAAGGAAGTGGTCGTATGCGATCGACGCCGTGTGGCGCAGACTATTGTCGACCGGACCCGAGCGACGCGTGCGCGCATATTCGGCGAGCAGAAAATCCGCGGGCGAGAACGGCACCGATAGACCGGCCTCGTAGGTATGCGTGCCGATCGGCATGCTGACGTTGCTCGTGATCACCGCTGCGCCATAGAGTTTCACGATCTTGAAGTCGTACGCCGCACCTGCGAGATACGCATATTGCGCCCCGACCGGGCCTACCTGCGTGAAGCGCACGCGCTGCGCCGAGAGCGCCACGGTGAGCGCACTACCGCTATAGTTGAGATGTACGCCGAGATTACCAACACCCGGCGATCCAGCCACGCCGCCCAAACCGTAGATGACTGTCGCCCCGAATCCCTTGTAAGACGGGCTCGTGTATTGAGCGGTGTTGTTCCAGACGGTATCGCCGATGATCGATCCGCCATAGTTGACCACGAAGGTCTGCACCACCAGCGGAGAGAACACCACCGACGAGCCGAACGGGTTGACATTCTGCTCCGCCACATAGGTCGGGTTGGTCTGCCGTCCGAAGGTGAGCCGTCCATAATCGCTCTGGAAGCCAACGTAAGCATTGCGGGACCAGAACGGATCGGTCGTATTGCGTCCCTGTGCGCCGGTGTTCGGTTGAAAGAAGCTTTCCAGAGTGAAGATGGCGCTCACGCCTCCCCCCAGGTCCTCCTTCCCGCGCAAACCCCAGAACGAGGTCGTAAGACCGCCGCTTCCCATCTGAACCTGCGATTGCGACATATCGCTGCGCTTGAGACTGTCAACGTAAGTACCGACGAGTCCGTAAAGCTGGACCTGCGAGCCGTCCTGTACCTGCGCGGGCGCGCTAGCCGCACACAACGCCATTGCGACACCAGCGGCGGCCCGCAAGTATGATCGCTTTGCGCACGATTGCTTAGGGCGTACTGTTCCCCTGATCTTCACGATCAATCTCCTTCTGTTGTGGTTGTCATGTCGGGAGGCCGCGCGGACGGCGGCCTCCGAGGTGAAGCCAGGCGTTAAACGACCGTGCGCTTTTTCATGGCGGCGTCGAGCTTGTCGCGGTCGAGTTCTCGCTCCCAAGCGGAAACCACCAGCGTCGCGACGCCATTGCCGATCGTGTTGACGACGGCGAGCCCGGTACCCATGAAGCGGTGAATGCCAAGGATCAGCACCATGCCCGACACAGGGATGACGGGGAACACCAGCAGCGTCGAGGTGAGCATGATGAACGCAGCACCAGCCACGCCGCTCGCGCCCTTGGAGGTGAGCATCGCAACCACGACCAGCGTCATTTCCTGCGTAAAGGTCAGCTGGATATTGAAGGCCTGCGCGATGAAGAGAACCGCCATCGTCAGATAGATGTTGGTGCCATCGAGATTGAACGAATAGCCTGCGGGCACGACAAGCCCGACCACCGGCTTGGAGCAGCCTAGGCGTTCGAGCTTTTCGAGCATCCCGGGCAGCGCCGCTTCGGACGAACTCGTGCCGAGAACAATGAGAATCTCCTCGCGGATATAGCTCATGAAGCGAAAGATGTTGAACCCCATCACGCGCCCGATCACGCCGAGGACGACCACAACAAATACAAAAAGCGTCAGGTAGAACGCGCCGATCAGCTTGATGAGCGGCAACACGGACCCGACGCCATAGGTTCCGATGGTGTAGGCGATCGCACCGAAGGCCCCGATCGCAGCGGTCTTCATGATGATGTGAACGATGCCAAAGAACGTGTTGGCGATGCCGCCGATGAACTCGACCAGGGGTTTGCCCCGTTCTCCGAGCGCGGCAAGCGCTGCGCCGAAGAGCACCGAGACGAGCAGAACCTGCAGCACGTTGCCCGTCACGAACGCGTCGACCACGGTGTTGGGGATGATGTGCATGAGGAACTCGACGGTGCTCTGCTCATGGGCCTGGGTCGCGTAGCCGGAAAGCGCGGAAGCATCAATCTTCGACGGATCGAGGTTGAAACCCGCACCCGGGCGCAACAGATGGCCGGCAAGGAGCCCGATCATCAGCGACAGCGTCGAAACGACCTCGAAATAAAGCAGTGCTTTCCCGCCGACGCGTCCGACCTTCTTCATGTCGCCCATGCCCGCGATGCCCGCGACCACGGTGCAGAATATGATTGGGCCGATCACCATCTTGACGAGCTTGATGAAGGCGTCGCCAAGTGGCTTCATCTGGACGGCGAGTGTCGGCGCGAAGTGGCCGAGCAGCACGCCGATCAGGATCGCGGCCAGCACGTGCACGTAGAGTTGGCGATAAAAGGGGACGCGTTGACGCGGGGGTGCTTCAGGACATGAAGTGGTGGCGTTCATCGCGGCTGCCTCGCGACAAACGTAATGCCTGAACAAATGCGGGCTTGGGTCATGTCTGTCTCCGTTATGTTGTCTTGCGGCCTTTTTTGACCGTCTGTTATTTGCCGGGGGCGAAATCGTAGAGTCGTTCGGGGTTCTCGACCAGGATCTTGTGAATCAGCACGGGATCGTCGCAAATGCGGAACAGTAGGTCGACCAGTTCACCGTCGTTGGGCATGTCCTTCGAGATGTTTGGATGTGGCCAATCCGTGCCCCACAACACACGATCCGGAGCGGCGTGAACGAGTGCCCGCGCGAAGGGAATCGCGTCGTCGAAGGGCCGTTTGCCCGCGGAGACTCGTTCGGAGCCGCACACCTTCACCCATGCGAGCGGATTGCGCATTAATTCCAGCAGTTGCCGGAACGGCTCCTGATCCAGGCCCGCTTCGGCGCGCACGCGGCCCATGTGGTCGATCACGAATGGCACGCGAATCCGCCCGATGAGATCGGCGTATTTGACGATGTCCTGCGCGTCGAGGTGCAGCACGACGTGCCAGCCGAGCGCTTCGATCCGCCGCAGCACACGGTCGAATACGTCCAGGTCGGGCGCTCCGCCCAGATGCGCGACGAAGTTGAAGCGCACGCCGCGTACACCGGCGTCGTTGAGCGCCTTCAGTGTGTCATCGGTCACGTCTGCGTCGACGATGGCGACGCCCCGGTATCGCCCGTTGCCCCGGGAGATCGCATCAAGCATCGCGGTGTTGTCGGTGCCGTGGCAGCTCGCCTGCACGATCACGCCGCGCTCGAGGCCCAGATGGTCATGCAGGGCAACCAGCGATTCGAACGGCGCGTCGGGTGGTGTGTAGCTGCGATCTTCAGCATACGGAAAACGCTCGACGGGGCCGAACACGTGACAGTGGGCATCGCACGCGAGCGCGGGTAGCGCATACGCGGGTTTGACCGGATTCGGGTCTGGCGGAAGGCAGGACTTCATGGTCTGTTCGGGCTCCATTGAGGGCATTGAGTGACAGGACAACCAATGAGGCCCATTGTGACGTTGCGGGTTCTTCCATACAATCGACATAATCGACTAGCTGATATACGAAACTCGTATAGGAGCCAAAATGGAACTGAAGCAACTCGAGGCCTTTGTTCACGTGGTGGAGCTGGGGAGTTTTACGCGCGCGGCCACGATCCTCGATACCAATCAGCCGACCTTGAGCCGTCTCGTGCGACAGTTGGAGGTGGAACTAAGGCAGACCCTGCTCGTGCGGCACGGGCGCGGCGTCGTCGCAAGCGATGCGGGTCAAATCATGCTGGGTCATGCGAAGGGCATGCTGTTGCAGGCTGAGCGCGCGCGGCACGATCTTCGGCAATTGAAGGGGACGGTCAGCGGACACTTCAGCATCGGGCTTGCGCCGAGCTTCGCAAAGGTCGCCACGCAGGAGTTGATCCGGCAGTTCAGGCAGCGGTTTCCCGATGCGACGATCTCTGTGGCCGAGGGGCTTTCCACCTATCTGACGGAGTGGCTGATGATGGGCCGCATCGATGCGGCCGTGCTTTACGACACTTCGCTCACCGCGCTCGTCGAGAAGCGCGCGGTGTTCGAGGAGGAACTGTTCTTGATCGGCACGGCAGGGGGCGCAGGTGGTCAGGCGCCCAAGCAGATCCGCCTGAAAGACATCGCGCGCTATCCACTCGTCATTCCTGGGCGCATGCATGCGCTGCGGCAGATCGTCGAATCGCGCGCGGCCGAGGAGGGAGTTAAGCTCTCCATCGCGCTCGAGGTGGACGCTGTGGGGGCCATCCTCGACCTTGTGTGCGAGGGCTATGGTTACGCGGTGTTGCCCATCAATGCGCCGGCCACCGATCCGCTGAAGCGCCCGTTCTCCGTTACGCGCATACGGCAACCGACGCTGCACAGCCGTCTCAGTATCGCGACGAGCAGCCAGCACACCTTGTCACACCTGGCGATGGAGGCGATCGGCCTGATCGAGACCGCGGTGCTGCCGCTCTACACTGCCGACCGCAACCCTGGAGTAATGCAAGGATGAGGCCTGAGGCAGGAAGGTCGGCAATCCATCGTCTTTTTTACGATCCACAAACCGCCGCGCTGGGCGGCGGCGGGTGGCAGGCTCAACCGATACCCTCAAGCTGGTCGCAATCGTCAGCCCATATGCAGACCGCCGTTGAGCGAGAAGTCCGCACCGGTGGCGAAGCCCGACTCCTCCGATGCGAGCCACGCCACGATCGAGCCGATTTCGTCCGGACGGCCGAGACGGCGCACGGGAATCGTCGCGACGATCTTCTCCAGCACTTCAGGTTTGATTGCTTTGACCATGTCCGTGCCGATGTAGCCAGGTGACACCGTGTTGACTGTCACGCCCTTGGTCGCCACTTCCTGCGCGAGCGCCATCGTGAAGCCGTGGATGCCGGCCTTCGCCGTCGAGTAGTTGGTCTGGCCGAACTGCCCTTTCTGACCATTCACCGACGAGATGTTGATGATCCGCCCGAAGCCGCGCTCGACCATGCCGTCGACCACCTGCTTGGTGACGTTGAAGAGGCTCGTCAAGTTGGTTTCGATGACCGCGGTCCAATCCTCGTGCGTCATCTTTCGGAACACGCCATCGCGCGTGATACCGGCGTTGTTCACCAGGATATCTATCTCGCCGACTTCAGCCTTGACCTTGTCGAACGCCTTTTGGGTTGAGTCCCAATCGCCGACGTTGCCCTCGGACGCGATGAAATCGTACCCAAGCGCCTTTTGTTCCTCAAGCCATTTGACACGGCGCGGAGAGTTCGGGCCACAGCCGGCGACGACCGTATAGCCGTCCTTATGCAAACGTTGACTGATGCTCGTGCCAATGCCGCCCATGCCACCCGTCACATACGCTATGCGCTTTGTCATCTCTCACTCCATTACCGTTATGCGAAAACCGGTGAACGGTTTCGCGCTTGTCTTTCCTGACTTCCGGATTTTCCTCCTACGGACGCTCGACCGCCAGCGCCACTCCCGCACCGCTGCCGATGCACAGCGATGCAAAGCCATTCTTCGTATCGCACTTTTGATTCTATTGATCTTTCCATAAATCATGACATCACCACAACGTTGCCTGAATCCAGCACGCGGCGATGATCGAAGGCCTTTTCTGAGCGCTCTTGAGCTTGTTGCGGGCGATGGTATGCAACTCGGCGAGGTTGTCGGGGCAGAAGTTCGCAATCGCATGACGCTTGAGCCATGCCCACAGGTACTCGACGGGATTGAGTTCCGGGCAATACGG
>NZ_FCON02000260.1 GCF_001544535.1 Caballeronia choica | reverse complement strand
GGCCCCGCGCGCCGCAAACCTTGCAAACGCCTTGACGGCGCGGGGCCGGATCAAGTGCGGTTCAGTGCGGTTCACCGAGGAGACTCCCGCCGATGCAGGCCCCCGATGGTTCCCGAGCTTCACCCGCCCCCGCGCGTTCCGGTTCGTCGCTGATCGTGACGCTCGTCGCGGCGACCTTCTTCATGGAGAACCTCGACGGCACCATCATCGCGACCGCGCTGCCGCAAATGGCGCGCTCGTTCAACGTGCATCCCGCGGACATGAGCCTCGGCATCACGGCGTACCTGCTGACGCTCGCCGTGTTCATCCCGATCAGCGGCTGGGCCGCCGACCGCTTCGGCCTGCGCACCGTATTCGGCAGCGCGATCGCCGTGTTCACGGCAGCCTCCGTCCTGTGCGCGACCACCAGCACCCTGCCCGCGTTCGCGGCCGCCCGCGTGCTGCAGGGCATCGGCGGCGCGATGATGGTGCCGGTCGGCCGGCTCGCCGTGCTGCGCGCGACGCCCAAGGACGGCCTGATGCGCGCCATCGCGATCATCACCTGGCCGGGGCTCGTCGCGCCGGTGATCGGCCCGCCGCTTGGCGGCTTCATCACGACCTATTCGTCGTGGCGCTGGATCTTCTACCTGAACCTGCCGCTCGGCTGCATCGGGCTCGCGCTCGCGCTGCGCCATCTCGACAACGCGCGCGAAAACGCCAACCGCCGCTTCGACCTGCCGGGCTTCGCGCTCTGCGGCGTCTCCTGCACGACGATTCTCTACGCGATGGAACTCGTCGGCCGCAACGACACGCCGTGGGCCCTCGTGAGCGGGCTCGTCGCAGTGGGCGCGGTGACGGGTTTCGTCGCGTGGCTGCATGTTCGGCGCGTGAAGGACCCGGTGGTCGATTTGTCGGCGCTCAAGGTCAAGACATTCGCGGTCGCGATGGGCGGCGGGTCGCTCTTTCGCATCTCGATCAGCGCGGTGCCGTTCCTGCTGCCGCTGATGTTCCAGATCGGCTTTGGCATGAACGCGTTCGAGTCCGGGCTGCTCACGCTCGCGGTGTTTGCCGGCAACCTGTCGATGAAGCTCGTCACCACGCCCGTCATGCGCCGCTTCGGCTTTCGCTCGGTGCTGATCGTGAACGGCGCGCTCGCGGCGGTGTCGCTCGCCGCGATGAGCCTGCTCTCGCCCGCCACGCCGAAAACGATCATCGTCGTCGTGCTGTTTTTGAGCGGCCTTGCGCGCTCGCTGCAGTTCACCGCGCTCAACACGCTCAGTTTCGCCGACGTGCCGAAGGCGCAGATGAGCGGCGCGTCGGCGCTGTCGAGCACGCTGTTCCAGATGACGATGGGGATCGGCGTCGCGGTCGGCGCGATCGCGCTGCGGCTCGCACAATGGCTGCATGGGCACGGATCGGAATCGGGCGCGCACGCGATGACGCCCGCCGATTTCAGCGTGGCGTTCGTGATCGTCGCGGCGATCGGGCTCGTCGGGATCGCCGATCTGTTCGGGCTCGCGCGCGATGCGGGCGCGGTGGTGAGCGGGCATCGGCATCGCAAGCGCTGAGCGCGCTTCAGTGCATTGAGTGCGTTCAGTGCCCCGCGTGCTTGAGCCAGTCGAGCCAGCCGAGCGCGATCGCCGCATTCACCAGCACGCCCGCCGTCGCGGCGAGCGCTGCGATCATCGTCCAGAACGCCGAGCGACGGGACGCTTCGGCGGAGTCGCGAGCGATCTGCGCGGCGTCGTTCGCCGCCGCCACCGACGCGAACATCGCCTTGCGCTGCTCGTCCTGGCGCCCTTCTTCCTTCTGAAAAAGCCATGCGCGCTTGGCGAACGTCTCGGCATCGGCGGGCGACGCTGCGTCGAGTTCCGCGCGGATCGAGGCTTCTCCGGCCGCCTCGTAGCGGCGATAGCGTGTTTCGCGCTCGCCTGACAGCGTTTGCTTCTCGTGTGGGTCCATGTGTTCTCGCTTGGCGCTCCGGCAGGCAACCGCACGATTCTCGCTCGCGAGGACCCGCGGCGCCAAGTCAGCCGATGTCGATCAGATGCGTTGGATGTCGGCGCGCGGGCAACTGTGTGGACCGGGGTGTCGGGTCAAGTCCGACCTCGGACGCCCGCATTATTCGGCCTTCCGGGCGTGACGCCTTGATGGGTGGTACGGTCCCGCGCGTCCCGCGCGACATCCCATCCTGGCATGGCAAGTGCAGTGCTTTCAGCGGGCCTGCACGCCCGCATCGAACGTCAATCGCACTTACCGGAGAGCATCATGAACACGCTGACCATCATCGACATCCCCGTCGCCATCGATCTCGAACACGAACAGATGACAGAAATCCAGGGCGGCATGAAGAAGCTGCCGTTCCAGACCAATAGCATCGGCCCCGTCACGGCCGATGGCGACCCCGTCGATGTCTACGTCGACGGCGTGCTCGTCAATTCCGTCAGGGATGGATTCGCGCATTGAGGGGCGGCCGGCGTTGCCGCCGCGCAGAGCGCGTCAGGTGTGGGCGCGTCTGCGCATCGAGGGGCGGCAGGGCGACGTGGCCGAGTCGCCGGTTGAACGCCCGCGGTGTCGGGTGGCACTCGGCATCGGCGGAATAAAACGGCACGCCCGGACGTTTACTTCGTTGAGACGCACGGCTCGCGCCGGGCTTTGCCGCGCCGTCGCGTGACGCTGTGCGTCCTTATCGATCTACCCGCCGCGTGCCGAAAACCCCGAGCGCGGCGTTCATGCAGGACCGCATCATGAGCACACTATTTCGCTTCGGAATCGTTCTCGTCTGCCTCGGCTTGTCCGCGACAGCCTCAGCACAAACCTACGACGACTCCACTGCCCAGGAGCCGGGCATCGACTGCCGTGCGATCGTCGGCAATGCCGAGATCGACGGCACGATGCAGACGATCGTCGGACGCGCATGCCTCCAGAGCGACGGCACCTGGCAGCTCATGCGCGACGACTACGACGGCAGCGTGCTCGTCTATCCGGTCGCGTCGTATCCGTATCCCGATCCGTGGTACTGGGGGCCGCCGATCTTCATTGGCGTGGGCGCGAGCTTCGTTTTCGTCGACCGCTTTCACCACTTCCATCATTTTCACCACATGGATCACAATCACTTCGGCTCGCCGGGGTTTCATGGCGGCTTTCACACGACCACTGGCGGCATGCACGGTTTCAACGGCATGCATGGCTTCGGCGGTGGGATGCATGGCATGGGCGGCGGCATGCGACGTCACTGACGTCGCGGACGCGCCGAATCAAGGCGTGACGACGAACGGCACGTGCATGCCCATCGCGTAATGGCCGGGCTGGTTGCAGATGAGCACGTAGTTTCCGGGCGTCAGCTTGAGCGTGAGACGCTTGCTCTTGCCGGGCGCCATGTCTTCGACTTCGCCCATCTTCTTGAACTGCTTCTCCGGCACCGCGCCGTTCTTTACGGGCAGCTTGTCGGCGGACAGGTCCGTCTTCAGCACGACGAGTTCATGCACCTGTTTGGTATCGGATGCGTTGGTCGCCTCGAACGTGACCGTGCCTGCCTTGACGCTACCGGTATCGAGCTGGATCGTGTCGTTGTTCAACGTTGCCTTGACTGTTTCCTTGGCGTGGGCCGTGCTTGCCAGCAGACCCAGCGTGACGACGCCTGCGCAGGCCGCGATGCGTGTACTCGTGATTGTCATGGTTCTTCTCCGTTTGAACGCAAGCAACCGCCGGACCGGTATGGCTTGCAACGCGAGTAGAACGGGTGGCGAGGCGGGCTTATTCCACGCGCGGCGGATTATTCAGCGCGTCGCGCCCGCCGGATCGCTGTCCTGCTTCTTGTCCTTGACGTAGGTGCGCAACGGTTCGAGAAACTCGATCGTGCGCTCGCGCGACAGCAACTTCGGCAACGCGGCCTCGTAGGCTTGACGATACGGCAGACCCAGGTGATGCGAGCGGAAGTACTCCGGGCTGCACGCCCATGTCTCGTAGACGACGAGCGTGTCGGGCTCCGCCTTCGAGCGGTGCAAGCTCGTATTGACGAAGTCGGGCTCTTCCGTCATCCGTTCGAGCACGTCGAGAAGTTTCGATTCCAGTTCCTCGCGATGCTCCGGCTTGCCCGGCAAATGGACGATGAACGAAATGGTTTCACTCATGGCGATACTCCTTCGCTAGCGCGGGCTCGTGCCCGCGCCATGTTTCAAAGCTGGCTCATGCCACCGTCGATGATGATCTCCGTGCCGACGATGAAGCCCGACTCCGGCGACGCCAGATGCAGCACCGTCGCCGCGACTTCGCTGCTGCGCCCAAAGCGGCCGAGCGGAATCTGTGCCTTCAACTGGGCGGCGGACTCGTCGTCGAGACCAAGCTTGTCGTGCAATGGCGTGCTGACCGGGCCGGGGCTGACCACGTTCACGCGCACGCCGCGCGGCAGCAATTCCGCCGAGAGCGTCTTCGCGAACGTGATGAGCGCGCCCTTGCTCGCCGCATACACCGACGACGTCGGCATGCCGATATGCGCGTTGATCGACCCGTTCAGCACGATCGATGCGCCCTTGTTCAACAGCGGAAGCAGCGCCTGGATCTGGAAGAAGGCGCCCTTCACGTTGGTATTGAAGGTCTGGTCCCACAGCGCTTCGTCGATATCGGTGAACGGCGCGAGCTTCGCGATGCCCGCGTTGATGAAGAGCGCGTCGAGCCTGACGCCTGCTTCGGTGAGTTGCCGGGCGAGCTCGCGGGCTGCGGCGACGGAACCGGCATCGTTGCCGATCGCGAGCGCATTGGCGCCGAGCGTGGCCTTCGCTGCCGCCAGCGTCGCCGCATCGCGGCCGGTGATCACGACCCGCGCGCCTTCGGCCGCGAATGCCTGCGCGGTTACGAGGCCCATTCCACTATTGCCGCCGGTGACCAGCACCGTCTTGCCTTCGAAGCGATTCATGACGTTCTCCTTGAACGTTGATGAGTGAGTGAAAGGATTGTGGACCGGCAGGTTTCGATTGCCGTACGACGTAGCCGATGAACACGTTCGATGCCGTCGCACGAGTTTTGCAGGCGCACCGTCGGCAAGTGCCTTGCGCATTCTGCGCGGCTCCGCACAAAACTGCCTTGATCGCGTCCGACGTGGCGCCTAGAGTTAGCTTCGACCTTTCAGCAGGCCTTTTGTCAACCCTGTAACCGGCTTTCGTTTCATCACATTTAAGCAAAGGATGACTTATGGAAAACGTGCAAGCTGCGGCGTCCGGCCATTCACCTGGTCAATCTGCTCTCGCACCGGACCGGCTATTGCAATTGGGAATGGCGTTCTGGGCGTCGAAGACCTTGCTATCGGCTGTCGAACTTGGCGTGTTCACGCAACTCGCGAGCGGTCCCCGCGATGCCGCCGGGCTTTCTGAAGCGCTTGGGCTGCATCCGCGCGCGGCGCTCGATTTTCTCGATGCGCTTGTCGCGTTGAACCTGCTCAACCGGGAAGCCGCGCATTACAGCAATGCGCCCGACGCGGACCTGTTCCTCGACAAGGCCAAGCCCTCCTACGTAGGCGGCCTGCTGGAGATGGCGAACTCGCGGCTCTATCCGTACTGGGGCTCGCTCACCGAGGCGCTGCGCACGGGCTTGCCGCAAAACGAAACTAAGCACGGCGGCAATATCTTCGAGGCGATCTATAGCGATGAAGTGTCGCTGCGCGGCTTTTTGCGTGCGATGAGCGGTGTGAGCCTGGGCGCCGCGCGCGCGATCGCGCAGAAATTTCCCTGGGCCGACTACCGCACGTTCATCGATATCGGCGCGGCGCAGGGCGCCTTGCCGGTGCAGGTCGCGCTGGCGCATCCGCATCTCACGGGCGGCGGTTTCGACCTGCCGCCGGTCGGCCCGGTGTTCGAGGAATACGTGGTGGCGCACGGCTTGCAGGAGCGTCTGCGTTTTCATCCGGGCGACTTTTTCAAGGACCCGTGCCCGAGCGCCGACGTCCTCGTGATGGGGCATATTCTGCACGACTGGGGGTTGCCCGAGAAGCTGGAACTGCTCGCGAAGTGCCACGCGGCGTTGCCGGCGGGCGGCTGTCTGATCGTGTATGACGCCGTGATCGACGACGAGCGCCGCCACAACGCGTTCGGCCTCTTGATGAGCCTGAACATGCTGATCGAGACGCCCGGCGGATTCGACTATACCGGCGCGCAGTGCATCGAGTGGATGAAGCAGACCGGCTTTTCGGAGGTGCGCGTGGAGCCGCTGGTCGGGCCTGATTCGATGGTGATTGGGGTCAAGTGAATCGCGCTGGCGCTTGGGGTGGGGGTGGGGCTGGGGGTTGTTGTTTACACCGTTTGATGCGCTTGGGCTCCTATGGAACTTGTTCTCTTAGTGGTCTATTTGCTCTGCCCCTGTCCGGGGCGGGACTCACTTTCTTTGCTGCTGCAAAGAAAGTAAGCAAAGAAAGCAGCGGCGAATTCAACCGGTCGACGCAACACCTCTGTTCCAATGTGGGATTAGAGGTTGAGCGCGAATGAAACGACAG
>NZ_FCON02000259.1 GCF_001544535.1 Caballeronia choica | reverse complement strand
TGCTTGCTGCATGCTTCAATTCACCGCTTAGCGAACCTGTCGTCGGGCACGAAGTGCCAAGACGGATGAATGACTGCTGTTCCACTCCCTGTCGCGGTGCGACGTGCGCGCCTTTTCTACATGCCAACAACGATGAAACCCCGCTAACGACACTCCCCCGGTTGAACCACTCCGTTCCAAGCGCGAGTGAAGACGGGTTAGGGCTGGCGTTTGAAAGCTGCTTTCTTTGCTTACTTTCTTTGCAGCAGCAAAGAAAGTGAGTCCCGCCCCGGACAGGGGCAGAGCAAATAGACCGCTAAGAATACAAGTTCCATGGAAGCCTGAGTGCATCAAACGGTTGAAACCCGACCCAAGCGCCAGCGGTTACCCCGGACAGGGGCAGAGCTAATAAACCGCTAAGAATACAAGTTCCATAGAAGCCTGAGTGCATCAAACGGTGTAACCCAACAACCCCAACCCCAAACCCACCCCAAGCGCCAGCGCCCTTAGTCAGCCCTAAGCACAATAGTAGCCAACGGCGGCAATGTCAGCGCAGCAGACTGCTCCCTCCCATGACTAGGATAGTCATCCGCATGAATCACGCCGCCATTCCCCATGTTCGACCCTCCATAGATCGACGCATCGGAGTTCAGAATCTCGCTCCACCGCCCGCCGCGAGGCAATCCAATCCGATATCCGGTCCGCGGTACCGGCGTAAGATTGCACGCCACCACCAGCTCTCGCCCTTCTCCATCAGTCCGCCGAAACGCATAAACGCTATTGGCGTTGTCATCCCCGACCAGCCAGTCGAATCCGCGCGGATCGCTATCGAGCCTGTGCAGCGCGGGCTCGTCGCTATACAGCCGGTTCAGGTCCCGCACGAGCTTCTGCAAGCCGCCATGGAACGCATCATCCAGCAGATGCCAGTGCGGCGTTTCATCGTGGTTAAACTCCGCGAACTGCCCAAACTCGCCGCCCATGAAAAGCAGTTTCTTGCCTGGATGCGTCCACATGAAGCCAAGATACGCACGCAGGTTCGCGAACTTCTGCCAGCGGTCGCCCGGCATCTTGCCAATCAGCGATCCCTTGCCATGCACCACTTCATCGTGCGACAACGGCAGCACGAAGCGCTCAGAATACGCATAGACCATCCCGAACGTATACATGTGGTGGTGATACTGACGATAAACCGGGTCCTCTTCCATGTAGTGCAGCGTGTCGTGCATCCAGCCCATGTTCCACTTGAAGTCGAAGCCGAGACCGCCGCTCTCCACGCTCGCCGTCACGCCCGGCCAGGCCGTCGATTCCTCGGCGATCGTGATCGCGCCCGGAATCTGCCGCACTTCATGATTGAGCCGCTTGAGAAACGCGATCGATTCAAGGTTCTCGCGTCCGCCATGGATATTCGGCACCCATTCGCCAGCCTTGCGCGAGTAGTCGCGATACAGCATCGACGCCACCGCGTCGACGCGCAACCCATCGACGTGATAGCGCTTCAGCCACGCAATGCCCGACGCGATCAGGAACGCGCTCACCTCGTTGCGGCCGAGGTTGTAGATCATCGTGTTCCAGTCCTGGTGATAGCCCTCGCGCGGGTCGGCATGCTCGTAGAGCGGTGTGCCGTCGAAGCCGATCAGGCCGTGCGCGTCGTTCGGAAAGTGCGCTGGAACCCAGTCGATCAGGATGCCAATTCCCGCTTCGTGCGCGCGGTTCACGAACTCCGCGAACTGCTCCGGCGTGCCAAAACGCGCCGACGGCGCAAATTGCCCGAGCGGCTGATAACCCCACGAGCCGCCGAACGGATGCTCCGCGATCGGCATGAATTCGAGGTGCGTGAAGCCCATCCCCTTCGCATACGGAATCAGGCGCTCGGCGAGCTCGTGCCAGTTCATCCCGCGATTGCCTTCCTCGGGCACGCGCAGCCACGATTCGGCGTGGACTTCGTAGATCGTGATCGGCGCCTGTGCCGTCTGCTTCGCGCCGCGGGTCTGCATCCAGTCGCCGTCGGTCCAGGCGAAGCTGTCGATGGCGTCGGCGTCCGCGACCACCGATGCGGTGGCCGGCGGCTTCTCGCTTTGCATCGCGCACGGGTCGGCCTTCAGCGGCAGCGTGTGGCCGTCGCGCGCGACGATCTCGTACTTGTAGCGCGTGCCCGCGCCGAGCCCCGGCACGAAGAGTTCCCACACGCCGGCGTTGTGACGCAGACGCATCGGATGACGGCGCCCGTCCCATGAATTGAAGTCGCCGACCAGCGACACGCGCCGCGCATTCGGCGCCCACACGGCGAAGCGCACGCCCGCAATGCCTTCGTGCGTGACCGGTCGCGAGCCGAGGCATTCGAGCACCGCATACGGATCGGCGCCCGCAAGGCGGTTCAGCCATTCGTCCGACAGGACCGGAGAGAACGCGTAGGTGTCGTGCGTGTCCTGCGGGGTGCCGTGCCAGTCGATCGCGAGACGGTACGCGCCCGGTTTGTCGACGAAGCCCGCATACAGGCCCGCATCGTGGATCTTCGTCAGGCTTCCGAGCGCCGCGCCGCTCTCGCGATCGATCACCGTCACGCCGGAGGCGCCCGGGAGCAGCACGCGCACGACGTGGCCCGACTCGGTCTGGTGCAGGCCGAGCTTCGAAAACGGATCCGGATGGCGGGCCTCGACGAGGGCGTCGATGTCGAGCGAATGCAGGCCCTCCGCGGGGTCCTTCGCATCGGTGCGCTTATTCATGTTGGGTTCCATCGGGAGTGTCCTTGGTTGCTTCGATCACGTGGCGCGTGCCGGGCGCGGGCGGCGCGCCCGTGTCGCCGAGCAGCCGGCTCGCAAGCGACGCGAGGCCGCGCAGCGGCAGGCCGATCCACGTCGGTCGGTTCGCCGCTTCGTAGCGGATTTCATAGGCAGCCTTCTCGATCAGGAAAAGGTCGAGCAATGCCGCGTAGGTCGACTCGCCCGCGATCGGCTCGGGCGACTGCGCCACCGCCTCACGGTACTGAAGCAAGAAGCTCTCCTCGGCATTCACGCGCATCCGCTCGAAGAGTGCCCGCTTGCGATCCGCGGTTTGCGCCGGCGCGCTTTCCGTCGTGGACTGCGCGGCCGCGCTCGCATATGAAAGCGAACGCAAGAGTCCCGCGACGTCGCGCAACGGGCTCGTCTTTCTGCGGCGTTCGTCGAGCGGGCGGGCCGGTTCCCCTTCGAAGTCGATCAGATACGCGTCGCCCTGCGCCATCAGGACCTGTCCCAGGTGGAAGTCACCGTGAATGCGGATGCAGAGCGCATCGGCGTCGTCGGTGACGAGCTTCTTCACCGCGTCCATCAGCATGTCGCGGCGGTCGATCAGGCTTTGCGCGAGGAAACGGTCGTGCTCGTTGAAATCGCCGATCTTCTGCGTGACGATGTCGAGCGCGGTGGTGAGCAGCGCAAGCGTCCCGCTGATCCAGCCGTGCACGTCTTTCTTCGTCGCGCGTTGCGGGGAGAACGCTTCGTCGTCGGTCGGCGAGGCGAGCGCGACGTGCAATTCCCCGAGCCGTCGGCCGATGATGCCCGCGATCGCCCGGTAGCCTTCGAAGCCCTGCAACTCGTTGCGGTGATCCGTCGGATGCTCCTCGGAATCGACGGCGACGGCCAGTTCATCGACGGTGCGGCGCAGATAATCGAGCGCGTAGTTCCAGGCGTCGCCCTGATTGTCGATATAGCCTTGCAGGATCGCGAGCGTATGCGGCACGTTCTGCGGATCGACGCGCACCACTTCGCCAAAGAGCGGCCCGGTGTTCGCATAGCCGAGTTTCGTCAGGTAGCGGCTCATTTCCGCTTCCGGATGAATGCCGCCGACCAGCCGCCGCACGAGCTTCAGCACCACGCGATCGCCGATCACGAGCGAACTGTTGCTCTGCTCGGCCGCGAGCCAGCGGATTTCCGGCGGCGCTTCGGGCGTGAAGTCGAGTTCGGCCAGGCGCTCGGTCGGGATGAAGCGGATTTCGCTCTTCTGCACGGTCGGCACGACGGCCTGTTCACGCAGCTTCTTGAGCACGCCATAGGTGAATTGCGGCACGGCGAACGCATCGGTCAGGTGCCCGATGTTGCGATTACGACGCACGCGCGCCAACGCGAGCTGCATGTAGAGCGGGAAGGTCGTCTCCGTGCCCCAGGCGATCGCGAGCGGCAACACGTAGCGCTCGGTGTGATCGCCGACATCGGCTTCGATTTCAGTGAACGCAAAGCCGGCGCCTTCGATCGTCGTCAGCGCGGCGAGCCGCACGCTCTTCAACTTCTGATCCTTCGACGCGAACCAGCGCCGCTTGCTCAAGTACGACGGCAAGACTTCCGATTCGAGCAGGCGCACGTTTTCCGGCGTCGGGCCGGTCTGGCCGGCGCGAATCACCATCGTGACGAATTCGGGCAATTGCTCCGACGGCGCCTGGCTCCACGCCGGGCGCATGCTGCCGGGGCAAAGCTGGAACCACAGGAAGCCGTAGGGCGGGAAGGTCAGCAGATAGGTGAGTTGCCCGATCGGCGGGAACGCCGAGTCGGCGGTCATTTCGAGCGGCACCGTGCCCGCGAATTCGGACAGGTCGAGTTCCACGGCCTGCGGCGCACGCGAGAGATTCGCGACGCACAGGATCGCCGGTTCGCCCGGCAACTCGCGCAGGTAAGCGAGGATCTTGCGATTGTTCGGACGCAGGAAGCGGATCGCGCCGCGCCCGAACGCGTGCTTCGAGCGGCGCACCGAGAGCATCTTGCGCGTCCAGTTGAGCAGCGAATGCGGATCGCGGCTTTGCGATTCGACGTTCACGGCGTCGTAGCCGTAGAGCGAGCCCATCACCGGCGGCAGCACGAGCTGTTCGGGGTCGGCGCGCGAAAATCCGCCATTCCGGTCCGACGACCATTGCATCGGCGTGCGCACGCCGTCGCGGTCGCCCAGGTGGATGTTATCGCCCATGCCGAGTTCGTCGCCGTAGTAGATGACGGGCGTGCCCGGCATCGAGAACAGCAGCGAGTTGATGAGTTCGATGCGCCTTCTGTCGCGTTCCATCAGCGGCGCGAGACGGCGGCGGATGCCGAGATTCAGGCGCGCGCGGCGATCGCTTGCGTAGGTGTTCCAGAGATAATCGCGCTCCGAATCCGTGACCATTTCGAGCGTCAGTTCATCGTGATTGCGCAGGAAGATCGCCCATTGATTCGTTTCGGCGAGGTCCGGCGTCTGGCGCATGATGTCGGTGATCGGGAAGCGGTCTTCGCTCGCGATCGACATGTAGATGCGCGGCATCAGCGGGAAGTGGAACGCCATGTGGCATTCGTCTTCATCGCCGAAATATTCCTTCACGTCTTCCGGCCACTGGTTGGCTTCGGCGAGCAGCATGCGGTTCGGATATTCCGCGTCGATGGTGGCGCGAATCTTCTTCAGGATGGCGTGCGTTTCCGGCAGGTTCTCGTTGTTCGTGCCTTCGCGCTCGACGAGATAGGGCACGGCATCGAGCCGCAGACCGTCGATGCCCATGTCGAGCCAGAAGCGCATCACCTGCAGCACTTCCTTCAGCACGGCGGGGTTGTCGAAATTCAGGTCCGGCTGGTGGCTGAAGAAGCGGTGCCAGTAGTACTGGCCGGCCACCGGATCGTGCGTCCAGTTCGAGGGTTCGCTATCGATGAAGATGATGCGTGTTTCTTCGTACCTCTTGTCCGTATCGGACCACACGTAGTAGTTGCGATGATTCGAGCCGGGCTTGGCGTGGCGCGCGCGCTGGAACCAAGGATGCTGGTCGGACGTGTGGTTGATGACGAGTTCCGTGACGACGCGCAGGCCGCGCGCGTGCGCTTCCTGGATGAAGCGCTTGACGTCGCCGAGCGTACCGTAGTCGGGGTGCACGTTGCGATAGTCGGCGATGTCGTAGCCGTCATCGCGACGTGGCGACGGGTAGAACGGCAGCAGCCAGATCGTGTCGACGCCCAGTTCCGCGATGTAGTCGAGTTTCGCGAGCAGGCCGGGGAAATCGCCGATGCCATCGTTGTTGGCGTCGAAGAACGACTTGATGTGGATCTGGTAGATGATCGCGTCTTTGTACCAGAGCGGGTCGTTGGTGAGAGTCGAGGTCTTGTTGCGCTTCACAATTTCGCTCCGTAGGTTATTGGTTCGCTGGCGCTTGAGGTTGGGGGTGGTCGCTGGCGCTCGGGGTGGGATGGGGTTTGGGTTACACCGTTTGATGCGCTTGGGCTTCCATGGAACTTGTTTTCTTGGCGGTCTATTTGCTCTGCCCCTGTCCGGGGCGGGACTCACTTTCTTTGCTGCTGCAAAGAAAGTAAGCAAAGAAAGCAGCTTTCCACCGCCAATGCTTGCCATGCGCCACTAGCCCGTTCCCTCGGAGTGGTCCAACCGGGGGAGTGTCGTTAGCGAGGTTTCCCCGTTGTTGGCATGTAGAAGAGGTACGGGCCTCGCACCGCAATACAGAGTGGACCAGCATTCATACATCCGGCCTCGCGCTACGCGCTCACCCGTCAGGCAAAACCGAGACCCGAAACCCATCGCTATATCACCATCCTACGTTCCTGCTTGCTGCATGCTTCAATTCACCGCTTAGCGAACCTGT
>NZ_FCON02000258.1 GCF_001544535.1 Caballeronia choica | reverse complement strand
TTGAATCAAATGTAGACCAACACCGAACCGATCGTCAACCGATAAATTCTATTATTCGGGATGATTTGTATCTAAAAAAGAATGCGTCTATCATGGGCCAACTGCGCAGGGGCCAGCCGCGCCGCGCTGAACGAGACGCGAAGGAGAGAGAAGTGACTGAGATCGTGAGTGGGACGCCGGACCGGATGGTGTCGGTGCGTAGCGTGTTCGGCATCGATTCCGGCCTGACGGTGCCCGCCTTCAGCGAGCGCGACGACCACGTGCCGGACATCGACGAGGCGTATCGCTTCAACCCCGAAGTCACGCTCGCGATTCTCGCGGGCTTCACGCGCGATCGCCGCGTGATGGTGCAGGGCCTGCACGGCACCGGCAAATCGACCCACATCGAGCAGGTCGCCGCCCGCCTGAACTGGCCGTGCGTGCGCGTGAACCTCGACGGCCACATCAGCCGTCTCGATCTCGTCGGCAAGGACGCGATCGTCGTGCGCGACGACCTTCAGGTGACCGAGTTCCAGGAAGGCATCGTGCCGTGGGCGCTGCAGCGCCCGGTCGCGCTGATCTTCGACGAATACGACGCCGGCCGCCCGGACGTGATGTTTGTGATCCAGCGCATCCTGGAGCGCGACGGCAAGTTCACGCTGCTCGACCAGAATCGCGTGATCCATCCGCATCCGTATTTCCGCATGTTCGCGACGACCAACACGGTGGGACTCGGCAACCTGAACGGCCTGTATCACGGCACTCAGGTGCTGAACCACGCGCAGATGGACCGCTGGAACGTCGTCGCGACGCTCAACTACCTGCCGCGCGCCGAGGAAGCGGGCATCGTGCTCGCGCGCGTGCCCGAACTCGCCGACGACGCCGGCCGCGCGTTGATCGAATCGATGGTCAGCGTGGCCGAACTCACGCGCAAGGGCTTCGCGGCGGGCGACCTGTCGACGCTGATGTCGCCGCGCACGGTGATCAACTGGGCGGAGAACTGCCAGATTTTCCGCGATCCCGCGATGGCCTTCCGCCTGACCTTCCTCAACAAGTGCGATGAAGCGGAGCGGCCGGTTGTCGCGGAGTATTTCCAGCGCTGCTTCGGCCATGAACTGGAAGCCGCACGCGAAACGAACGCATTGGAATTGCGCTGATGTCGACCGATCGTCAGGCGGCGCGCCGCGCCGAGGAACGCGAGCGCCTGTGCGCGGCGGCCGTGCGCGCGCTGACGGGCGACGCCGCGCTGCATTATCGCGATGGCCGCCTGTGCCGTGGCTACCGTCCGCTGCCGCTCAACGCGCCGCATCTGCGCACCGACCGGGAGGCCGACGATTTCGCCTCCCTGCGTGGCGCCGCCGACGGCGCGGCCCTGCGTCTCATCCGCTCCGACGCGAGCCTGCATCGCCGCCTGTGTCCCCCCGATCCGCTCGCGCGGCTCGTGTTCGAACTGCTCGAACAATTGCGCTGCGAGACGCAAACGCCGCCCGGCATGCCGGGCGTCGTGCAGAACCTGCGGCACCGGTTTGCCGCGTGGTCGCGGGCGTTTTATCGCTCGGGCCTGATCGACGGCCATCTCGGCATCCTGCTCTACACCGTCGCGCAGATGGGTTGGTCGCGACTGACGGGCGAACCCGTGCTGGAGGAGACCGAAGGACTGATCGAAGCGACGCGCGCCGCCATCGCGCCCGCGCTCGGCGTGCCGCTGGCGGGCTTGCGTCGGCATCGCGCCGACCAGGAAGCGTTCGCGGTCCACGCGCTCGACATCGCGCGGCGCGTGAGCGAGATGATCCAGGCGGCCCGCGCCGGGCAAGCACAGGAAGACGCCGACGACGCGGACGACGCACAAGCCGCGCGCGCGGCGTTTTCCCTGTGGCTCGGTTCCGACGATGACGAGTACAAGGAAATGGGCATCGCGGCCACCGGCGAGAGCCGCGTGCTCGAAGCGTCGGGCACGGGGTATCGCGCCTATACGACGCGCTATGACGAAGAGGTGCGCCCCGCCGCGCGTATCCGCCGAGGACTGCTGCACGAATACCGCGAGAAGCTCGACGCGCGCATCGCCGCGCAGGGCATCAACGTGAGCCGGCTCGCGCAGGCGCTGAAAGCCGCGCTCGCGAATCCCGAGCGCGACGGCTGGTCGTTCGGCGAGGAGCACGGCCGCATCGACGGACGGCGGCTCGCGCAACTCGTGGCTTCGCCGAACGAGCGGCGGCTCTTCCGGCTGGAGCGCCGCACGCTCGTCGCCGACTGCGCGGTGAGTTTCCTGATCGACTGTTCGGGGTCGATGAAGGCGCACATCGAGCCGGTCGCGACGCTGATCGACGTCCTCGCGCGCGCCCTCGACCAGGCCGGCGTGACGAGCGAAGTGCTCGGTTTCACGACGGCCGCGTGGAATGGCGGACGCGCGCGGCTCGACTGGCTCGCGCGCGGCCGGCCGCGCCATCCGGGGCGGCTGAACGAGGCGTCGCACTTGATTTTCAAGGACGCGTCGACGAGCTGGCGTCGCGCGCGGGGCGACATCGCAGCGCTTTTCAAGGCGGATATCTTTCGCGAGGGCGTGGACGGGGAAGCGGTCGAATGGGCGTGCGCGCGGCTCGTCGCGCGGCCCACGGCGCGACGCATCCTGATCGTCGTCTCCGACGGCAGTCCGATGGACAGCGCGACCGCCCAGGCCAACGATGCGTTCTATCTCGACAGCCACCTGAAGGAAGTCGTCGCGCGGCATGAGGCGGCGGGCGACGTCGAGGTGCTGGGGCTGGGCGTCGGGCTTGATCTGAGCCCGTATTACCGGCGTTCGCTGGCGCTCGATTTGTCGACGGGGCCGGATATGAAGGTGTTTGGTGAGATCGTTGGGTGGATGAGCGGGCGGTTCCGGCTGTCGCGGCAAAACTCGATCTGAGTGCGCAGCAGAAAAGTAGTGAGATCGAACGACTTAAAAGTAGTGTGATGGCAAGGCGGAGTTCTAGTGATATAGTGCAGCACAAAAGTAGTGAACTGACCTGAGCCAACAAATGGCGGCATCCAACGAAAAGCTAGCGGCGTCTTTAAAGATACTCAAAGAGTTGCAGGATCACGGCTCCCGCGTATTCCGACCTTCGGCCATGCCCTCGCTCACTCGCATTCATCGGGAACGACTGGTTAGGGCCGGGTTCCTGAAGCAGGTCATCCAAGGATGGTATCTGGCGAATAACCCGGCGGATGCCGACGGCGATTCGACCCACTGGTACGCCAACATGGAGATTTTTGTCGCGGCGTACGCCAACTCGCGCTTCGATGACGGCTGGCAACTAAGTGCCGAACTGTCGATTCTGAAGCACAGCGGCCACACCAGCATTGCGAAACAGCTACAACTGCAGTCACCGAAAGCCAACAACCAGATGCAGGAACTACCGCACGGCTGCTCCCTGTTTATCTACCGTATTTCGGAATCCAAACTCGTTGCCTCGAGGGCTCCTGACGCCAGTGGGCTTCGGCTTATGCCGATGCCTGACGCACTGATTCGCGTCAGCCCCACGTTCTTCACTCAGCATGAAATGGCCGCCCAGATTGCGATGCGCCAAGTCGACATCTCGCTGCTCATCGCGCGCCTGCTCGAAGGAGGGAACAGCCTGGTTGCTGGCCGACTGGCCGGCGCGCTCAGGGCCGTAGGACGCGCGGCCGACGCAAACCAGTTGCTCGCCACCATGAAGGCCGCGATGCACACGACAATGGAGAACAATCCGTTCGAGCGGCCTCTAGCGCAAATCACTGGACGACGCAACGAATCTCCCTACGTCCTGCGTATCAAAGCGATGTGGGCAGCCATGCGTGAGACTGTCCTCAAGCGGTTCAACACCGTTCCGAGACGGGAACTAACCGATGCAGACGGCCTGCTCCTGGACATAACTGCCCGGTACGTCGCGGATGCATATCATTCGTTATCCATCGAAGGTTACCGGGTGAGCACGGAGCTCATAGAAAAGGTCCGCAATGGGCAGTGGAGCCCGCTCACACACCCAAAAGATGGGCAGACCCGAGACGCCATGGCAGCAAAGGGTTACGCTGAAACGCACAGCCATGTCAAGGCGCTCATCGGCCGCGTGGTGAAAGAAGGACTGAATCCGGCTAAAGTCTTCAGCGCCGATTTCTTCCAATGGTATGTGGCGCTTTTTTCGCCGAGTGTGCAGGCAGGTATCCTCAAAGCTGGAGACTTGGCCGGCTTTCGCAACAATCAGGTTTTCATCCGTAATGCCCTCCACGTACCCCCCTCTCCAGAGGCAGTACGAGATTGCATGCCAGCTTTGATGGACCTGCTGGAAAGCGAAGACCATCCCGGCGTCAGAGCCGTGCTGGGCCACTTCATTTTCGTGTTCATTCACCCGTACATGGACGGCAACGGGCGGTTGTCACGATTCGTCATGAACTTCATGCTGACGACAGGCGGCTACCCGTGGACGATCGTGACCGTACAGTCGCGCAAGGCTTATCTCGATGCGCTCGAACAAGCCAGCACCTTTGGCAATATCGAACCGTTTGCGGAACTGCTGTGCAGTCTGATATCAGAACAGGCAGCGACACCTGTCGAGCGTATTACCCAGCGTCCGGAAGCGGGCGATTGGACAGCGCCTCCGGTTTGACGGCGACACTGCCCGACGAGAAATTGGACATGGGAGGGACGAAGTGTTCACTCCAACGCGAACTCCTGTTCCACCCACTCTCCACCGCTCCCGCCACCAAATAACAGCCGATCGCGAGCGGCACGCGGCACGCCGGGTCGCCACGCCCGACAGCGACAGCGGATAACGCCGTGCGGCGATCGTCGCAAGCGTCACCACCGGCACCTGAGCGCGGTCTGCACCCAGATCGCGTGGTCCAGTTGCCCCTGCCACGCGCTGAAGAGTCACCGCGCAGCGGATCCCCACGAGTGACATCGGCTGTCGGCAGCGTCGGCGAGAGCCTGCGCCGCCTGCGCCTGCACGCCCGTCACCGCGATCACATAATAGATGTCATCGGCGCTACAGCCACGCGACAGGTCGTTGGCCGGCTTGTTCAGCCCCTGCAGCAACGGCCCGATCGCCTTCGCGCCGCCGATGCGCTCCGCCAGCTTGTAGCCGATGTTGCCCGCTTCGAGGCTCGGAAAAATCAGCACGTTGGCGTGACCCTCCACCTGCGAATGCTCGACCTTGCGCCGCGCGATCTCGGAGACGATCGCGGCGTCGAGCTGCACATCGCCGTCGATGGCGAGGCCCGGGCGCAGTGCCTTCACGCGCGCGGTCGCCGCCACCACCTTGTCGACGGCCGCGTGCCGGGCGCTGCCGCTCGTCGAGAACGAGAGCATCGCGACGCGCGGCTCGTCCATCAACAGGCTTTTCGCGCTGTCGGCGGCGGCCATCGCGATTTCGGCCAGTTCGTTGGCGTCCGGTTCCACCACCAGCGCGCAGTCGGAAAAAATCAGGCCGCCTTTCATCGTGTGGAACGGCTCGCACAGCATCATCAGGAAGAAACTCGACACCAGTTTGAACGCGGGCCGCACGCCGATGATCTGGATCGCGGCCCGCACGACATCGGCGGTGGTATTGACGGCGCCCGATACCGAGCCGTCGGCGTGGCCGAGGCGGACCATCAGGTTGGCGAAGGTGAGCGGCTTCGTCGCTTCGCGTTGCGCTTCGTCGCGGGTCATGCCTTTCCTGCCGCGCAGCGCGAAGAGTTCGTCGGCGCACGACGCCGTGAGTGTCGAGGCAGCCGGATCGATCACGTCCATGCCGGCCAGATCGATCTGCTCGCGATCGGCCGTCTCGCGGATGCGCACCGCGTCGCCGACCAGCACGATGCGGGCGATGCCCTCGCGCGTGGCGCGCTGCGCGGCTTGCAGGACGCGCGGGTCCTCGGGCTCGCACAGGACGATGCGCATGGGCGTCGCGCGGGCGTGCTCGATGATGCGGTTGATCGCTTTCATGGGGATGTCGGACGGTGAGTGGGCAGAACGCAGGAGGCCGGAAGCAAGGGAAGCGCTTCCGGCCGGTCTTTTCTCAGTCAGGCGTCGGCCCGCTCACACATAGTCCTTGTACTTGTCGAGCGTGCGCACCGGTTTGGCGAGGGCGTCGCGGCGGAACGGATCGCCCAGTTCGCGCGTGCACATGATCTCGATGATGGTGGTCTTGCCGTGATTCATCTGCAGGTCGATGGCGCGCTTGAGCGCCGGGCCGACATCCTCCAGCCGGTCGACCACGATGCCTTCGGCGCCCATCGCCCGGCCGATCTCGGCGAAGCTCTGGTTGTCCAGTTCACCCGCGACGAAGCGCCGGTTGTAGAAGTCCACCTGGTTCTTCTTCTCCGCGCCCCACTGGCGGTTATGGAACACCACCGCAGTGACCGGAATGTTGTGGCGCACGCAGGTCATGGTTTCCATCAGGCTCATGCCCCATGCGCCGTCGCCGGCGTAGGAGACCGCCGGCCGGTGAGGTGCGGCCACCTTCGCGCCGATGATGGTCGGAAACGCGTAGCCGCAATTGCCCCAGCTCATCGCAGCGAAGAAGCTGCGCGGCTTCTCGAAGCGCAAGTAGCTGTTCGCCACCGAGTTGATGTTGCCGATGTCGGTGGAGACCATCACGTCGTCGGGCATCGCTTTTTCCAACT
>NZ_FCON02000257.1 GCF_001544535.1 Caballeronia choica | reverse complement strand
TCATGAGTTCTCCCTCCATGCAAACAGAGACTCACAAATCGCAATTAAGTTGCATTATTTGTGACGCACTGCACTAGCGCCGCTGGTCAGCTACCTCAGTAACGTTGGGATCACGGTGGCGAGCGCGCACGCGGTGTTAAGTCCCAGCGAATCAATGCTGGAGCGCTATCGCAAATACCTTCTCGATGTGCGCGGGCTTGTCGCGACCAGCGCTCGCGGATATGTCGACGTGGCTCGTGCTTTTGCCGTGACCAGAGTCGCCGATGGCGAACTCGATTGGAAGTGCTTGCGACCGGAGCACCTGATCCAATTTGTGCTCTCTGCTAGCCGCGGTCGCTCAACCGGCACAGCGAAGCTAACAGTAACGGCATTGCGCTCTTTGCTCATCTACTTGCATATCGAAGGACTTATCGCGCAGCCGCTTGACACAGCAGTTCCGTCGGTCGCCGGCTGGCGCCTTGCGGGGTTGCCGTGCGCACTTGAGAGGCGCGACGTGCAACGCTTGCTGGCGGCTTGCGATCGGCGCACCCACCACGGACAACGCGATTTCGCTATGCTGATGCTGCTCGCGCGTCTGGGCTTGCGTGCCGGAGAGGTGCGTATGCTCAAACTTGACGACATCGACTGGCGCGCGGGTGAACTCGTGGTGAGAGGTAAAGGTCAGCGCATCGAACGGCTTCCTTTGCCTGCGGATGTAGGCCAGGCATTGGCATCGTACCTGCGACGTGGCCGCCCCGATACCGCACAGGGCCGTACTGTGTTCGTGCGTACACGCGCTCCTCACCGTGCGCTCTCATCCGGAGGTGTCACAGAAGCGGTGGCCGCCGCGGCTTCACGCGCGGGCCTCCCTCACATGGGCGCCCATCGACTGCGTCATACACTTGCAACCCAGATGGTTCGCTCGGGTGTTGCACTTCCCGAGGTCGCGCAGGTGTTGCGTCATCGGCGCCTGATGACCACGTCAATCTACGCGAAGGTCGACCGGGAGGGGTTGCGCCTGCTCGCCCGTCCGTGGCCGGGAGGTGCAGCATGAGCCAATTACATGATGCTCTGGCAGAGTATTTGAAGTTGCGCCGCTCGCTAGGCTACAAGCTGCGGCGGTCGGAGAAGTTGCTGCAGCAATTCATCAATTTCTTCCTGGCCACAGGAGCACCGGCAATCACCACGCAACACGCTTTAACATGGGCGTGCCAACCGAACGACGGTAGTAACAATTGGTGGGCCAATCGTCTGTCGGCAGTTCGTGGGTTTACTAACTATCTGCATGCCACCGATCCGACGGTCGAAGTGCCACCATCTGACTTATTGCCTTGGCGGCCGCACCGAGCCTGCCCGTATCTGTATCGTGAGGAAGAGATCATTGCGCTAATCAAGGCCGCCAGCGCGCTCAGCTCACCGCTACGAGTAGCAACCTACCAGAGCTTGATCGGATTGCTTGCCGTGACCGGAATGCGAGTGGGTGAAGCGATCAACTTGGATCTGCAAGACTTCGATGCGCGCAACGGCACACTGATCATCAAAGGTGCGAAGTTCAATAAGATGCGAGAGATTCCCTTACACCCAACAACGGTCGCGTCGTTGAAGCGTTATCTCGCGCGCCGCAACCGAATGTCCAGCGCCGAGGGAACCTCGGCACTGTTCACATCTCCGACGGGCAGCCGGCTCCTGTACTGCAACGTTCAGTGGACCTTCCAGCGACTGGTCCGCCAAGCAGGTCTCGTGTCGCACACCACTCATTGTCGCCCCCGTATTCATGACATGCGTCATGCGTTCGCCGTTAACACGATGCTGGAGGCCTACCGGGATGGTTCGGACACGCAGCAGCGTCTCACGCTGCTTTCGACTTATCTTGGGCATGTAAATCCGGCCTCGACTTATTGGTATCTGTCGGCAGCTCCGGAGCTGCTTGCCAAAGCAGCCGAGCGTCTGGAGCATCCGCATGGAGAGCAAACATGACTGAACTAGCCATTACTCTGCAAGCATTCTTCACTGACCGGCTCGTCCGGGAGCGTCACGCGAGCCCATGCACCGTCGCGGCATATCGCGATACGTGGCGATTGTTGCTTGGTTTCTGCGCAAAGCGAACAGGCAAATCACCTTCGGCACTTGATTTTGCTGATTTCGACGTTCCGCTTGTCTGCACCTTCCTGGACCACCTCGAACGGGATCGCAAAAACAGCGTGCGTACCCGTAACGCTCGGCTCGCCGCCATCCACTCACTGTTTCGCTACGCGGCGTTACGTCACCCCGAACACGCAGCCACCATCGCTCGGGTGCTGGCGATACTTCCCAAGCGCTTTGAGCGCGCGATCGTTACCTTCCTCACCGAAGCTGAAGTGCAAGCGTTGCTTGCGGCGCCCGATCGCACCTTATGGTCAGGACGACGTGACTACGCATTGCTACTGGTCGCGGTGCAAACCGGATTGCGAATCTCAGAGGTGATCGGCCTGCAACGGACTGACGTTCACCTCGGCGCTGGCGCACATGTCGCCTGTCAGGGAAAGGGCCGAAAGGATCGCATCACCCCCTTGACCGTCCCTGTGGTCAAGGTGCTGCGCGTATGGCTTGCCGAGTGTGAGGTCAATCCAGCTGCGCGGTTGTTCCCAACGCGCACCGGCACACCTCTCAGCCGAGACGCGATCGAGCGCCGTATCACTCTCCATGCAGGTAAAGCATCCGCTGCGTGTGCCACCTTGGCAAACAAGAACGTCACTTTCCATGTGCTTCGACATACCGCTGCGATGCGGCTTCTGGAAGCTGGAGTCGATCCCACGGTAATTGCTCTATGGCTAGGCCATGAACATGTCGACACCACTACCATCTACCTTCATGCGCATCTAGGCATCAAGGAGCAAGCTCTCGCCCGGGCCCGAATGCCGAACGCGAACCCGGGCCGGTATCGTCCCTCCGATCCACTTCTCAGCTTCCTGGAATCGCTCTGATTATGCCGATGCCTACAGCGCGTTCCCCGCCGGCGCCGCCGCATCGCGGCTGCACACCGGCATAATCGGAAGGTCGGCATAATGAAACCAGCAGCGCTGGCCACGCGTGACGGGAAACACCTCTTCCAGTGCGGCCCAGAAGCCCATCGCACCGTCGCCGACGGCCAGCAGCGGACCCGCCTGCAAGCCACGCGCTTTCAGGTCAAGCAGCAGCTCCAGCCACGACGCCTTGGTCTCACGGTAGCCGTCGCCGATCGCCACGCGCTCTTTGCTCCCATCCGGCCTCACGCCGATGATCACGAGTAGGCACTGGCCGTCCGAATTCTCGCTGCGCAGCCCCGTGTGAATGCCGTCTACCCACCAGTACACGTAGCGCGATTTCGACAGGTCTCGCTTGCTCCAGACCACATGTTCCTCGGCCCATTGCGCCTTTAGCCGGCTCACGACGTTCGCCGACAAGCCCTTGGCGTCGTCGCCAAGCAGCACCCTCAACGCTTCGCCCATGTCACCCGTCGAGATGCCCTTCAGATACAGCCACGGCAACGCCGCACTTACACGCGGCGACTTCCTCACGTACGGCGGCACGATCGACGAGTTGAACTTCACGCCTGAGCCTGAGCGATCACGCACCTTCGGCACTTTCACCGGGATCGGGCCGGCCGCCGTCAACACCTCGCGCTCTGGCAAGTAGCCGTTGCGCACCACGGCGCGTTGACCATGCAAGGTCTTCACGTTCGCGAACCGCTCCATCAGCTCTGCCAGCTCCGCTTCAATTGCTTGTTGAATTACTTGCCGCGCCCCTTGACGGACCAACTCGTCCAGGCCGAGACCGGCACCCGATAGACCAACGACTGCTTTTTCCGTAAACTTGCTCATGGTGGATGGTTTGTTGTTTGCTGGTTTCCGACTTCGACAATCAGATTCTCAGCTGAAACCTCCACCGCCTTCAACCTTCCGCCTCAACTCCCTCGTACACCACTTTCGACTTTAGCTCCGCAGCCCAACCGCAACCGGTCTATTACGTGCCCGTGCGCCCGGTGTACTACTGCCGCTGGCCGTACTGCTAAACCCGAGGCTAACCTAGTGAACCTCATCATTATCGCGTTGTTGTTTCTTATCGTCATATTTCTGGTGTACTTCATCAGCGAGTATCTGATCTACAAAAACCGGCATTACACCGTTGAGTATGAGCAGGAACAATCAAAATGAAACAAATCAAACTGCCGTACCGAGGCGGCCACACGGACACTCATCGCCATCGAGGCACGCTGCCGCGCTATCCTTGAGGCGGCGGGCAAGCTGTCCAACGAATCAGAGAAAACCTCCGCTGCATGCGAGAGTTGATTGATGAATACCTCGGCACAAGCGGGGCGTTTCATGGCCCGCAAGGCAACCCGCGCCGCCGCCCGTCGCCCGGAGCGCCCGAGCGCGCCTGCGCGTGGACAGCTTGAGGACGATGACCTTGCTTTCTGAGACCGACCGGGCGGTGCAACGTCGCGACCGGCGGCTCGCTGCGTTATTCGAACGTCTGGCCGGATGCGACCGGGAACTGCGGCGCTGGCTCGACCCGTACCGACGTCCAGACGAAACGCGCGGGCAAACCCTTGTCCGCCTGCTAGAAGCGACCGCGCCGCGCGGGAGGGAGCCCGATGAACCTGCGTAAGCCGTTCGACCTATCGAAATTGGCCGCGCATCGTGCGCGCCTGTTGGCGCTGGGCTACCGCGTTGTAGCGTTTTCCTTTCCCCGCAGTTGCGAGAACTAATCGCTCGCCATCGGCGGCGCGGCGAAAGCGTGGGCGCGGTACTCGACCGGCTGCTGCTGTCCGAGGCCGCTACGCGACCGCCCTGTTCTGCTGCCGACAACGAAAGGGACGCGAGGATGATTCGCCGCACACAAAATCAGATTCGACACAGTTGGAGGTCGAGTAACAATGGGCCGCGAACACTCTCTCTCAAATTCGTGAACCGGACGGCAGCGGCGTGGTAATCACGGCGCACGACGCGGTTCGATTCGAAAAGGGAAACGAACCGTAAGGCATCAGTGCGCACGCGAGCGGGCCCCTGCGTATGAGGAGGGGTGAGCGATCCTTAGCGTGAAGCCTAAACATGCGGCGGCACGCCTGGCGCTGCGCATTCTCCAGCGCGCTATCCGTGAGAACGGTCTCTACTTGCCCACTGATAGGCTTGACGCGTCCGTCTGACGCACCCCTCCCGCCATGGGGGCTATGAATATATTACGAACCAGTAACATTCATTACATTGAATCTGAGGGCCATTCGGGATTGTGAAATGAAGCGTTTCCTTGTTGCTGCTTTCCGGTGCCTGCCCTGAAATCGAGTGGATGACGTCGCGGACCTTGCGACGTTTCCGCTGTTTGTGATCTGCATGCTCGCTCGTGGCGCTGGCTTGCCAAACATCAATTTTTGCGCCATGAACAGCAGTTGAGGTAATTCGTGAAGTTTTTTAAAGGTCTTACGTTGGCCGCCGTCGTTGCGGGTCTGCTGAAAGGTTTAGTTTGGGTTCTCGCAATGGGCACGGCCAATATCGCCGGGCGCGAGGTCGGTAAAATCGTTTATGAAAGCAGTCAAGACGCCTACTACGCTGGGCATCTTTCCGAGTTGGCCGCTGCCATCAATAACAAATTGACGTTGCCGCAGACGCGCACAAATCCCGCTGGCGAAAATATTCGTATCGAGCCGGTCACTGCGGGGGAGAATGCACTGAATTATTCATACACCATTCTCGACTATACCGCAGAACAATTGAGCGATGGCGGATTCGACTCCGCGCGCTATATGCAAGAAAACCTCCCAGGCCAGCGTTCCAATGCTTGCGCAGATAAGGGCACGCGCAAGATTCCTGAGCGTGGTATTCGATTGCATTACGCCTATTCGAGCAAGGACGGTCAACGCATGGTGGCATATGATATTTTGCCGGCGGACTGTGATTTTAAGGGGTGAATCATGTTCGCCGTTCTGTCTGCTGTTGCAGCCGCCGTGTTGTATTTGTTCTACAAGACGACACCTCTAAAGACTGCGCTGGTTGTGCTCGCTGCGGTCGGCGCATTCTGCGGGTTCTGGATTGGATTTATTGCGGTCGCGTTTATGGACCACGCGAAGCCGTGGCCTGTGCTCGCCGCAATGCTGGGATGCGGCGTTCTGCTGCCGTGCCTCTATCATCGTGCAATCAAAAGTAAGCCAATCCCAGATTAGGCTGGCCGGCGCCTCCATAACGACTTTCGAGATTGAACTATAGACACTGTTGAAACCCATCCTCTTTGCGCTCTTGCTGGTTGTTGCCGCTCAAGTTGGCGTCCTCATAGCCGGGTCCCGTCGCGGGACTGGTTCTCGTTCGAGGTAGTCGCACTGTGCGACCACGTCGGTTCGTGCTGGTCAGCCCCTGCTGTCGCCCGCGCGCTGGTTTTCGCCATGTCGCGCAACAACTCACCCGCGCGTAGTTCGGCGCAAACGCGAATCTCGCCCGCTGCCCATTCAGCGTCGCGGTACAACGCCTTCCGGGCCCAGCGTTCAAGCAGTCCGCTTTCTGCCCTCCCTTTAAGAGAGGGGCAAATTGTGTGACGAAGATCTAGCCAAACATATTTGAAATTTGAAGGCGGCGCCGTTGCAGCTAGTGGCGATTCGCTTCGTCGATAGCGCGAAGGA
>NZ_FCON02000256.1 GCF_001544535.1 Caballeronia choica | reverse complement strand
GACTTACTCGTCGCGCAGACCGCTACAGTGGCGTAGGGAAATCGATGACTGTCGTTGGCTCGAAAGCGGACGTCCAAGTCTTTCCCGGTCGACTGACGTGGGGTCGCAAAGCGAGATCCGTTCGGATTCTTGCCGGATCATGCCTGCGTAAGTAACCCGTCGTCGGTTTAGTTCGCATGCCTGATAAATCCTATTATCGGGATCGCGTTTGCGGGGTAGAATTGGTCTATTCTGATTTGCCTGAGAGGGCAGGGGCCCGTGGCACAAGACTTTGCGGACGGAGACGACGAGTTTGCCGAATTCTCCGACGCTGAGGTCGCGCGCGTGGTGCTGGCGCTCGACCAGGCGATCACGCGCCGGCGCCAGCGGGCGGCCGCTACCGTGAGCGCCAAGCTGCGGATCGTGCTCGGCACGTGGGTGCCGCCGCCGCTCAAACCGACCCGCATCGAACTTGCGGTCTTCACCGTGCTTGCCCAGACCTATGGGTCGGCCGTACTGCACCACCCCGATTTCACGCCAGTGCTCGAAGACCTTGCGGAATGCGGTGCCGTGGTGCTGGTGCAGCGCGCGCTGTGGGGCGAGCAGCCCGAAGACGTGAGGCTCGCCGCACGGCTGCTTGATGCGCGCATCCCGTTCGAGATCCTGTGCGGGACCTGGCCGGAGGTGTTCATGGCGCAGGCGCATGCTGAGCTGCAGGGGTTCCGGCCGCATCCCCCGAAATCGCCGAAGTCGCCGAAGTCGCCGATGGCATCGGACAGCGAGGAGAGCGACGATGACTGACCCTCGCGGTTCTTCATTCGGTAGTTCCCCGGAAAAGCTCACCGTCGAGCGCGGTTATACGGCGAAGGATTTCACGGCACTGCGCGCGTATGTGGAGCGCATCGCGCCCGCGGTGATCGCCCGCACCTACTACGATCCGGACGCCGATCCGCACGCGGCGAGCCCCGGTGCGATGGAACGACACCTCGCCAGGATGCTCGACACGCTGGTGCAGTTGGCGATCGCGCACGGCTCGACGGTGCTCGCCGATCACCTGCGTGCGTCGATTAAACAGCATGGCCAACCGAAGTTGACCGCCGTCACGTTTCGGATGGTGACCGAAGCGGCGCAGCTGGCGGCGCTGCCGCCGCACCCCGATCACGCGATCGGCGCGTGGCTGCGGCCACGCGTGGCGCGGCGATTGAAAGGCGAGGGCATCGCGACGTTGGGCGAGCTGGTCGCGTTCTGCAATCGGCGCGGCGCCAGCTGGTGGCGCTCGATTCCGCGCATCGGTCCGGGTCGCACACGCGCGATCATCAGCTGGCTGCGGCGTCAGCAGAGCGCGCTCGGTCTGACGGTCGACGCCGACGTCGACTCGGTCGAGCAGGCCGGCGTGCCGCTGGTGGCGGCCGCACTGGTTGAGCTCGTACCGGATCTCGCGTCCGATCACGGGGCGAGCCGCGGGACGGACCGACTTGCGCTCGCGCCACTGGAACGACTGTCGGTGCCGCACGCGCTGTCGGGCGCCAACGGCGAGAACCGCTCGACGGCGTTCTGCTATATCCAGGCCAATCACGATCTCGATGCGGTGCGCGCGTATCTGAACCGCTATCGCGATCAGCCGAAAACGCTGCGCGCCTACACCAAGGAACTCGAGCGCTTTCTGTTGTGGGCCGTGGTGCTACGGGGTAAGGCCTTGAGTGACCTGCGGGTCGAGGACTGCGAGGCGTACAAAGATTTCCTGAAAAGCCCCGACACCCGTTTCGTCGGCGAGCGCTTCGCGCGCCACTCGCCGCGCTGGCGGCCGTTCGCCTCGGGCGAGCTTTCCAGCGAGTCGCAGCGTTACGCGGTGCGAGCCCTGCGAGCGGCGTTCACCTGGTGGGTCGATGTGCGGTATCTGGCTGGCAATCCGTGGATCGCGGTCAATGATCCGCGGGTCATCCAGCGCGCGAGCGCGATGAAGATCGAGCGGGCGTTGCCGGCGGATCTATGGCGGCGCTTACGCGATGAGCTCAACGCGCGATGCACCGAGGAAAACGCGGTCCAGTGGCGCGCGATGCGCGCGACGATCCTGCTGATGGGTGATTCGGGGCTGCGTCGTGAGGAGGCCGCGTCCGCCCGTCGGGAAAACCTGAAGCCATCGGTCTACGGCACGCTGGCACGGCCAGTGTGGGAGCTGACGATTGTCGGCAAAGGCCAGCGCGAACGCACGTGCCAGTGAGTGCCGCTGCACTCGGGGCGTTGCGCGCGCATTGGGCCGATCGCGGCAGGGATTTCGACGGCGACGCAATCGGGAGCGCAGGGGCGCTGGCCGGGCCGCTGCTTGGCCCTGTCATCATTCCGTGGACTGACGCAGCGCGTCGTCGGCATCGGGCGCAACGTGGCGACGCTCTCGAAATCGAAGAGGCCGGCTACACAGCGGATGGACTGAATCGACTGATCGGCCGGATGCTAAAAACGCTTGTCGAGATGATGGATGGGTTGAGCCTCGATGAACGTGCGCGGCTCGGTCGGGCGAATGCCCATGCGTTCCGGCATACGTTTGGCACCCAGTCGGTCGCCGACGAGGTGCCGGTCGATGTCGTACAGAAGGTGCTGGGTCACGCCTCGCTCGCGACCACCACGATCTATGTGCAGGCCGAGAAAAAACGCGTGCTCGAGGAAGTCGCCGCCTACTATGCGCGGCGCACAGAACGCGGTTCGGCAGAGGAGTAGTGTGCCGATAAGGGCGTTTCTGTGACGTATAGGGTCGCAACTAAGAGGCTCCGAGAAGCGACGTCCTGCTCAAAGGATCGTCACCACGACGAACGCGTTTCATGTCAAAAAAATCGAAACCATCCAAGCCGATGCGCCGCACACCGCTCACGCGGGAGCAGCTGTTGCCGATCGCCCCGGGCAAGGCGCGCACGCTTTCGCTGAAAAGCCATCTGGCGCTGGCCGCGCTGCGGCAGGGACATGGCAACGCCGATCTCGCCAGCGAGCTCTTGAAAACGCTCTACTTGACGTTTTTTGTGAACGAGGCGGAGAGACTCGATGAGTTGTTTGAAACGTTCCTCGCAGCCGAGCTCGCGTTGAAAGCGTGCATCCACCACGCCATAACGGCCGATGAGTGGCGGCTCGACGCGTCGCACTGTGAAGTCATCGAAGCGGTCCTGCGGGCGTATGACGCGCAACTGATGTCGCTTCCGCTTCACAAGATCGAAGCGGCGAACCTGCGCCTAGGACGGATGTTGGAGAAACAGGGGAGTTTTCCGGACCTAGCTGAGATGTAGGAGTCAAGTACTCAAGGACTCGAGGCAGAAGTGCCTGAAGATATCCGGCCTCCCACCACTAGACATGATGGCCAGTCTCGGTGACAAGCGTGCGTCGCAGGGGTTGGCCCGCGCGCACGAATCCGGGCACGGGTGGGTGACCGCGGGCGGCCAATTTAAGACGTTCGGCTGCGTCGCGCGAACGGCCGCTTCCGATTAAGCCTGCCCCCGAGATAGCACCCTCCCTCCGTACTGCCGGGCTGGCCACGATAGCGTTCCCCCTCAACGGGGCTTTCCCATCGATTTGTCCCTAATTCTGGCGTAACATGGATAGTTAGGGTGGTGGACCTTGATACTCACTTACGCTTCGGAGGCGCCTACGTGCGACTTGCTGACTTTATCTCGCGAGAACTGGAGCCGATTCTGGCGCAATGGGAGGCGTTCGCCGCCACCCTCATGCCGGCCGCGGCAAACATGGAAGCGCTGGCATTACGCAACCACGCGCAGCACATCCTTCTCGCCGTAGTAAAGGACTTGCGGACTTCGCAAACCAGGGAAGCCCAACGCGAAAAATCCTTGGGGGAAGGCCCCAGTCCGATCGACGCGGCCGAAACAGCCGCGCAAACGCATGCTCTTCTGAGGGCACGGGCCGGTTTCAATATCAACCAGCTAGCCGCCGAATATCGCGCCCTGCGCGCAAGCGTGCTTCGCTTGTGGATGGACGATTGCCAACCCGAAGCGCCTGACCTGGATGACGTCATTCGTTTTAACGAAGCGATCGATCAGGCAATTGCCGAATCAGTCGCCTTTTTCAGTGCGCAGATCGAGCAGAGCCGTAACCTCCTGCTCGGCATGCTCGGGCACGACATGCGCAGCCCTCTCCAGGCGATTCAGGTGACTGCATCGTATCTGGAAGCGCTAAGTGCTGGGGAGCGGGTATCGGAAGCCGCCGCCCGACTGATACGTAGTGGAGCCCGAATGCAGGCGTTGCTTGATGATCTGACTGATTTCAACAGGACCAAACTGGGCTTGGGCATCAACGTGACGTCCACGAGCGTCAATCTTGCGGATGTGCTTGCTGACGAGCTGGACGAGTTGCGTGCAGTTCATCCTGACAGACAGATTGAGCTGCAGGTAAGTGGTAATTTACAGGGGGCCTGGGACGGGCGGCGCTTGCAGCAATTGCTTGGAAATCTCGTACTCAATGCCGTCAAGTACGGGGCACGGGACGCTCCAGTGCGCGTGGTGGTTACCGGTGATGTAACGCATGTCCGTATCGAAGTTAAAAACTGCGGAGCTGCCATTGAGAGCGCAACCCTGGCGCGCATCTTCGATCCCCTGACGCGGGGGCCGGACCTTCAGGGCAAAGGTGACGGGCCGGGTAGTCTCGGACTGGGTCTGTACATTGCAAGCGAAATCGCCAAGGCACATCACGGTGCGATCGAAGCGCGGTCCGATGAGACGGAGACCTCATTTTCAGTGTTACTCCCGCGCGCGGGTGGAACTGTAACCTGACGGTTCGTCGCAGCGAGAAGTGGGTGCCCGACGGCGATCGTCGCGGCATACGCTGCACGGTAAGCCGCCATTGATCTGTCCGGTCCGAATGGCGCCTTCGGGGCGGCTTGCGACGGTCGTGACCCGAGCGACGACGAGCGGCGTGTCGTTTCATCGTTTGACCGGACTCGGCCAGTTGTTGCCGTTCGCGTATCTCGCGGAGTCGTCATTTGAACGGCCGCTCTGGATCCGGACCGCGCCCGTCGCTCCAAGGCACGCCCCGCCATAAATTAAATACGGCACACCAGCACACGCCGTTCTTCCTGCAAACAACTTTCTTATCGCGCATTAAGCTAACTTGCCGTTGCGTGCCTGAAGATTGATATCGTTTACAAACACGAAATGTGTCGACCGCCACCCTGTTAGGATTAACCAGAAACGAGCGGCCTTGACTTGTCTTTAGAGCACTTATCGCGTCGCTTAGCAATGTTGTCCAGGAGCGGATCCGGATTCAAAACTGGTATTTCACGGAGGAGAGTACTTGGGTCGCGGAGGTCTTTTTCTAGCCTCAAAAAGGATAGCTGATTTCGAAAAGAGTTGTTCGAACTGTCTCTTCGACTTGCCGCAGCGAAGTAACCAAGAACAATATCGTGCGAAACTGGTTCGTTACCGAGGTAACGCGCGAGAGCCATTCCTTGATACGTTTCGGCCTTGGTGTCGTCAAGCTGCATCGCAGCGTTGAACTCTTGGACCGCTTGACCCAGTAGTTCAGTGGTTTTACCCGGCGCACAGACATTGAAAGCACGATCGTATAGAAAATTGCCTAGACTGTAGTGTGCATCAGCTGATTCTGGCGCGAGTTCAATCGCTGCGCGAAAGTGATGTTCGGCTAAACTGCAGTAATACTCACGAGTCTCCTCAGAAGCGTACCAGCATCTATTCGTTTCCAGATTTCCGAGATTGGTTAAGGAGATGGAGGTGTTCGCCTCGGCGTAATATCTCCTGGCAATCGCGAGATTCGCTGGCTCACTTTTCGGAGAATTCAGGTTTGACGCAGGGGTGGCGACATATGGCTTGTGTTCAACAATATATCCCTTCAGATTCAATACGGCGCCTAGTCTGTCGCTTTTAGACGGTAATGTGGAGCGCATTTCATCAATGATGTCCTCCGCGTCAGCATAGCGTTCGTCTTTGATAAGTGCTATAGCCTCTTGATACAGATCGACTTTTTCGATCAAGTTTCTTGAGAGTATGTGTACCGCACTATTTAGATTGTCGTTGAGGTTGCCGGAATCGACTGTCCGAGTCGGCAAGAGCTTTCCGTTGACCCTTAGTGTAATTACAAATTTGGTTTCTGCGCTATTGTCGGAGACAATTTCTCCAGAAACGATGTGGTGCCAACTCTCAGGGAAATATGCGCTTACCCAAGCGACGAGTTTTCGAACGGACATCCCTGTTCCGGGAATAGAAATGTCAAGCGGTTCTTTCGGCATCGCGGCCATTGCATGTGGTGTGGTGCTGTATATCTTCAATAAATTATCGCGAATCTTTTCCGCAATTACATCAGACGTGAAACCTTTATCCGAGAGGGTTTTCGGTACGGCGATTGCCGAGATGGTCACACCCTGAGGCTGGTATAAGCTGTTCCAAGCAGAGTATGCGATACCTGCCGCAAATACGAAAGCGAGAGATGTGGTAATCCAAGGCAAGAGTTTCCGCCGAACCACCTCAACAAAAGAATCGGACGAAGTATTCGCCTTACGTCTCCGACGACGAAATACTGCTTTCCGACTACCTGCAAAGGTATCGTGAAAAGGAAAAGGCATGTTCTCACCCGATTTTTATGTGCGACATTGGCCCGTTTGCTTCATTCCGTCTGTGGGGCAACGAACAGTTGATTTATAAAATTGAAGGCGATTTTCGGAAAATTACCAGTCCTTTTAAGCAATGCGCTAAGCGCTCAGACGAGGATCGTATGTACGAGCGTAAGGGCAACGTCCGCTCAACTTCCTCAAGGGACATTGGGCATGCCGAGTGTTGAGCGGCCGAGATGGGTCGCGTGCTGCCGTTCGCTCCCGTCCTAGGGGTAGGTGTGTATGCGACTTGCATAAGGCAGGGTTCGGCCCAAA
>NZ_FCON02000255.1 GCF_001544535.1 Caballeronia choica | reverse complement strand
TTGCTTACTTTCTTTGCAGCAGCAAAGAAAGTGAGTCCCGCCCCGGACAGGGGCAGAGCAAATAAACCAAAAACAAAACAAGTTCCATAGGAGCACAAGCGCATCAAACGGTGTAAACACCCACACCCCCACCTCCACCCCCAACCCAAGCGCCAGCGACCATCACCCCCATATCAGCAACTCCGCAGCCGTAGGCTCATACCCATTACAAGGATTGTTCAACTGCGGACAGTTCGAAATCAGCACGATCACATCCATCTCCGCCCGCAGCTCGACATATTTCCCCGGCGCGGAAATGCCGTCCTCGAAAGTCAGTCCGCCTTCAGCCGTCACCGGCACATTCATGAAAAAATTGACATTGGGACTCAGGTCGCGCTTCGACAAGCGCCCGTCGTGCGCGCAGGCACGCAGAAAATTATCGCGGCAACTATGCATGTAGCGTTTCTCCAGCGCATACCGCACCGTATTGCTCTCCTGTGCGCAAGCGCCGCCAAGCGTGTCATGCCGGCCGCACGTGTCCGCGACGATCGTCAGCATCGGATTGCCAAGGTTCGAATACAGCACGGTGCCGGTCGTCAGATAAAGACTCCGCTGGCGTCGCAGCGTGCGTTGCGGATCGAACCGTTCGCGCGGATTGTCAAGGCTGTAGAAGAGCGTATCCACCGCCTGGTTGCCTTCGATATCGCGAATGCGCAGCGTCTGGCCCGCCTTCAGTTCCTTGAGCCACGGTTCGCCCGCGGCAAGCGTCTCGCGATGGATCGCGTCTTCCGGCTTGCGGTCGCTGGCGGTAAGAAAGGTCGTCATGTTCTCGTTCTCCGCTCAAAGAAAAAAGCGATCGGTATTGATGAAGCCGCGCACGTTCTCCTCGCACGACGTGCGGCAGAGTTCCGCGACTTCCCGGTCGGCCTTGCTCAACGCGAGCTTCACCGGCTTCGGTGCGTACTCGGGGTTCGGGTCGAGTGGATGCTGGATCGCGGTGAGCACGACGAGCGTGTTCATCGGCGCATAGAGGTCGACATAGTCGCCCGCCTTCGAATTGCCGCTGACGAAGTTCAGTGCGCCTGCATCGGTGACATCGACGCGGCTGAAGAGGTTGAGCGTCATCAGGAGGTCGGAGAGCCCGAGGTTCCACTTGCCGAGTTCGACGAGCAGGTTGTCGGTGCCGTTGCGATGGAACGCGTTGCGCAATTCCTGATAGCGGCCCGCACCGTACTTCTCGCTCACTTCACCGGCGTTCGATACGCCGCCAAGGCTGTCGTGCCAGCCGCACGTATCCGCGACGATCGCGGCGAGCACCCGGCCCATGTCGGAGTAGAGGCAGTGGCCGGCGGTGAGCTTCGCGGTGTGCTGGCACTTGAGCGTGTCGGGCAGGTTCAGGCGTTCGCTCTTTTCGGCGGCGTTGAAGAGCATCAGGCTGACGTTGGCGCCGCCGCGTACGTCGGTGAGCCGCAACGATTGGCCTCGCTTGACGATCAGCGACGCGTGTCCGCCGCCGGGTACGGTTTCTTCGAGTAGCAATTCCATCGTGTGTTTTCCTTTAAGCGGCGACCGTGTCGGCGCGCGCGGCGCCTTCGACGGCAGCCCGCGCCACATGGATCGACGACGCCGCGTCGCGGCTGTGATCGAGCGGTATGTTGTAGGTGATGCGTGCGCCATAGGCGCCGGGCGCCTGGCTGTCGACACGGACCTTGTCGAAGACGAGCACGCGGCTGCCGAGCGTGAAGCCTTCCTTCAGGTCGTGCGTGACCATGAAGATCGTCAGGCCCGACTCGCGCCAGAGCTTGAGCAGCAGTTCGTGCATGTCCTTGCGGATGCCGGGGTCGAGTGCGCCGAACGGCTCGTCGAGCAACAGGATGCGCGGCTTCATCATCAGCGCCTGCGCGATCGCGAGTCGCTGCTGCATGCCGCCCGACAGCTGATGCGGATACTTGTCGAGCGCGGCGGCGAGGCCCACGCGCTCGAGCATCGCTACCGCTTCGTCCTGTGCCGCACGGCGGCGCGCGCCGAACAGCCGTCCGGTGAACTTCGCCTGCGGCAGTTCGAGCCCGAGCAGCACGTTGCGCATGACGCTCAGGTGCTCGAAGACCGAATAGCGCTGGAACACGACGCCGCGATGCGCGTCCGGTTCCTCCGGCAGCGGTTGCCCGTCGAGCAGGATCTCGCCGCGCGTCACGCGCTCCTGACCGAGCAGGAGCCGCAGGAACGTGGACTTGCCGCAACCCGACGCCCCGACCATCGAACAGAATTCGCCTTCGCCGATCTTCAGGTTCAGCCGTTCGAGTACGACCTGGTCGCCGTATTCCTTCCACACGTTGCGTACTTCGATCATCGCGCGCCTCCGCCGTACCAGGGAAATGCCCACTGCGTGATGCGGCGCAGGCCTTCGTCGATGAGCCACGCAAGCAGCGTGATCCACGCGACGTAAGGCAGGATCACGTCCATCGCGAGATAGCGGCGCACGAGAAAGATGCGATAGCCGAGCCCGTCGACCGAAGCGATCGCTTCCGCCGCGATCAGGAAGAGCCACGCGGAACAGAGTGCAAGACGCAGCGCGACCAGGAGTCGCGGCATCAACTGCGGCACGATGACGCGCAGCATCAGCGTCCAGCTGGTCGCGCCGAGCGTTTGCGCCTTGACCCACAGTTCGTTCGGGATCTCGCGGGCACGTTGCTGCAAATCGCGGATCATCATCGGCGTGATGCCGATCACGATCAGCACCACCTTCGACAGCTCATCGAGGCCGAACACGATAAAGAGGATCGGCAGCACCGCGAGCGGCGGGATCATCGATATCACGGTGATGAAAGGCGAGAGCGTCGCGGTGACGAGCGGGATGCTGCCCGTCACGATGCCCGCGACCAGCGCGATCACTGCGCTGATGACGAGCCCGATGCCCAGGCGCTTGAGGCTTGCCGCGGTATCGGCCCACAACAGATACTGGCCGGTGCGCTTGTCCTCCGTGAACGCGAACTGATGGATCGCGTCGCCCATCTGTACGGCGCTCGGCAGCACTTTGTCGTCGGGGTTGTCCTTCAGACGCAGCGACGAGCTGGTGAAGTACACCGCCACCAGCACGATGAACGGCATCAGCAGCAGCATCAGCGCGCCGCCTCGGGTCGGGTGTCGGTTGATGAGTCGCATCGGGCGGCCTCTTGGGTGGGTTTAAAGCTTGCCTTCGGCGGCCATGCGCACATAGGTCGGATCGAAGCGCAGCTTCACGTTGCTCTTGCTGCCGATCACGACGCCGTTGTCGAACGCCATGCCGACCGCATCCGCGCTCGGCGCACCTTGCCCGAGCAGGCCGTGGTCGAACGAGAATCTGGCGACGCGGGTCATCGTGCGCGGCAGGTTCGGGCTGGTCGCGAAGTCGAGTGCGGCCTTGGGCGTATAGAAGAGGGCGGTGGTCGAGAGCTGGCCCTTGAAGCCGGCGAGGTCGGTGCCGGAGGCCTTGGCCATCGCGTTCATCGCAGTGGTGCTGTCGGGAGTCGTCGAATGCATCAGCGACACCATCTCGAACCACGCGCCCGTGAGTGCCTTGCCGAGCGCCGGGTTCTCTTGCAGCGTCTTCGTGTTGACGACCATCATGTCCATGATCTCGCCGGGAATCTTGCTGGAATCGAAGACTTCAGTGACGTTCGGCTGAGCCTTCAGGTCGGCGAGCATCGGGTTCCAGGTGACGGCCTGCTTGACGGCCGGCGTCGCGAACGCAGCGGAGATGTCGGCGTCAGACGTATTCACCACCTTGAGGTCGCGCTCGCTCATGCCCGCGGATTCGAGTGCGCGGGCGAGCAGGTAATGCGACACGGAGAACTGCACGAGATTGATCTGCTGGCCTTTCAGGTCGGCGACCTTCTTACCCTTGCCCTTGATCAGCACGCCGTCGTTGCCGTTCGAATAGTCGCTGACGATGAGTGCCGTCGAGTCGACGCCGCCTGCCGCCGGAATGGTCAGCGCGTCCATGTTGGTCATGGCGCAACCGTCGAACTTGCCGGCCGTGTATTGGTTGATCGACTCGATGTAGTCGTTCAACTGGACAACGTCAACGTTGATGCCGTACTTCTTGGCCCACTTGGAGACGATGCCCTGCGTCTTCGCTTCGCCCCATGGCATCCAGCCCGCATAGATGGTCCAGCAGACCTTGAAGTCCTGGCGACCGGCGGCGAACGACGGGGATGACGCGAACGTAGCGAGGGAAAGTGCGGCGATGCCGAGAAGGCGGGATAGCTTGCGCATGAGGTTGGCCTCGAAGGGACGGTTAGCGGCGGCAGGAGCGGCGCGACTCATCGATCGCGTTCTCTCCCGGGCTTTTATCCCGCCGTGTAACCTCGAAGCACCCTTGAGGTCGACAACTCTCGGACCAGCATCCATCGCATCTGACATGCGGTGGACCGGAACCCTAGTCGTCCATTTCCAGATTGTCTTGCTAAACCGGTATGCGCCGGCTCCTTGCAGGGCTTTCTATAGCGATTAGCGTGCCAGGGGCGAAAGCCTTGTATTTGCTTGGCCCAAGGCCGGGTCATGCACGAACTTGATGCGCGCGACACTAACCGGCAGGCATGGACGCACAAGCGCGGTGCAGACCTGGCGCGCCCACTTCGTCCATGTGCGTTCGGGTTGCAGTCGCTCCACGTGACCGATCAGGAACTCGGTGAACACGCGAATCTTGGCGGGCTGCGGCCCGAGTCGATCGGGCCGTATCGCATGCGACGAAGACTTCGATCACGAGCCGGAATAGATGCTGCAAAAGCTGACCGGACCGACGCATTGGCCAGGCGTCATGCGCGGCGCACTCGCGCTTGCGCTCGAACCGGCCGATACGCCGCCGTAAGCGGTAGCCGCCGGATCGCGATGCGAAGCCTGGTTCTGGTAGCTGGGGCTGACGTCGGGATACGACGCATCGGTGACGAGCCGGGAGCCGTTCTGTTCGGCGGCGATGAGTTGCTCGCGGACTTCGGCGCGCGTGAGTCCTTGAGCAAAGGCACCCGACGAAACGAGCAGGGCGGCGGACAAGGCAAAGAGGGCAACGGTCTTCATTTTCGACTCCATCAAGTCAAGGGGTGGTACATGCATTACCGGCCGCGTCGTCGATCTATTCCGAATGACAGCAATTAAATCGAAGACGCGTAATGCACGCGTAAAGAAGGTGTCCGTTGAGCGGAACAAAAACGCGCGCCATGGCTTTGGCGTCATTGCATATCGAGAACGAATCAACGGGGTCGGAAATGAACATGTGCGGGAGCGTGACGATGGCAGGCGATTCAGGCACGCAGCGCAAGCAAGCCCATTCCCGACAATGCCGCGCTCATTCAACGCTAATTCTTCGGCGCTATTCTTCTGGCGTGGCGTGGCGTGGCGTGGCGTGGCGTGGCGTGCGGTTGACGGTGTTTTTCGTGCGTGACCGTCGAGCGTTCTATCGCGAACCTTGCCTGCGATATCGAACACGCTCGCCTTGATCGAGCCGCGTAGAATCCGAAGGCCATTCCATTCACATTCAGACATGCCATCCAGATGATCAAATCGCTGAGGAATCAATTGATCGTGGCGCTTGGCTTGCTTGTCAGCGTCATCGGCGTGATCCAGGGCGTGAGTTCCTACCAGCTCTGCAGGAACGGCATGGGCGCGCTGCTTGACCTGCGCATGGAGCAGGTGGCCGCACGCATGCGCGACGGCTTTGCGGAAGGCATACCGGCTATCGTCGCACGCGGTTCGCAGGACGCGCGCGATATCGTCCTGACGGTATGGAAGGCGGACTCCGACGCGCCGTTTCGCTCGACCGATCCATCGCTGTTGCTGCCGCGAACCGCGCCGGACGGATTCACGACTTCGACTGTCAACGGCGAAGCGTGGCGCATCTATACGTTGCAGCAGCCGGCGACGACGATCCAGGTGGCGCAACGCCTGTCGGTGCGCAGGGACCTGGAAGAAGCGACCGCGACCAAGACGCTCTGGCCGATTCTCGTGCTGCTGCCGCTCGTCTGGATCGCGGTGGCGCTCGTCGTGCAGCGCTCGCTGCGCGAACTCAACCGGCTTGGCAGCGAGGTGCAGGCGATCGATGCGGGCCACCTGCAGCCATTGCCGACCGTCGGCGTGCCGGCCGAACTCGATCCCTTCATCCATTCGATCAATCGGATGATCGAGCGCCTCGCGCAGTCTATCGACGCGGAGCGAAAGTTCATCGACGATGCCGCGCATGAATTGCGCACGCCGCTCACCGCGCTGCAATTGCAGGCCGACAACCTCCAGCGCGACATCGCGCCCGGCAACCAGGAGCGCTTTCGCGAATTGCGCGCCGGCATTGCGAGGAGCGGCAGCCTGATCACGCAACTGTTGCGGCTTGCACGCGCCGATGCGCCGTTGAACGGTGGCGCGCTTGCACGGGTGGACGTTGCCGCTGTCGTCAGGGGCGCGGTGGCTGATGTGCTGCCGATCGCGCTACAGCGCGGGCTCGATATCGGCGCGCAGGAGATGGTGAGTGCGCACGTGCGCGCGATCGAAGCGGATATCGGCATCGCGGTGAGGAATTTGATTGGCAATGCGGTGCGTTATACGCCTGACGGCGGCACGATCGACTTGCGGATGCGGCTGGTGGATCGCATGGTATGCGTCGAGGTGATCGATACCGGGCCGGGGATTGATGAGGCAGTTCTGCCGCGGGTGTTCGATCGGTTTTTTCGCGCGAATTCGGATATCGAAGGCAGTGGGTTGGGGCTTTCTATCGTCAAGGCGATTGCCGTTCGGTACGGTGGAAGCGTGGCGCTCGAGAATCGTGATGATGGACCGACGGGGATCGTCGTGGGGATCTGTTTTCCTGTTGAGGAGGAGGGTTTGGGGGAGTAGGGGTGGGGTGTGGTTTACGCCGTTTGATGTTGATGCGCTTCCATGGAACTTGTTTTGATTTTGGTTTATTAGCTCTGCCCCTGTCCGGGGCGGGACTCACTTTCTTTGCTGCTGCAAAGAAAGTAAGCAAAGAAA
>NZ_FCON02000254.1 GCF_001544535.1 Caballeronia choica | reverse complement strand
CTTTTCATGGGCGTCCTCGTAAGAGCTATCGCTCAAGCATAGAGCATGTGTCCGCAAAATTCCTGACTTATGAGTAAGTGCACGGTGAGCTTTTACGGGATACGTAGAACCATTTGAGGCCGCGTTCGTATTCTGATGGATGATCCGTCCTGTGTCGGCGTCTCGGTTCCTTGGGTCCCAGAGATCTTCCACCTATAAGAACTGCGGGAGCAGGGTTTTTACCTATCAAATGCCTTAGATTGCAGCCGTAATCCAGGCGTAGTCGCGCCGTGATACCTCGCGGTTTCGGTGTCAGCGTTCGTTCGCCATTGACGCGCGAGCGATGGCCCGCGGCAATCAAAGACGAAGGAAGAGAGAAAAAAGAATGATTGTGTTGAAAAAGGTTGCTGTGGCTATGCTGGTCGCCACGCTGTTCTCGCCGGCTATTTCCTTCGCGGACTGGAACAGCTTGCGTCCGGCGTTGGACGATGCACGATCCAGGCTTGAAAGGATTTCTCGAAGTAGCGATTTCGATGACGCGAAGTTCAACGCAGGCCGTGCGAAGAGTGCCTTGGAAGATGCGGAATCAGCAGCTGCCAGCATTGATTGTCCGATGGCTCATTCGGAGCTTGACGATGCTGCAACAATGGCGAGGCGCGCCCGGGACGCATACGATAGCAATGAGTTTTCATACAACGTCCGCCGCGCGATCCGTTCATATAACGACTCGATTGATTACCTAAGACTATGTGCGAACGCCAAACGTTGAACGAATGCGATTCAGCAGCTGACGGTCGAACCTCCGGTTGCATTCGGAAGGTGCGCAGGGCACGACTCTAATGACGCCATCTAACGCTTGCCAAACGTCGGGGATGCGACGGTCCTAACCAGCAGTTCGTCAGCAGTAACGTTGATTGCAACGCGAACGCTTTACTCTTAAGTATTCCTATTTACAAATTTTTATCTCTGCGAGTGCGCGGACTTATGTTCGGGGAAATTTTATTCTAAATGTTGCGTGTGCTTTCGACTTTGTTGCTTAATATGGAATGTAAGACGACTTTGGCGGAAGGGCAATAAGGGTGGGTGCGGCGGCGAACACGCGCAAACGTGCAGCGAATTGACGCTCACTTTAAGCGGTGTTACTTTCGCGCCATTACTAAAAATAAAGACATGGGGCGGGGAATATGAGAAGGTTTTTGGCGTCTGTTATCGCACTTACCATGCTTGCGGGCTGTGCCTCACCGATGGAGCAAGCTGCAAGGCAAGACCGCGCAACGTTCCTGCAATGCAAGATCGATAACCCGTACACGTGGGGCGACAAATGTACCGGGGAGCTTGCAATGTATCAGACGTCTTCCAGCAATGCGTCAGCAGAGGCGGCGCGCAACACGGCAACAGCGCAGGCTATCGCTGGTGGCTTACTGGCAGGTGCGGTGGTAGGTGCTGCTGCTTATGCAAATTCCCGCCCTGTTTATGTAGCGCCTGCCCCGGTCGTTTATGTTTGCCGCTGGAACTGTTGGTGAGTAACGTATTCGTTGGGAAAGAAGAGGCCCAGTTCTTGAACTGGGCTTTTTCTTCTAGCGACGTTTTAACCAAATGTTTCGTGTTTAGCCAGGCCGTCTACCGTCGAATTCCTCTTGTTCATGAACAATTCATTGACTCTACCTTCGGGTGCATAAGCTGGACTAGTCCGCGACCGTTTTAGAAAAACGCATTACCTAGTCCAGATTTTTGGTTTGAGAAACTATCATATTTCCGGACAAGATCTCGTTCGCCCGCACGATGTCGTTGACCGAATATTCGGTCTTGCGTCGCATTCCGGCATCGACGACGACATCCAGAACTACGTCCCGCCCTCCGTTTCGCGCGCCGAAATAAAGAAAACCGCCGATTGCTCTTGCCTGGTAAGCGGTATGAAGCGAGGATATTTGAGAGCGTTCTTCATGGCGCTCATTCCTCGGAGATTTGGGCCCGCTCTGGCAGCGGGCCTTTTCTTGAACAAAAGGGAATGGAATCGCCACCTTGGTAAGCCGTAACCCCCGCAGCATTAAATCGAGGACTGCAAGTAGCGTACGATGGCTGTCAAAGTATGATCTCGCGGCTAGGGTATCCACGGGACCCGAAGGTGATCGCAGGAAAGATGCATCCGCTCGTCGTCTCCGGCCGCAGCAGATTTGCCCGTGCACTTGACTAGCGGCTTTAGATTATTAGGGAAGTACGGCGTTGCGGCGCGCCCCGCGCAGAAGCCAAGTTTTCGATAACTCTCGAACTGGCTTTCGTCGAAGAATTGATCAGCGGTCGATTGCTGTGGAAACGACAAATAGCGGCTTGCATACGACTGGACATCTGCCGGCTCGCGCCGCTCCTTGCACATTGAAGCTTTTATCACGACGATTTCCCCTGACGAGTTATCGCGATAAGTGATAGTGCCGCGAAGACAGGTAGCTTCCGAAAGACGATCAGGCGGAATTCCCCGCAGACTGTTGATGTTGACGTCGATCTCGGCTCCAAAATCGACGCGGCACTTCCTCACCGCTGCCCCGAGGTCCTCGAAAGCCCGCTCGGGATCCGCCGCCGCGTCGACGACCAGAATATAGCGACATTGACGTCGAACGAGCTCGTAAATGCCGGTGTTGTCGAAGTGGCCACCATCAGAGAGATAGACATATGGTTTATCCTCGTTCACACGTCCGCCCAGTTCCTCCAGCAGCCGAAATGGCGCGAAGCCGCTACGCGTGAGCATGTACGACTCTCGCCGCGGATTGGGGCACCATTTACCAAGGCGCAGATTGAACATCGTGAGCAGAAACGAAAGGGTAGGCCGAGTGTGATAGCCCATATTGGAACTGACTGCTGCACCAGAAATGGCCATTGCGGTGCCAAGCGACACTCCGCCGTCTTCCTGATCCAACTTGGACGCATAAGACGTCGTGCGCCGGTAACCACAACGGTCGGAGACGCGCATGGCAGGCGTGGTGCGCTCGGTTGCATCGCCTTCGAGACTCGACAGTTCGTATCCGACATGCAGTCGGCTAAAGGAAAAGGACGCGGCCTTGCGCTCCTGCCAAGCGAGGTTACGGCCTTGGGTCAGATTCATTGCCGTATTGAAAATCTGCAATGGGCGAACGTTCGTCGAAGGCGACTTCATCTTACTAAACAATAGGTCGTCGGTAATGTCGAATCCGGTGAACGGATTTGCGACGCGATCCTTGTTGGTCGCGCCGAGATAGCAGCGCACAAGTCGATTCTTGTACACGCTTTGCAGCGAGAATTTGTTGACGTCCAGTCGCTTACCGAACAAAAGGAACGCAACCACGAGCGCAACGAACACAAGTAGTAGGACGGGAAAGTCTCGTCCGGCGAAGCTCCATCCGGTTACGGTCATAGCCAGGAGATGTTGCTGAGCGACGCCGGAAACTTCCATAAAAGTGGGGAGTGTGCCGGTAGTCAACTCCGACCCAAATACGGGTGTGGCACTACTTGCGCTGGCGGACCATATCAAGATTACCTCATCGAAAAGGGCGGCGAGGAAAGCAAGAATCAGAAGTACGGCGACGCCAGATGCGATGTTGAGCAGCGCGCCATATCGTTGACGGCTCTCCGCGCTTGCCTTCTGCGGTGCCGTGCGCAAAGCACCCCACGCGGTAGTCACGACCCAGCCCACGCTAGTGAGAGAAAGCCAATAAGGAATGCTCTTCAGCGCCCATTGGGTGATAACTGGTATGTAAAACGCAAACGAAAACAGCAGAAGCCAATAGAGTGCGACGACCAGGAGTCTCGCGCTCAGACGACTCCACCATTCCCGCACCCGGTCATGGTAGAGCGAGCCGATGAGTCCGACGAACAACACGTTCGAAATCGAATAGACAAGAAGCACGATGAGTGGAACGAAAGCCCACACAAGTGGCGCCGACATAGCCCATCCATCGATGCTGCTCAGATGCTCCGCTTTGAGGATCGCCAGCATCGCGATGCCCGCACCTAGCGCCGCGAGGCTCGCGGTCAAGGCAAAGACGACCGCATATGCGGCGCGTTCAACCTGGCTGTAAAGTGTGGATTCGGGCGCCGAAGTACGGTACAACCCGCAAACTCTAAGCAACGGAAAAATGGCATTCACGAGTAACGTTACGATAAGCGCGATCGCCCCCGTCCACAAGACCGCTGTGCTGTAGGCGTTCTTCCATTCACCCACGGACTTTGCAAGAAGCAACCACTTGGTCGCGAATATGCACCAAAGCGCTATTGGAGCGACAAGCGTGCAATTCGCTAGCAGATTGTTCTTTTGAATGAGCTTGAGTACGATACGTGCGCCGAGCGAGCGGTTTTGGACACATTGCTTTTGTCGAGCTAGGACGTCGAGATGAAATGCGGTCGCGGCGACGATCCAAACAAATAAAGTCGCCGTGCATATTCCTATAAACGCCGCGTCGTGAGAAGTTCTGGCGACCGCGGAGAGCAGCGATGCGCATTGCGGTCGGCAAAACGTCGCGCCCAGCTCCGCGCCGACAACGAACCATTTCGGCAATGTTAGCAACAGCCACCACGCGGATATCAGCACGATCCAGTTGAGCATGACATTGCGCGTCCAAGCGAGCACAAGGGTGAGCGTGTCGAGTGACAGCATGCCAAGCTTGGGTGTCAAATAATTACTGTAGCGCCTGAGCCATACAATTTCTTGAGGCTCCTCCACACTTTTGTCGCAATCGGGTGTAACCGATCTTTTGAGCTTCTCTTGCACGTCGGATATTCCCCCCGGCTCCTTGCAGACCCACGCCGTCAGCATCGAGCCAATGTACCCGCCGCCGGATACTGTGGACATATAGTCGAATTCAGTTAGCTGGTCTTCAGCGGCTACAGCTTGAAGAACGCCGAGGCAGAATGTGGCGCTGCGAATGCCGCCTCCTGACCGCGCGATACCTGAGGGATGCTGGCCTTTCGACTCGTCCACTCCGAGAGCTGCAAGCTCTTCCTTGCGAACTTGCGCAAAATCGAGAGGAGGATCATTTACGGAACAGCCGCAGCTTGTCGTTCCGGCGCGCTTCGAAGCGCCGAGGTCACTGCGTTCATCGGGGGCGACTACCGAATCGCGTAGGCCGGCATCGGGCGTATTCATGGAATCTCCTTCGGATCCAATCAACGTTAGGATGTAGCCCAAGGAAAATCGGCCAAACTACCTTCAGAAAACGCCGCATTCAGCCAACAATGAAATGTTGTTGGAACAAGTCTTTTGATATATCTGAGTTTGCGCAATGCAGCAGAGCCGCGAAACTTGTCTAAGTATGCCGGCTCGTCCGTCCTGCCCGCCGTTTCGCTCGCCGAAATGAAGAAAATCTCCTATCGCTCTTGCCTGGCCAGCGGTATGAAGCGAGGATATTTGAGAGCGTTCTTCATGGCGCTCACCCCTCGGAGATTTGGGCCCGCCCTGGCAGCGGGCCTTTTCTTGAACGAGGTCCGTTGACCGAAATGCCACTCATGCCAGAGGACGTACCTAGGCGCTTTGTCCTCCAGCGATTATGCTGTTTTGGCGACGAAGGCTCAGTCACCGTAACGATCGCTATGACGATAAAATATGTGATTCAAGCACCTTCCTGCGAAGCGATGAGCCTCCCCAGCAACCACGAAAAGGGCTTTGATGGCGCCTCCCAGTAGGACAACAAATCGACTTCATTTTGAAGATCTGAGTCCCAGCCGCTTCGAAGACCTGTCGCTGGCGCTGGTATATCGACTTCATCGGTGGGAGGAGATTCACCATGATGGAAGAAGTGGCGCGGATGACGGCGTAGATATCAGAGCCATGGAACTCGCCAAGGATGGCTCCATCCGCGTTTGGGCGGTCCAATGCAAGCGCTATGGAAGATTTACGGGCGCGGACGCAAAGGCGGCGGTGCGAGAGGCAGTCGCGAAGGCTTCGACTCCGCCAGACGTGATGCTGTTGGTTGTGGGATGCGATGTGAGTATTTCAGCGCGCTCTGCTTACGAGAGAGCAGCATCCACCGCAGGGATCGGTTCTGCAATTCTGTGGGCGGCATCGGTACTGGAGACGAAGCTTTACTCCGACCATCCCGATTTGCTATTCAGCTTTTTCGGCGTGTCGCTCGCGCGGCGAGAACGCGGGCGTGAAAACGATTTGCGTCGGACGCTCGCCATGAAGAGAAAGCTGAAACGTGTGTTCGGCCACGGTGAGCCAAAACCCGCGGTGATCATTCATTCGATCGACGACGAAGTCTATCCGAGCGTGGACACCGCCGGATCAGGCACAATCAGCCCATGGTTCCGCGCAGAATTCGCCGGCCATTATCACACGGGGATCGAGGTGTACATTGGCCTCGAGCACATCATCGTGGACCGGAGCGACAATGCTTGGTCGACCATGGAGTTCGGGAAAGGCGGCCTCGGTGCTGCTTCCGACCCTGAAAAGGCGTTCGCGAATACACGTTATGATGTTCTGAAGGTGTTCATTGTTGGACGAATCCCTTTTCGCAATATCTTTGATGTCGATGAGGATGGGGACGAGTACTATCCTGGGCCGCATCTCTACTGCCGTTATGCGGATGCAGGAGAACCGTACGAGATGATCGTGCGCCGCGAGGTGGACGGCTATAAGGAATACCACCAGACGGACCGTTTTCCGTTCAGGGCCCGCGATACGCGGTAGTTTGTGACGTCGGCGAGCACCGACGAAGGCGTTGGCTTGCTAAAGGAACTCCCAGCGTATTCAGCGCTGCGCAATGAGCCGTTGCCAGACTAGGTCTAGGCAACTGGCATTGTGAGTCCGGTTCGGTCGTCAGAAACAGGTATGCAAATAAGTTAGCAATATGCCGGTTAAGCACCGGCAGGCAGGCTCGGCGCAGAATCACGGGGTCGACAAGTTAGTCATGCTGCAGTTGACATTTCTCTACCGATGATTGCGGACTTATTCATAAGTCAGGAATTTTGCGGACACATGCTCTATGCTTGAGCGATAGCTCTTACGAGGACGCCCATGAAAAGAGAT
>NZ_FCON02000253.1 GCF_001544535.1 Caballeronia choica | reverse complement strand
GACCACGCCCTGAGCGACCGCGCGAATGGTGGCTGTGCACAGTTCGGCGATCTGCGGGCCGTTCACTGGGCCGGAGAGTCGCGAGGCGATCTCCACCGCACTTCTGTGGCCTGTTTCGCCGTGCGCCATGAGTATGCCGGCGACGATCAAGGCGGCAAAAAACAGGAGCAGCCCCGCGCCGAGTCCGCTAATCGTTGCGAGCACAGCGAGACCGGCATCCTTGAGTTGCGGAGCGAACTTCTGCGCCAGACCCGTGATGTCCGTCGACGCCTGCTGCCAGAGGTCGTACACCTTCTGGCCCACCAGCGGCCAACTGGCCACCGAGTCGGCAGGCGGTGGAACGCGGAAGCTGCCGCTGTCGAAAATGGCTTTCGCATGATCGATCGATTCGGCCACAGCGACGCCCAGCAGATAGGTCGGCACGAGGATGATGACAAACGCGACAAGGATGATCAGGGTGGCGATCAGGCCACCCTTGTTGGCGAACGAACGCTGGAGTCTGACCTGAAGCGGATACATCGTGATCGCGAGGATCAACGCCCAGACCATGAGGTTGAGGAACGGGACAAAAATCCGGAAGCAGAAAATGGCCAGAACAGCAATGAGTCCCGCACGGATCAGGACGTCGAGCAATTGTCTGGAAAACACCCGTTCGGTAATCGGTGTGATCAGCATGACTTGTCTCCCGGCAGGTTAGCTCAAGGAGCGCGCGAGCCGCTACTTGCTCGCGCTAGGCGTAACGGAGATCGCAAGCGCTTCCGTGTACACGACTTGAACCTGATCGCCCTTGCGAATGTTTTTCATCTGCTCGGGGTCCTGCACGATCACCTCCACCGTGTTGCCTTGCGGTCCCTTCAACGTGACCGTTTCCGCCTTGGGATTCACAGCGATGACATCTGCCATGATCGTTACTTCACGACCGATCGTGCCGCCGGGCTTGGCTCCGGGCGTGGACCGCTGTTCTATCGTGCGCTCCGAGGCGGAACGCGGGCCGCTCGCTTTGGTGAGACTCAGCGACATCGATTCCCGGTATTCCGTCGTCACCACGTCGCCAATCTTGAGCTGGTCAAAGTTTCGCGCCTCCTCGCCCACCTGCACCTCGACGACCCGGCCTTTTTTGTCCTTCAGCGTGACGGTCCGGGTCGTGGAGTCAATGGCGACGACCTTGGCCGTCACCGTTTTCGTTCCGGTTACGGTGGCACTTTCCGCACCTTTTGTGACCACCACCGATGTCTGTGGCTGGGCGAATGCCGGGCACGCCACCAAGGCGACGGCGGCCGCCGCAAGGAAAATCCTGATCTTCATGTCAGACTCCTGGGAAACACCCTCTGGATGTCCTGCGCGCGTGCTGCAATGACGCCTCGATAGCCAAGCGGCGCCGTGCCTGCATCAGATGTCGAGCCTGCTGACCTTGGTGCCTTCGAAGCTGAGATTGGCCATCAGACCGGAGTTCGTCAGCACGAAGCCGACGATCGGCGCATTCGTCGTCGCGGTGTCGAGGGTACCGTTAGCGCCCGACTTCGCCACCGCTACCGAGCCATCCACGCCGGCGGTCCAGCCCTTGTCGTTCGTTTTGAATTTATCCAGCGCGTCCTGGGTCATGAACATCAGGACCACCACCTTCGACTGAGCGCCGATCTGCAAACCGAACGACGCGGTACTGGTCTTGTAATAGCCGACGGACGTGCCTCCCACGCGCAGCGCACCTTCCCCATATTCGCCGCCGACCACGAGGCCCGCCGCGATTACCGACGGAAAGACAAGAATGGCCTTGGCCTTGCTACCCTGTTCCCGCGAACCTGGCGTCGCACTGTACAGCTTGTTGAGGGCGCCATCGACGGCGGTATCGATTTCCTTGCGCTTGTTGGCCGCTTCTGTCGGAGTCGAGGTCGAGCCGCAAGCGACCAACGAGCTGGCGAGGGCGATAGCAGTGAGCGAAAAAAAGGTACGACGGTTCATGCAACTCTCCTCGATTGAATTGCAACAGATTTGGGCTTGACGCACCCGAGATTGCCGTCCACATCCATCGAAACAACTAAATAACGCCAGACTGACGCACTGCCTAGAGGCAGCCGCCAACATCGCCACCCGTGTTGCCGCCTGACACGCCGGCCCCGCGGAAGCCCACCCACGTTTTGCTGTTGCCCGTCCATGACGGCCGCACGAGAGCGGCTGCGCCATTCGGAGGCTGCTGACCCGGCACATAGACATCCATCGCCTGGTTGTTTGTCACAATCACCTGCGATATGACTTGCTGTTGCGACTGGTTCGCCCATTTCTGAGCAATGCATTGCGAGACTGCGGCGACCGGCTGTTGGCTCTCTCCGACCGGTTGCGCACTCGGCGGCATGGGTTGGCTTGCACACGCTGACACAGCAAGGGTCACGACGAGAAGCGGTAACGGTTTCATTTATTCACCTCCAGTTGGATTTCCCGCTGCGAAGCGCGCAGGCGAGTCAATCTGTAGCGTCGCGGCGGAAAACATTCAGGTTCTGGGAGACCCTGCGAAGCGGGCGCAAATCGGAGGCAACGTGCAAACCAGCCGAACGGACATGTCTGTCAACAGGCCGTTGACTTGTCATGGCGGTCTCGGAACAAATGTAGATCACGTCAAGAATAGGCCTGGCGCACGCCAGCAGGTATAGGACCTTGGTCCAATGTCACGAGGACCAACAATCAATTAAACTAGCCATGAGACTATGCGTCCTTTTTCTCAGGGAATGTCTTCGCACCACGTGTCATTTCACTTGAGCCGACGTCGGTGCCAATCCAGCGTTTTGTCCGGCGTCATTGTTGCGATAACAAGAGTTCACTGGTTGAATGTTGCAGGCAAACGGAATTTGGCTTGACTCGCGAGACTGAGGGGGCGCTTGGCTTGCGACCGCCATCCCGTCTCGGACCCTTGGACGACAGCGAGGGCCATCCGCTGACAGCGTCACCGATATTTCAAATCGGCCATCATTGCACACGATGCGCTGTTGATACGAAAACGCGTTAGCGAATCCGCCGCTTCAACCAAGCATCAAGGAGCGTGAAAATGGTCGAATCAAGAAGCAGGCTTTGGCGGCGCACGGGCGGAATGCTGGTCGCAGCCGGGCTCTTAGCCTTATCGGGCACGGCTCTCGCCACTAATCAGTCGCAACAGCGCCAGGAAGGCAGGGACGCAAACCAGAATGCCAAGCAAGAGGGGCGCTCGAACAAAGTCGACTGCCGGGCCGCAAACCAACAGAGCAACTCCCAGTGCCGGCAGGACAAGCGCGATACGAAGCAGGGTGGCCGCCAGGAAAAGCGAGACACCAAGTACTGATGGAGAGCGCCGGTCGAATGCCCGCGCCTGCCAGCAGCGCGGCATGCATCGGCCGCCCGGCCACCCCAGTGCTGAGCGCATCTGTCTCGCCTGCACCGCAATGCACTGGCTCTTTTCACTAATTTGCGTTGCGAATCGGCGACGCGGACGTGATCCGCTTCCGTCACCCCGGTTCGTCTCTCCATTCCGCACCGGCGCCGCGCGCCACTCGCTAGAAGCGATAGCCGATGCCACACAGAATGACATCCGTATCATGGCTATAGCGCGTGACCACGCGATTCCACGTCACGCGCCGACCAGCTGTGCGTGATGCGATACGAAGCCGAAATCGACACGAGCGCGGACAGAATGCCGTCGCCCTTGAAGTACGGCGGTTCGCTGTCAAGCAACGTTCGAACAGTTCGGCCCGCTCCTGCGTGCAAAAAACGTTCTCCCTAGCCTTGGTACAGACGTGGACGGAGCCTCGGCCCATGTCGAAGCCAATCTCTGAGAGCGTGCGGTCAAATCGCAAACGGTTCTCGTTAAACTCCCCGATGTGTCAGCGATTTTTCCAACGGTGCCGTGTACCATGTATAGCCATAACCGAAGCTCCGCAGAGCTTAGAATTCTGCCATGCCTTGTAGCCTCTTTATATGGTCCGTCGTCACGCACCAATCTCGTTCTTGTTGCGTATAGGCAACGTGGGCCAGAGTCAGTGACGCCAGGACAGTTGGTCACTCGGAAGCGCCATGATGGGCGGCCGCGATTGAAGCGTCCCGCTCTTTGGCCGCTTCTGCCTTCTTGTGGTCGTATACCTTCTTGGCAGCACTGACCTTCTTGTCGTAGGTCTTGTTTGCTGCCGCAACCTCCATTCTCATCTGGACGATTGGATCATTGCTGCCGCTGGGGGCAGTCGACGCCGCAGGCTGCGCCTGACTCTGTGCCCAAGCTGGCCAAGAAAGGGCAATCGCGGCGAGTACCGATACGCCAATCTTGCTTCTCATGATTACTCTCCGGTTTGATGCACTGTACGGTTGTGATCGAATTTTCCTGCCGACTACGATCGTGGAACGGAGAAACGCAACGTCGCCGCTCGATCCCGCCGCGGCATCGTATCCCTTTGTAAGCAGCCACATCTCCGTCAGTTCCCATGTTTGGATGCGACGGCATTCGCACTCTCGACATCCCACAACTTCAGCATTTCGCTTAAGTGGCCTTCTGCTCGGCATGCCCGTGTAGTTCCGACGCCGTCGCGCTGCGGCCGTGCTGCTCAAGATAATGCCACGCATTGATGCTATCCCGCCAAAATCATCGCGACGTTACGTCTCCGGATCTCTCCGGGACGCGCAGAGAATTTTCAGCTCTGTCGCATTAATGGCTTTACAGCCTCTTTTGGATTCCGAGCGGGTGGTTTGGCGGACGTGCCACGTCTCGCCCCGTGCAACGCCGCGATGTGCTGCCTCTCTTTTCACACAGACCGTGTTGCAAAATCGAGCAGGCCGTCACCCAGCGTCCTGCAATTCGAACGGCCGTCAAATCGCGATTAAAACTTGAAGGTCACATTCACGCTTGGACCGCTAAAGCGCAGCGTTTGTACGAGCTGGTCCCCCGACCCGTAAAATGCGAGGTACCGATAGAGCAGGCCGAAGTCGACCCGTTTCGTCGCGTACGCCACCCCTGTCAGCGCCTGCCACGTGAACTTTGAGGTGCCCGTCCCCACGTCGAGATAGAACGGGACGTACCAGGTGCCGTCCTGAGTGATGGTCGCGCGTCCGCGCACGCCCGCAAAACCGTTGAAGATGTTCTGCATTTGCCCAACATGAAAGTTTGAGCTGGCCCCAGGTCTGGCGCCAGCTGTCGCACCGATTGCGACGTCGAGCGTTCCCTTCACACCCAGATAGCGCATTCCCGCGATTGCATCGATATACCCCCATTCCTGCCGCACGACAGTGCGACCGCCGCCCAGTTGGACCAGCGTTCCCGCGAAACTTGTCTGAACGTCCTGCTGTGTTTCGCGCGTGCCCAGAACGCCGCTCGTCGAATTGACAGAGCTCTCGTGCCTGCCGAAGTTCAAGTAGATAGAGTCGGCGAAAACACTCCAGTCCCCTTTGCGCGCCTCGCCCTGCAGCATAAAGGCGAATCTGAGGTTCTGCAGATAGTTGTACGGGCCGCTGGATGCGTCGGCGCCGCCGCCAGGCACCGTGAAGCGGAGCGTCCCGCTCACGGTAGGTAACCAAAGGTAAGGCGCCACTGCAAACTGCCACTGCGCGCTGGCATCGCCCGGCGGGGGGTCGGCCGCAAACGGCCAGCCACTTATTGCAGCCATTGTCAACGCGGCGATGCCTTTTGACCGTCGAGTCATGATCCCCTCCTATCTCTCTGCGGCGTTTTTTAAGTCCGAGCCGCGTCGCTCGCATGGTCAAAGTTCGCCCTGATTGTCGTCCGTGCGCGGCCGAAGCCCGCAGTCGACTTGAGGCGCAGCGCGCGTTGGCTGGCACGACGGTCGTCGCGAAGCTATAGCACACTCGCATTGATTTGGGTGATGTAAGGCTAGAAACTCATCGCAAACCCCGAACGACAAGCCGCGCACCTTGAGAGGTAGCACGCATCTCGGCATCGATTTCGTAGTTTTCGCGGAGGCTGCTCAACGCCCCGGCATGCGGTTCGCATTTTGACGATGCGTTCATCGAATGAGATTGGCTCAACACCGCCGCCGGATTCGGACGGCTCGCGAGGCGCACGCGTCGGCATCGGTTCCGGTTCGGGTGGCCGGCGCGCCAGCTTCACCCACCCGCTAAACGTGCCCTTCGCGATCTCGCTGTATTTCGCCCGCGCGAGTCGCTCGCCTTCCGCCTGGCCGTGAAATGCCGTGAGGTTCCGAATGGTTCGGATGGCCTCCTCTCTTGATACGTGCGGGTCTGTCGCCATGATTCGCCCCGTTCGTTCGGGATGTTCGCCATCAATACAAACAGGATGCCACCACTACGAACAACCGCCGCGCGGGACCGCGTGGAAAGTTGCCCGGACGCTATGCAGGCAATTTCGTGCTCGAGGCAAGCACTCGCCCATCTCCATGCCCTTTTCCGTCACCTGTCAAATGGGAACGCGGGTGCACCGATACGCCTTGCATTGCGGTATCGCTTGCACTACAACGTTAGGAGTCTCCCTCGCGCTCTCCTCGGCGTGATGGATTGCCCGCTTCGGCGGGCTTCTTTTTTGCTGGACCAGGAATGCGTCCCCTCAAGGGCTTTGGCGGCATGTTGTAGATCAATGCGGGGCCGCCTCTGCGCGGGCCTTCTTTCGCTTGGCTTTCACTATTTGCCACCAATAAAAAGGCCAGGTCAATGGCGGCGTTCGGGGCGGTATACGAAGAAAAACGACCTGCTCATCGGCTGGCAATCAATACCACCGACCACGTCGCCGCAGTATCACCAGCACGACCCTCGCAAGCGTCGAACAACCGGTTATGCGGCCGGGCCTGATAGGCCGCGACCGTCATCCCGTTTAAGCGCACCGGTTCGATCGGCCAGGTCCGCTGCCGCACCGGATCCGGATCAGGCTGATCATCGATAGGAGCCGCCAGGGAGCACCGCTGCGTTATGATCGCCTCAAGCACGCTAGGAGTCTGCGCGGTAGACGAGTTTTGAGCTGACAGCGGGGACGCTGCGGCGTCCGGCATCGCGACCGCTTTCGG
>NZ_FCON02000252.1 GCF_001544535.1 Caballeronia choica | reverse complement strand
GACATTGCAATTTATGAACCCAGCTGAAAAGCTGGCGGAAACGTTGGGTGTTGCGTCGACCGGTTGAATTCGCCGCTTCCCAACGCCAATCCTTGCCATGCGCCACTAGACCGCTCCCTCGGAGTGGTCCAACCGGGGGAGTGTCCTTAGCGGGGTTTCATCGTTGTTGGCATGTAGAAGAGGCGCGCACGTCGCACCGCCATACGAAGTGGATCAGCAGTCATACATCCAGCCTCGCGCTACGCGCTCACCCGTAAGGCAAAACAGAAACCCGAAACCCATCGCTATATCACCATCCTACGTTCGTGCTTGCTGCATGCTTCAATTCACCGCCGCTAGCAGACCTGGCGTCGGGCACGAAGTGCCTAGACGGATGAATGACTGCTGTTCCACTCCGCGCAGCGGTGCGACGCGCGCGCCTTGTCTACATGCCAACAACGATGAAACCCCGCTAAGGACACTCCCCCGGTTGGACCACTCCGAGGGAGCGGTCTAGTGGCGACTGGCAAGGATTGGCGTTGGAAAGCTGCTTTCTTTGCTTACTTTCTTTGCAGCAGCAAAGAAAGTGAGTCCCGCCCCGGACAGGGGCAGAGCAAATAAACCACTAAGAAAACAATTTCCATAGAAGCCTAAGCGCATCAAACGGTGTAAACAACGCACCCCAACCTCAAGCGCCTGCGCCAGCGCCAGCGCCAGCGACAATAAACCCCTACCGATCCGCAGCCATCGCTTTCAGCCGATCGTTGCCGGCGTCGCGAGCGGCATCGGAAGTCGCGAAATTCTCCTCCGATACCATCGACCGCTTCACCTCGCCGGCGGCGAAATCCACGAGCGAGATCACCCAGACGAAGCCGCCCGCCTGTTCAGCGGTCTGCACGACCGCACGCAAGTTCCCGTTATTCGCCGATCCCATGATGACCTCCCTCCTGAAAGAGACGCGCCCGGACACGAAGGCGTGAACGCAAGACTAATCCTTTTTGGCGTCGCGAGTGTGTACGTTCAGCATGCCGACCGGCATGGACGTCACGCCTCGAAATCGAGACCGCCAAGAAGCACCGCGAACTCGGCCTGCGAACGCGTCTCCAGGTCGACGTCGCGAGCGCCCTGCCAAGCGACGAGCTTCGCCGGAATCGCATGCAGGTAGCGCTCGAAGCGCGCCTCGCCGCCCGCCTCGAACAGCCGTTCGATCTCGCCGCTGTCCCAGGTGAGATACAGGTTCAGCCGATGCGCATAGCCGCTCGGCGCACCACGCGCGTGCACGACGCGCTCGGCCACGACGCGAACCCGTGTCGGCGCGCGGCCGTTCTCGTACGGCATCACCTCGACGCGCACGCCTGCATCGAGCAGGCTCGCTATCGTGCTCGCGATGCGGGGTGCGAACTCGATGTCGAAGCGCTGCGACGTCTCACGGTCCACGGCGGACCTCCGTGGCGTGTCGGGCGATCTCGCCAGGCGCGACCCGCGATGCTTTCCAGCGCGGTTTCATACAGACGGCAAATCCTCCAGCGACTTTTCGATCTGCCCTTCCTGAACCCGCGCCTCGATGCCGATGTGGCCCGCCGTATACGGCAAGGCCGTCACCTTCGGGCCGAGGAACGTCCTGCCGCCAAGCGTGAAGAGCGTGCGCACTTCCTTGCCGCTCTTGATCGCATCGACGACCTGCGCCACCTCGACGATCGTCGTCGGTGACGTCCAGGCGTTGCTGAGCGCGTCGAAGCTGCCCCAGCGCACGTCCGTCACGCGGTCATTGGCCCAGCGCACGCCATCGATAGCCAAAGTAGACATAGCCACCTCCATCCCCTCGTTGTACCTCGGAAATCGTAGCACTTTAAGACGAGGGTGGCGTAGCGGGGCCACTGGATCCCGGGTCGAGGGCTTCCCCGCAAACGCGCATGCCCGGGCAGGCTATTTTTCGTAGACGTATCGGTTGTAAGCAGATGTCGCAATGCGCGATGCGGCCCGCGCAATCGTGCTACTAATAACGCGTTTTCGGCTAGGCGGTGCGCGTTGGAAGCGGCAAGCCTTCGCGCACGGCACGCCATTTTCCAATCGATCGAAGGTGTCACGCATGAAAAAAACATTGGTTGCATTGGCGGCAACGCTCGCTGTGAGCGCGGCCTTCGCCCAGTCCTCCGCGCCCGCCGCGGCATCGGCGCCCGCTGCTTCGGCGCCTGCCGCGACGCATCGCGAGGCTCGCGTCGAGGAGCGCATCACCGAACTGCATTCGGCCCTCAAGATCACGCCGCAGCAGGAAGACCAGTGGTCGAAGTTCGCCGACGTCATGCGCGAGAACACGCACACGATGGGCGACCTGTACCGGCAACGCGTCGCCCAGCGCGACACGATGACCGCACTCGACGACATGAAGCAATACGAGCAGATCACGCAGGCGAACGCGGAAGGCACGAAGCGTCTCGTCGATGCGTTCGAGCCGCTTTACGCGAGCCTTTCGCCCGACCAGAAGAAGCTCGCGGATGCGAACTTCCGCGGTAGCGGACGCGAACATGGACGCGGCGCCGGGCATCATCATGCGCACGCAGCGGCGCCGGCGGCAGCGTCCGTCACCAAGCCGTAATCGTCCTTGCTGAAACCATGAAAGCGCCCGCATCGTCCGGTCCGGACCATGCGGGCGCTTTCTCGTTTTTGCGCAGCGCGTGCACAATGGGCGGATTGCCGTTACGATCTCGAACCTTCAATTCCGGGCGACCCGCCATGACCCTGCTCAGCAATCTCGATCTGGACACCGACCCCGCGGCGCTTCGCGTCGTCAAGGACGAAGCCGTTGCGGTCGAGTTCGCGGCCGCCGCGGGCGAGCTGATGAGCCTCGAGGGCCCGAACCGCTACCAGCCGGGCGATGCGATCGTCACCGGCGCGACCGGCGAACGCTGGGTCGTCTCGCGCGAGCGCTTCGACGCGAAGTATCGTGCGGAACCGGGCGTCGTTCACGGCGAGCCGGGCACGTATCGCAACCGGCCCGTCGTCGTGCTCGCGAAGGAGATGCCCGCCGCGTTTTCGATCGCGCGCTCGGAAGCGGGCGATGTGCTCACCGGTGCCACCGGCGACTGGGTCATGCAATATGCGCCCGGCGACTACGGCGTCGTGAAGGCCGCCCGCTTCGCGAAGGTCTACAAGCGCACCGGCTGACTCACGCGAAGTCCTCGCCCATCTCGATCTCGACCGTGCGCGGCACGGCCTCCCCGTTCGCATACGCTTCCTCCAGCGAGCCGAGCGCCGCCTCGACGTACGCGCGCAGCACCGCATAACCGCGCGCGTGCTGGCGCACCGGCATCGCACGATGGCGCGCGAGCGCGGCAGGGTCGAAACGCACGTCGATCGAGATGCGGCGCGCAGTCGAGCCGAAACGCATCGCGATGTAATGGATCACGAGCGAGGTCCTGCCTTCGTCGTCGATGCGCTCGGCGAATTGCGTCTGCTCGGGGAACAAATCGCTGATGACGTGCGCGAGCATGTCGATGTCGGCGCTCGGGCAGTCGTATTGGTAGTCGTCCATGACTAGTGCCTGAAATGGGGTGTCGTCGGCGTCGAGGCGCCCGGCCGGCCGCCGCCTGCGCGGAAGTACCGCATCAGCGCGCGCACGACGATCAGGCCGAAGACGAGGTAGACCGCATCGGCGGCGAGGAGCGGAATCACGCGGGCCTGGAACAGCGCGGCCGGCAAGTCGATCAGCGCGTGCGCCGCGATCATCAGCGGCAGCGTGTAGCGAAAGCGTTCGCGCAGCATCTGCCACATCAACACCGAGAAACCGAGCTGGAACACGAAAGCCGCCGCGCGCTCGATCACGAACAGCGCGGCATATTGCGGCGACAGGCTGCCGAGCACCATGTGCAGGCGCATCAGCGCATCGATCGGCACGCTCGCGAAATGCTCGTCGAGCTGGTTGCGGTTCGCGAGCACCGCGTAGACGATCCACTGCAACTGCACGAAAACGCCGACGAGCCACGCCTCCGCCCCGCCATGCCCGATCCCGTAGCCGAGCGAGGTGCCCGGATTGGCGAGCGTCGCGGGCGCGCGCGCGATGAGCCACTTCATCGCGATGAAGCGCCCCGCTTCCTCGCAGATGCCCGCCGCCAGCGCGCCATACGCGACGAACACGGCCGGGTTCGCGAGCCAGCCGACGGTCGTGGCGTTGCTCAGTACAAAGCCATGCAGCGCACGTTCGACGATCATCGAAAAAAACGCAAACACCGCGATGCCGAGAATCACCTCACGCCGCTCGAAGCCAAAACGAGGTTTGAGCCTGAAGTACAGCACGACCGGCAACGCGGCGATGAGAAGCGTGGCGATCGAAAGACAGACGAGCGTCGATACACTGACCATTCAAATTCCCTGAGAATTGTCGCGCCGCGTGGATGCGCGCACGACGAGTTCGCCCGGCAACAGGCATTCGCGCGCCGGCATGCGCGCGCCTTCGAGCCGCTCGTGCAGGAACTCGACCGCGCGCCGGCCGATATCGTAGGTCGGCTGCCGGACCGTCGTCATGCCGGCGAGTTCGGCCCACTCGGAATCGTCGATCGACATCAGCGCGACGCGTTGCTGCCAGTCGGCGCCGTAGCGCTCCTTCAGGTGCAGCGCCACGCGCAGCGCGACCGGCGCGTTCGCCGCGAACAATGCCATGCGACCGGCTCCCAGGCGCGACGCATCGAGGTTTGCATCGATGGCCGCGAGCGCGGGCGCGGCGTCGGCGAGGTCGATCACGATCGTCGAGCCGCTCACGCCACGGGCTGCGAGCGGGCCGATAGTGTCACGAAATGCCGCTTCGCGCACGCGTCGCGAACTCACGCGCCGGAACGGCTGCACGATGAACAGCACCTCGTCGAACCCCTGGTCGGCGAGATGGCGCGTCGCGAGCGCGACGGCCGCGACGTTGTCGAGGCCGACCATGTCGGTGACCAATCCTTCGACCGAGCGATCGACCAGCACGACCGGAATGCCGCCTCGCGAAAACGTCTGGAGCAGTTCCTCCTTCACGCCGAGCGCGTTCACGATCACGCCTTCGACGCGGTAGGTCGTGAGGAGTTGCAGATAGCGGCGTTCCATGTCGATTTCATTGGCCGCATGACAGATGAGCGGCATGTAGCCGAGCGCGTGGCATGCCGCTTCCACGCCTTGCAGCACTTCGACCGAATATGGATTGGTCAGGTCGGCGAGCAGCATGCCGATCAGCCGGTTGCGGCCGCGCTTCAGACCGCGCGCCATCTGATTCGGGCGATAGTCGAGCTTCGCGATCGCGGCTTCGATCCGCTCGCGCAGTTCGGGCGACAGAACGCTCGTCTCGCCATTCAGGTAGCGCGAGATGCTGGTCTTGCCAGTACCGGCTTCGCGCGCGACATCGGTGATCGTTGCGCGGCGTGTGGCGGAGGGCGGCGTCATCGGATGTTGTGCTTCATGCATGGGGCTTTCACCTGGCTTCTTCGATGCTCGTTGTCATGCTCAAAGGCGAAAAGCGCGCCGTGGCGCGCTTATTGGTCGAAGTTCGGGCAGCGGCATCTTAGCGCACGCGTTGCCCTTGCCCTTGCTGTCGCGCCGCGCTCGACGCTCCAGCACCTGGCGGTTCACGATATTGTGGGTCAGCGTGCCGTCCAGCGCACCGATCAGGTTCTCCGCCGCGTTGCGGTTCATTGCATGACGCGTCTCGTGCGTGGCCGATCCGATGTGCGGCAGCGCGACCACGTTCTTCATCGCGAGGAGCGGCGAGTCGGCGGGAAGCGGTTCTTTCTCGAACACGTCCAGCCCTGCACCGAGGATCGTGCCGTTTTGCAGCGCCTCGATGAGCGCGGGTTCATCGACAGTCGGCCCGCGCGACGCGTTGATCAGGATCGCGGTCTTCTTCATTGCCTTCAGTTGGACCGCGCCGATCATGCCGCGTGTCGCGTCCGTGAGCGGCACTTGCAGGCAGACGAAGTCCGATTTCGCGAGCAGTTCGTCGAGTTCGACGCGTCTTGCGCCGTAGTCGTCTTCGGCTTGCGCGTTCGGGCGGCGGTTCGTGTAGAGCACGTTCATGCGAAAGCCGAGAGCCGCGCGCCGCGCGACTGCCCCGCCGATGCGTCCCAGCCCGACGATGCCGAGCGTCTTGCCTTGCACGTCGACGCCGAAGCACGCTTCGCCGATGCTCGCGGTCCAGTGGCCGGCTTTCACCCATTCCGCCAGTTCGACGACGCGCCGCGCGCTTGCGAGGATCAGCGCGAACACGGTATCGGCGGTGGATTCGGTCAGCACGTCGGGCGTGTGGGTGAGGATGATGCCGCGGCGCGTGAGATCGTCGACGTCGAAGTTGTCGAAGCCGACAGACACCGTCGAAAGAACTTTCAGGCGGGTTGCGCCTTCGAGCATGTCGGGGGAGATTTTTACGCTTGCGCCGATCGCGGCATCGGCGGTTTTTAGTGCTGCCGCGAAGGCGGCGTGGTCGTTCGGGTCGACGGTCTGGACCTCGGCGTGTTCGGTCAGGTACGCTAGCACGTCGGGGGGCAGCGGCTTGTAGGCGACGATTTTCCTTTTTCCTTCGGATGGGGTCATTTCGGTTCGCTCGTTGGATTGGTCGCTGGTGGGTTGGGGGATGGGGATGGGGTTGGGGTTTGGGGTTGGGGTTGGGGTTGGGGGTTGGGGTTGGGGTTGGGGGTTGCTGTTTACACCGTTTGATGCGCTTGGGCTTCCATGGAACTTGTTTTCTTTTTGGTTTATTTGCTCTGCCCCTGTCCGGGGCGGGACTCACTTTCTTTGCTGCTGCAAAGAAAGTAAGCAAAGAAAGCAGCTTCCCACCGCCAATCCTTGCCATGCGCCACTAGACCGCTCCCTCGGAGTGGTCCAACCGGGGGAGTGTCGTTAGCGGGGTTTCATCGTTGTTGGCATGTAGAAGAAGCACGGGCATCGCACCGCTAAACGAAGTGGACCAGCAGTCATTCATCCAGCCTCGCGCTACGCGCTCACCCGTCAGGCAAAACCGAAACCCGAAACCCATCGCTATATCACCATCCTACG
>NZ_FCON02000251.1 GCF_001544535.1 Caballeronia choica | reverse complement strand
CTACCGCTTCCGGCGAACAGAAAGGATCAGTTTCCGAACGCTAGGGACAATATACAAGTAAGCAAAGAAAGCAGCTTCCCAACGCCAATCCTTGCCGGTCGCCTCCAGACCGCTCCCTCGGAGTGGTCCAACCGGGGGAGTGTCGTTAGCGGGGTTTCATCGTTGTTGGCATGTAGAAAAGGCGCGCGCGTCGCACCGCAATACGAAGTGGACCAGCAGTCATACATCCAGCCTCGCGCTTCGCGCTCGCCCGTCAGGTAAAACAGAAACCCATCGGTACATCGCTCGTTCGTGCTTGCCGCATCCTTAATTCACCACCACCACCACCACCACCAGCAGACCTGTCGTCGGGCACGCAGTGCCAAGACGGATGAATGACTGCTGTTCCACTCCGTGTAGCGGTGCGACGTGCGCGCCTTTTCTACATGCCAACAACGATGAAACCCCGCTAACGACACTCCCCCGGTTGAACCACTCCGTTTCAAGCGCGAGTGAAGACAGGTTAGGGCTGGCGTTTGAAAGCTGCTTTCTTTGCTTACTTTCTTTGCAGCAGCAAAGAAAGTGAGTCCCGCCCCGGACAGGGGCAGAGCTAATAAACCAAAACGAATACAAGTTTCATCGAAGCCCAAGCACATCAAACGGTTGAAACCCGACCCCAAGCGCCCTCAAGGCTCCTAAAGCGAACGCCGCAACCAGAGCGGGAACCGCAAGAAACGTGAATCGAGGGTATGGGTTGCGGGTTCATGTCGGTTGTCTCGTGGTGCGCCGCAGCGGCGCAGGACGCGTGCCCGCTGCGGCAATTTCATCGCAAGCCCTGAAACGACGGGCCATCGCGAGCGCGTGCCTTCAATTGCCTTGATCTGAGGGTTGCGAACCGCAAGGTCCTCGTGCGATCCTTCCGCGGCGAGCAGTCATCGAGCATCCATAGAGCGCCCGAACGAGGCGCCGGCGCCGCGCTTTCCTGAAGCGGCAACGTGAGCGAGACCAGTAGGGTTCATCACCCCTTGCGAGGAGGAGCCATGGTCGTGCTGTCGAAACATCACGTTGGGCTGGCCGGTACGTATCGTCGGGCCGCTACGCGCGCGCTTAACGCGCTGCTTCTGTCCGGTGCCGCGATCTGCGCGGCCTACGCCGATACCCAGGTCGGCCAGACATTGCCGCCGCCGCCAAGCGTCCTCTACGGCGACCTCTTCGTCGCGGTGCAGACCGCGCAGATCTATCCCGATCAGAAGACCTTCGTCGACGCGACGCCCAACGCCGACCCGGCCGCCATCGTCCAGTTGTACGAGCAGCAGAAGAACACCCCGGGCTTTTCGCTCTCGGCTTTCGTCGCGCAGTACTTCACGCCGCCGGTCGACCAGGTCATCACGCCGCCGCCGAACCAGTCGCTGCGCGAGCATATCGACTGGCTCTGGCCCGCGCTCACGCGCACGACGACGAGCGTCCCCGCCAACAGTTCGCTGATCCCGATGCCGAAGTCCTACGTCGTGCCGGGCGGGCGCTTTCGCGAGGGCTACTACTGGGATACCTATTTTACGATGCTCGGCTTGCAGGAAGCCGGCCGCGAAGACCTCGTCGACGACATGCTCGACAACTTCGCGTACCTGATCGACACGATCGGCCACATTCCCAACGGCAACCGCACGTACTACGTGAGCCGCTCGCAGCCGCCGTTCTTTTCGTACATGGTCGAACTGGCCGCGCAGAAGGAGGGCGGGCGCGTCTATCAGAAGTACCTGCCGCAGATGCGCCGCGAATACGCGTACTGGATGCAGGGCGCAAGCGCACTCGCGCCCGGCGGCGCCACGCGCAACGTCGTGATGCTGCCCGATCGCACGGTGCTCAACCGCTATTGGGACGAGTCCGACACACCGCGCGACGAGTCGTATCTCGAGGACGTCAACACCGCGAAGATGGTGTCGGGCCGCGCGCCGAACGACGTGTACCGCGACTTGCGCGCGGCGGCCGAAAGCGGCTGGGACTTCAGCTCGCGCTGGTTCGGCGACAACCAGACGCTCACGACCATCCGCACGACGTCGATCATCCCCGTCGATCTGAACAGCCTGATGTTCCACCTCGAAACGACGATCGCACGCGGCTGCGGAGAGGCGCACGACTTTGGCTGCGTCGGCGAGTATGTCGGGCGTGCCGCGAAGCGTGCGCTCGGCATCAACAAGTACCTGTGGAACAAGAACGGCTACTACGGCGACTATGACTGGCAGCTCGCGAAGCCGCGCGACAACGTATCGGCGGCGGCGCTCTATCCGCTCTTCGCGGGTGCCGCATGGCCCGATCGCGCGCACCGGACGGCGCAAGCGGTCGAGGCGCAACTGCTGAAGCCCGGCGGCCTCGCGACGACCACCTTCACCACGACGCAGCAATGGGACGCGCCCAACGGCTGGGCGCCGCTGCACTGGATCGCAGTGCAGGGGCTCAAGCGCTATGGGCGCGCCGATCTTGCGCAACCGATAGGGACGCGCTTTCTCGCTGACGTGAAGAATGTCTACGCGACGCAGCAGAAGCTCGTCGAGAAGTACATCGTGGAAGGCGAGGGGACGGGCGGTGGCGGCGGGGGCGAATATCCGTTGCAGGACGGCTTCGGCTGGACCAACGGCGTGACGCTGCAATTGCTCGATCTGTATGGCGGAGGGTGAGCCGCGCCGGGGAGTCGAGTTGGACCATTCACCCGCCGGCGCTGGCAAGAAACCGCTTGCCGGTCTGGATCGCGGCTCGAAGCGAATCGTGCGGCGTCTGGCGTGGCACTTCGCGCAACGGCATTGGGGACTGCATTTCCCGGCCGTCGTGTGGATGGCGCTCGTGTTCGCGCATACACGTTATGGGGTTTTGCCGGCTCGCCGCGAGTATTTCATCGTCACGGGGGTGCTGTTTGTAATCGCGGTGGTGAATATCAGGCTGCATATTCGCCGGCAGTTGCCAGCGGCGCGCGCCGTGTTTGACATGCTCGGCGCCGAGGGGGTGCGGCGCATGACGGAGCGTTAGCTGTTGGCGGCGTAAACACGCCCGCCGCCAGCGCCAGCGGCAAGCCACGAGATTGCATTTTTCCCATGTTACGATGGTCCGCGATATGAATTGTGCACGGGTCGAATGTAACGATGGCAACACTATACGAAACGCTGGGCGTGCACGAACACGCCACCGACGACGAAATCAAGCGCGCATACCGCAAGGCCGCGATGCGCTGTCATCCGGACCGCAATGTCGGTCGCGAAGACACCGCTCGCGCCGCTTTCCAGGAGATCAAGGAGGCCTACGGCATTCTGTCGGACCCGGCGCAGCGGCAGGTCTACGACGCGATCTTCGCCGAGGAGATGCGTCGCTTCGAAGAGCGCAGGCAACAGGAAGCAGCCGAGGAAGCCGAACGTGAAGCCGCCGCACGAGCGGCGGCGGAAGAGGAATATGCACAGCGTGTCGCGGTCGCGATGCGTTTTGCGACCCAAGGCTACAACCGCGATGTAGTTTTTGGCGTGCTGCTCGGACAGCAGTGCGAGCCGCTTGCCGCCGGCCAGATCGCGGATAGCGCGATCGCCCTGCATGCTTCACGGCAGGCGGAACTCGCAAAGGACGCGGAACCGGCACAGGAAGAGCCGAAGGAACCCGAGGAACAAAAGGAGAAGGAGATGGAAGTCGAGGCGGAGTCGAAGGATGCTGCCGCTTCCCCGCACGGACATCATCTCGGTGCGCTGTGGTTCCAGTTCCTTAATGGCCTGAAGTTTTAACCAAGGTTTTAACCAGATCGTTCACGCCGCGAGCCGCTCGACGTGCATCTTCGCGCGTTGGGTCTCGGGCGGGAACACGCACCAGAAGCCGTCGTCATGCCGGAAGAAGAACAGCGAGCGCGTTCCAGACGGTTGCGATGTCTCGACACGTACATAACGCCTGTGCCCCGACCTCGTGCGGCTGAATTCCGTCACGTGAACCGACGCCGCGGAACCCAGTGCCAGCCATTTTTCCACTTGGTATCGAAGGGACCGCTCGCTCGTGCTTTTCATTTCAACTCTCCATCTGGCCGGTTTTTTGTCGCCTGCGCAAATACGTTGCGCGTGATTCGATCCGGCTACTGCGTTGCACCAAACACTTGAGAAAGCACTTTAACTCTACGCCCTGAATTCGGTCGGCGTGCGTGTTTTGGCGAAATAGCAACAGTCGGGTGTCACTTGAGGCGTGCCTCCAGCATCGGCTTGGGCGAGGCACGGGTCTGTACGGAAACGGTCATATGAATCGCGATCGTCGCAGCATGCGCCCGTAATGGACCCTTAACGGAGATATAGCGAAACTCGTGCCCGGGGCCGCCAAGGCTTGGCGCTGCGCTGCGCAGTCCTTCAGGATCGTGGGAAGGCCTTGCCCCCATGTAGCCTTGGCAAGTTTCAGCTATTTGTTCAGCGCCGCATTAGCTCAACGGATGCGCGAAGCTGAGTTCGTGTCCGTCGGGATCGGTGACGTGGAAGTAGCGCTCGTTCCAGGGAGCGTCGCGTGGAGCGAATGCCGGCTCGATGCCAGCCGCGAGCATCTTGCGATGCAGCGCATCGACGTCCGATACGTAGATGATCACGCGGCCCCACCAGTTGATGGGACCGTGCGTTTCCGCAATCAGGTTGAGGAACGATCCGCCCACCGCGAACGACGTGAACGCCTCGTTCGGACCGCCGTGCAGCAGCCTGAAACCGAGCGTCTGATAGAAGCGGACCGCGCGCTGCATGTCCTGGGTGGCGAGCGTGATGGCGCTCAGGCTTTCGAAGGTCGGCTCGGTCAGCGAGTTCATCGTCGGCTTGGGTTCCGGGTGATCATCCGTGATGGTGGTGCGACGACACGAGCGGCAGCACCGAAAGATCCGGATGCGTACCGTCGATGATGCTTCGCCCGACGTGCCGCGCGTCGTCGACGGCATCGGCGGCGGTCTTGAATTCGTCGTTGCCGTCCGCATGAAAATGCACGGCTTCGCCGGGTGCATCCGCGTTCGCGCCGTGCCGGCAAACGTGGCCGATATACACGTAACGTTCGCTCGTGCGCGGCGGCGCGTGTTCCGGCGCGGTTTTCAACTGGGGCAGGACATGGATTTCGAAGCCTTCATATTCAAACACGTGCCATTGAGCAGGTTCGTCGGGCATGACTGCCTCCTTGTTGCTGATTTTGCGGATCGAACGCGTGTGTTGAACGCAGGTTGAGCGACTGAGGTGCGCGCCGGCTCGCCCGCAAACAACGTTACTCCTGTTGCCGCTTCGAATCCATCGGCTGATTCGGCTGATTCGGCTCGGGTGGCAGGGAACGCAACAAGTCGTCGAGATAAGGCTTCCACACTTCGGGGTGCTCGATCGTCGAAGCGCCCCAGGTTCGCTCGCTCGCCGGCACTTCGACGAACCGTCCGTGCGCGAGGCGCGGCATCACGCGCTGCATGACACCGAGCGCCACGGGATTGGTTTCGTCGTCGGCGAAATTGACGGCGAAGAGCGGCGCTTCGATGCTGCCAAGCGCCGCTTCCGGGTCGTAGCCGCGCGACGCTTCGAACCAGTAGAGCACGTCATTCGCGTCGTACTGGCGCGCGCTGTAGACGGAGACATCGTAGGACCATGCGGCCGTATCGGCGTTGGGCGCGCGTTCCTGCATGCGGGCGGGGTTGCCCGTCATCAGCGTGAAGACGGGCATCGTGCGCAGCCACTGGAGCGGTGGATCGGTGTAGCGGCCGTCCTGCCAGCCGGGGTCGCGGCGGATCGCCGTGACGATCATCTGGCGCCAGAAGCCATTGCGCCCGGCGACGGCGACCGGCTGGCTCGCGATCGGCATCAGCGCGTCCATCATGCGCGGATGGCGCTCACCCCAGAGCCACGTTTCGCTGCCGCCCATCGTCGTGCCGAGCACGAGCCGCAGATGATCGATGCCGAGTCCCTGCGTGACGAGCAGATATTGCGCGGCCACGGCATCGCCATCGTCGTATTGCGGGAACGCCATGCGCAGGCCATCGCTTGGCTTGCTGGACGCGCCATGTCCGATTGCATCCGGGATGACGGTGAAGTAGCGGACCGCGTCGAGCGGCTGGCCCGGCGCGAACAACTCGCGACGCATCGCGGCCGACAGGAACGTGCGGCTGGAACCGGTCGTGTCGTGCAGCAACAGCACGGCGTTCGTGACGTGGCCGTTGGCGTCGCGGCGTAGCGTGCCGAGCGTCACGTAGTGCAGGGTCAGCCGATCGAGCGTCGAGCCGTCTTCGAACCTGAAGTTACTGGCGACGAAATCGCCGGCTTGTTCGAGGATGGGTTGCGCCTGCGCAATGGCCAATGATGCGATGCAGGCCGACACGAACGCGAGCAAATATCGATGCATGATGGAGTCGCTACCATTGCTCGATGCGAATCAGCCGCGCGTTCAGGCGCCGCGCGAGCGCGAGGCCGCCTTCGCGCATGATTGCATCGTGATTCCAGCGAAAGAGCGGCCGTGCGAGCGGCGCGAGCAGGTTCATCCACGGTTTTGTCGTGCGCACGTGCCAGTCGTAGCGAACCTGCGTGCCGTCGTCGAGCGGGGAGAAGTGCCAGCGACCGATGCCTTCGACCATGCCACTCGCTTCGCCTTCGAGGGCTTTCATTGGCTCGACGCGCGTGATGCGCATGTCGAGGACGATGCGATACGGCAGCACGCCCTTCCACACATAGCGATGGAGCGCGCCGATACCGTCGGGGTCGCCGTGGCTCAGTTCGATCGTGCGCTCGACGTTCTTCCACCATTCGGGCCAGCGCTTTGCATCGTGGATGGTGTCCCATACGCGGGGGACGGGCGCATCGAGGTGCCAGACGGTTGAGAACCGGTATTCTGTTATAGGCACGAATTGCCTCCGTGGGGATGGGTGATCGCTGGCGCTTGGGGTGGGTTCGGGGGGGACGCCGTTTGATGTTTTTGCGCTTCTATGGAACTTGTTTTGTTTCTGGTTTATTAGCTCTGCCCCTGTCCGGGGCGGGACTCACTTTCTTTGCTGCTGCAAAGAAAGTAAGCAAAGAAAGCA
>NZ_FCON02000250.1 GCF_001544535.1 Caballeronia choica | reverse complement strand
TGTGCCCGAAGGGGCTCAATCCCACCAAGGCGATCGGCAAGATCAAGGAATTGATGGTGCGCCGTGCTGTCTGAGATAAAGGCGAGCGGCCGGCGTCGCCGGCCCGCACCTTTGGACAGGCGTCGTCAAACGCTTGCCTGGATGGTCAGCTAAGCTATCGCTTGACCGGACGTCGGCGCAACATGCCTGCCGGAACCGGTTCATATGAACCCATTCGATCGAACGGTCCCGGCGCTGGGATTCCGTGAATCCATCAAGCGAATCCCCCACCGCACCGTACGCGCGCTGTACCGGCTATTGCATGAATCTGGGGTCCGCCCAGAGAAGCCTCGATCGTGATGCCCGCACGCGGCAGCGTCGACCTGTCAGGCACCTTGCTCCACGGTGATAGCGTCCATGACCGTGGCGAGAATCATCGCTTCGATGTTTCGTGGTGCAGGCTTGGCAAGCCTGGGTCGATACACGGCATCGCCTGTTGCAATGGGTTGTCCGCTCAACGCGCAAACTCCGGCTTTCTTTGCGATGCGGCGCCGCCAGAGTTGTTCGCCGTAGCAGCAGGAAGTCGCGTCGCTCCATGCAACCGTTGCCGAGTTCGGTCCATTGCGCTCAAGAACCCGGATCGCACATTTCGAGAAGCAGCCTTCGCCGTGTATCGCGCGGTGGCGACTGGACGCTATCGGGCGCCGTAATTCACCTTCGCTCGCAGGGAGCGCCATCGTCGAATGCCACGTCGTGTCTGCTTCGAAGGGAGCTTGCATGATGCGGTTCCTCGATTTTCGTTAGACAAACGAGAGCTTCGGCGATTGACCTGGTCAGCGACAAGAAAGCTCCATGACATGACCAGACGACCATCGTGTATCTTCCCGTCGGCCAGCGACGTTGAGTTCCGGAGACGATGCCGCGTGCAATCGATGCGACGTGCCGGACCATAGCTGACGCTCGACTTCGGCTTGAATGAATGTGGATGCGTCCGGGTGTGGGCGAGAAGAGGAACCCGAGTGCAGATGTCCATCAGGCGCTGCCCATCGATGTGGGCGACGCACTCAGCGCCCAATTTACATCGTTGAAAATCGCTGCGACATTACATATTCATGTAATGCGGAATGCTTCTTTCGGCGTTATCGTGACGAATTTGTACGCTGCGATTTTTCGGTGTGACCGACTCATATGATGCAACCTCGCCGACCTCCTTCGGGCCAGGTTTGCTTCCAACAATAGAGACGACCTTGAAACGGCACATGCCACTTGCCCCACTTTTTGCCCCATCGGCCAAAGGCAGAAGTTCAAAGCATGCAATCGGCGCGGCAGCGATTGCCGCGATCCTGTTGTCGGGGTGCGTGAATTCGCCGTCGATCAACGTGCTCGGCGCATACTTTCCCGACTGGCTGTTCTGTATCGTCGCGGGCGTCGTGCTCACGGTCGTCATCCATGTGATTCTCAAGCGCTTGCAGGCCGACCATCTGATGGGGCCTTCAGCCGTGGTCATTCCCACGCTTGTCGTTTTCCTTTCACTGGCTGTCTGGTTGATCCTGTTCCAGCATTGAATCTCCACAGGTCGAGGTCATGGCGACGCCTTCCAGCGGGACAAAGAAGAGAGCATGGCCGGCCATCATCCTGGTCGTGGCGACGCTATTGCTGGCGGTGTTCGTCATCCGCGAACTTGACCGGACGCCACGCACCGACGACGCCTATGTCTATGCGGATACGATCGACGTCGTGCCCGAAGTCAACGGGCGCATCGTCGAGATGGCCGTGCGCGACAATCAGGCGGTGAAGCAGGGCGACCTGCTGTTCCGCATCGATCCGCGTCCGTACCAGGATGCGTTGACGCGCGGGCAGGCGTCCCTCATTGCGCTCGACCGACAGATCGAACTGACCCAGCGCACGGTCAACGCGCAGCAATACAACGCGCAGTCGGTGCGGGCGGCCGTCGAGCGCGCGCGAGCGGCGGCCGGTCAGGCTGCCGATACCCTGCATCGCATGGAGCCGTTGCTGTCGCACGGTTATGTGTCGGCGGAGGACGTCGACCGTGCGCGCACTGCCCAACGCGCCACGCAGGCCGAACTCAGCGCCGCGCAACTGCAGGCGCAGCAGGCGGCAGCGGCGGTGAGCGGCGTGGATGCGCTGGTCGCACAACGTGCCGTGGTCATGGCGGAGATCGCGATTGCCGAACTGAACCTGGAGTATGCGACGGTGCGAGCACCGTTCGACGGCCGCATCGTTTCGTTGAAGACATCGACGGGCCAGTTTGCAACCGCGCTCAAGCCCGTCTTCACGTTGATCGATACGCGCCACTGGTACGTGGTCGCGAATTTTCGCGAGACGGAACTCAAGGGCATCAGGACGGGCACGCCCGCCACGGTCTACTTGCTGAGCGACACGGGCCAGCGCTTCCGGGGCAGCGTCGATTCGATCAGCTATGGCATCGCGCCCGATGAAGCCGGCCTTGCATTGCCAGGCGGCTTGCCGCGCATTCAACGCACGCTTAACTGGGTCCACGTGTCGCAGCGCTTCCCGGTCAAGATCAGGGTGGATAGTCCGAACCCGGATCTGTTTCGACTCGGTACGTCGGCGGTGGCCGTGCTGGAGCCCGGGCGCGGCAACGACGGCGAGCGCCATTGAGGAACGCCCATGGACGCCGCTGACTCCCTGCCCGTCACACTGCGCGACGCCGGCGCTTTTCTCAGGCGCGAGCTTGCGCCTTTCCCGGGTCGCGTCAACGTGATGCTGCGCTGCATGCTGACGAGCGCCATCGTGATCGTCGCGTCGATGGCGCTCGAAGTGCCGGAGCTTGCGCTGTCGCTGCTGGTGGTGTTCTACGTGACGCAAGCGAACGTGGTGCTCACGCGGCTGGTCGGCCTGATGTTCATGCTCGGATCGACGCTGGCCATCGGCCTGTCGATTCTGCTGCTCAAGTTTACGTTCGACTATCCGTTGCTGCGCATCGTCATCGCGAGCCTGCTGTTCTTCGGCAGCGTCTATCTGCTTCGCGTTCTCAGGATCGGCGTGGTGTTCTTCATCGTCGCCATCGTCGTGATCTATGTGCAGAGCTTCGTCGATCAGACCGATCAGGCCGACCTGCTGATCCGCGCGGTGTTGTGGGTGTGGGTCGCCGTCAATTATCCGATCGCGCTGACGATGGTCGTCAATACGCTGCTGTTGCCCGCCGAACCGCAGTTGCAGCTCAAGGCGGAAATCCATCGGCAACTCGCGGCGCTGGAAGCGCGCCTCACGCCACTGATCGACGGCACCACGGGCGCCGCGCCGATCACGCTGGCGGCTGTCCAGCAAGGTGCGCTCACGCTGCAGAAGCTGCTCAGGTTCACGACGATGCGTGATGCCCGCTATCGCGAGCATCAGGCGTCGCAACTGGCATGCATCGCGACCGTGTCGCGCCTGCATCGCGGCGCGAGCGAGTTGCCCGATACGTGGCCGGGCGCATCGGCGGCGCAACGCGCGATGTTGCGCGAGCTGCTTGCGAACGTCCGCGCACTCGACGAATCGGTGAGGGCGGCCGTGCCGTATCGCTACGTCAGCACGGCGACGCCAGAAGAACGCAATGCAGCCGACACGGTTCCCGCCGCAGGCGAGTTGCAGCGGGCGCTGCGTGCGTACGCGGATCTCGTCGCGAGCGGCGCGGAGCCCGGCAAGCCGCCCGCCAGCGAGCCGATGGTCGCGCCCGACGCGTGGACCAATCCCGCCTACATGCGCTTTTCGCTGAAGACGCTGCTTGCCGTTCTCGTCTGCTACGTGTTCTACAACGCCGTGGACTGGCAGGGCGTCCACACGATCATGCTGACCTGTTTGATCGTCGCGCTGCCGAGCCTGGGCGCATCGACGCAGCGTGCGTTGCTGCGGCTGACCGGGGCCGCCGTCGGCAGTGCGCTGGCGTTGTTCATGGTCGTGTTCGTCATTCCGCATCTCGACGACATCGTCAGCCTGTTGCTGATTACGCTGCCCGTCGTCGCGCTCGGGGCGTGGATAGCGGCGGGTTCGGAGAGGATCGGCTATGCCGGCCTCCAGTTGACGTTCACCTTCTCGCTTGCGCTATTCCAGCAGTTCGGCCCGACCACGAACCTCACTGAAATTCGCGACCGGATGGTGGGCATCCTGCTGGGCGTCGGCGTGGCGACCTTCGTGCAGATGTCGTTCTGGCGGGAAGGCGAGGGCGACGTCCTGCGGCAGAAGCTCGCCACGATGTTGCGCACGATCGCCGCACAGTTGCGCGCACCGCAGGCAGGCGCCGACGCGCGGGATGCGTTGCCGCATGCGCAGCGTCAGTTGCAGGCGTGGGCCGCGCTGGCCGATTGCGAGGCGACGCTCTCGCGTGTCGCGCTCGAGCCCGGATGGGAGGAAGGGGATCAGGCGCAACTGACACTGCGCGCGCAAACGGTTCTCGCGCAGGGGCGCGAGATCATGCTGGCGGGCGATGCGCTGCGCATCTCCCTGGCGGCGCAGGCGGGAACGTCGAGCGCACGAACGGTCGACGCCGTGCGTTCGACACAGGAACAGGCGTCCGCCGCGCTCAGCCAGTACGCGGATGCGCTTGCCGCTAACCCGCCCGACGCCTGCATGCCGCGTCGCATCGAAATCGCTTTGCAAGCCGACGAACTGGCCGGCGACCCGCTCCTTGCGGCAGCGGACGAACTGTCCCGGCAAGTCGCGGGTTTGCCGGACTGGCGCGCCGAGGCACCCGTCGCGGCGCCCTCATCAGAGGCCATACGAGCATGAAGGCGCGAACGGGTGTGCGTGATTGGCGATGGCGTCGAGGCTTGTTATGCGTCGCGTGGATGGCGTCCGTGATGCCGGGTTGCGCACTGATCCATCATGACGGCAAGCCTTATACCGAGATCGCGCCCGAGCAGATCAACCTCGCGAACGACATCCATCTCGCGCGCGACGGCTGGCCCGCTGCGCGCTGGTGGACGCGCTATCAGGATGCCCAGCTCGATGCGCTGATCGACCAGGCGCTCAGCAATGCGCCGACGATGGTGATTGCGCGCACTCGGGTTGCACAGGCCAAGTCGGATGTCGAGCTTGTCAGAACGGGATCGAGCCTTCAGGTGGTGGCGCTCGCCATGCTGGATCGCGAGCATGTGTCCGCGAACGGCTTTCTCGGCCCGTTCGCGATGAACGAACCGGCCTTGGGGCTGGACGGACCGTGGTACACCGAGGGCATCGTCGGGCTGGGCGCAAGCCTTAACGTCGACATCTGGGGCAAGCAGCGCGCGCAGATTGCCGCGTCGCTTGGCGTGAGCAATGCGCGGCTTGCCGAGACGTCCGCTGTCGAACTCGAAGTCTCGACCGATGTCGCGCAGCTTTACTATGGCATTCAAACGGCTTATCAGCTCATTGCATTGCTGAACGAATCGCATGAGGTCGCGGTGTTCGCCGTGCAAGCCCACGAAGCGCGGGCGGCGCGCGGCCTCGAAGCCCGCACTCTGGTCGAAGAAGCACGAGCGCAGCAACTGGGCATCGAGCGGCAGATCGTGTCGACAGAAGGGCAGGTAAAGCAGCTTCGCGAATCGATGCGCGCGCTGGTCGGCGCGGGACCTGATGGCCTGCCCGCCATCGAGCCCGTCGCGCTGCCGCGTTCGCAGGCGGCCTTGCCGGCGACGCTCTCGTTCGAGTTGCTTGCGCGGCGGCCCGACCTGCAGGCGATGCGATGGTATGTGGAGTCATCGTTCGACCGGATCGATGCGGCGAAGGCGGCGTTCTATCCGAGCTTCGACATCAAGGCGTTCTTCGGCTTCAACGCATTGCATCTCGCGGATCTTTTCACGCATGCAAGCCAGCAGATCAACCTGATTCCGGGCCTGTACTTGCCGATCTTCGACGGCGGCAGGCTCAATGCGAACCTGAGCGGCGCACGCGAGGGGAGCAACCTGTTGATCGAGCAGTACAACCAGGCCGTCCTCAACGCGGTGCGCGACGTCGCGCAGACGGGCAGCCGTCTTCAGGCACTTGATGCGGAGGCCGAGTTGCAGAAGCAACGGGTCGAATCGGTTGCGTTCGCGAGGGACAGTGTCGAGGCGCACTATCGGCGCGGGTTGACGAGCCAGCTCGCGGCGCTTGAGGCGCGTCAGCCCGTGATCGCAGAACGGGTTGCGCTGCTTACGCTCGATGGTCAAATGCTCGGGCAGGAGATTGCGCTGACGAAGGCGCTCGGGGGAGGGTATAGGGCCGAGAGGTGAGGCGCTGGCGCTTGGGGGTGTGGTTGGGGTGGGGTTGTTGTTTACACCGTTTGATGCGCTTGGGCTTCTATGGAACTTGTATTCTTTGCGGTTTATTAGCTCTGCCCCTGTCCGGGGCGGGACTCACTTTCTTTGCTGCTGCAAAGAAAGTAAGCAAAGAAAGCAGCTTTCCACCGCCAATGCTTGCCAGTCGCCGCCAGGCCGTTACGTCGGAGTGGTCCAACCGGGGGAGTGTCGTTAGCGGGGTTTCATCGTTGTTGGCATGTAGAAGAGGCACGGGCATCGCACCGCTATACGAAGTGGACCAGCAGTCATCCATCCAGCCTCGCGCTACGCGCTCACCCGTCAGGCAAAACTGAAACCCATCGCTACGTTGCTCGTTCGTGCTTGCTGCATGCTTCAATTCACAATCGCTAGCCAACCTGTCGTCGGGCACGCAGTGCCAGGACGGATGTATGACTGCTGTTCCACTCCCTGTCGCGGTGCGACGTGCGCGCCTCTTCTACATGCCAACAACGACGAAACCCCGCTAACGACACTCCCCCGGTTGGACCACTCGGACATAACGGGCTGGCGGCGCATGGCAAGGATTGGCGGTGGAAAGCTGCTTTCTTTGCTTACTTTCTTTGCAGCAGCAAAGAAAGTGAGTCCCGCCCCGGACAGGGGCAGAGCTAATAAACCGAAACAAATACAAGTTCCATAGAAGCCTGAGCGCATCAAACGGTGTAAACACCTCACCCCACCCCCAAGCGCCAGCGATCATCCATCCCGCCCCGGACAGGGGCAGAGCAAATAAACCAAAAACAAAGCAAGTTCAATAGAAGCCTGAGCGCATCAAACGGT
>NZ_FCON02000249.1 GCF_001544535.1 Caballeronia choica | reverse complement strand
ACCCAGTAATCGTCTCACTCGCAAAAGAATAATCCTGATAAATCAAAGGATTATGCGCGCGGGCGCTCAAAGTTCGGGCTAATGGAACGGCAATTGATGCCGCTAGAGAGACACGGATTTATTCGGCTGGACGGTCATCGTCGAGCGGTGCACAGGGGTTATAGAGAAATATTCCGGAGGCGGTTTCAAACTGAAGTGCAACAGATGTATGAAAAGATGACGGGCGTGCCGGCGCCCATCAAACGGCCCGACCGCAGGCCGGATCCACAGCTACACCACGCAGCCATGCGACGGATTGTCGAGGCAGCGGGTCATAAGCTTGCCGCGAAAGCGACGGTCCATATATCCACATTTGCTGCGATGGGCCGACTCGCTCGGCCCGTTGTTTCTTCGGGGCAGGCATTCGCCGCCGTCCTTGCGACGGGCGGCAACAAATCGGATGCGGCGAAAAGTTTGGGCATTTCTCGACCGGCACTTTATCGACTTCTGGCGAAGTGAAAACGCGTGCCATCACGCCGAAGAAAGAGGAGAAAGATGCCGACCTCAGGAGTTGCGCGCGCGTTTAAATTAGCGGCGGCTGGCGTCGGTCGCTTTGAGTACTGAGGCACTAACAATTGCTTTGCCAGCGCTACTCAGGTCCGATGAACGGGCCGAGGCGGGCGCTTGCGGCGACAGAATTGGCGGAGACTGAGCAACTGTGCAATACGCTTGGTTTTCGCAAAAACTAGCGCATTTCATTTTAGAAACAATGAGTTGAGCTTGTGCGCGGTGGGCCAGAAGTCGATGTAACACGTTAAATCCGAGCGAGGGGAAGAGCGGAGATGAGGAGCGCAGACGCGGATTCGTGGAAGATGGTAGCAACCCTTGACGGACGGGAAACCGGGTCCGAACAGCGGCTCTTTGCTAGCAGGAAATCGCGCTTGTGCAAGGCATCTTAATTGAGCGCCCTGACGCCGCGCGCGGAGGACGTTTGCCGTTCGGTGTGAGAGCTGATAAGTGGAACAGCGCGGGCCTCGCTGTATGCCCATGTAACGCGAGTCTGCACAGGCAGTTACGTCGCGACCGAGGAAAGGATCCTGGTCCGCGCTATTAGCGTAGTCAATCGGCGCCGCCATACACTTGGAGACGTTGCGCCTCGTAGCGTGCTCAGCAGCTCGGGCAGCGTGATGCATCGCGGACTGCCGGACGACGAAGTGCGCCGCGACGTGGTGCCGAAGTACCAGATAGCAGTGGCGCCCGTGCTACAAAGTATACAGGTCGCGCCAGTGGTAGACGAGCGCGGCTTGGCAGGCTAACCGCCTCTGTGGGCCGGACATGACAAAACACGCCTCACGGCGTTCATGCACTGGCCGCACGGGCTCGTTGTAGTGACCCGGCGATATCAACGCGCCGTATGATATCGAAGTGTCGAGCAGCGCCGCGCCGGTTTCGCGACGCGTTGCGAGTTAAGGTGCCATTTATCACGCCAAGTTTGTGCCGCTCGACTTTGACTATGCGCGGACCCGGCGCGATCATCGCGTCAACGTGTTCGGCCCCACGTTAAGCGATTCAACGAGCGGTTTCGGGGCGCTGTTTCCAATCACGCTGCGGTATCCGCCCTTGTCGTTTACCGCTTATCGACCGCTCCCGCGACGCGTGTTTTCGTGTTTTGCAGTGCTCCGACGACCTCGCAGAGGCACTTTGTCGGCGATCATCGAGTTGCCCGTGGCACTCCCATGTCTGTACGCCTGGGCGCTGAAAGTCGACCTCGGCGATCACTTGTCCGACCGTTATGGTGCGCGCCTCGCTCTCGATTCCGAGAATCGCCACCTTCAAAGCGCGGGGCTGCAATAGGTTCTTACACGGGCGGCAAGCTGTAGCCCAACTGCAAGGCGCCGAGCAAAAGACACCACAAAATCGCGAGCTTTCCATCCATCTTCACGCTCAGAAAGCCCTAATATCCTATTTACCTATCCGCGTCACTGACGCATCGACCCGAGTGCAGCGCACTCCATTTGTATCTTCGGCACTCGACAGGTGCGATCTCTCAAAGCGGCAGCGGCGCTGCCAATCAGGCTAGTCGTCTGATGCGGGAAACTGAGTTCTATAAGAACCGCAAGGATGCTGGCTCCTTGACCGATACGCAATTCGTCATCGACTGAGAACGACTTCGCGCGGACAGTGCGAGCATCATTCTTCCTTTCGTCTACGGCAATCACGCCAAGCCCGACGCACGCGGTCCCATTCAAGGCGACCGTGATGGTCAAGCTCCCAAGACGGGAAATCACTTGCACCCTTGGTGCGGATTTCTTCATCCCTATCTGTCGGCCCGCGCTGCCGATACCCAAAAGCGCAACAAGAATTGCTTGGCTCGACAGGCTGTTGCCCCGCGGTCAAGTAGCCATGCGCCGGATTTATCCGGAGCAAGGATCATCAGGCGGCAGTGCTTCCCTGCGCCGGGTGAATCGAAAATCTGATCTCTAAGATCCCGGAAAGCAAAGCGTGCAGCATCCCACCCACCCGCGGCGTCCTCTTGATAGGTGAGACGTCGCTTTTCAGACAACAGCTGTGAAAATCCAACTGAATTTCTCGGCCCTGATGGACAACGCCGGGCTGCCGCAGCGGCTTACGAAGGAACTCACTGAGCTATTCCAACAGCATTTATCGAAAGCCCATAGCAAGACTCGCGTAACATCCAACGCAATCTCTATCAAAACCCAAAAGTACCGCGTCCAAAGTCTCATCGCGGGATTCCGCGAGCTACGAAAGGGCGGCTTCGCACTCCAGTCGCCATGGAATCTGTCGGAAAAGCACATCGGCTACCTGGTCAACCTCTGGGTGAGCGAGAAGGAACAGGCGCCAGGTACGGTCGAGAACAAGCTGACCTACTGGCGAACGCTCGCCGTCTGGATGAAGAAGCATCAGCTCGTAGGTACGGTGGATGACTATATCAAGCGCCCCGATGGATATCGTCGCTACTACATCGCGCAAGAGGACAAGTCTTGGGAGGCGGCCAACGTCGATGTCAACGACGTGATTGCACGGCTTTGCGACTGCGACCGCTGGGTCGCGATGCAGGTTGAGCTTCAGGCCACTTTTGGCCTGCGCGCGCAAGAGAGCATGCTCCTTCGTCCTTTGCAATGTCTACGTGTGTCGGGCCATCTTCATGTGATCGACGGCACCAAGGGCGGAAGGCCTCGGCTTATCCCGATCGACGCCGAATGGCAGTACGAGGTAATCATTCGGGCGGCGAGGCTCTCCAATCCGCGCACAGGGTCGATGATCCCGGACCCTTGGTCGCTCAAGAAGTGGTATCGCCACTTCTATCATGTCTTGCAGAAGGAGGGGATCACGCGAAGTGCCAAAGGCATTACGGTGCACGGCCTGCGTCATGCTTACCTGCAAAGGATGTATGAGGCGGTGACCGGCGTTCCCGCACCGATCAAACGGGCCGATCATCGCCCCGATCCTGAGCTTCATCAGGCGGCCATGCAACGACTTGTCGAGGCGGCCGGGCATAGCCTCGCCGCGAAGGCGACGGCCTACATTTCGACGTTCGCCACCGTCGAACGTCTATCCCGACCTGTCGTCTCGCCCGAGCAGGTCATTGCGGCGGTTGTTGCTGCAAGGGGTGTCAAGTCGGAGGCGGCCAAGAGCCTAAAGATTTCCAGGCAGGCGCTTTACCGTATCCTTGCAAAGTGCCAAGCGCCTACAGACGCAGCGTTCACAAAGGTGGCTCCTCGCGATGCGACCCCTCTGGACCCCGCACCCTTGGATGCATTTCCCATAGATGCAACTCCCACGGACGGAGCGCCATGCCCTCTCGACGCGAGCGCAGTGCTTCGGCCGATTGGCCAGGCGGCGACAGGACAGATGCTGCTGCTCGACGATGGGTGGGACTGACGTCCGGCTATGCAGCTATGAAGGGTGCGAATCCCTGCGACGTACGCGACCGCGGCACCCGTTGCCGTATGGTCGGCACACGGAAGACTTGACCTACGTGTCCAGGTCGTCGGCGGTCGGCTGCACTATCCTTACCGGGCTTGTCGCCGACCTGCTGTCCGCTGAGGGAACCGGTGTGCGGTTGAAACTGTGTGGTGAATCGAGGCGGTGTCGCATATCTGCGTCTCGACCACACCCAGGGTCCGCAACTGGCGTCCTGATGCGCTCCCCACTCATAGGGCGAGCGACATTGTTGCCTCACAACCGACAACCTTTTCACATCTGCCGCCCGGTCCCACCGTCCGTCACGACAGGCTCTCTGGCCGCTTACTGCTGATCCGCCGTGGCGACCGCCGATAAGCCATGGGTCTCCTTGATTAGCGCACTTCGGGCCAACAAGGAACGAGTCGCAGTCAGCGCGGCAAAAGCACTATGAGCGCTATCTGGATAGCTCTCGTGTGGAACAAAGACCGCGATTTTTGCGAGCTTTTCACGTGCCGTCTTACATAGTCCTTTCCGTATCGGTCAGTGCGCCTCTGCAGGCGCACCCTGTATTGGATTTTGGCGAAGGCTCACCGACCGGGCGCCGCGTCTCGGATACACGAGGGGTCATCTGTTCTCAACCGGAGTCTGAGCACGGCGCTGCTTGCTCTGTTGGGGCTCGCGCGATTTCCGCGTCTCAGCGAGTCGCCGAAGTCATCACTTCCACAGGCGTTTGCTTCCGGCGTCGGAGTCACCTTCTTCACGCGTTCATTCAAGGATGCGATGAGGCATTCCACCGGCAATATCGCAATTAAAAGGGCAAAGCATTTACGCCCGAAGCTCGGACGAAATCGGTGATTGACGAGCGGCCTGGCACAAGTCGAGAGCGTGGCTCGAACTCAAACTCCGGCGGGTGAATCAGATGTACGGCGCGTGGCGTACGTGGCCTGCAGGAGATTATGTGGCTGCCGGCAACGTCGAAGACCGAAGCCTTTGCGAAATATGGGTGAGCGCGCGGCCCGAGACCAAATCGCAAAAAGCCTCCGCTTTTGCTTACCAAACAAGGCGTTATCGATTGCAGTCTATACCGAAAAGAAGATGCAGAAGGTCAGCGAAAAGACCGCACACGGTCTCGCCGAGCGCGGCCGTCGACAGCACATGCGTTGCCCAGAGGACAGCGATTTTCGGACGAGCGACTGTCGGGCCATCTCCTGGAATCGAGCCGAACCACGACTTTTAGGGGTCGATATCGCGGAAGCTGGGCATCTGGATGTACGGGATCGATTTCACAAAAATGGGAGCTTTTCTCAACGAAAACAAATTGATAGGAATATTTTCAGCCAGATTCAAGATCTGCTACCTGGATAGCGCTTATTCGCTGCGGGCAGTTCAAGCAGCCGAGAAAGAAGATGCGACGGGGATGTAACGACAGCGAAGCGCGAAACGTCGTAAGCGACGCAGCGACCACCAGCAGCGTGCGCCGTTAAGAAAAGGGAGAAGAGCGGCGAGCTCCCTGCGGGCTTGTTCAGTCAGGTGCATCGGCGAGGCCGGTGGTCTCGAAGAACGCCAACTCGTCGCGGGCGGTTTCATCGCGCAACTTTCTTTCTTGTCCTTGCTTGATATTCCGTCTTTAAACCCTTTAGCCTCCGCTCGCCGAAATGACTTCGCGCTTTTTTTGAAAGACGCAGCTTTTCGATCGCCATTCCGCCGCCATTCTGTCAAAAAATCGCGTATTGTTATGAAGAAGCTTTCATGGAAAAGCGAAATCATGAGCGACAAGAGACTGAAACAATGGGGAAAAAAAGACCATACCGCCTGATAAGCAGGCGGAGTTGCCGGATCGTCGCCAACCGGTATCAGCAGGGGCTCGACGAGGGACGATGGACCACGCAAACCGGTGCACTGGAAACGCTTCGGGTCAGTCAGGCCGAGTTATCGTTTGCACTGCAACTACGCGCGTTGCCAGCGGAAGTCCGCGATTTGTTCGAAGACGAGATCGACGTCACCAGCCACACGGTCCGGGTGATTCGCGAAGTGATTATGCGTGATGGCCTAGCGACGGTGCTTCAACGCATTCAACGGAGCGGAGCTTGCGGGAGCAAATATACAAAGAAAACGGTGCTCGGCATTGTCAAGGGCAAGATATCTGAATCGAAGCGCGCTTTGCGCTGGTCTGGCCAGGACAGTAAAATAGCCGCAAGGTCGCTTGATTTACCTAAAAGCATCCTGGACCGCTACCACCTCGGTATCACAAAAGGGGAATGGAATACGTATAGCGAATGCGCTCGGGTGCTCAACGTTTCTCGACGTCACATCAGTGACGCCGTTGCAATCGGCCAAATTCCAGATGCCGTCCGTTATCTTTTTTGGGAAACAGATCTCACCTTCGCGATCGGAAGAAGGCTTCTTGCGCTCAAAAATGAGTTGGGTGCTGATGAGATGCTCGTTCGGGCGCGAAGGGTCGAACCGATGTTCAAGGTCGCAGGTCGCACGGCTGAAAACATTCTGACCGAACTCAGGGCTGAACACATTCGCCCGTCGAATTTCTTTCGCGTACGTATAAAGAAGGGGAGGGGACCGAACCGCCTCGTCATCGAGTGCAGAGACGCTGAACTGCTACTTCGATACCGTCGTGAGATGGAACTCGCGATAAAAAAGGTTCTTCAGAAGCGCATAGAGAACGCGGACCAGATTGAACTTGTTCGCGAGTTGCAAGGTCTTGTTCGCACGATTTTACCGGAGATGGCACCACTGCCCAGTACTTTCGATCCACGTCCTGCCTGAAAATCCGCCCTGCCCGGTTTTGCTCGACAGGGCAATGCGCACGGTCGGCACAGCGCCAGCCATTGTTTGGCGAATGATAGTGGGAAAAGCGCCCGCCAGGGCGCTTACCCCATTTGATTACACACAACTCATTCGTGTAGTTCGCGGGCGTACTTGAGGCCAGCGGCGAAATCCATCACCCGCTGCAAGCCTTGCCAAATCGTTTTGACGCCGGGTTCGCCATCGCCTTTGCGAGCCAGGAAGCCGCCGAGCATGGCGACCAGCCGCACGGCCTCATTCAGGCGCGGTGACGTCTTGGGCGGCTTCTGCTTGTTGAGAATGAACGCCGCGCGCCACTCATCGGATTCGAACAGCAGTTCTGCGTCGA
>NZ_FCON02000248.1 GCF_001544535.1 Caballeronia choica | reverse complement strand
CAAATGACGATGCAATCTTCATTCTGAGTGTGCCAGTTAGATATCCAGAGCAGAAAACGGGTTGTTCAGACCTTCCCAAGATAAAAAAGCCAGTCGACCTGGGCTTCGTCGATTTCACGCGCATCGAAGGCAGGCGCCGCGCCTGTCATGAAGAGTGCCGACTGAACCGGCGCCTCGCCGAGCCAATCTATATCGCTGTAGTACCGATCGTGCGCGTCGGGCGCACCTGCATGCTGAACGCCTAGGGACACCCAGTAGATTACGCCGTCACGATGAGACGGTTCAATGAGCGACACGTCTTTTCAAACCTGCTCGCAGCCGGCGAACTCGGCGTGGACATCATCGAGAGCGCGGCGGACCGACTCGCACACTTCCATCGCTGCACCCCCAGGAGCCCGCCTCGTCGCGCCTACGGGTTGGCCGACCAAGTCCAAACGCAGGTGCACGCAATTCTTGCCGCGCTTGATCGCGAGTCCGCCGAGACCGTCGCCGCGGAGGTACGCGCATGGTGCGGGTTGGAATTTGCCCGACTCGCCGAGCACATCGACGCGCGTTGTGCACAGGGTTTTGTACGCGAGTGCCACGGTGACCTGCATCTCGAGAACGTCGTGCTAGCCGGGCGCAATGTGCTCATGTTCGACTGCATCGAGTTCAGCGAAGCTCTGCGGTGGATCGATGTGATCAGCGATCTCGCCTTCCTCTACATGGATCTCCACGCTCACGACCGCCCCGATCTCGGGACGCGACTACTGAATCGCTGGCTCCGCGCGACGGGCGACTTCGCCGGACTGCGCGCTATCCGCCTGTACATCGTCTATCGCGCACTGGTGCGAGCGCTCGTCGAGACGTTGAAGGCTCGCAACGCAGAAGGTGCAGACGGCCGAACGCGCGCCAGCAGGTACCTGCAATGGGCCCTCGAGGCGGTGCGGGAAAGGCAGCCGTGCCTGCTGCTCTGCCATGGCTATTCCGGCTCGGGCAAATCTGCCGCGAGCGCGGCTCTCGCACCGCTCATCGGTGCAATAAGGCCTTCGAGCGACATCGAGCGCAAGCGTCCCGCCCCGTTTGCGCCGCTCCTGGAGCGCGCGCTGTCACGTGACGCATACCTTCCCGAAGCCGTCGACTTCCAATACGCCACACTGCTGAGTCTTACGCACCAGGTGTTGGAGGCGGGTTATTGCGCCCTCGTCGATGCGAGTTTCCTTCATCACGAACATCGGTCGCGCTTCGCCGCTCTTGCGCGCTCGATGCAGCTGCCCCTCGTGATCCTTGATTTCCGTGCGGCTCCATCTTGCTTGCAGAGGCGCGTTCGCGAGCGTTCGATGGGCGCATATCAGCCCTCCGACGCGAACGAAACCGTCCTTGCGCGGCAGCTTGAAAATGCGGACCCGTTGACTCGCGAAGAACTTTCTTCAACGGTCGTGTTCGCTACCGATGTACCCATCGCCTCGTTCGAGGAGCCCGCCTACTGGAAGCCTTTGCTCGCCCGACTGCACCGTGCGGGCGGGTTGCACGACGAACGTGAGGAAACGCAATGGTAGCGCGCACTTCGTTGGACTACCGATTGTTGGCATCGAATCTCAGGGCTCGCCGATAACGGCGCAGCAGCGAGTCTGCTTCGCACGGCGTTTAATTCAGATCAGAGCGGCCCGTCCGCGAGCGTACATAGTCCATACTGGAACATTCGACAAACCGGGAAGCCAGCAGAGCCATGTCACTCCTCGTTAATCTTGACGGCGTGCGGCACGCATACCGCCTCTGTTTCGTGCGTACACCCTGGGCGTTCTTCACGCGGGTCCCGCTCGATCAGCAATGGGGCGAGTACTGGGAGCGCGCGCCTTATCAGGAATCAGCCGGAGATCCCTACGACGATGCGCCCGATCAGATCCTGAAAGTTGCTTTCGACGGACCACTGTTCACGCCCGATGCGGGTCGCGACGGTCATATCCGAAGCGTGCTCGACATCAACGCGGGCCAAACGCCGTGGCTACGTACGGAAAGCTACGCGGGAGGTCTGCCGCTGCACATCATGGCTGACGTAACGCTGGAATCGTTTGCTATTTCTGTCGAACTCCGGGTGGGTGCGTCTATGTTCCCTTGGGTTGGGGGGTTCCTCCCGCCTCGGTCGCGTCGCCGGTCGGCAGTACATGATTTACCCGAACGCGCGCGCGACTCGTGGAAGGCGGTTCTTCGCCGTTTTCGATTCTTTGGTGGACATGTAGTGCGCCTGTCGTCCGCGTTCCCGCGCGACAAGGACACTTGTGGCGAGGCGCGCGCAAGCGCGGGTGAGGTAAGCTCGACAAGCTTGAAACGCATGCGGGTACGACTGATTTCGCTCGTCCCTTTGCTTGCGGTGCACCTTCTCTAATGAACAAATGAAGGTGTCCCTTTCGCAAGCCGTGAGCGTGCGAGCATACTCACCAGAGCGGACGTTACTGCCGTTGCACGGACGCTCATCGATCCACGCCGCTTACGAGACTGACTTGTGCACGAGCATCAACGGGCTCTCAGCCATCCGCGCAACCCGGCCTGCTACGCTGCCAAGCATCCACCGTGCCGGGCCTCGCCGGCCATGCGTTCCCATCACGACCAAATCGGCGCCCCAAGCGGTTGCTTCGCGAACGATCGTGTGAGCAATGTCGTCACTTGTGATATCGGTGCTGGCGATCGATGTCTCGACATGCGCCAGCGCCAAGAACGGAAGCTCAGCCAGAACCTCGCGGGCTTTGGCAATGGATGCGTTTCCCTCTTTGATAAAGGCATCTTCCAGTAATTGGATCGGCACGAAGTCACTGTAACGGATCGCGCGGTCGACGACATAGATAACCTTCAGTTGCGCTCCAGGCCCGGCCAGTCGCGCGCCGATCCTCAGCGCCTCTTGCGACGTTTCGCTGCCGTCGATCGCGAAGAATAGCCGTTGCGGTGCGTGGTTCGATTGCTTTTCGTCGTGGGCCGGCACAAGGATGATCGCGCACGCGGCAAGCCGCATAACCGGCTCCGAGACGGTTCCTTCGACCCAGCGCAGCAGACCATGATGCTGACGTGACCCAAGCACGAGCAGGTCCGCATCGAAGTCCCGAGCGGCATCCACCATTGCATGTGCGACGTCCCCGCCGTGCTTCGCCAGGTCGATGAGTTGCGCTTGAGCCGCGGCAGGAAGATGAGCGAACGATGCCCGCGCTTTCGCCAATGCGTTTTGCATGTCGTCCATCAACTCGCCACGCGCCGCGCTCAAATCGAGGCCCGCCAGCGGCGCCATTGGGATCAGGATCCGTGGGTTCTCCATTACGCCGATGATCCGTAGATGCGCGCCGGCTCCCAACAGATTCCGCACAAAAGCCGCTGCGCGCTCCGACGCGACTGACGAGTCGACGCACAGCAGGATTCGCTGGAAACCAGTAGCAGCATCGTCGGGCGCTGTGTTCTCGGCAATTGTGTTCCTGGTGCTCATCAGTCTTCTTCCTTTCTAGCGGGATCGTATGACAGTCCACATCAACCGTTACATCCCTTCGATCTGCGATAGCGACATGACATATCTTCGTTCGAGCGTTTCCGCGCGATTGCGCGCTGCTTTCAATTTCAGGAAGAGAAAGCGGGCTTCGCCACGCGCCACGGCTTTTCAAAACACATGCCGGCACTGCCTCTCGATACCTCGTTATGCTCGACGCGCCCCCGCGGAGCAGAGATGCTCGATCTTGATCGCGTCCGAACCTGCCCTCCGCCTCGTGTGTGTCGGCGGCGCCACTCGGGTCACGCAGTTCACTTTACCGGAGAGGCGCACGGCGGAACTCCATCATTCGACCTCGAGATTATCGACCACCGCGTGAACACCCGGTGCGGACCACGCCGCGCCCCTTGCGGCCATTCGTTCGGCATAGGTACCCACCTTGCCGGCAAGGGTGACGGTGCCGTTTTGCACTTCGATCGCGATATGCTTTGCTTCCCGTTCGGCGTGCCGCTGTAGCGCTCGGCCGATTTTCTCGCTGACGTCGCCCGCAGCCACGTGGGCACGGACCTCGATCAAATTCGCGACGCCCGTGACGCCTCGCATGTGGGAGATCCTGCGCGCGGCGACCTGGCTCTGGAAAGCCAAGTCGACTTCCCCACGCAGCGTTACCCAACCCTTTTCCACCTGGACCTTCACGGCCCCTTCATGGAGTCCCACGGTCCAGCGCAACAGAGTATCGGCAGCGCTGGCGATGTCCGCATCGTTGCGCACATCGGAGTGAGGGAGGCGAACTTCCATTTCGATGACGACCGCCTTCACGCCTGCCACGCGCTGCACTGCTTTCTCCGCCGCCAGCTTTTCTGAATAGCTCGACGGATGACCTGACAACGTCACCACGCCGTCCTCGACCTCGACTCCTATGCCCGTCGAGTTCACGTCGGGTGTCCAGTCCAACTCTTCTTCCACGTCCTCTTTCAACTTGCGATCCGTTTTCATCGTACCTCTCTCCGATACTTGACGAGCGCGTGGACGCACCGCGCGCTCGTGGGTCTCAATTAATCTGCAAACGCTTCTGTTCTGACGCAGTCTTCTTCGGCAACGTCAGCGACAGCACGCCGTCCTGATACTGGGCGGTCGCGGTCGCGTCGTCGATGTCGCTCGCCAGCGAAAACGACCGGCTGACTGCGCCCGCATAGCGCTCGCGGCGGATGACGCGCTCGCCTTCTTTCTGTTCCCTGTCTCGTTCCACCTTTGCGTTGATCGATACGACATTTCCGTCTATTTTCACGTCGATATCCTTCTTGTCGACGCCCGGCAACTCCGCCTTGACCTGATACGCTGTGTCATTTTCGGTGACGTCGATTTTCATCTGCGCGAGCGGCGCGTCCTCGTTGCTGATACCACGCAGCGGGCGAAACAGACCCTGAAACATCTCGGATACCGGTTCGATCGAGAACGGATCAAAACGAGACAAATTGCTCATCGCACATCTCCTTCAAGATTTTGAACCGCGACAAAACAACGGGCCAGGATTGCGCAGATCTGACCCGACCTGACGGCTCGCATTGAAACTGCGGGTCCACGAAATGACTCTAGACCCGCGCAACCTGGACCGTTTGACCTGCGTCAAACAACTCGAACCCATGCGCGTCAGCCGGTCGAAGCCGGGCGAGCGTGCAAGACGCGATTCGTGATCAGACACCGGAGTCAGAGGGTCCTTCGGTGGATACGCGCCGAAAAGAGTCATCGACTATCGTCTTTCCTCACCAACAGCAACGGCGTCTGCGTGAGTTCTGCGACCCGTCCTGAAACGCTGCCAAGCATCCAGCGAGCGACACCCCGTCTGCCGTGTGTACCCATGACGAGAAGATCCGGCTGCCAGCGCGTTGCTTCTCGCGCGATGGCGTGCGCCACGTCGTCGCCGCTTAGCTCGGTTTCTGCAAGCTCCGCATCGAGCATGACGCCGCCAGCATCACGCGAATGCGCGAAGACCTCCCTTGCCTTCTCAAGCGCTACCTTTCCCTCTTCCACGAAGGCGTCTTGCAGCACGGAGAGCGGCACGAAGTCGGTCACTCTCGCTGCACGGTCTACGACATAGATCGCTTTGAGCAGCCCGTCCGCCGCCGCCAGCTTCGAGCCGATTCGCAGCGCCTCCAGCGATGCGGGACTGCCGTCGATTGCGAACAGCATCCGCTGCGGTCTGCCGCTCCAGTCCCTTTCGCATTGCCCGGGAACGACCAGGATCGCGCAACCCGCGATCTTCAGCACCGGCGCGGAAGCCGCCCTTTCGACCCAGCGAAGCAGTCCGCGATGATGACGCGAGCCGAGGACCATTAAATCGGCCTGCCACTTCTGTGCCTCGTGCGATAACGCGTGAGCCGCGTCGCCTCCGTCCTTCACAAGATCGATGATCTCGCTATCAACTGACGCGCCGGACGCGGTCAGGCACTCGTGCGCTGCGAGACATCCTGCCTTCACCGCCCTCAGAAGTTGCGCATGCGCCGCGCTCAGATTGAACGCAGCGAGCGGACCTAATGGAAGGACCGCGCGCGCATTTTCCAGCACGCCAACGATGTGCACCTGGGTCTTTTCGGTCGCGAGATGGCGGACGAAAGCCGCCAACCGTCTTGATGAAGTGGTCGAATCGATGCACAGCAAGATCCGATTGAGACCGGTGTTGACTTGGTGTTCGGTTGCAGAATTCATGATCGGCTCCGCCATTCAACATAAGCCTGAGACTCAGGCTTTCTACCGCGTCTTTCTTCCAGTTGTGCAGCCGATATTGACGATGCGCCCGGAAACCACGCTCGGCCGTCCCGACAATGATGGGCATGTCGACAACTCCGAGATCGTTGATCACGGGTTGAGCGCATTCTGCACAGGAGTCGAAGTCCGCGGCATCCCATTTGTACGTGAAATCGACGACCGTTATCGCTCTCCTGCGCAGGCCACTTGGCAACGTGGTCGTTGCATTGCGAAAGTCTGGTCACAACGGTCAGCCCGGCATCATGCAGCCGCCGGCTGACGCCGCGCCGAGGCCGCCCATTCCGCCTGTCACCAGGGCGACGCGCCTGGACGACGTGGTGGTCTCCTCGGCGAAGGCTTTGCCAAAGACCGTCTGGTTCCGCATCGTCACGCCCACGCCCAACTGTCAGAGGCTCACTGTCTCGGAGACGTTCGTACGGGCGACGTCGAAAGAGTCGTGAAATTCAATCTCCATGTCATCTGCTTTCCGGGCGGCTGCCGGGGCCCCGAGTCTCAATCTATGCGCCGTGCTCCCGCACTCCTTGACCTGCATCAATCGGAATGGACGAAGCCCGGGAACCGCGGAGTGCTTGATCTGCGTCAACGGACGCTGCGTCGCGGCCCATAGACTCGAAACAAGAGCAAAGCACTCAAGCGCTATTCAACAACCGGAGCTACCTCGATGGGCTACAAGAGCATCGTTGTTCACCTTGACGCGAGCGAGCGCGCGCATCCGCGCCTCGAATTCGCCCTGCGCCTCGCGAAGCATTTTGGCGCACATCTGACGGGCGCCTACGCGGTTTTCACCCCTGAGCCGCGCTCGTTCTATGTGATGGCCGGTTCAGCCGAGTACTTTGAAAAGCATGA
>NZ_FCON02000247.1 GCF_001544535.1 Caballeronia choica | reverse complement strand
TGCGAAAAGATCGTCGCAATAGCCGCGCAGTTAGAGGAACGCGGCTTCTGCTGACATGTATTTCAGCAACCTGTTAGAGCGCCTTGGCCTGTTCGCGCAATACGAACTTCTGGATCTTGCCCGACGAGGTTCTCGTCAGTGGCCCGAAGACGATCTTCTTCGGCACTTTGAAACGGGCCATGCGCTCTCGACAGAATTCAATCAGCTCCGATTCGGTGACCTGCGCCCCCTCCTCGAGTTCGATGAAAGCACAGGCAACCTCTCCCCATTTGTCGTCGGGTCGAGCCACGACCGCAGCACCCATCACCGAACTATGGCGATAAAGCACGTCTTCCACTTCGAGCGAAGAGATGTTTTCACCGCCCGAAATGATCACATCCTTGGAGCGGTCCTTGATCTTGACGTAACCGTCGGAGTGCACTACCGCCAGATCGCCGCTATGGAACCAACCGCGTTCAAACTCCTTCTCGGTCGCGCGGGGGTTCTTGAGATAGCCCTTCATGGTCAGGTTGCCGCGGAACATGATTTCCCCCACCGTCTCGCCGTCCCAGGGAACCGGCACCATATTGACAGGATCCAGCACCGCCATGGCTTCCTGCATCGGTGCCCGCACGCCCTGGCGGCTATTGAGTTCAGCGCGTTGATCCAGCGGCAACCCGCTCCACCCCGCCTGCTTGGCGCATACGGCGGCGGGCCCATAGGTCTCCGTCAAGCCATAGACATGCGTAATGTCGAAACCGATCCGCTCCATGCCCTCGATAACTGCGGCCGGCGGGGCGGCGCCGGCGATACAGCCCGACACTTTATGCTCAATTCCGCTTCGCATTTCTTCTGGCGCACTGATCAGCATGCTATGCACTACCGGAGCGGCACAAAAATGAGTGACCTTGTGCGTCTTGATCGCGTCGAAAATCGCCTTTGCTTCCACGCGACGCAAACACACGTTGGTGCCAGCGTTGGCTGCCATGGTCCACGGAAAGCACCAGCCGTTGCAGTGAAACATGGGCAGCGTCCACAAGTACACCGCATGGTGTGGCATGCCCAGGGAAAGAATGTTCGACACCGCGTTAAGGTACGCGCCCCGATGGTGGTACACGACCCCCTTCGGGTTGCCAGTGGTGCCCGAGGTGTAATTGAGGGCGATCGCATCCCATTCGTCCGCGGGCAATGACCACTGGAAATTGGCGTCACCCTCAAGGAGAAATGCTTCGTAGTCTTTTTCGCCCAGCAACTTCCCGCCTTGATACGCGGGGTCATCAATGTCGATCACCAACGGCCGCTCTTCGAGCATTGGCAGAGCATGTTCGATGATTGCGGAATACTCCCGGTCGGTGATCAGGACCTTGGCTTCGCCATGCTGCAGCATAAAGCTGAGGGCTTCCGCGTCGAGCCGGGTGTTCAGGGTATTCAACACCGCGCCAATGATCGGCACCGCAAAATGCGCCTCATACATGGCTGGCACGTTAGGCGCCATCAGCGCTACCGTATCGCCCACGCCGATCCCGCGTTTTTTGAGCGCCGAAGCTAGCCGCCGGCAACGCTCATAGCATTCCTTCCATGTGATCTGCCAATCCCCATGAATCACAGCGACGTGGTTCGGGTAAACGAAGGCCGCACGTTCGATGAAACTAACGGGAGACAGCGGAACGAAATTCGCATTGTTCTTGTCGAGGCCGAGGTTGTATGGGTCAATGTGTTTCACAACAGTCTCCATTCGATTCGCGATCAAGCGACCGGCTTAGTTTCGACGATGATGCTCGAAATGCTACCCTGCTGGCTAGACAGTGTGACCAGATCCGCTGCACATCGGCGGTAACCCTAGCGGTTTGGACATGCGCGGTACGCCGCCCTATCAATGAGAGAGGTCTGCACATTTCGCTTCCATTCCAACATCATCGGATGATCAGGCATTTGATCTGCGTCAACAGCACTGCACCGTGCTCGTCATCTCGCCAGCTCCACGTCGACGCTAGAACATGTTGTCGATTCAGCCCGCAAGCGCTTCCACTGAATATCCGCTTGGTGCCGCTGAAAGCATGTTGCGCTGCAGCATCGATTCGCGTATGGGGCTTCGTTACGAAAACCAGTCGGGCGCCGATCTCCTCGACGCGGTCAGAAAGGTCGCATCGGGAGGTATTTATCTCAGCCTGACGACGGCGGACCTCGTTGCGCAGACACTGCAAGGAGGTCCGGTTACCTTGCCGCATCAGAGGCTGACGGACCGCGAACTTGACGTATTTTCCGCATTGCGTGCGGCCAGGCGCCGACATTCATCGCACACGCGCTGTCCCTGAGTGCGAAGACCATTGGCACATACGGAGCGCGCATCTTAAAAAACCGAATGCCCTCATGGGGCGGCACTGGTCCGCTATGCCGTGCGGCACAAGCTTATTGCAGAGGACGGCGACACGTGGACGCACTGAAAGCTGTTCGCCGCCCATACCTATCGCTCCGCCAACATCGTATAGCTTGATCCTGGTCAATGTGCGCCGTTCCATGGCGCGCCCAATGGTCGAATACGACGCAATCGAGCGTCATGCTTACCTTGGCCGCAGATCGGGCGCGCCTGATCGACGGACACAACTTCTGGGGGTAACAGCATGAAGCGATCTTTCGCGGTTCTATCGATGGCACTGGCGGCGGTTGGTACGACGCCGGTCTGGGCTCAAGGCACGGCCGCATCCGGTGCTCAGGCGACGGAAAGCACCGACAGCATTGTGCAGATGAGAAGCGAAATCCGCGCCGCCGATGCGGAGTACCTGGCCAAAGTCCGCGCCGCGGATAGAGTCCGCGAGCGGCTGGTGGCCGAGGCATGGGCAGAGCGGAAGAAGGCCGTCGAGGCTGCACGGTCGGGGGCCAGCAGTGGGTGACTCTACGCAAATCCGGTCCGAGCGTCGGCGACAGCCGGGAACGCGTCCCGTGGCTCGCGAAGGGCGCACATTTGCAAACGATGAATATTCGCCATGAAGCGGTGCCTGTGCGGTGTGCCCTGATCACACCCTCGTCGAGGGTACCGACGCAACTGAACTTTCAACGGCAGCACGACCTGTCGTCAAATCTTGTACATATATAAGGAATAGCCATGAGTGCCGAACAGCTAACGAAACTTTGGGCCGAATTCGACGATCTTGCATCGAAGAGCGAAAATGCGGACGTCCAATTCGTAATCCGGGCGATCAAACTTCACGCAGAGGTTGTGAACTTCCGGCTCGCCGCCCTCGAGACACAAGCGGGGATGAAACATCAAACGCAATCGGAATAATGTTCGGGAGGGCTAGACGGTGGGATTGGGAGATTTGACGCACACGGGACCCGAACCTAGATACAAAGAAACTGGCGGTACGCAGTCGCGTCGCCGCTAGTGACACTGTCGTGCGCGCTACTGGTGCTTGCGCCGCCCTGTCGACCAGGCCAGCACGCATTCGATGGAGTGAGCTCCACGCCATATGAGACGGCATAACAACCGGCGAATCTCCTGGACACTGAGCGGCACCGAACCCTCAGGTGTTTTTTTGCTGCGTACCCGCAGGGTGACGAGTACCGCATGGGCCAGCAGGGCCAGCGTGATGTGGCGGTGCCAGCCTTGCTATCGGCGCACCACGTATTGATCGAGCCGGCATTCGCCTTTGGTCGCCTCGGAGCCGGTTTCGATTTCCCACCTGCGGGCCGCGACGTTGACCGAGGTTTGCCGTGTTACCTTGCTGCGCGGCGCGTGCACAGCGTAATATGCATGCTCACGTTTCTCATCAAGGGTGCGCCGCACCAGCAGGTAATGCCCGAAGCAGCGCTCTTCGGTGGCGATCTGCATTCGCCACAGCGGGGTCAGCGCCCAGTCATATAGCCGCTCGCCCTTTGCGCCGGCACCCGCCGATAGGCGTCGCCACGCTTGTGCCGGCAGGGCGTCGGCGATCCGGTCGGCCCGTACGTAGTCGGGACCCTGCCACCACAAGGGTTCATTTTCCGCGGCCAGCACGAAAGACTGGCCGCGCGATTCGAGCCACAACCCCATCTGGCGGTCGCTGCCGTAGACTTCATCACCCGTGACCCAGCCGCACGGCACACCTGCGTCCAGCGCCCGTTAAGGCATGCTTCGCGCGAGTCGCGGCTTCGTTGCAAACTCCACCGACCCGGGAATGCCCGCTGCCTCGCAGCGCACACGGTCATCGGTCCACGCCTTGGGCATATACAATTCGCGGTCGATAAATGCGCTGCCGCCACGACCGGCATAGCAGAGTAACGCGCCGATCTGGTTGTTCTCCATACGGCCTGCGGTCCACTAATCTGGCGTTGCTCACCGGCCAAGTGCTGCCCCTTCTTGACGAAACCAGTCTCATCCACGATGAGAGCCGCTTCACGTTCGCCCAGTTGTTCAACAACATATTTCCGCAGTACATCGCGCGCAGTTTCGGCAACCCATTGTGCCCGCTCGAAAAGATGCTCCACGCCGTCAAGCGTCGCTTCGCCGATCCATTCGGCGAGCTGCCAGCCGTTTTTACGCTCGACCGTGAATTTGCATGTGATCATCATGCGGGCGCAAGCACGAAGCCCCTAAAGTTCGTCTCGATGCTCCGAATCTCGTTGGCGCAGCTTGCATAGAACAAGCCCGGACTACCGTCGTCCTTGTACATCCCACGGCACATCCCTTTCAGCTTGATACGGGCGCGTTCACCTGGTCCGTCGAGCGGAACCTGCGTCGCAGACAGATAGACTACGCCCTCTTCATGAGGTTGCGCAGTTTCGATGCCGTTGCCGTCCGCGTGCTGAATTCGGGTCGCCGAGAATCGGGACACGTACTCCTTTGTCCGCTGCCAGCGCATGCCGCATTCTTCCTGACCGGTACACTCGATCGAAGCAAAGATGTGCGCCGCGACCAGTGATGGCTCGGTCTGTTCGAATTCACTCCAGCGTGTATTCGAGGCACACGCGGCAAGACAACTGACTAGCATTGCGCACCCAACTGACCTCTTCATACTCTTCACCATGTGTATCGATCCGGACAGGAGAACGATAGGCGACACGCCGCCCCGATCCCTTGATCTGGCTCACCCGATCGCAACACCGCGCATGCGAAAAGCGTTTGACCTAAGTACCTTCGCAGGTCTCTCCGTTCGAGTCTCTGCGTCGGCCGACGGCCGAACCCGTAGGGTTTTGCGACGAACCGTCAGTATCCGCAGAGTTGGCAACGTGGACCGTGGTTATATCTGGGCACTCGGCGTCCGCTACCTTACCGGACGCGCCGCTCGCGCGCAAACCGGCGCGCTGTTGACGGTATGAGGCCTTGCGGCCGCGACCGAGCAAGCGGGGCTCGATGTTCGGGCCTCGCGGTTCATCGCATTCGTCAGCCGCCGTTCGGATCGGAAGGGCTTTCGCTTGCGGTACTGGCGCTTTGCAAGTCCTCTTCCGCGAGAATGGACTTCGCCTGCTCCCAGAATTCTTCCGCGCGTCCCTCGGGACTTCCCTGCCGCTCCCACAGGTCATAGGCACGTCGGCGAATCCGGTCCTGCTCTTTTTGATCTTCCATGATGCCGCTCCCTGCGCCGCCGCGCGATGAATAGGTGAAATAGCCTGTGACCGCCCGACAAGTGACCGTTGCGTGCATGGCAAGCCGCCAGCGCGCTTAGGCATCGCCGCCGCGATGCGCCGTGTCGCGCAGTGCCGTCAAAAGGAAACGCTAGCCACCGCGCGCATCGCTTCCCTTGAGTTCGCCGTGCCTGTGGGCATGCGTCGCGGCATAATTCAGATCGAAGTGCGCGCCCTTACCGCTTCGCGTCGGCGGAAAATGCTTCCCTTCGACGTAAGTCACCTCAAAATTGTTATTGCCGTCCTCATGCATGACATCGTAAATGCCTGACGTCTTTACGACCTCCCCCGGCTGAACTATCGCCCGCGATCACATCCTCCGTTAAACTATCGATCGGATTGCAGCAAGGGGCATGCCGTGCTTGCTCATCGACACGGTCCGCCCGCGCTCACTGAACCCGATCGGGCGCGGGCGAACTGGCATATAGTCCAGCGGCCTTGCGCGCCGGGAAAACTACTCAGACGCCGTGTTGAACCCGAGCTAGACTCCTTGACTGAATTGATCTTGTAGCAGTCGAGTCAAGTTTTCTACGCGGCGATTTTGACCTGATCGCACCAGGCGTTGACGGCCTGCTCCGCGGTGCGGAAGCTGCGCTGCAAAGACGCTGGCGAGGCGGCTGGTGCCTGAGGGCTAACCAATGCAAGGCCCGGGCGCAAGATGCGCGAATATACGCGCGTATAGAAGAGTGCCGTTTGCAGTCCACGATTTGTGAGCCGATAGCGGTGGGTCTTGGGCACTCGCTCGATCAGGCCGTGCAAGCGCAGGCGTCGCAGCTCGTAGCTCATGTGCCCCGGGCCGATTTCGCCGGGACGCAGGCCCAGCAGCACGGCGTAGGCTTGCCGCAGGTCTTGATTGGTAAAGCCGCGCGCGACGAAGACGAACATCACCAGCGCCTGCAGCAGCGCCTGGACCTTCGGGTCGGCAAAGCGCAGCGCCGGTGCGCGCTGCCCGTGAACGTGGCGCGCACGCTGCAGGTCCTGAAACGCGTCTTCGCCCAACGCACAGTCGTGGCTGATCTGCTCGATTTCGAGCATGCGCCGATTCGCTGCAAAGCCAATTCGGCGTAGCTCGGGCAAGTTGCGCAGCAGTCGTCCGACGCGAAAGTCGCGGGTGTCGTTGATGGTGGTCTCGGTACGTAGCGCCTGACCCTCCTTGTGGTACTGCTTGATGCGTGAACGCTTGTAGTCCACATGCAGCGAAGGGGTGACCCCTTCGGTAATCACCCGGGTGCGAAAGCGCCCCGGGGTGCGCCGATTGACGCGGCGATCGAAGATCAGTTGCACTTGGCCCGGGCGTCCGATGTCCAGGTTCTCGCGGATGACCTGCTCGAAGAAGATGCGGCCTGTCACCGGTCGATCGAGCACCTGGGTCAGCGCGAACTCGGCCTGCAGGATCGACAGCGCGTAGCGGTAACCGGCGGCCCGGTCGCGCCGATCAAACGGATGCGGTAGTCGTGCCAGCCATTTGCGCAGCAGCCGATCAATCTTGCGCTCATCCAGCCCATCGCAGATTCGCTGCAGCGCCTTGGGGTCTTCGCACGAGAGGATGCCGTTGTCCAGCGCCTCGAAGGCGATGCCGCGCTTGCGCAATTGGCACTTGGCGTACTCGTTGCCGTTGATAC
>NZ_FCON02000246.1 GCF_001544535.1 Caballeronia choica | reverse complement strand
AAGGAACTGACTGCCGCTGCAATTCATAAACGATCGACGCGACGCGATCAGCCATTTGTCGCGATCAACTGCGGCGCGATTCCGGCGCATCTACTGCAATCGGAACTGTTCGGCTATGAGCGTGGTGCCTTCACAGGCGCTAACCAACGCAAGATTGGCCGGGTGGAAGCGGCCAACGGCGGTACGCTTTTTCTCGACGAAATCGGCGATCTGCCGCTTGAAAGTCAGGCGAGCCTGTTGCGGTTTTTGCAAGAACGCAAGGTGGAACGACTGGGTGGACATAGCTCCACGCCGGTCGATGTACGCATCGTTTCGGCGACTCACGTCGACATGCAGACCGCAATGATCGAGGGGCGCTTCCGGGCCGATCTCTACCACCGCCTTTGCGTGCTTCAGATTATTGAGCCGCCGCTCCGGGAGCGAGGCAAAGACATCGAGTTCCTTGCCAAACACATGCTCGAGCGCTTCAAGAAGGACGCGAGGCGGCGTCTGCGCGGATTTTCGCCGTGTGCCATCGCGGCCATCGAAAAATACGGCTGGCCGGGCAATGTGCGTGAGCTGATCAACCGCGTGCGGCGTGCGATCGTGATGGCAGAAGGACGTCATATCACGGCTCGAGACCTGGAACTGGAGGAGCACGCTGAGGCCACGACGGTGACGCTCGTTGAAGCGCGCGAGGAGGCGGAACGAAAAGCCATCGAGATGGCTCTGCTGCGCCATCGCGGCCGCCTCGGCGAGGCGGCACAGGAGCTCGGCATTTCGCGTGTCACGCTCTACCGCTTACTGAGCGCGAATGGACTGCGTTCGGAAGCACTTAGCGATCTGAAAAACCTCAAATGCTCCGCGCGCTCGGCCGCTTGAGGCACCTTGCTGTCATCGTATAGTCAGCACACTCCCACGATATTTCGAAGAACAACTGTTGAAACGCAGGGTGAGGCCGGCGTGCGTTTAACGAGGCACAAGTGCGCGCCGGCGATAGAGACGGGACGCCACCCGAATAAAGGACAGTGAACGAATAAAAAGCCGAATGACCTTGTCGACGGGAACACAAAGTTGCGGTCCAAGTTCTTTTGGCCGCCACGGCAATTGGGCGTGAGCGACTCACGCGTTCCATTCTCCATTCGAGGTCTTCGCCGCTACGCTTGCTTCAGCGAGCCAGCCTGATGGCTCTAAACACTAGACTCCGTGTTGCACTTCAGATTTGAGGCCGCCGAGCTTTGTGCGCAAGGATGGCGAAGACAAAGACCATGATGACGGTAGCGGCGACTTCAGAGACAGCAAGCGCAGCAACCAGACGCACCAATCCAAGACCGATCCCGATGCGGGGGTTGGAGAAAGTCGACCACCTCTTCGTTTTGAATATGGCCGCATACAACCTGGTGCGCATGCGCTCACTGGGGCAAGTCCGTCCGTAATGGCGCAAATGACGGTAACGACATCAAAACCGAGCCTCAAACCGTCGCAAAGACGTTGAATGCGCGTTGCAATTGCACAATGCGAAAAGATCGTCGCAATAGCCGCGCAGTTAGAGGAACGCGGCTTCTGCTGACATGTATTTCAGCAACCTGCTACGTCTGCGGCGGGCCAGAATCTCAGTGCGCTTGGGCAAGCGGCGCTGTCGAGCTTGGACGATATTGGGCGTTGGGCTTGATGCCGTGCCGGGTCTTGAAGGTCGATCGAAATCGCGGTATCATTTGAGCCATCAATTGGCATCATTTGATCTGTGGAGTTGGAATGATCCTGGTTTCGCCCGAGCAAATCGCAGCCGTGATGGCGCTCCGGCCTGTTCCTCACTCCGTCGCTGAACTCGATGAGCAGGTACGGGTCGGACTGCCGAAATCCGCTTTGAAGGAAGGCGTCGAACATGCGACGCGCAGCGCCGAAGAGCGCCGCGCGCTGCTGTCGCGCATTGTTCCGGAAGCAACGTTCAAGCGTCGCCGCGATCGACTCAGTCCCGACGAGTCGGAAAAAACCGAGCGGCTCGCGCGCATCGTGGCGACCGCGCAATACGTATGGGACAGCGAGGACGACGCGCGAGAATTTCTTAATGCGCCGCATCCCATGCTCGAGGGACGCTCGCCACTCGACGTGGCACTCACGGAACTGGGCGCCCGGCGGGTCGAAGAACTCCTGTGGACACTGTTCTACGGTCTCCCGGCGTGACGGCAACACGAAAAAGAAAAACCGTCCGCGACACATCCCTGAAAATTTTTCGAATCGCTGACAGTCGCCATCCTGTCTGGAGCGGAACGGGCGCTATGCTAGTCGGTGGCCGGCTCAACAGTCCAGGCCGCCCCGTCATCTATGGCGGGTTGAACTTCGCTGGGGCGATGCTCGAGGTTCTCGTCCATGCTCGGATCGGAAAAGTACCGCGGCATCACGTCTACGTGGAGGCGATGGTACCCGATGGCGTCGAAATCGAGCGCGTCGAGGCGGACGACTTGCCCGCAGGATGGGATGGAGCGGACGCCAGGATCGCGCGCCAGTTAGGTGACCGGTGGCTTGAAGAGGGGAGGTCAGCGGTGCTGCTGGTTCCCTCAGTTGTCGCCCGCGCCGAGCAAAACGTTCTCGTGAATCCGGCCCATCTCGACGCTGCGCGACTCGTCGTTTCCGAGCCGCGCCCGGTTGTCTGGGATCGCCGGCTATTTTCGCATGGCAAGTAGTTCAGCGGTTCTTTTTTGCGCGAGGGACACGACGGTCCTGGCGTCCATCCCGGAAGTTCGGGTTCCTAGGCGATATCTCAGGCCGGAGCATTAAAAGCATGCGTGATACTACGAATTATCACGCATGGAAAGCTGGGTTTTTCGCCAGTGTCAGCCCCGGTGGGCGAGGCGGCGCCCGGTAGCAAGCCTCGTAGGGCACACACCACGCGATTGCCCCATGGCATTCGACCGGCCGGCAGGCGTCGTGCGTTCCAGCGCTTTCGTTGCAGATGCCCGATGACCGGTGACTGAGGAATGGCGAGACGGTTGAGGCGCATCGGATGGATGCGTCGCTCGGGCGCGGAGCCCAAAGGGCGCAAGGAGCATGGCGCGAAGTGGTGCACTCAGGCAGACAAGAAGCAGGCCGCAATGGCAAGTCGCCCGACGACGAATCGCCGGTACTACGCGAGTTCTTCCTGGCGTGCGAGTCCGATGTTCAGGCATCGCCTCGTTTCGGTAAGATGGCGGTCGGTCCAGGTAGAAGGTAGAAGAAATTTCGATGAGCAAAAACGCGTGTCCGGGCCTCAATCCGCGAACCGGCGTAGCAATCAAGATTGCCGCCGCGAAGACGGTCAAGTTCACAGCCGGCAAGGCATTAAGGACGCGGTCAATCAGTGTTCAGGCGCAGGCGAGCGTTACGGCCGACTCAGAACAATTGACTTTCGAGCGGCAGCAGATTCACCATCTTCACGGCTGTGAGCCGTTCGCGCCCATCGGGATCGATCGACCGGATCATGACGTGCTGACCGCGAGCCTCACCCAGGACCTCGACGATGCGCTCTCGATAGCGGGCGTGTGTCCCGCGGGACAGTTTTCGCTTCGAACGACGGCAGCCAGTCGATGAAGGCATGGCGAACGAATTAGCTAGGTTGGTACATTATGCCGAGCTCGCCGGCTTCTGTCGTCTATGCGTCACCTCGGTCCAACGTTGAAACCATGCCAATGCGTCGCTTTACTGTTCGTACCTCGCCCGTTCATGGTCGCGGTGTTTTCGCCGTCACTCGGATTTGTGCTGGCGAGACCATCCTCGAGTACAAAGGGGGTTATCGTACTTTCCGTGCGAAACCTGGCGGTTCGATCGTGAAAGGCCAGGTGGATCAACAACTTGCAAATCGCCGAATTCGAGAAAGTTCCCGGACCGCCAAGCCTTACTGCAAGCGGCTCTTCACGGGACCACCGCCAGATTTTACGATCCGGACGATTACCCCAAACTGCGGAGCAACAATCCTGCAGTTGGACACAATCAAAACAGCTCAAGGAAAGATTAGCGAGAATGGGCAGGGAGTGTCGGACGGTGCGTAAGCTGCTCAAGGAGTTAATCTGACCCGGGCGGGTAAAGCTTTTTGACGTGGGTGAAGTCCACGATGGAGATGAATTTGCCGTCGATTCCGTTTTCGCGCACGGCGTAGACCGTGACGTAGTTCGGGTGCGAAACAATCTCATACGTGCCCGGGACACGGCCCGGCCGACCCGAGTAAGGGAAGTAGGCGGCCGGGACGAGTGAATTCTCAACTCGGTCGAACAACCGTTCTGCTGCGCCTTGGTCCTTTTCGGAAATGAAGAAGAGGTATTCGAGGAAGATTTCGCGTGCTTCGCCGGTCCAGATGATCGGCAAAGGCGTCAATCGCGTTTCCCTGCCTTCTTCGCGCGCTGCGCATTGAGAAGCGCGCGGGCCTCTTTCATGACCTGCTCATGCGGCACGCCCGGCTTCGTGCTGTTCATGGCGCGCTCGACGCGCTCACGTAATGCACGGTCGAAGGCTTCAGCTTCTTCCGCCGTGTCATGCTCATGGATATAAGGATCCAGTCGGGTGCCCATAGCGCTTACTCGGTTGGTCGATTCCCTGATGATAGCCCATCCCGCTCGGCGCGTTCACGTCGTCTTTTCTCGATGTATTCGTTATCCGACCCCAATTTCACCGGGAACCGCGGCTGCTGATAATGGAAAACGGGAGTGGGCGATGCCCCCTTCTCTCAAAATCTTCTTGCCAGATAAGGCGCGTTAAAAGAGAGGTGGCCTCGTTCGTGCGGACAGGATCTGCGAGTTTTTAAGTGGAATTGCTGGGGCAATCAAGCTGCCGATTTTATCGCTGGCAGCGTGGCGAAGTATGCTTCATCTGGTGTCTGATCGGCCAGCCTGGAATGAGGCCGACTCTGGTTGTACAAGCCGGCAACACAACGCCCATATCAGCGAGTCAAGGGAAGTTCTGTATCGTTGGCATCCGTGGTACGGGCATACGGTATGGATTTTTACCACGATAGAAAGGAAGAACGGCGAGTCAGTGCTGCGTTGTGCGCGAGAGCCGGTCCACACGGCGGGCTTGCTGGAGGTGCCGCAATGGATGTTCGATCCCGTTGCCTGCTGTCGCGTGACTTCGGCAACGTCTCCCGCCGTCAGCTGTGAAGCATTGAGGGAACTGAAGTACCTGCTGGCGCAGGCGCCTGCTGCCGGGCAGCGCGATATGGTACAAGCCGAGCACCATCCTTTGCTCCGTACAGGAGGTGCTGATGCGACGCCAGACCAGCCCGCAACCGGGCGCTCAACTCGACCTGTTTCATCCTTTTCCGAAGACGCCACAGTGGACGCACCTGCCGCAGGAGGTCCGGCAGGAGACGGTGCGTTTGCTGGCGCAACTGCTGCGGCAACACCGTCGCGGCCTGTTCGCCGTCGTACACGAGCCGGAGGTGCGCGATGAGTGATGGGCGGCGACAATGGTTTTGTCCGGCGTAGCGACATTCATCTTGGCCGGCGCATTGACTCATCAGAATTGCAACCCACGCTGACCTGTTGCCTCACGTAGTTTGCTACCCGTCGGATTGTCCGGCGGGAGCGGCACGAGGTGACGAGGCAAATCAGCATGACGACACGCAAGGAGTTGGTCGCAGCATTGCAATTGCGGTATAGAAGCGCGACGTTCGGCGACCGGATCAGGATTCTCGACGAGTTCGCGGCTCTGACCGGGTATCACCGCAAGCATGCCATTCGGCTATTGCGGCAAGAGCCCGGCGTGGCAAAGGGGACGCGCGGGCGCAACCGGCTGTATGACGAGGCGGTACGCCAGGCGCTGACGGTGTTGTGGGAAGCGGCCGACCGGGTCTGTGGCAAGCGACTGAAGGCGTTAATCCCGAAGCTGGTTGATGCCATGGAACGGCACGGCCATCTCGACCTGGATCCGGTCATCAAGGCCAAACTGTCTGAGGTCAGCGCAGCGACCATCGATCGCATGCTGGCCAATGCACGTGCGCACATCGATGGGCAGCGCAGACGGCGCACAGGGGTTGGCTCGGCCATCCGGCGCAGCATCCCGGTGCGTACCTTCGCCGACTGGCGCGATCCGCCACCGGGCTTCTTCGAGATCGACATGGTCGAACACTGCGGCGGCTCCAAGATAGACGGTGAGTTCGTCCACACATTGACCTTGACCGACATCGCCAGCGGCTGGACAGAGTGTGTGGCCATGCGTACGCGCAACCAGATGCTGGTTATCGAAGCGTTTGACAAGGTGGCCGCTGATTTGTCATTCGCGATGCTTGGCGTAGACTCGGATAACGACAGTGCGTTCATGAACCAGAGCGTCTTCGACTACTGCAAGGGTCGCGGTCTTGTGCAGACGCGCTCGAGGGCCTACAAGAAGAACGACCAGGCCTGGGTGGAGCAGAAGAACGGCTCCGTCGTGCGTCGGCTGGTCGGTTATGGCCGGCTGAGCGGCGCCGATGCCAGGAACGCGCTGGCGCAACTGTACTCGTCGTCGCGGCTATACGTTAACTTCTTCCAGCCTTCGTTCAAGCTGAAGTCCAAGACGCGCGACGGCGCACGCGTGCACAAGGTCTACTTCGCGCCGGCGACGCCGTGCGACCGGCTTCTGGCACACGACAGCGTCGAACCAGCTATCAAAGAGAAACTGAAGGCGCAGTTCAACGGCCTCGATCCTGTGCGGCTGCTGCAGGAGATGCGAGCGGCCCAGCAGACATTGAGCGACTTCGCAGCCCACGGCGTGCGTGCTGAAGCATCGCCAGCGGGCGAATCTGACGTTGCCGTCTTCCTCGCCAGCCTTTCTTCGGCATGGAAGGAGGGTGAGGCACGTCCGACGCACCGAAAGCAACCCAAGGAAAAGCACTGGTGGAGAAGTCGGGTGGATCCGTTCGCCGACGCGTGGCCTCTAATCGAAGGATGGCTGATTGCAGAGCCCTCTGTGCCGGCCAACGTATTGATGGATCGGCTGACCGCGATGTTTCCAGAAGCGTATGCAAGTCAGGCACAACTACGGACATTGCAGCGCCGGGTCAAGGCGTGGCGAGCAGAGCGCGTAAAAGAACTGATTCTGGGCGACTTGCGAAAGTCTGCTGATACGCCGGCCGAAGTGTGAGTTGCGGAAAAGTTGAAAGTCGCCGGGGGGCCGGGCGCTTCGCGCCCGGAAAACCATTAAAAAGATGGTTCCTCGGCGCAATCTGTGGGTGATTTGATGGGAATTGTGAGAGATTCGTCAAGACCAAAGAACTCGTTTGCAT
>NZ_FCON02000245.1 GCF_001544535.1 Caballeronia choica | reverse complement strand
GACACTCCCCCGGTTGGACCACTCCGAGGGAGCGGTCTAGCGGCGCATGGCAAGGATTGGCGTTGTGAAGCTGCTTTCTTTGCTTACTTTCTTTGCAGCAGCAAAGAAAGTGAGTCCCGCCCCGGACAGGGGCAGAGCAAATAAACCGACATGAATACAAGTTCCATGGGAGCCTGAGCGCATCAAACGGTGTAACCCCAACCCAACCCAACCCAACCCAACCCAACCCAACCCAACCCAACCCAACCCAAGCGCCAGCGGCATCCAAACCCCAAGCGCCAGCGTCCACCCCTAGACCATGACAAATCCCCGCCGCATGCCAAGCATCACGGCTTCGGTCCGATTGGTCGCGCCGAGCTTGCCGAAGATCGACGAAAGGTGAAACTTCACCGTGTTATCCGAGATGTCGAGTTGCCGTGCGATCTCCTTGTTGCCGAGCCCTTCGGCGAGCATCGCGAGCACTTCGATCTCCCGCGACGTGAGCGCGTAGAACGGTGCGTCGCTTGCACTCTGACGCAGCGGCTTGCGCGCCCCCAGAACCCTCCCGAACACGTCCCGCGCCAGCACGCAAAGGCCCGCAGCCGTTGCTTCGATCGATGCGACGATTTCAGCCTGCGGCGCATTGCGCGGCAAGATCGCGACGGCATCGCCCGGCAGGACATCCAGGACCCAGTCGAGGTCCGGTTCATCGGTCAGCAGGACGAACGCCGATGGCGCAAATCCGACGTCGAACGGGGGCGGGGGCGAGTCGCTCGCGGACGGCTCCAGGTCGATCACGAGCACATCGATGGCCGCGCCGGCGAGCCGATCGGCAAGGGCGGCTGCGTCGACTGCGCCGCCCGCAAACGCGATTGCCGGACTCGATTCGGCGAGCGCTTGCAGGCTCGCACGCACCTGCGGCGATTCGGCGATCACCGCGACCCTGAGCGGTCCGGTCTGCGCTGTTTGTGCAAGGCGTGCCATCGGTTCATCCGGCATGTGACCGGCCCGCCGGCGTCAGCGGCACGCGTTCCGTTGCGGGCGCTCGCCGACCATCACCGCACACTCGACACGCTCGCCGCCCCGGATCAACCCGATCTTCAACGGCTTCCCGATGCTCACGGCACCGATCGCGGCGTGCAGTTCGCTCATGTCGCCGCAAGCCTTGCCGTCGATGTCGACCAAGACGTCGCCGATGAGAACGCCGGCCGCCTCCGCCGGGCCGTCCGGAGCAATTGAATTAACAAGCAATCCACCTCGCGACGAAAGCTTCATCTTCTCGATCCACGCATCCGGGAGGCTCACTTGCTGCGTGCCGACGCCGAGATAGCCGCGCGAGACGCGCCCTTTCGCCAGCAGTTCATCGGCGACGCGCTCCACGGTCGCGTGCGGAATCAGCATGCCGACGCCGCGCGCGAACGCAGACGTGCAGATGCCGACGACCTGTCCGCGCATGTCGGCGAGCGCCGCGCCGGAGAAGCCCGGATGCAGACCGCCGTCGAGCTGGACGAACGCGTCGAGCTGGCCGCCGCGCCAGGTGCGCCACGGACCGCCGACGCTCCCGATCACGCCGAAATCGGCATGCGTACTCGCCCCGTCGCCGCGCGCCACCGCGAGCACGAGATGGCCTGGCCTGAGTCCGCGCGCATCGCCGGATTCGGGCGGCGCCAGCTCGACGCCGTCGAGCTTCAGCACGGCGACATCGGTGCCGGCGTCGCGCCCTGCGAGGACCGCGCCGACTTTGCGTCCATCGGCGAGCGTGACTTCGATTCCGTCGTCGCGCCGCAGCGTGTGCGCCGCCGTGACGACGACGCCCTGGCGCCAGATCACGCCACTCGACGGAATGCGGCGCCGGCCATGAATCGCGACGACGCTTTGCCCGACCCGCTCGACGATATTCGCGAGACCGTCGGAGAGTTCGAGCAACCGGTTTCCTTCAGACGATGCGCTCTGCATGATGAATCCCCTGCCGTTGGCGACACGAACCGCTCGTGTCTCACGCTGCCCGTTTCGCATCTTCCCTCAAGGGATGCGGTACGTTCGGGTTCAGAATGACAGAACGGCGCGGGACGCACACCACCCGAAAGGGTAGCGCCGGCTATCCGAGGAAAACGTAGTTGGCGCGATAGGGGACCCGGCTTTCCTGTCCCTCCTGCGTGCACGGTTCAGCAGGCGCGGCGCCGCCCTGCGTCTTCAGCCGCTGGACGTAGCGCACGGATGCCAGAAGTCCAGGACCACCGGTGCTTGTCGCCTGCAACAGGAGCAGCGCAATGCTGCCGGCCTCGGCAGTGTTCGCCGCTTGCTGCAGTACCTTGCCTGTGATCTTGCTGCCGTCGGTCGCCTCCCAGGTCGGACCCGCGTAGTGCTTGACGACGAGCTTGTGGGACGAATCGTAGAGATCGGCTTGCGGGCCTTTCAACGCCCACGCCAACTGACTGTTCTGATCGCGCTTGCACACGTAGACCTGCACGCCGGTTGCGGACAGCGAGGCGATGGTCTGCTGCGCATCGGCGGGCTGGAGCGAGGGCGGTGCCGGCCTCTGCGAAGTCGTGGCGCAAGACGCCAGCAAGAGTCCGAGGACCAGTGCGAGGGGTGAGGCTCTGCGAGTCTTGTCGTGAGCGCGGGACATGGGCTGGGCAACTCCATCCAGACATCGACGATCCATCGATGTCCAAGGAAAAAATCATGCAACGCTTCGATTGCGAAGCGGGTCACCCGCTGCTTGAAAGTCGAGCGGATGCTGCGCGGCGACCGCATCAACGCGGACATCGACATCAATCAGCCAGCGAAAAACCTCGTCGCTTGCTTTGACGAAGTTATAGGCGCTAACAAGCGGGTTGTCCATTCGATCCAAGGCATTCGTCATGCGTGGAGTTCGATGCCGGCAGTCATGGCTCGCGCGTTGGCCGACCCTTACGCCAACGCCCACGTCACTGCCGCCTGCGCATGCAACGTGGTGGTGTCGAACACCGGCAGCGCGACATCGTCGGGTCCGATCAACATCGCGATCTCGGTGCAGCCGAGGATCACGCCGCCCACGCCCTGCGCCTCCATGCCGGCGATGATGCGCTGGTACTCGACGCGCGACGCATCGCGCACGATGCCGTGGCAAAGCTCGTCGTAGATGATCTGATGGACGAGCGCGCGCTCCGGCGCCTTGGGCACCACCACTTCGATGCCATGCCGGTCCTGCATGCGGCCTCGATAGAAATCCTGCTCCATGGTGAAGGCCGTCCCGAGGAGGCCGACGCGATCGATGCCCGCATCGCGCAACGCTTGTGCAGTCGGGTCGACGATATGCAGGAACGGAATCTCCAGCTCCGCTTCGACGGCAGGCGCCACGCGATGCATGGTGTTCGTGCAGAGCAGCACGACATCCGCGCCCGCCGCCTGTACCTGCAACGCGGCATCTTTCATGCGCGAGGCGAGTTCGTCCCAGCGTTGCTCATGCTGCAAGGCCTTGATCTCTTCGAAGCAGACCGTGACCATCACGCTGCGCGCGTTGCGGTGGCCGCCCAGCCGCGCTTTCATATCCTGGTTGATCACGCGGTAATACTCGGCGGATGATTCCCAACTCATGCCGCCGATCAGTCCAATCGTTTTCATGCTGATCTTCCTTGAGCGCGTTCGTCATTGTCTGTGTGGTGAATATAGCAGGGCTACTGCCGATGTCGCTCGCGAGCCGTCCGATGCCGCGACGGCAACTCGCATTCATGCGATCATGCTTCCCAGCAGAGTTGGGAGACACGCCGATGACCGCATCAGCCGCCGTATTCGCCATTCTCGTCGCGCTTCTTTTGGGCGCGATGATCCCCGGTCCGAGCTTCGTGCTCGTCGCGCGCAATGCGATCAGCCTGTCGCGGCGCGATGGTCTCGCCACCGCGCTCGGAATGGGCGTCGGAGGGATCTTCTTTGGGAGCATCGCGCTCGCCGGACTTTATACGTTGCTCGTCGCCGTCGAGTGGCTCTACATTGCGCTGAAGGTCGCGGGCGGCGTCTATCTCATCTTCATCGCGTCGAAAATCTGGCGGGGTGCGTCGCAGCCGATGTCCGTCGACGAAGGCACGGCCACGCACAACCGCAACGCAAGCAAATCGTTCTGGATCGGCCTGACGACGCAACTCAGCAATCCGAAGACGGCGATCTGGTACGGAAGCATCTTTGCTGCATTGCTGCCGCAGCATCCGCCGCTCTGGTGCTATTTCGTGTTGCCTCCGCTGGTGTTCGCGATAGAAAGCGGGTGGTACACGATTGTCGCGCTGTGCTTTTCGAGTCGTCGTCCGCGTGAGATCTATCTGCGGGCAAGGCGCTGGGTTGATCGCATCGCGGCAGGCGCCATCGCGGCGCTCGGCCTTCGGCTGATTCTCGCAGCGGGGAAGACCGGGATCTGACGCGGCCGAAGGGCGCGAACACCAGCAAGTTCAGCCGCGCATCGACCCGGGCGATTGCTGCCCGAACTTCCTGCGCGCGAGGGGCGTGAGTACGCCGAGAAAGAACAGATCGAGTGCCTTCTCCAGTGCCTCGCGGGGTCCGAGGCCCGTGCGTGCCAGCATCCCCGTGTCGTGCACGCCGCGTGCGACCTGTAGCCAGTATTCGGCGAGAAAGGTCACGTCGATGTCGGCGCGGATCATCCCCTGTTCGATGCCGACACTCAGCACGCGGCCAAACACCGTCGGGATGTTGCGCTCCTTGATCGCCTGAATCTCGCCGAAGAGGTGCGGTGCGAAACGGTTGAGGTCCTGCAGGAAGTCGGGCGACATGACGCCCACGTGATCCGCAACGACACGCAACAACGCTCCGAGCTTCTCCGGAAACCGCCCCGGTCCATCGAGAATGGCGGTCACCTGACGGCGGATGGACACACCGGTCGCCGCGATGATCGCGGCGACCATCGCGTCTTTCGACGGGAAGTGCACGTAGAGCGTCTTCTTGCTCATGCCGAGCGCGAGCGCGAGCCGGTCCATCGTGAGCCCGCTGTAGTGCTCGCGTAACAGGATCTCGCGAGCGGCTGCGAGAATGGTTCCTGACGGCCCTTCATCGAAGTCGACCGTGGGAAAGGGCGGCGGCGATGGTGCGATTTTCGAATCCTCCTGTGGTCTGCTGCGCATGGCTCGCGCTCACTGCTGCGCCAGCGCCGCGGCGAACGATCCGCCGCCGAGCGACTGGAAGAGCGCTGCCGTATCGCTGAAGCGGTCCGCTTGCGCGCGCGTTCGATCGAGCGCGGTCTGGAGCGCCTGCCGTTGCGTGTCGAGCAAGCCGAACTGGCTGACCCCGCCCGCCGCATATTGTGCATGAGCGATGTCGAAGCTCGCCTGCGCCTCCTGCGCGGCGGTGTCGCGCGCCTGGAGTTCGTGCGCGTCGTTCTGCAAGGCAGTCAGCGTGTCCGCGACCTGTTGAAGCGCCTGCAATACCGTTTGCTGATAACCGGCGAGCGCCGCATCATACGCGGCCTGCGCCGAACGCTTCTTCGCCCGCAGTTCACCGCCGTGGAAAATCGGCTGCGTGAGATTCAGACCAATGTTCCAGATGTTCAGTCCATTCACGATGTCCTGTATGTTTGTGCGCTCCGAGCCGATTCCCGCCGAGAGAGAAAATTGCGGATACAGATTGGCCGTCGCCACGCCGACATTTGCGCTCGCCTGATGCAGCAGCGCCTCGGCCGCGCGGATGTCGGGGCGCTCGCGGGCGAGCGTCGACGGCAAAGTGAGCGGCACGTCGTCCGGCAGATGAAGCGAGTCGAGCGTGAGCGCGTCGAAGCTCGCATTCGATGGCGCGACACCGAGGAGGATCGCGAGTTGATGATCGGCCTGTGCGAGTTGCGTTGCGAGCGGCGGGAGCGAGGCGCGTGTTTGTGCAAGGAGCGTGCGCTGGCTGCGCACATCGAGTTGAGACACGCCCCCGACCGCATGGCGCGCCTCGACGATGCCGAGCTGCTGCGCCTGAAGGTCGACGAGGCGCTGCGTCAGCGTGATCTGCTGTTTCAGCGAAGCGCGGCGCACGGCGGTGGCGACCACGTTGCCGGCGATTGAAAGCCGTGCGGCTTCGAGCTGGAAGCTTTCGTAGTCGACTTGGGCCAGCGTCGCTTCGAGCGCGCGACGGTTGCCGCCGAAGATGTCGAACACGTAGGAGACGCTGACCGAAGCGTTGATCAAAGAGAACGGTCCGGGGTTTGTCACGTGCGGAATGCCGAATGCGGCGAGATCGACCTGTTGGCGTGAGGCGGAGATCTTTGCGTCGACGCTCGGGAACTGCGTGGCGCCGGCCTGTGCGTTGTAGTTTTCTTGCGCTTCGAGCAGCTTTGCGCGGGCTTGGGCTAGCGTCGGGCTATGTTGCAGCGCTTCGTCGACGAGATGATCGAGTGCCTCGGAGTGGAATCGTTTCCACCACGTGGGCGTTGCGTGTTCCGCGGCGGTGAAGGTCTGCGTCGCGCCGGATGCCGATACCGTCGGCGCGGGAGACGCGTCGGGCGTGTAGGTTTGCGTGTCGGGTGCCGCGGGCGACTGGAAGTCGGGGCCGACTGCGCAACCGCATAGCGCTAGGACGGATAAAAGGATGAGTGGTTTCATGGCAGGGGTTTCGGGGGTTTGGTGTTGTTGTTTACACCGTTTGATTTTGTTGCGCTTCTATGGAACTTGCTCGGGTTTTGGTTTATTAGCTCTGCCCCTGTCCGGGGCGGGACTCACTTTCTTTGCTGCTGCAAAGAAAGTAAGCAAAGAAAGCAGCTTCCCACCGCCAATACTTGCCGTGCGCCGCCAGACTGTTCCCTCGGAGTGGTCCAACCGGGGGAGTGTCGTTAGCGGGGTTTCACCGTTGTTGGCATGTAGAAAAGGCGCGCACGTCGCACCGCTATACGAAGTGGACCAGCAGTCATACATCCGGCCTCGCGCTACGCGCTCACTCGTCAGGCAAAACCAACACCACTCGCTATCGCTATATCACCATCCTACGTTCGCGCTTGCTGACGCTTCAATTCACACCGTTAGCAGACCTGGCGTCGGGCACGCAGTGCCAGGACGGATGAATGACTGCTGATCCACTCCGTATAGTGGTGCGACGTGCGCGCCTTTTCTACATGCCAACAACGATGAAACCCCGCTAACGACACTCCCCCGGTTGGACCACTCAGACATAACGGGCTAGCGGCGTATGGCAAGCATTCGCGGTGGGAAGCTGCTTTCTTTGCTTACTTTCTTTGCAGCAGCAAAGAAAGTGAGTCCCGCCCCGGACAGGGGCAGA
>NZ_FCON02000244.1 GCF_001544535.1 Caballeronia choica | reverse complement strand
TCACGCGAGTTCGGCCGCAAGGTCGCCACCGCCCAGGAAGCGCGCGAGATCAGCAAGATCGGCGTGTTCTACGACACGGTGGAAGAGACCCTGCTGGCCAACGGCTTCGCGCCGAACCGCAAGGGTGCTACTCAGGGCTTCCTCCGCAAGGCGGTCTGAACCCGCGCGGCGGCAGCGCATTCCGCACGCCCTCGGCCGACGCGACGACGCGGCGGTCCGCAAGGCGTGCGGTGCACCCCGACCACGCCGGCGGCACAAGGTCCGGCGAAGCACGGACCTGCGCCACGGGTGCGACTCGCCGTTGATTCGCTCGACATCCAGGACGACGGCGAAGCGGTATCGCTCACCGTATCGATCGGCATGACGGCCTGCGTTCGTGCAACACGGGCGCTGCCCGATGCGGCCGATCATACCGATGCATAGCGCCCACGCGCAATGCAAGCAACTGAATGCACGCCAACCCCGGCGTTCTCGTGTCATGGCATTCGCCAGTCTCCCCCGCATACCAACAGGCGTCACTCAAGCAGGCTTACTCCAAGCCGGGCAACGAGTGTCGTTCATTTCGCCTGGCTTTTACGCCAATCACGCGGCGTCATGCCGAATCGTGAGTTGAACCAGTTGGTGAACGAACCCTGCTGGTTATAGCCGAGCAGCGCCGCGACCCTTCCGATCGGATAACGCGGATTGCTCATATAGCGCACGGCGAGCTCGCGCCGAACTTCCTCGACCAGTGCCGAAAAGCTGGTATCGGCTGATCCAAGCTGCCGCTGCATGGTGCGCACGCTCACACGCAAATGACGGGCAACCAGCTCGACTGTGGCCTGCTCGACGGGTAGCAGCAGGTAGATCGCCTTGCGCACCTCCAGCGCGGCCGAATCTGCACCGATCACGTTGAGTGGTGTGGCGAGGCTCTCGGCGTAGCGGACCAGTTCGGGGTCGGCGGTAGGGTTCGGGTAGTCGAGTTCGGCGGCCGCGCACACGAAGCCGTTGAAGTCGCTGCCGAACTCCATCGGACAGCCGAAGAAGCGCCGATGAAACGTCAGATCAGCGGGCCCACGATGAGTGAAATGGACAGCGCGCGGCTTCCAGTAGCTGCCGAGCAGCGCGCTCGAGTGGCGCGCGAGAATACCCACCGCAAGTTCGATCGCCTGCTTGGTCGGCGTACCGGGATCGACGACGAGTTCCTCCCGGATGGTGACCGTTTCTCCTGCGTCCTCGACGTACACGGCCAGTGCTTCGTTGAGCAGGTGCCGGAATTCGGCCGCGGCCAGCAGCACCTCACGCAGCGTGCGCTTGTGCGCGAGCAGCACATTGACCACGCCGGTGCCGAATTTCTGCCGGGTTGCAGCCATTTGCAGCGCGAAAGTCGGGCACGACGCCTTTTCAGCCGCGAGTTCCAATAGCCAGCAGCACGCGGCGGCCGAAACGCGATCATCGGGATTTGCCAGCGCTCCGGGATCGATCCCGACCTGCTGCGCGAGTTCGACCGGATTCAGTCCGAGCCGCCGCGTCACATCGAAGTAACCGCTCATGGCTACCGAGCGCAGCATCGTGTCCATCGCTTTCCCTCGCAGGTCCATGGGCTGCGCGCCGCGCCTTCCGGCAATGAAGTGCCTGCTGTGCGCGCATACCAGTGTTTACGCGGAGTGGCATCGATCGCTAAAAGGATGGCGCCCATTCAGAAAAGTGTAACCCGCGATTGCCGTATTGTGCGAGCACTCGCCCTGTTTCGTTCCGCAAGTTTTCACGCGACTGTCGCATGATTGGAACGGGATGGGAGCACCAGCTGATGGGTTTCAAAAGTGGTACTTCCCGGCGCACGCCGGGGAGAGTGACGGAATCCATAATCGGCCCCTTTGCCCTGCCGGGCAAAGAGACGGCCGCTAACTAGAAAGACGAAGGAGACAAACCATGCTCATGCAGCATGCTGAACCCACGACAGGTGATGTTTCGACGACAAAAGCGGATGTCCCCGCTTATGCCTGGGTGGTATTTGCATTGACAGTCGGATTGCTGCTTTCCGACTACATGTCGCGGCAGGTGTTGAATGCCGTATTTCCGCTGCTCAAGGCCACGTGGGGCCTTTCCGACACACGGCTCGGTTCGCTTAGCAGTGTGGTCGCGCTGATGGTCGGCGTGCTCACGTTCCCGCTGTCGGTGCTCGCCGATCGCTGGGGCCGCGTGAAGAGCATCGTCCTGATGGCGGCGATGTGGAGTCTCGCGACGCTGGGCTGCGCGATCGCGACGAACTACGGCGAAATGCTCCTCGCGCGTACCTTCGTGGGCATCGGCGAAGCCGCTTACGGCAGCGTCGGTATCGCGGTTGTGCTGAGCATCTTTCCGGCGCGGCTGCGCGCCACGCTCACCGGCATGTTCATGGCGGGCGGGGCGTTTGGCTCGGTGCTCGGCATGGCCCTCGGCGGTGCGGTCGCAGCTCATCTGGGTTGGCGCGCGGCGTTCGGCGCAATGGCGATCATGGGGATCGTGCTGGTGATCATCTACGGGTTTGTCGTCACCGAAAAGCGTCTTGTGCCGCTGCAGTCGGCGAGCGTGACCAGGCAAGCGCAAGGACTCAGTGTGCGGATGAGCTTCCGCGCGCTGATGAAGGGACTCTTTTCGACGAAGTCGGTCGTGTGTGCCTACGTCGGCAGCGGCATCCACCTGCTCGTCCCGGCCGCTGTCTGGGCGTGGATGCCGAGCTTCCTGAACCGCTACTACGGTATGTCCGACGGCAAGGCTGCCATCAGCGCAGCAGTGTTTGTGCTGGTGACGGGCCTTGGCATGGTGGTGTGCGGAAATCTGGCCGACCGGCTCAGCAAGAATGCACGGGAAAGGAAATGGAGTGCCGCGATCGCCTTCTGTCTGCTGTGCTTCACGCTGCTCGCGATTGGTTTCCACATGCCGGCGGGTCCGTTGCAACTCGTTTTGATCGGCGTCGGCATGTTCTTCAGCGCAGGCGCGAGCGGCCCCTCGGGCGCGATGGTGGCGAACCTCACCCCGCCGTCGATCCATTCGTCCGCGTTTGCCACGCTGACGCTGGCGAACAATCTGCTGGGTCTGGCACCCGCCGCCATTCTGACGGGCATGGTCGCCGACCGGATCGGGCTTGTCGGCGCGTTGCAACTCGTTCCGTTCGCGCCCCTCGTCGCCGCAGTCGCGTTTTTCATCGGCAAGCGGAACTACGGTGGTGATCTGGACCGCCTGGATGCCCTGCGCACGCAAGCAACACGCTGATTGGATTCTCATCGCAGAACGGTGCCGTTCGCTCGCTCAAGACGCGACGGCGCCTGGTTTTTCAAGGCATGAAGCTGACCTCAAGCCGGCTGGCGGCGTCCAACGCACCACGATGCGAGTGCCTCGCGGCGCTCAGGGCCGCAACGGTAGACGGATCTGGCAACGACGCCTGGCCAAGACGGCCCGCAGGCGACATCTATTTTGCAGTTTGAGTAACGGATAGGAGATTGAACATGGCGAAGGCAGTGCGTTTCCATGAAACCGGTGGTCCCGAAGTCTTGCGCTACGAGGACGTTGAAGTGGGCGAACCGGGCCCCGGACAGGTCCGCCTGCGCCATGAGGCTGTCGGTCTGAATTTCGCCGATACCTACTTCCGCAGCGGTCTGTATCCGGTCCCGTTGCCTGCTGGCATGGGCGTCGAGGCCGCGGGCGTGGTCGAGGCCGTCGGCCCCGATGTGACCAACGTTGCAGTCGGCGACCGCGTGACCTATACCGGCTTTATCAACACGCTCGGCGCGTACAGCACCGAACGCCTGATTCCGGCCGCGCCGCTCATCAAGCTGCCCGATGCGATTTCCTGCGAAACGGCTGCCGGCATGACGATGCGAGGGCTGACCTCGTCCTATCTGATGCGCCGCATTTGTGACTTCAAGGCGGGCGACACCATCCTGCTGCATGCGGCTGCCGGTGGCGTCGGCCTGATCGTGTCGCAATGGGCGAAGCTGCTGGGTCTCACCGTGATCGGCACGGTATCGAACGAGGCCAAGGGCGAAGTGGCCCGTGCGCATGGCTGCGACCACATCATCTACTACAGCCGGGAAGACGTCGCGAAGCGTGTGCGCGAACTGACCGATGGCGTCGGCGTCAACGTGGTGTTCGACAGTGTCGGCAAGGATACCTTCGAGGGGTCGCTCGATTCGCTCAAGCGTCGCGGCCTGCTGGTCTGCGTCGGCACGGCGTCCGGCCCGATCCCGCCGTTCAATCCGCAGCTGCTGGCGATGAAGGGCTCGCTCTACCTGACCCGCCCGGCGCTGGCGGACTACATTGGCGACCCCGCCGAGAAGAACGAACTCGCTGGCGAAATCTTCGGGCATATCGCCGCGGGCCGTATCAAGATCGAACTGAACCAGCGTTATTCGCTTGAGGACGCGGCGCAAGCCCACCGGGACCTCGAATCGCGCAAGACGACCGGCTCATCGGTCTTCGTCATCTGAGGAGCAAACCATGCAAGTTGAACAATTAACCTGCGCGCTCGGTGCCGAGCTGGTCGGCGTGAACCTGGCCGATGCCATTCACGACGACGGCCTGTTTGCCGAGATCCGAGCGGCGCTGCTGAAACATCGGGTGGTGTTCCTGCGCGATCAGGAGATCACGCGTGCCGAGCATGTGGCGTTTGCGCGCCGCTTCGGCGAGCTGGAAGATCATCCCGTCGCGGGCAGCGATCCGGAGCATCCGGGCCTCGTGCGCATCTACAAGACCCCGGATCAACCCAACGACCGCTACGAAAACTCGTGGCACACGGACGCCACCTGGCGCGAAGCGCCGCCGTTCGGCGCGGTCCTTCGCTGCGTGGAGTGTCCGCCCGTCGGCGGCGACACGACGTGGGCGAATATGGTTCTCGCCTACGAGAACCTTCCAGACCAGATCAAGACCCAGATCGCCGATCTGCGCGCACGCCACAGCATCGAGGCGAGCTTCGGCGCCGCGATGCCAATCGAGAAGCGCCTCGCGCTGCACGCGCAGTATCCGGACGCGGAGCACCCGGTCGTGCGCACGCATCCCGACACGGGCGAGAAGGTGCTGTTCGTCAACGCCTTCGCCACCCATTTCAGCAACTATCACACGCCTGGGCGCGTGCGCTTCGGCCAGGACGCCAATCCGGGCGCGGGCGAACTGCTGCGCTATCTCATCAGCCAGGCGTGCATCCCGGAGTACCAGGTGCGCTGGCGCTGGAAACCCAACAGCATCGCGATCTGGGACAACCGCAGCACGCAGCACTATGCGGTGATGGACTATGCGCCGTGCCATCGCAAGATGGAGCGAGCGGGGATCGTTGGCGACAAACCGTACTAACCTGAACGAATCAGCATCGTGACTCTCAATACAGAACCTACCGTACTTATCGTGCCCGGCCTGCGTGATCATGTGGCCGAACACTGGCAGACACTGCTGCAGGCGCGCCTTCCCAAATCGGCTTCGGTGCCGCCGCTTGAGCACGACAAGCTCAGTTGCGCAGCGCGCGTCGCGGCGCTGGACGAGGCCATCGCGAAGATCGACGGGCCGATCGTACTGGTCGCTCACAGCGCCGGTGTCATGATCACGGTGCACTGGGCACAGCGGCACAACCGCCCGATCCAGGGCGCGCTGCTTGCCACGCCGGCGGACCTGGAATCACCGATGCCCGCGGGTTACCCGACGCGCGATGCGCTCGAGGCGAACGGATGGCTGCCAAGCCCGCGTAAGCCGTTGCCGTTTCCGAGCATTCTCGGAGCCAGCCGCAACGATCCGCTGGCCGAGTTCAGTCGCGCTGCAGCAATGGCCGCGGACTGGGGCAGTCGTCTCGTCGACTTGGGCGAGGTCGGGCATCTGAATCCTGCGGCCGGCTATGGCGAGTGGCCGCAGGCAGAGACCCTGATTCGTGAGCTTCTCTGACATGGACTGCGCAACGAAGCAGGGCACTGCAGTCAATCAAAACGCGTCAGTGACAATCGATGTCCACTTCGATTTCGTCTGCCCGTGGTGCCTGATTGGCAAGCGCAATCTCGATGCGGCCATCAGCCGCTTCGCCAGCTTGCGCCCGGACGTCAGCGTCAAGGTGCGGTGGCATTCGCATCAGTTGTTGACCGATATACCTGTCGGTGGCGTCCCTTATCAGGCGTTCTATGTGGCCCGTCTGGGGAGCGCAAGCGCGGTGGCTGCACGACGCGCACAGGTTCAGGAGGTCGCTCGCGCGGCCGGCGTCCAGTTGGCGTTCGACAGGATCGAGGTGATGCCCAACACGCGGGCGGCACACAACCTCGTTGCCTGGGCCGTCGCCACCGGCGCCGGATTCCAGCCTGCGTCGCTGATCGACCGTCTGTTCACCGGCTATTTCATGGACGGCGAAGACATCGGCGACCCGGACGTGCTCGAGCGAATCGGCCTCGCGTGCGGTCTTGACGCCGGGGGCCTCGCCGAACATCTGGCGGCGTCGCGGCGCGATGACAACATGCCGATCCCGCGTTCGCCGCAGGCCGAGGAGGTCAGGGGTGTGCCGCATTTTGTGATCAATTCAGCCCTGACGCTGTCTGGTGCGTATTCGCCGGGCGCAATCGTGGACGCCATGTTGCGCTCGACTGGCGATCCGCAGAACAGATAGCGTCACGCCAGAAGGAAGCCGGGCGCGGTGATGTGCGTCGCGACCGGCAAGTTACTCAAGCACCCGTTGCGGAAGCAGTACGGGGACGACTACCTGTCGGCCTGACACGCCGACGCAGCAGCAATTTAGTTTAATTCGATCAACCAGAAAAGCCGCCGGGGTCCGTGCGGCGTCCCCCAAAACCAGAGGAGACAAAAATGAATTCAAAGTTGAAACTGAGCAGTATTGCGGCGCTGGCGATGTTCGCCACGGCCGCCCATGCCCAATCGTCGGTCACGCTCTATGGCGTACTCGACTCTGGACTGCTGTATCAAAGCACCTCAGCGGCATCGTTCCAGCCGCACGCAGCGAACCTGGGCCATGTCTATCAACTCAAGGACGGCGGCATCTATGCCAGCTACTGGGGCTTGAAGGGAAGCGAAGACATCGGCGGCGGCTACAAGATCAACTTCAAGCTGCAGGGCTCATTCAACACCACGAACGGCAAGTTTGGACTGTCCGACACGCCGGGTACGACCGCGATGTTCAACCAGTACGCGACAGTCGGCGCATCCGGCCCGTTCGGCTCGATCGACGCCGGCCGCCAGATCATCCCGATGATCTACGCGATGGCGGAAACCGATGT
>NZ_FCON02000243.1 GCF_001544535.1 Caballeronia choica | reverse complement strand
ATGCGCACATCGACCGGCGTCGAGCCGTGGCCGCCGAGCCGCTCAACTTTCCTCTCCTGCAGGAAGCGCAACAGGCTGGCCTGGCTTTCGAGCGGCAGATCGCCGATTTCGTCCAGGAACAATGTGCCGCCGTTGGCCGCTTCCACCCGGCCGATCTTGCGTTGATTGGCGCCGGTGAACGCCCCGCGTTCATAACCGAACAACTCCGATTGCAACAGATGGGGGGGAATCGCACCGCAATTGATCGCGACGAACGGCTCGCCGCGCCGCACCGATTGTTCGTGAATCGCCACCGCGGTCAGTTCCTTGCCGGTGCCCGATTCGCCCGAGATGAACACAGGCGCGTCGGTCATCGCGACCTTGCGGACCGAGCGGAACAGCGCGAGCATCGCGTCGCACGAGCCGATCATCTCGCCCTCGGCGCTGCCAGCGCACCCATCTTTCGACTCCGCATCGTGCAACGCCACCATGCCATACGCATGGCCGACGGCGTTCACAATGCGATCGCCCGAGGTCGGCAGCGTGACGTAGTCGAAGCAAAAATCACGAATCAACCGGCGCAGGTCCGGTTGCATGACCTGGTCGGCATGACCGGTCGCGACCCAGCCGATCGTCGAGATCGACAGCATCGCCTGGATCGCGGGCAGGTCGCGCGGAAACTGACAGTCGGAGAAATCGAGGATGCCGGCGGCCGCCTCGTCGAACCGTCGTGCGCCCTGAAGGCGCTTGCCCGGGTCGATCTGTTCGACATTCCAATGGCGATCTTCGAGACGCGCATGCAGATCGCCATCGAGTGCGCGTCCCACGTAATACAGTTTCCTGACTTCCCCGAGCATATTGTTCTCTCATTTGCTTTAGTTATGGGGGAACAGTATGCCTTCGCACCCATGACCGCGAAATGTACGGCAAACGTTTCACCCACTTTAATTGTTTAGATGAAAGCGGCTAAACCGATAAAGGATTTTGTGGGATTAATTGCGCCTGCTTCGACGACTAACAGGAAATAAGTACATGCCGGATCGCGTATCGCCCGCTCCGCTTGACGCCGAGTCGTCGTCAGACCGCACGCGCCGACAGCGCCTTCAGCAAACTTTCTACATTCACCGGCTTGACGAAGTGAAGATCGAAGCCCGCCGCCTGCGCGCGCAGGCGGTCTTCCGTCTGTCCGTAGCCGGTGATCGCGATGAGCAGCGGCGTCGTATCGCCTTTAGGACGCAAACGCCGCGCGAGTTCATAGCCGTCCATGCCGGGCAATCCGATGTCGAGCAACGCCACATCGGGACGAAATTCCTGCGCCGCCTCCAGCGCCTCCGCCGATGAATAGGCAACCCGCGTGACATGATTTTCGGTTTCGCAGAGCATGGCGAGCGAATCCGCGGCGTCGCGATTGTCGTCGACGATGAGAACGCGCCGCACGGCCGCTTCGTCCGGCGCGTCGAGTATCGAAAGCGTCGCGCCCGAATGTGGCTCGCGATGATGAAGCCGCGGAAGATCGACGGTGACGGTCGTACCGAGTCCGGGTCCCGGACTTTCCACCGAGATCCTTCCGTCGTGCATTTCCACGAGCTTCTTCACGAGCGACAGCCCGATGCCGAGGCCGCCTTCCGAACGATCCAGCGTACGTTCCCCTTGCGAGAACAGGTCAAAGATCTTGGGCAGCAACTCGGGCGAGATGCCCGAACCGGTGTCCTCGATCACGATCGATACCCATATGTCGTCGGCGTGCACGGTGACGTTGATGCTGCCGCTCTCGGGCGTGTACTTGCTGGCGTTGTTCAGGATGTTGACGAGAATCTGCGACACGCGGGTGACGTCGCCGCAGATCCAGTTCGTTGCATCGGGCACTTCAACGTGGATGTGCTGCGAGCGCGCCTGAGCCATGCCGGCGACCGCCTCGACCGCGTGATAGACGGCGGTGCCCACCAGAATCGGCTCGCGTTTCAGTGCGATGCGGCCCTGCGTGATGCGCGACACCTCCAGCAGATCGTCGACGATATGCGTCATGTGCTCGACCTGCCGCTGCATCAGGCCGATCAGTTCGTGTTCGCGCCCCTTGAGCGGTTCATCCTTCTGCATCAGCGCGATGGCCGTTCGCAAAGGCGCGAGCGGATTGCGCAGTTCGTGGGCGAGCATCGCGAGGAATTCGTCCTTGCGCCGGCTCGACTCGCGCAGCATCAACTCAAGCCGCTTGCGCTCCGTGATGTCGACCAGCGACGCGATGATGCGCACCGGCTTGCCCGCATCGCTGCGCTGAAGCAACGCGCTGCCTTCGATCCACTGCTCGCGCTCGGGATTGTGGACGCGAAACTCGAAATTGGCGCGCGGGTTTTCACCTCGAGCCAGATGTTGAACATAGCGGTCGAGCGACACGCGATCGTCCGCGTGCACGCGCGCGAGCGCCGCTTCGTAGGTCAGGCGTTCGATGTCCCGCTTGTCGCTGCTGTCCTCGATCGAGAGCACCCAGTCGCAGAGGTCGAGCGTGGCGATGCTCAGCTTGGCGGCCTGCATCGCCACCGCGAGCCGCAGGTTGCGCGCTTCGATCGCGGCCTTCGCCTCGTACTGCGGCGTGACGTCGGCGGTCGTGCCGAACCATTCCTGGAGATTGCCGTACTGGTCGTAAAGAGGCGCCGCATTCGCCTGCACGCGGCGATAGACGCCGTCCTGCCGCCGTATGCGGAATGTCAGCGACTGCGCGGTTTTCTGGCGCAGCGCATCCAGCCACTTGCGACGCGTCAGCGCGCGATCTTCCGGGTGCACCAGATCGAGCCATCCCCAGCCGGCGACATGCGACAAATCGGGTCCGGCAAAAACTCCCCATGGTCCGCGTGCCGGTCGAATGCCACCGTCCGGATCAGCCGACCAGACCATCGCGCCGGTCGATTCCACCAGCGCGCGATAGCGTCGTTCGCTCAGGCTCAGGCGCTCTTCGTGCTCGCGCTGCTCGCTGATATCGAACGTCACGCCGTACACGCGTGCAAGGACGCCTTCCTGATCGTGCTCGGGGTGTCCGCGCATGCGGAGCCAGCGGCGCGGGACCACTTGTTCATCGAGCAGGAAGTCCATCTCGAATGGAGCGCGCTGCCGCAGGACCGCATCGAGCTGGCGCTGATACGCCTCGCGGTACTCGGGCGCCACGCGTTCAGTCAGTTCGTCGAGCGTGACCGTGCCGGTGCCTGCCGGGAACGCATAGATTTTTGCGAGCTGCTCGGTCATGTGCACGACGCGCGTCTTCATGTCCCATTCCCAGGCGCCCATGCAGGCGCCCTGGAACGAGGCCTGCAGCCGCCGCTCGCTCGCCTCGTACAGTTCCCACGCGTGCCTGGTGTCGTGGATGTCGATTGCGACGCCCACCGTGTCGGCGATCTCGCCGGCCTCGTCACGGGTCGCCTGAAGGTGAAGCGTATGCCAGCGGAAAACGCCATCGGCGCGAAGGAGCCTGACGTCGACGTTGCGCAGCAACGCGAGGCCGCTCATCTGACGGACTGCATCGAGCACGTGCTCGATGTCGTCGCGATTGACGAACACGTTCCAGTGCTGCCCGACCAGCTTCTCGGACGACACGCCCAAGTACTTGCAGGCCCACGGATTCGCGTACAGGATCGTGCCGTCCCGCGAGGCACGCCACACGAACGCGGGAAGAAATCGGGCGGGGGCGGGCTCGACCCCGCCCTGTGCGGGCGTCTCATCCTTGGACCGGGTGTCGTCAGCCATGACAAGGCTCGCTGTTCGAATTAAGCGGCTGCAACAAAGACGCTAGCCCTTTAACGCATACGATACGCCTACATGACGCAGCACAGTAGCGGCTCCCCGGTGTGGGCCAAATCCGCGACACATGTCCGGGATTTCTGATTTGCGATTGACCAAGGAAACCAAAATGACGATAATAGTTTCCATCGGAAGCCGTGACATCCTGGCTGGCAGCGCGCCGGGCTCGTGATCGTCTCGCGGTATCACGCAGCGTGCTTCGGATGGCTAATTACACGTCCAGGCAAAGTAATGCCCACATGGAACCTTGACCCAATGCAACCGATCACTTCGACACTTGCCGCCAGAGGCCGTCATCGCACGGCCTTCGCACTGCTGTTCGTCGTCGCGATGCTGTCGGCTTGTTCGCATCAGGATCGGGACGTGGTTCAGGGTTACGTCGAGGGCGAGTACGTGTATCTCGCGTCGTCGCAGTCGGGGGAACTCACGCAGTTGTCGGTCGCGCGCGGCGATACGGTACAGGCGAACGCGCCGCTTTTCGCGCTCGAATCGGTGGACGAAACCGCCGCGCTTCAGCAGGCGCAACAACAACTCGCTGCGGCGCGCGCACAACTCGCGGACATCCAGACGGGCAAGCGGCCGCCCGAGATCAACGTGAACCGGGCCCAACTGGCGGAAGCTGTCGCGAATGCGCGCAAGGCGTCGCTGCAACTCGTCCGTGACGAGGCGCAGTTCCGCGCGGGCGGCATTGCGAAGGGCCAACTCGACGATTCACGCGCCAACGCCGACGCAACCGCCGCGCAAGTTCGCGAACTGACGAATCAGGTGGAAGTCGCGCGCCTTCCTGGCCGTTCGCAGCAGATCACCGCGCAGACGGCGCAGGTGGCAGCGGCTCAGGCCGCTCTCGCGCAGGCGCAATGGAAGCTCGATCAGAAGCGCGTTGCGGCTCCGGCCGCAGGACTCGTCTACGACACGCTGTATCGGGCGGGCGAATGGGTGCAGGCCGGCAGTCCCGTGGTTCAGATGTTGCCGCCGCAGAATGTGAAGGTGCGCCTGTTCGTGCCGGAGACCATCGTTGGCCGGCTCGCGCCCGGCCGCGCGTTGACGGTGCACTGCGACGGTTGCGCGGGCGACGTGCCCGTGAAGATTACCTACGTGTCGAACAAGGCGGAGTACACGCCGCCCGTCATCTATAGCAACGAAAGCCGCTCGAAACTGGTGTTCATGATCGAAGCGCATCCGTCCGTCGCGGACGCAACGAAACTGCATCCGGGCCAACCCGTCACGGTGGCACTGCAATGAATCCATCGGCGAGCGAATACGTCATCGACGTGCAGAACCTGAACAAGCGCTTCGGCGACAAGCACGTCGTCAACGACGTGTCGCTGCAGGTCGCGCGCGGCGAAATCTTCGGCTTCCTCGGACCAAACGGCAGCGGCAAGACGACCTCGATCCGCCTGATGTGCGGCTTGCTCACGCCCGATTCGGGCACCGGCACGTGTCTCGGCTACGACATACGGCGCGAAAGCGGACAGATCAAGCGCAACGTCGGATATATGACGCAGCGCTTCTCGTATTGGGAAGACCTGACCATTCGCGAGAATCTCGACTTCGTCGCGCGCATCTATCAGATGCGCAACCGGCGCGAAGCAGTGGACCGCTCGCTCGAATCGCTCGGACTGCAAAGCCGTGCAAGCCAGTTGACGGGTTCCCTGTCCGGCGGCTGGAAGCAGCGGCTCGCGCTGGCCGCCTGCATGCTGCACGAGCCGCAACTGCTGTTGCTCGACGAGCCCACTGCCGGCGTCGATCCCACTGCCCGGCGCGACTTCTGGGAGGAACTGCACCGGCTCGCGGCGCGCGGCATTTCGGTGCTGGTCAGCACGCATTACATGGACGAAGCCGAGCGCTGTCACAAGCTCGCCTATATCGCGTACGGCAAGTTGCTCGCGAAGGGCACGGCAAGCGAAGTGATCGAGTCGCAGGATCTCCAGACCTGGGCCATTCACGGCGAGCATCTGAGCAAACTGTCGGAACAATTGCGGGCGACGCCCGGAGTCGACCAGACTGTCGTGTTCGGCTCGGCACTGCATGCGAGCGGCAGCGATCATGCGGCGCTCGAACGTGCGATCAGAGCGGCCACCGAGGGCACGTCGCTCTCTGTCGAGCGCATCGACACCGGGCTCGAAGACGTCTTCATCTACCTGATGAGCCACTCGAAGGACAACTTCGGAGCGCCATCGTGAAGCGCCTCACCGCGTTCTCGCTGACCCGCTGGTGGAGCATCGTGCTCAAGGAGTTCCTGCAACTGCGGCGCGACCGCGTCACGTTCGGCATGATCATCGGCTTGCCGATCGTCCAGCTGGCGCTGTTCGGCTTCGCGATCAACACGGACCCCAAGCATCTGCCGACCGCGGTGATCGTCGGCGACAACAGCGCGTTCTCGCGCAGCTTCGTCGCGGCGATGAAGAACTCCGCCTATTTCGATTTCGTCGAGACGCTGCCCGACGAGGAAGCCGGCCGCCGCGCACTCGCGCAGGGACGCGTGCAGTTCGTGCTGAATATCCCCGTCGGCTTCTCACGGGAGTTGTTGCGCGGCAAGCATCCGTCGCTGCTGGTCGAAGCCGACGCCACCGATCCGACCGCGACGAACACGGCCGTCGCCGCGTTGCCGAACCTCGTGCAGCCGGTCGCGGACAAGGACATCACGGGAGCGCTTGCGCATCTGAACGGAAGCCGGGCCGCGTTCGGCGTGCAGGTTCACAATCTCTACAACGCGGAGGGCATCACGCAATACAACGTGGTGCCGGGCCTGATGGGCGTGATCCTGACGATGACCCTCGTGATGATGACCGGCCTCGCGGTCACGCGTGAACGCGAGCGCGGCACGATGGAGAATTTGCTCGCGACGCCGGTGCTGCCGATCGAAGTGATGACGGGCAAAATCGTGCCCTACGTGATCATCGGCCTCGTGCAGGCGACGATCATTCTTGTGGCTACGTACTTTGTCTTTCATGTGCCGTTCGTCGGGAGCCCGGTCGCCATTTATCTTGCGGCGCTGCTGTTCATCGCGGCGAACCTGACGGTCGGGATTACGCTGTCGTCGCTGGCGCAGAACCAGTTGCAGGCGATGCAACTGACCGTGTTTTACTTTCTGCCGAACATCCTGCTCTCCGGGTTCATGTTCCCCTTCGCGGGGATGCCGCGTTGGGCGCAGTTCATTGGCAACCTGCTGCCGCTCACGTATTTCAATCGGTTGATTCGCGGCATCCTGCTCAAGGGCAATGGCTGGATGGACCTCTGGCCTTCGGTCTGGCCGATGGGGCTTTTCACGGTCATCGTGATGGGGATTGCATTGCGGTTTTATCGTCGTACGCTTGATTAAGGGGCGCTGGCGCTTGGGGGTGGGGTTGGGGTGTTTTACGCCGTTTGATGGTTTTGCGCTTCTGTGGAACTTGGTTTCTTCGTGGTTTATTTGCTCTGCCCCTGTCCGGGGCGGGACTCACTTTCTTTGCTGCTGCAAAGAAAGTAAGCAAAGAAAGCAG
>NZ_FCON02000242.1 GCF_001544535.1 Caballeronia choica | reverse complement strand
TGCGCGGTCGCTGGCATCGAGATGGACAACGATACTTTTGTAGCTCATCGCTTCTCTCCTGTGGAATACGGGAATGAATGGGCGCTTTCGCGCCCGGATTGCATCGACTCTACGAGCGGGCCGCCTTTCGCCGTTGATTCAGATCAAGCGCAGCGAAAGGACGTCCACACGAGGACGCGGCTTGACGCAGATCAATCGTCGACGGCCAGGCGAGGCTAGATTGGTTCTGTGCCTAAGCGCTCTTCATCCTCGAGGAGGTCGACATGAAGGCACGCGCCTTTCACGGTCACCGTCGAAAATTGCTCGACGAACGGCCCGTGCCGGCACTCGCGGCCCTCCCACACGCGATCGTCCGATGCCGTGCACGACGGTCTGCGGCGTCGATCTGGACATCCTCAACGGAGATGTTCCCGGTTGGGAACCGGAGGGTGGTTCGATGGGTGATCCGAAACGGACAAGCCGATTCACCTCGGTCCATTTTCGACGTGCGGATAGAGTTGGAAAAGCAGGAGGAGAGTGCGATGAAAGCTTTGGGGATGTGACGGCGGTGGACAATCAGATCACGGCGCGGCCGGACTTCGCTGCGGGAGCCACCGGGGAGAGGATCGGGCAGGCGCTCAGCCGGCATGCCGGGCGGGAAGCGCACCACACCGTCGTCGACGCGCGCGACGGCACGGTCACGCTCACGGGTACGATCGGCGCGCATGCCGAGCACGAGACGGCTCGCGGTGCTGCCTGGTCCACGCGTAGCGTGCATGCGGTAGCCGACAACCTCGAAGTCGAATCAGGAAGGTGACCGACCATGGCACTCACGGGAAAAATCGACGGCGCGGACTGGAGCGTGCATGCCGACACGCTGGACGTGCCGGGCGGCTACGTGTGCGAGTTGCGCGTGGAGCATCGGGATCCGAAGGGGTTTCGCTTCGAACATCGCTTCAGGCATTCCGGGCGCTTCGATAGCGAGCGCGACGCGATCCTCGCGGGTTTGCGCGAGGGCATGGTCTGGGTCGGGTTGAAGCTGACGAAAACCATTGGCGTGTAGCCGGCAGGCGCGCCGTTTCGGGACAATGAGGGGATCAGCGGGAGCAGTCATGTCGAGAGTATTGATCGTCTATTTTTCACGCACCGGAGCGACGCGCAGGGTTGCCGCCGCACTGGCGACGACCCTGCACGCGGATGTCGAGGAAATCATCGATCGGAGCGACCGGTCGGGGACGCTGGGGACCCTGCGGTGCGTCCTCGACTCGGTGATGGGGCGGTCCGCATCGATCGAGCCGATGCGACATGATTTGTCCGCATACCACATGGTCGTCATCGGCACGCCGGTCTGGGCGGGCAGAGTGAGCGCGCCGGTGCGCGCGTGGCTCGCGACGCACCGGCGCCGGCTGCCGCGCGTCGCATTTTTCTGCACGCTCGCCGGTCGCGGTAGCGAATCCGCGCTCCAGGAACTGTGCGAACTGGCGGCCAAGCAGCCCGTCGCGCGCTGTGCGATTAGTCAAAGAAACGCACCGCAAGGCGAGGAAACCCGTGCGTTGAATCTCTTCGCGCAACGGATCGAACGCACGCTTGCCCATATCGAAGAAATCGAATGGGCGGCCTGAGGGGGGCAGTCTGAACGAGACAGGAACCTACCCCAACCGCAGACGGCGGGTTGGGGCTACTTCTGCATTCTCTGCGTTGAGGCCGCGCTGATGCCGACGCACGCAGCGGACTTCATTCGCCGACTGGCGGGACGCGACACGGCACACCTCGACGAGGGATTACATCATGTACAGCAGGATTCTGGTTCCCATGGATGGCAGCAAAGCGTCTGAACGCGCTTTGAACGAAGCGATCCGGATCGCCGGTGACGGGCGGGCACAAATCCGGGTCGTGCACGTTCTCGATGCTTCGACGGCGTATTCTTATCCAGTGACGCATCGAACTGAACTGCGCGAAGAAGGGCTGCGCATGCTCGAGGGCGTGCGGCTGAAACTCCAACAGGCCGTCGTCCCGTGCGAGGTGCAATTGGTCGAGACGGATAACATTCACGAGACCATCGCCGAATGCCTGAATCGCTACGCGCAGAGTCATCAAACAGATCTCGTGGTGATGGGGACGACCGGACGACGGGGGTGGCGCAGAATGGCGTTTGGCAGCGTGGCAGAAGGCCTCGCCCGGATCGCGTGCTGCCCCGTGCTGCTGATGCATGAGGAGCCGAGCAGCGGCAGCAAGTAGGGTGCCCGTATACAATAAAGTGATGATCGCGGTGACACACGACGTACGGCACAGATCTCCCTTTTACCATGCTCGACTCGAATGGGTAACGTTGCGGAAGTTCTCGCAGTATTTCTCAAGCTCGGGCTGACGTGCTTTGGCGGCCCCATTGCACATCTGGGCTACTTCCGCCGCGAGTTCGTTGCACGGCGCGGCTGGCTTGACGACGAAACGTTCACCGAGTTGGTCGGGCTCTGTCAGTTCCTTCCAGGGCCGGCCAGCAGCCAGGTGGGATTCTCGATCGGTCTTTTGCGAGCGGGGTGGCTTGGCGGACTGGCGGCCTGGTGCGGGTTCACACTGCCTTCAGTCATGCTGTTAATCGGCTTTGCCGCCATCACCCCGAGTCTAGGCGGGCTGCTTGGCGGCGGCTTTGTTCACGGTCTGAAACTGGTCGCCGTCGCAGTCGTCGCTCAGGCAGTGTGGGATATGGCACGGCGCCTTTGTGCCGATCACCGCCGCGCAGCTATCGCCCTCACCGCCATCGCGGTGCTGAGCATTCTGACCACTGTCTATGCGCAACTGATCGTGATCAGCATCGGGGCCGTGCTCGGACTCGCGTTGTGTCGAACAGCGACAACATCAAACAGCGTTCGCGTGTCGCAGGGCACCCACGGATTCGGTATTTCCCGCACGGCAGGCGCCATCGCGTTGATCCTCTTTAGTGCCTTGTTGTTCGGACTTCCACTGCTAACCAGCCTCCATGCAAGTCCCGCCGTCAAGGTCATGGAAGCGTTTTATCGCTCGGGTGCGATGGTGTTTGGCGGTGGTCACGTCGTGCTGCCGCTTCTGCAGCAGCAGACTGTCGCGGCCGGACTGGTTGCTTCGAACGACTTTCTCGCCGGCTACGGTGCTGCGCAGGCGGTCCCGGGTCCCTTGTTTTCGTTTGCTGCATTTCTGGGTTGGATGATGATGCAAGCGCCGAACCACTGGTCTGGTGCACTGCTTGCCACTGTTAGCATTTTCCTGCCGGGCCTCCTGCTTGTGCTTGCGGCGTTACCCTACTGGGGAGCACTGCGTGCACGTCCGTCGATGACTGCATTGCTTGCAGGAGTGAATGCCGCAGTCGTCGGACTCCTGGCAACCGCACTGTACTCACCGGTCTGGACCAGCGCAGTTCTATCGAAGTCTGACTTCGCTGTCGCGGCTTGCGGTTTCTTCCTGCTGACGCGGTGGAGGGTCCCGCCCCTCGCCATCGTCGTGCTCAGTGCGCTGGCCGGTGTTGTGCAGAGCACCTTGCATTAGAGCGGCGGCCCCGGCGGGAACTCGAAGAGCCTTTTAAGGGCGGGAACTCAAAGCACTGCAATGTTCTCCTTCGGTTACCCGTTCATTTTGGATGAGCAGCGACCCTCCGTCACCTTACCCTTCAAAACCGACGGCGTGCTATGCCACGCGCGAAGACCGGATCGGCCGCAACACGCTGCGGATTGCGCCTCTGGATAGCTCTCCTGCGTTTGCCTGCCAGGTGCAAGGCCCTCAATCATCCCAGGTCCACTCGCGGATCTCATCGCAATCGATGCCTTCCTCGTGCGCATGCCGGATGCTCTCGATGATCTGCTCCTTGAGCCAGTTCTTGGTATGAGCGCCCGAGTCCGCCAAGCGCGGTACGCGGTCGATCACGTCGATGGAGAGTGTGTAGCGGTCCACCTCGTTGATGATGGCAAGCTCAAATGGCGTATTGATGTTGCCTTTCTCGCGATAGCCGTGCACGTGGATATTCTCGTGATTCGTGCGATTGTAGGTGAGCTTGTGCACCAGCGACCCATACGAATGGAAGTTGAAAATGACCGGCTTGTCGCGCGTGAAGATCGAGTCGAAGTCGCGATGCGAAAGGCCGTGAGGATGATCCGTATCCGGCAAGAGACGAAACAGGTCGACCACGTTGACGAAGCGGATTTTGAGGTCCTTGAAGTGTTGTTTCAGGATCCGCACGGCGGCGAGCGACTCCATCGTCGCGATGTCGCCCGCGCAGGCCATCACGACGTCGGGCTCCGCGCACGCGTCGGTCGATGCCCAGTCCCAGATGCCGATTCCTTTGGTGCAGTGGATGATTGCTTCTCGCATGCTGAGATATTGCAGATGCGGCTGCTTGTCCGCGACAATCACGTTCACGTAGTCACGACTGCGCAGGCAATGGTCCGCCACGCTCAGGAGGCAGTTCGCATCGGGCGGCAGATAGATGCGCACGACGTCCGGGCTCTTGTTCGTGACGACATCGAGAAAGCCCGGGTCCTGATGGGTGAAGCCGTTGTGATCCTGCCGCCAGACGAGCGACGTGATGAGCAGGTTGATCGACGGCACCGGTGCGCGCCAGTCGAGGTCCTTCTTTGATTTCTCCAGCCATTTGGCGTGCTGATTGAACATTGAGTCGATCACGTGGACAAACGCCTCGTAGGTGGCAAAGAGGCCATGACGCCCGGTGAGCACGTAGCCTTCGAACCAGCCTTCGAGCGTGTGCTCGCTCAGCATTTCCATCACGCGACCGTCGGGCGAAAGTGCGCCCCCATCACTGTCCTCCGGCTTCGTCTGCGCTATCCAGCGCTTGCCTGACGCCTCATAGACCCCGTCGAGCTTGTTGCTCGCCGTTTCGTCCGGGCCGAAGAGCCGGAAGTTGGTCATGTTGCGACGGATCACCTCGGTGAGGAACCTGGCGAGCACGACGGTCGGCGACTGGTACACGGTGCCTGGCGCCTGGAATTCGAATGCGAAGTCGTGGATGTCGGGCAAATCGAGCGACTTGCGCAGCTTGCCGCCATTCGCGTGCGGTTCGCGCTGATGCGCCGCTCGCCCTTCGGCGCGAGTTCGCGTAGCACCTCGATTAGCCGACCCTCTTCGTCGAACAGCTTTTCGGGCCGGTAACTGCGCATCCACGCTTCGAGGAGGCGCAGGTTCCCGCGGTTGGTCACCGGATCGGATACTGGCACCTGGTGCGAGCGCCAGAAGTCTTCCACCTTGTGACCGTCCGCTTCCTTCGGACCTGTCCAGCCCTTCGGCGTGCGCAGCACGATCATCGGCCAGCGGGGACGCGTCGAGTCTCTGCGCGTGCGGGCATGTTGCTGAATGGCGCGGATCTCTCCGATGCATGCGTCAAGCGTCGTCGCCATTCGCTGATGCATTTCCTCGGGCTCGCAGCCTTCGACGAAATGGGGCTTGTAGCCATAGCCGATGAAGAGCGCCTCCAGCTCTTCGTGCGGGATGCGTGCGAGGATCGTTGGATTGGCGATCTTGTAGCCGTTCAGATGGAGGATCGGAAGGACCGCGCCGTCCGTGACCGGGTTAAGGAACTTGTTCGAATGCCAGGACGTGGCGAGCGGTCCGGTCTCGGCTTCGCCGTCGCCCACCATGGTTGCGACGATCAGCCCGGGATTGTCGAATGCGGCGCCATAAGCATGCGAAAGGCTGTAGCCGAGCTCGCCGCCTTCATGTATCGAGCCGGGCGTCTCGGGCGTGCAGTGCGAGCCGATCCCGCCCGGCGACGAGAATGCGCGAAAGAGCCTGAGCATGCCGCGTTCATCGGCGCCGCGGTCCGGATAGACCTCGGAGTAAACACCCTCCAGCCAGGAGTTGGCGAGCGTCGCAGGCGCGCCGTGCCCGGGTCCGGACACGAACAGCACGTTCAGATCGTCTCTCAGGATGAGGCGGTTCAGATGCACCCAAGCGAACGACTGGCCGGGGTCAGATCCCCAGTGGCCGAGCAGGCGCCTCTTGATGTGCTCCGGCACGAGCGGCTCTTTCAGCAGCGGATTCGCGCGCAGATAGATCATGCCCACCGATAGATAGTTGCAGGCTCGCCAATAGGCGTCGATCTTGCTCAGTTCTTCGGGCGAAAGCGGCGGCGTTTGGGGGCTTTGCATTGGTGCAGGCGATTGACTGTCGAGGTTCAATTACTTCTGTCGATCGTGAATGAATGGTTTTGATTCGATTACCCGAACGCCGTCCGGGGCAGGTGGGCGACAGCCAGACATGAAAACAGGTTAGTTTCTGAAGCGCATGTGTCGTGGGAATGAACAAATGGACCAATGGCACATGGTAGCCGTCGCGTCGAAGCGATGCATGAGGCGCAGGAAGCTTTCGGCGGCGCTGCCGAGCGTGAACTGCCGCGATCCGCGACGACAGTGCGCGCCCATGTCGCCCATGTCGACCAGGTCGACCAGTTCGGCGTCGAACTCGCCGCGCATTTCATGATGTAATGCGCGATGCCGTTGTCGATATGGGCTCGAGGAGGGGTGAGGCGTTCGACTTGATCCGAGTCTACGAACATGAGCCTTGGCGCCCTTGATTCAGATCAAGCCTTTCGCTTGCGATCGCCTCCAGGCGGCATAGGCGCAAGTCGGAGCGCGTACCGACATCTGCGAGGATCTGCACATCCTGAAGGCGGTTCGGTGCAGCAAATAAGCGGAGTGAGATGCGATAGCATTCTCACTCATTGTCGTTCTTAGGGTTATTCGAGCGGTCGCACCAGATTCGCCTTTACTCTTTCTTGAGCGAAACGAGCGATAAAACGAACAATGGCATCGCAGGCGGAGCTCAAGCGATTCAAGTCCAATCTTGCAGACGAACTCGACAGTGCGGCGCTATACGACACTCTCGCACGTGCCGAAACGCAGGAAGACAAGCGGCGTGTGTACGCTGAACTGGCTTCCGCGGAGCGTCGCCACGCGGACATCTGGGCAGCGAAACTCAAGGCGAACGGCGTCTCCCTGCAGACGCATCGACTGAGCGCAAAAACCTGCCTCATGCGTGCATTGGTCCGCGTGTTTGGGCCAGACGTCGTGCTGCGCTCCGTTGCGGCGAATGAGATGGCCGATCGCGACAAGTATGCCGGCCAGCCGGACGCCGCTCAGATGTCCAGGGAGGAGCGGCATCATGCTGACATCGTGCAGGAAGTCGCGAATCGGGGTAAGAGCGGCACGTCTCGCGAACGTTCGATTGCGGCAGCCGAGTCGTGGCATCGCGGGGTAGCCTCCGGTAATGATTTGCGCGCGGCCGTGCTTGGAGCGAACGATGGTCTCGTGTCGAACTTTTGCCTCATCATGGGCGTGGCCGGTGCGGGCAGCAACAGCAAAAC
>NZ_FCON02000241.1 GCF_001544535.1 Caballeronia choica | reverse complement strand
GCTGGATACTCGTTCGGCGGACTGGTTGCGCTGGAGATCGCGCAACAATTGCTCGTTTCGGGTGAACGGACAGAATTCGTGTGCTTGCTCGACACTTACGTCCATGAGCGTTGGCTGCCGTGGCATTCGTGGTTCATCTTCCAGCGCGGCCGTGTAAGCCGGCTGTGGCATGCGATCGCGGAAAAGTCGCTGAATCAGCGCGTGAGTTATATCGCGGACAAACTCATCGCCATCGCGGATAACGTATTGATTCGTCGCGGGCGCGTGTCGCACCGGCCGACAGATCCAGTCGAAGAATTCATGCCTCCGGTGCTGCGGCGCTTGCGCGAAACCTTTCGGACCGCGACGAACAACTACCGTCCGTGCCCCTATTATGGCGGACCGATTGTGTATGTGCGTGCGACGTCGCGGCTGCACGACCGGGGCGATCCTTTGCTGCTGTGGCGGAACGTTGCACGCCGCGGGCTAAGTGTCACCGATGTGCCGTGCGACCATTCGGCGATCGTCGCGGAGTCCGCCGTTCATCGCACCGCAGCCGCGCTCGATAGGGCAAATGAGGTCGCGGCGGCGGATGAGTTGCCGCCCCATGCTACGACAGCCGTGTTTGGCGGTCCTCGCTGAGGCGCGTTCATCCTTAGCGTGGCCTTGCGGTAGTTCTCGCCTTTTTGTCGCTTCTGGCACGGCCGCGTTCGAATGCAGATCGTTGATGGGTGCGTCGCGCAGTGCAATGACCCGTGCCCGCGTCACGCACGATCGAGCATCTAGAGGGTTCCCCTCTTGTCCGGGTTCGCACTATTTCGTTCGGATACTCACTGGTACGCGAAGCGGTGGAAAATAGAGACATTCCATAAGATTCTGTTGGGATGCAAGGCTGAAAAATCGAGGCTGCGTGTCGCTGATCGCTTGGCCAATCTCATTCTCGGTGTTCTGACCTGAGTTGGCGCATCCTCTGGGGTGACCCGGTGCGCTGAAGCTCCCGCCTAGTTGGCAGTCACACAACAGAGGCCGAACTCCTTGATCGGGTCGTCAAGGACACGCCTCACACTGCACAGGCGCCGCCGCTGCTATGCAGCCTCATCAAGCTTGCGCAACTCGGCGGTTACCTTGCACGTGCCGACAACCCGCCGCCAAGCAATACCGTCATGTGGCGCCGTATGCGCCGTGATTGACATTCAGCTTGGCTATGAACTCGCTCAGGAGGACTGTGGGTAATTGCAAGCGCCGCGAGCCGCCTGAAGCACCATTTTTCAGGTTGCCGCTGTCCGCAAGTGTGCGGTCAGTCTACACGACGTCCTGTTCGAATAGATCGGCGCGAACGTAAAGCTTGAGACGCACGATCTCGCCGGTCCCGGATTTGCAGAGTCGATTTGCAAAAAGCTTGCGGTATCGAGTCCCGAGATCGACGCCAATCATGCGGTAGGAATCTTTCGTGGGGTGGCTGAGTTCGGCTGCGCGATAGACGGACAAGAGGCGCTTGTGGACTGGAGTTCTGAAAAAAAGTCCGCCAGCGTCGAGTCAAGAGCATTGAGGATTGCGGCCAACGTGTCGACCGACGGACTGACTCGGTCGCGCTCAATCAGCGAAATTGTCGAGTGCGACACGCCCGAGCGAATGGCGACTTCGCGAACGCAAACATTGCGTCGTGCCCGAAGTTGTTTCAGTTGTGCTCCGAAGCGCGACATGGGCAATGTATCCCCTTAACCGAATTTGGGCACCTTCGACTTTCGTGCTGCCTCCACGGTCGATCATGACTAATGCGGCTGTACGCACGAAGCTTCTTTGATGCGCAGGTACCGGGTCGCAACCTGCTAGATGCCCTGCGTTCGATCGCGCGTCCCTAAAGAAAGTCTAAGGATAAGCCTGCTCGGCGGGGAAATCAAACCGCGAATTCAAAAGGACTGCGCATCGAAGGCCTATGGACGCCTGAAGCCGAAAACGCATCCGGTCTGTCTTCCGGCAAGTAGAAGCACCGTTCCTGTACCTCATGGAAAGATGTTATTACGGCCATTCGGCCATTGGCTGGCGACGGCGGGTTGCAGTCGCGATGGCCCCGCCAGTCGCCATCGCTTGGGCCTCGCCGAGGACTTGACCTGAGTAAAGCACAGTGCCGGACGTGACCTGCGTCGGAGCGATGGCGCAAAGCCAAGCCCCGTTGCACTCGCAAGCTTGCATAACGCCGCCGCGTACGTTGAGAACCTTAAGTCACGGATCATTGTGGCCGGTTGTCGTTCAGTGTCAGGCGTCGACGCATTACTGACGACAGAAGTACTCATCTGAAGCCGGAACCGGAACGTCCGTCGAGGCCGATCTGAAGTTGGCGAACTTCGGATACTTCTCGCCGTTGATCGTTACCGTCTGCACCGTTTCTACAAGGGTGACATCATTGCCTTTTTGAATCCTTCGTGTGCTTCGACCATGTCTTCGCGGACGAAGATATTATTGTCTGACTTTGCACCGTGTTGGATACGATGTTTCCGCTGGTTAACGACGATGTTACTGCGATCTCGGCGGTCACGGGATTGGAGAACGAACTCTGTTCGGTCCGCTTAGGTTCCTGATACTTCCATTTCGACGTCAACATATCGTTATCCATAACCTTCGGTGATCATCCAACGAATCTTGGCCCAATGGTCAGCGGCGCCAACTCGACAGCCAGTATGGTACTACCGCGTCTTACCACAAGAAGGCACTTCTCTGCGCCCGTCTCGGCGCCCAGCGGATCTTCGCCGACAGACTCAAGCAAATTGATCGGCGGCAAGCTCGGCAAAGGCTGAGGGCCTATAGGCGCGGTTGAACCATATGGCCTGGCTAGTCGTAGCTGAACGGGCAGCCGAGGTTGGGATGGACTGCGAACACACCGTCTGAGCAATCAGAAACGACACGATGAAAGCGGAAACGTCTTTCATACGCCACCCGCCATTGAAAATGGCCTCTTCGAGACGCATCTCAGCGTCGGTTCCATGGGCGATCGAATAGTGCGGGCGGAGATCGGTTCGGGCGCGAGCCGAGAATAAGTTCGGATTGCACCGCAACGCGCCCAGTTTTTCAGCTTTAGCAAGCGGAGCCAAGAACCGACCGTCCACCTCTCGCCTGCCAGATGACGCATGACGTGCCTGAGCGGGCGAAAAAAGAAGAGGCGGGCTCGGGAAGAACGATAGGCCACCTCCTTAACCGGAGGATACTAAAGATGTCTCTTTTCAACGGATTCCCGAAGCCGCTCCGCTTTTTGAATATTCTGGCTTTGGGCTACTTCATGACTGCTGCAACCAAACCGTCAGGCTTGACCGGTTCGGCGGCCTTTCTGTTCACCGGGTTCCATCCGTACTTCATGATTTTTTGCTCGAGCGTATCGGCATTTTCGACTGCGGGCGACTTGACTACGGGCGGCTTGGCATCAACTATCTGCGGAGGAGTAATCGGCTTCATTTCCACGGACGGCCTGGCATCAGCCATCTGCGCATGAATCGGCGTCATTTCCTGAATCGGCTTGGTGTCCTGGGTCGGTTTATCCCGGTCCTTGGTTTGGGGCCCGGATTCGGGCGTCGAATCCTTCGCGTTTGCCACAGGAAGCCCCAGCCGCGCGCGAACAATCGGATCGCGGTATTTATCGTCATCGGTTACCGACGCTGTCTCAGCAGTCGACTTGACCTTCGCCAGCGGAGCTTTCGTCCCGGGGCAGAGGTGGCCCGTCGCTTCGACTGCCCGTCGATTATCTTCTGATTGACACAAAAGAGACAGTGCGACATCTGTCAGCCCCATGGCTCGAAATTCACGTGCGTCAAGCCGCCGGACGCAGGCTTCATCGACGCGAGTTGTTCCGGCAGTCGCGCCAAATCCTGTGACGCTGAGTCCAAAGCTCGACGAGCCCATACACGTGTCCTGAAGCGTGGTCACTAAGGGCGGCGCCGAGATCTGTGGGACATTTCGAACCGAATATGAACTTTGATTGGAATCAATTGTGGCACGAGTATCGAATGGGCTCGTGCCTGGTCCCGCGGTTGGCGTTGGGATTGTTTGCTGTGCAAATGCATTTGCGCTAAAAAGTGCAACAATGCAGGCCGCACAATAGGCGGACTTATCCACTTCCGTTCTCCCGAAGAAAAATGAGCGCAACACGAGGGTGCGCCCATGCAGCCAGTAAATTATAGTTTTAGGCCTGACATCTGTTGCGCCAATCTCTTGCCGTTCAATGGCCAGTTGTTGCCGACGTCGAGCCTGATCCGCTCGAATTGCCGTTGGACGACGCGTTCGATCCAGTTGCAATCGAAGTTGTCGAATTACTTGCACTGGAGTGGGAACCACCGACATTGCCACCGTAGCTGCTTCCCGCTGCAGCATGGGCGCCGCCAGTATTAAGTGAACCGCTTGCCCCAGCGTTGGCGAGTGTAAGCGCACCAGTGTAACCACCTGAAACGGTTGCCGCGTTGGAATTACTATTTGGCGAAGTGGCTGTGCCCTGCGATACGCTGATATTGATGCCCACCCCACCACCGCCTCCAAGACCGCTGCCGGCCCCGGTCGAAGTGTTGGTGTTGTACGAATTCGACGACGCGCTCGTTCCGTTCGGACCGGTTACTGCGCCCGCGTTCGCCGAAGTGGACCCGGTATTCGTCCCGACGAAACCGCCCGAACCGACAAGCACAGCTACCGTCGAACCGGATGAACCAGACGCGGTATTTGTCAAAGTGCTATAGCCGCCAGCAAAAACTGGTGATGATGCCATCGCAAGAACCGCAGCGATAACCTTCGCCTTCATGAAATCCTCCTGCGCGTCATGACTCTATAAAGAAGCCGAGCCCACGCCATTGGCTATAAGTGTGCCGCCGTGGGCTCGACTGTCTAACCGCAGATAGTACTTAGTGCCAGTTAAAGTTCCCAGCGGAGGCGCCTGAGCTTGCGCCCGAGCCTCCATGTGCCGACGACCCACCAAATCCGATGCCACCGACCAACGAACTGCTGCTGTTCTGCGCCGCCGTGCCAGTCGTCGAACCCCCGACGCTGCCAAGGTTGCCAGCAAGCGCGTACGACGAAGCACTGGCGGCCCCAGATTGCGTTGCGCCGAAGACGCCGGCGCCAACGACACTCGCGGACGTGCCACCGCCCGACGAGGACGAAGAACTCGTTTGAGTTCCGGATCCGGCGAAAGCCGAGGCGGAAGCAAAGGCGAAGAGCGCGGCGACGATAAGTTTGCGGTTCATTGCAGTCTCCAAAAAGGCGCACGAGTTTTCCAGGTCTGCAACGGCGCCGATCGCAGACCCGGTTCACGGGAAAAACTTAGAATTTCGCGCTTAATCGAATAATCAAACAACCACACAATCCGAAGACGAGCGACACGGTTCGCCGATTATCTGATCGGTAACAGCGAGACTTCGCCGCCTAAGGACTGGCGCGGCTAATATTCGAAAGTAAACGCGGATTAGCTTTAAGCGCTCGACAAATTAATTATCGACAAGATTATGGCTTCGGATTTTAATGTTGATGAATATATTCACAAGCTTGGACGAAAGAAACCATTGTTACAAATTATTTTGACCAAGCTTTGATTCGTAAATGTCTGTCTACAAAACAGGTATAAAACGAGCGTCACTCAGAAATGCACCGGTGCGTTTATCAATCATGCGACGATTTAAGCGGTTGCTTTCCGTTAAAGCTTGGGCGGTGGTGAAAATTATCGACGGCATGCGTTAATAGCCCAAGGCCTCAGCCCCAGTCGAGGCCACTACTAGAGTTCTGGGCCGGGGGTCGCCGGTAATTCGATCGACCACGCTTCATCGCGCGGATCGAGTTTTCACCGAGCAGCCATTAGAGTGGACGCGCATGAGCGTCTAAAGCGCTCGCTCGTCGAATTGAGCGTCGACAAGGGCCGATGGCGCTATATGTTTGCAATGGATGGGCAGACGACGTGACACTACTGTTCCCGCGTTCGGGGTGTGCGCAATGACCGTTCACCTTAATCTCCTCAAGCCTTCGACCAGACGGCTTCAGCATTTTGTTAACTATTCGTATTAAGAAAAAGAAGATTGCGTCTTTAGGTTTAGTGTTGATGAATATATTCACAAGGGACCGCGAAGGAAACCAATGTTACAAATTATTTCGAGAATTTTTTTGGTTCATATTTGATACAAGTGGAATATAAAACGACCGTCCGCTCGCAGGAATGCGGCAGATTATATCAATGATATGAAAATTCGATGGTTGTTCAATTGAAAGGTTATTGGCGACATGGGTTAATAGACGCAGTCCGTTAGCAGAGTAGATTAGCTACTGTCAATGTGAACTATGTGCGATACCTCACACTTCTGGCGAAATCTGACCGAGATAAGGCTAGGGAAAATACTAAAGCAGGGTTTGATTGCCTATCGTAAGCGTCAAACCGAGGCCGTCTTGACGATCAGAACTTGACCTCTGAGAGCCGCTGATTCGCGAGCACGAGATTGAAGACAGCGGGATCGAAGCTGCCGCCACACCACTCAAGGAAGTGGTCATGTTCCTCGTGGGTCGGATCGCCGATCGCTTCGAGGAGTCAACATATCCCGGCACTCCGCCAACATCCTCCGGCGGACATGCATTCTGCCCATCCAGGCACAGCGGCCGGTGCATGTCCGGATCGGGCACGAGTGCTTTCTCGACCTTGATTCGGTACTGCCAGTTGTCGCCGGAGTCGTAGATGTAAGTGAATGACTTCAGGCCGTCCAGCGCCTTCGCCAGCGTGACCCGTGCCTCGTTGAGCAGCCTAATGGGTTTCTGGATGCCGCTGCGCTGGCGCGCGACTCGGCAGGCCAATGCGACCGCATCGCGAGAAATGGGTCTGCCGGGGATATCGCCGGGAAAAAGCCAGTCGCGAGGGTGAGCATCGTGCCAGTATGTCCGCCGGATCTCGAGCAACCGTGGCTACAGCATCACGTAGTAATCCTGTCTATTTTCCTCGGTTCACGCGGATGACCATTCGCTGGCTGTCAATATCGATGACCTTCAGGTGTGGACCTCGGAAACACGCAGGCCCGCGGCGTACGCGGTCATCAGGATGGTGCGCTGCCTGAGACTGGCGATCGACTCGAAGAAGGTACCTCCAGGCTGAGAACGACCGGCAGTCGGACCGGCTTCCTTGGGAGTGGAAAGTCCTCGTCGCTCGAGTCGCGTCTGAGCGTCACGCGGTAGAGGAAGCGCAGTGCGCCGATCGTTGGGCCGAGACTGGCGGGCGCCATCTTGCGTTCTTCGCGGAGGTAGACGAGCCAGGCCCGGATGTCCTTGGGACCCAGCAGTTCGGGCGAGCGGCGAAAGTGCCGGGCTAAACTCAATACTGTTCACTTGATAACCACTTTGGGCGCTATTCGCTGATTCAGCGGTTCCCATCGTCGCCGGATCCGGAAAT
>NZ_FCON02000240.1 GCF_001544535.1 Caballeronia choica | reverse complement strand
CCAGCCGTTTGCGCAGCAGCCGATCAATCTTGCGCTCATCCAGCCCATCGCAGATTCGCTGCAGCGCCTTGGGGTCTCCGCACGAGAGGATGCCGTTGTCGAGCGCCTCGAAACCGATGCCGCGCTTGCGCAATTGGCACCTGGCGTTTTCGTTGCCGTTGATACACAGCTTGGCGTTGTACGAAAAGTAGGAACAGAACTTCAGGAAGAACGGGCCGAAGTCGTCGTCCACGCAGTAGAAGTAGAGTGGTTCACCATCGCGCTGCCCTCGACCACCCACGGATAGTTCATACCGGTGCGTGCACAACGGCGCCGTTCGGTGCGCACCACGCGCGCCTTCTCCTGGGCGCGGCCGACGTACAGAATCCCTTCGTCGGCGTCGAACCGCTGCAGATACTGCTGGGTGATGTCGTCCTTGCGCTGGTGCTTGCCGAAGCTCATCAGATCCACACCTTGCTCGGCGACAAACCTCTCGATGTTGGCCACGAAGGCCTCGGTCTTGGGCGCCACCGTGGCGGTCGAGGCGAAGCGCTGACCGAGATGCCCACGCAGGTACCACACCATGCCGCCTACGCGCTGCAACTGCGGCGCATACACGTTCAGGTACATCCGGTCGATGAACTCGCTCTCGAGCACGACGTGAGCGCGCAGAACTTCGCACACACTCTGCAATAACGTCATGAGTGGCTCCGGTCGTCCACGGGTCCTTGGACGAAGCCCGGGCAGCCATCGCACGCCTGAGCCGCGGCCGTACGATCATCCCGGCGCGGCAGCGGCTGCACGTAGACAGCGTGACGCGCGGTGCGTGGCGAGAGCTGCTGAAGGGACCGGCCCTGCGCATTACGGTCCTGCAGATTGCGATCAACTTCACCTTTGCGTGGGGCTACTGGGGTCTACAGACGTGGCTGCCGACGCTTCTGCAGCAGCGCGGTCTCAGCTTGCCGCAAAGCTACAGTTTCATCGCCATTTCAGCACTGTGCATGTTCCCCGGCTACATGGTCGCCTCCTACCTGACGGGCAAGCTCGGGCGCAAGAAGGTGATGGTCACGTTCGTTGGCCTGTCGGCCGTGGCGGGTTACGGCTTCGCCAATGCGCAGACGATCGACATGCTCCATTTCTGCAACTTCGCGCTCGCATTCTTCAGTCTCGGCGCATGGGGTGTCTGGGACACATGGATCGCAGAACTGTACTCGACGCGTCTGCGAACGATCGGCTACAGCTGGGCAGCATTGGCGCAGCGACTCGCCAACATTGCAGCGCCGACCATCATCGGCATGTTGGTCGCGCAAGGGACGTCGTTCAACGTGACCACCACGTTCATCAACCTGTTCCTTGTGGCTACTGTCCTGCTCGCGCTTTTCGTTCCAGAGACGGAAGGGAAGGATCTGGACTAACCCGTCGTTCTGTCGTGACGCGATCCCGGCTGCAATCCAGCTTCATCGAAGGATGCGGCCGGCGATGTGTGGCGAGTTCAGGCTACTGGATCGGAATCACTCATCGGTGCATGCGTGTTCGCCCCATTTCAGAGACGCATGAAGAAGGCAAACAGTGGATCGAGAACAGTTAAAAACAGACGGTGGGCGCAATAGTCGACGGTGTGCTGCGCGCACGCATTCGCAGCGCGAACGACCGCGTTCGGCGGACCCCGCATTGGGTGATGAGGCAGGCGTTGCTCGCCCATGGAGAAAAGATCGAATCGGGTAACCGGGTGGTATTCGCCGGGGAATGCGGCAAGGACCGGTTGAACGCGCTGCCTGACGAGCTGAAACCTCATGTCCAGGTGCAGATCGACAGCGCAATCCTCGACGCCCTGTTGTATGAGGGTGACGGCGACCACCTGAAGATATTAACGGCACAGGTAACAAATCGACCTGGCCCCCTGGCATCGATTCAGAGAGTGCTCCGATAAGGGCGTTCTCGATGAGGATTGCGGACAGCACCGGTGACTATTCGACCGATCGACTCGTGATCGGGATGTCGGTGAGCGTGAACACCGCGGCTGTCGGCGGGAACGCGGACCTATTGTCGATCGGACAGGCTGGAGGCCGCCGCGTTGCGGGCGGCGAGCAGAGTAGCGTTACTTGTTGATAACAGAAAAGCCCCCATTCAACGATTGGAGAAGATTTCATGCGTAGCACCAAGATTCATTTAGCAACAGGCGCTTTGATCCTGGCGGTGGGAACCTGCGTACATGCACAAGGCGGCGGTATGCCGATCTCGCCAGAGCAGGCGTCAGCAGTGATAGCGGCAAAAGCAAGGACAAAGAGATGGCCGCCGCAGCGCTTTCTGCGATCAAGGGGGCGGGGGTCGACGTTTCGAAGGTCAAGGCGAGCGCCCACAACGGTGTCGTCACTCTCAAGGGTTCAGTATCGACCGATAGCCAGGTGCAAGCCGCTGCGACCGCGGTGAAGAGCGGATCAGGCGTGGTTACGGTGAAGAACAAGTTGCGTGTGAGGAACTAAACACGACGACACAAATATTGTGGCATGCACGATTGCATGGTCATTCCTTTGAGAGGCGACCGTGCAGCAAGCTGGAATTTGCAGTGCGGAAATCATGCACACGGCGATTCGGCTGAAAACCGAGCGGAGTGAGGAGTCGCGAGAGCCCGCGCGTCGGCAGGCTCTCGGCCGACTTTAGAATTGGGTCTCGAACCAGGGAGACCAAGGCCTCAATCCGGACGGGAAGAGCAAGCACGGCGTTGGGGCCTAGGATAAAAAAGAATGGATCGGCGACCACTTTTGCCGCACAAACGAGCGGGGCGGATCGAGCACTGCGGGACTTCGGAGATCCGGCGTCGGTCTTTTCGACATTATCCCGCGTATGTCTAGAATTGCCGATCTCCAGGATCCGAAGCGGCGTGCAGCCACATAGAGGCAACATATGCGCGGGTGGGGAGAGCGCCAAGTTCCCGCGTTGTTCGCGGGGACGGGGCGCCTCATGACCATTCCCGACAAGCAACGAAGTAGGAGCCGTCCCTCGATCGCCCGCTTTGGCTGTAAGCTTTACGCCCCCTGTGGACTAGGCCGTTACGATGCTTTCGTTGTACTTCTCGCGGAAAATCCATCGCCGAATTCAGGCTTGCTCAGCCGCGTTAAAAGTCGCCGGCGAATTCCTGATTCGATGAGAGCATTTCGCGTTTCGCCTGGCCCAGGTCTGAACTGCGATTCGACAGACCGCTAAGTCAAGCGTGTCCTGCGGAACTTAGACAAGTATAGACACGCAACCGCATCACAAGTCGTTCGGTCAAGCCAGTCCCAATATCGATCATCAAAAGTACAAGAATCCAGGGGCCGAACGAACGCTGGCCGTTTGCGCGACGGCGAGCGGTCCGGTAAGGTAGCGGGCCTCAGGCCGTTTCTGGCTCGGCCGAACGACATGAGGACCAGTGGAATGAACAAGCAGGAACTGATAGACGCGGTCGCATCGGACGCCGGCATCAGCAAGAGCGCGGCAGCCGATACCATAGACGCGGTGCTGAACACCGTGTCCAAAGCCGTCGCTGGCGGCGACAGTGTTCAGTTGATCGGCTTCGGCACGTTCTCCACGGGCGACCGGTCCGCGCGTACGGGCCGCAATCCGCAGACGGGCGAGACAATCGAGATTGCCGCCGCCAAAACGGTGAAGTTCACCGCCGGCAAGGCGTTCAAGGACGCCGTGAATCAGTAAGCCCGCGGGATCGGCAAGGCGGGCGGGCTAGAAAAGCTGGCCATCGAGCGGGAGCAGGGGAATCCACTTGACAGCGGTGCGGCGCTCCCGGCCATCGGCGTGAATCGAGCGAATCATCACGCGCTCTCCGCGTGCTTCGCCGAGTACTTCGGCGACGCGGTCTCGATAGCGCAAAAGTGTGCCCCGTATTGGCTTACGCTTGATGTGACGGCGAGCGGGGGAGAGAAGCATAGACGCAATGGAAAGGATGCGGCGACGCTACTATGCCTTCGCCACTCAAATCCGTCGCTTTAGTGTAGGAAACTCACGGGCTCGGGGCCGAGGCGTCTTCGCCCGGATAGGTATTCGTCCGGGCCAGTCCACTATGCAGAGGTAAGCACTCGACAAAAAAGTGTCGGTGCAGGTGAACAATGGCGAATGCGGTGCACAAGCACGTCCGTTCAAGCTGTTTCAAAACGCTAACAGGAGAATTCGGTGAAAAGGACCGCGGAAAACAAGCTGAAGGTCGTCGCGGTACGGGTCGATCCGCAGATCGAGCAAAGGTTGCGACTCCTGGCTGAAGTAACGGGACGCAAGCAGTCATTCTTCTTGCAGCAGATGATCGAGAGCGGCATCGGCGCGATGGAAAATACGTGGTTGCCGCAGGATGTTCTCTCGCAAGTCCGGAGCGGCAGATTGCAGTCGAGGCAACAGGCGAACGACGCGACTTCAGACCTCTTTGGCGACTTATGGCAACGTTAACCCGAGAGAATTCTTAACGAAACACAGACGGCGCAATGGATGGGCATTGGCACGACGCGCGGGCCGTCTGTGCTTCGTTAGGAATTCTTTGAGCTAAGTCGCTCCGCAGACAGCGGGCTATGGGTATTGAATCGAAGGGCGGATGCGATGTTCACGACGACAATGTTCGTAGCGTCCGGCCCGCGGGAACACACAGGACAGTCATGGAGCGAGCGACCTGTGAGTTTCGCGTAGCGGTCGCGAATCTCGACGAACGCGAGCGTCTCGTCCGCGATCTCGGTGCGCGGAACGCAATGGTTCTGCGCAATCTCGGCCTGCTTGCGGCAGGCGAGCCTGCTGCGAAAGCGTTCCATGAAATATACATGCTCGAGCGCGCCTGCCAGGCGCATATCCAGGCGATGGTCGGCGGCGCGCGCCTGATCGTTCCCGGTGCCGACGTAAGCGGGCGTACCGCGCGACAGTTCGAAATGGATTCGTCGAGCGGGATCATCGAAATTGCGCGAAACGCTGCGTTGCGCCTCATTGAGGATTCTCGCCCGTGATCGAAGGCGATTTTCTGGAGCGGCACACGGTCGGGTCATGTGTCACGGTCTGATCGTGGCCGTGAATTCAGCCGTTCCGTCCGATCACATGCGCGCGGAAATCGCCAGCCCCTTCTGGGAGCCGAGCGATCGGCGCGCTGAGCATTTCTTTGGCTCATTTTTTTATGCAGTGGGATCTGCCAAGAACGCGAGCATCAATAGATCGATGTTTGCGAAGCTTTACCAAAGATGAAGGAAGGCCCTTCGGAGTCGACTTGTAGGAGCAGGCTCCAAACCGCCACAAGCTACTTTGGTAAAGAGACGAAGCCGTTGGTCTGGCGGGTCTGAGTTCACGCAACGATACGCTGGAGGTGCCGGCGATTTGGATCGTAGACGATGGTCGGGCAGAACACGAAGGTCGCGTTCGGTAGTCTTCAACCCGTCTTCCGTAAGGAATAGATCGACGTAACCGCGGAACCGTCATACGTGGCTGGGATGGCAATGATCGGTAAGCTCGATAGCTTTTCCCAGCCCGACCGTGGAGCCTCCGCCTATCGCGACGCCGCAATCAGCACACCGTTCGTGCATGTCCCGCGCACGCCTGGCTGTTTCGATCGGGACATGTATCTGGCTTCGGCGAAGACACCCGCGCTCCACCGATGGAGATCATTTGAAGTCGATCAAGACTTTCATTGCCTTTGTTCGATCGCCTGCTTTCACAAAGGCCTGGACCGAGTCGCGGTACGAAAACACATCCGAAATCAGGGGCTTGACGTCGATCAGGCCTTTGTTGAGCAACTCGACTGCCACCGCGAACTCTTCGTGGAATCGAAAGGCGCCGCGCAGGTCGAATTCCTTCGCTACGATCACGTTCATCGGCAGCGGAGCGTCCCCTCCAAGCCCGACCTGCACAATCACGCCGCGCGGGCGGACCACATCAAGTGCGCCTCGAAGTGCGGCGGCGTTGCCGCTCGCTTCGAAGAGGACATCGAAAGTGCCTTTGCCGGCCTTGAAGGCGTCGAGTGCCGCCGGTGTCTCGGCGACGTTGAACGCCTCGTCCGCACCGACACGTTGCGCGCTTTCGAGGGGCAGGGCGCTGACATCGGTGGCGACGATGTGGGCAGCGCCGGCGCGCCGCGCTGCGGCAACGATCAACGCGCCGATCGGACCGCAACCGGTCACGAGCACGTGCTTTCCGAGCAAGGGGCCAGCGCGGCGCACTGCGTGCAAGGCGACCGAAAGAGGCTCGGCCATGGCGGCTTCGGCGTCGCTAAGCGCGTCAGACACGACGTGTGCCTGTGACCGGTCGATCACCACTTCCTGTCGAAAGGCGCCTTGTACGTGCGGCGTGCGCATGGCGCTGCCGTAATAGCGCATGTCGAGGCAATGGTTTTGCAAACCCTGTTGGCAATACTCGCATTGCCCACATGGGCGGCTTGGACTGATCGCGACGCGTGTTCCGACCGGCATGTCGTTGACAGCGGAGCCTGTCCCGGCCACGACGCCCGCTACCTCATGGCCGAGGACCATCGGTTCCTTGATGCGCACGGTTCCGAACCCGCCGTGGTTGAAGTAGTGCAGGTCCGAGCCGCAGATGCCGCCTGTCCGTACGCGGATGAGCAGTTGGTCAGCTTCCGGTTCAGGGGTCGGGACGTCTTCGATACGAAGATCAAGCGGCGCGTGAATGACTAATGCATGCATGGGTGTCTCCCTTAAAATGGGTTCGAAACATATCGGATACTCCGATGCTAGTCGCGCTGTGGAGCGCCGGCAAAGACCGTTTTGATATGGTCAGATACGTCGAACTTATGGGTATGGCGAGCAAACGTCGATTCTAAGCGGCTTTCATCATGTCCTCGACCACCTTCTTCGCATCGCCAAAAACCATCATCGTCTTGTCCATGTAGAACAACTCGTTGTCGAGACCGGCGTAACCCGCCGCCATCGACCGCTTGTTCACGATGATCGTGCGTGCCTTGTACGCTTCCAGAATCGGCATCCCGGCGATTGGTGAGGTCGGATCGGTCTTGGCCGCCGGATTCACCACGTCGTTCGCGCCGAGCACCAGCACTACGTCGGTCTGGCCGAACTCGCTGTTGATGTCCTCCATCTCGTGGACGAGTTCATACGGCACTTCGGCTTCCGCCAGCAGCACGTTCATGTGCCCCGGCATCCGCCCGGCCACCGGGTGAATCGCGTAGCGCACGTCGATGCCTTTTTCGACCAGCTTGTCGGTCAGTTCCTTCAATGCGTGCTGCGCGCGGGCGACGGCAAGACCGTAACCCGGCACGATCACCACGCTCTCCGCATTGCCGAGCATGAACGCGGCGTCGTCAGCAGAGCCGGATTTGACCGGCCGTTGCTCCGTCGCACCTGCCGCCGCTGCCGAGCCGGCTTCGTTGCCGAAGCCACCGAGCAGCACGTTGAAGAACGACCGATTCATCGCGCGACACATGATGTACGACA
>NZ_FCON02000239.1 GCF_001544535.1 Caballeronia choica | reverse complement strand
CTGCTTTCTTTGCTTACTTTCTTTGCAGCAGCAAAGAAAGTGAGTCCCGCCCCGGACAGGGGCAGAGCTAATAAACCGCAAAGAAAACAAGCTCCATAGAAGCCGCAAAAACATCAAACGGTGTAAACCACACCACACCACCCCCCCCAAGCGCCAGCAACTACCCTTGTCGGTTTCCGCCAAACCCATGTCGCGTTGAACCCACGTCAGACCCCAGCGCGAGCGCTACCCTCGTCGTACGGGGCGTGAGACCAAATCACGCGAGCCGTCCACGAGACATGGAGACGAAAGATGAGCAGCAATCGCGGCGTCGTGTATCTAGGGCAGGGCAAAGTGGAAGTGCAATCCATCGACTATCCGAAGATGGTCGATCCGCGTGGCCGGGCAATCGGTCACGGTGTGATACTCAAGGTGGTCAGCACGAATATCTGCGGCTCCGACCAGCACATGGTGCGTGGCCGGACCACCGCGCAAGTCGGCCTGGTGCTCGGCCACGAGATCACCGGCGAGGTCATCGAAATCGGGCGCGATGTCGAAACGCTCGCGATCGGCGACCTGGTGTCCGTGCCGTTCAACGTGGCTTGCGGACGCTGCCCGACCTGCAAGGCGCAACATACCGGCGTGTGCCTGAACGTGAATCCGTCGCGTGCGGGCGGCGCGTATGGCTATGTCGACATGGGCGGCTGGATCGGCGGGCAGGCTGAATACGTGATGGTTCCGTATGCCGACTTCAATCTGCTGAAGTTCCCGGATCGCGCGCAGGCGATGTCGAAGATCCGTGACCTGACGTGCCTCTCCGATATCCTGCCGACGGGCTATCACGGCGCCGTGATGGCGGGCGTCAAGCCCGGTGCGACGGTTTATATCGCGGGCGCGGGTCCGGTCGGGATGGCGGCGGCCGCTTCAGCGCGGCTCCTGGGCGCGGCGTGCACAATCGTCGGGGACATGAACGAGGAGCGTCTCGCGCACGCGCGCAAGGTGGGCTTCGAGACGATCGACCTGTCGAAGGACGCGACGCTCGGCGAGCAGATCGAGCAGATTCTCGGCAAGCCGGAAGTGGATTGCGCGGTCGACTGCGTCGGCTTCGAGGCGCACGGGCACGGCACCAGCGGACACAACGAGGAAGCGCCCGCGACGGTGCTCAATTCGCTGATGGAGATCACGCGGGCGGCGGGCGCGATCGGCATTCCGGGGCTCTACGTGACCGACGATCCCGGCGCCACCGATGCCGCTGCGCGGAAGGGCAGCCTGAGCATCCGCTTCGGACTCGGCTGGGCCAAGTCGCATTCGTTCCATACGGGGCAGACGCCCGTCATGAAATACAACCAGAACTTGATGCAAGCGATCCTGTGGGACCGGCTGCCGATCGCGGATATCGTGAATGTTTCGGTGGTGTCGCTCGATGAAGCGCCGGAGGGGTATCGGAAATTCGATGGCGGCGCGCCGAGGAAGTTCGTGATCGATCCGCACGGGCTGTTGAAGGCGGCCTGACGTATGACGCGGTGGGCGGCGTGGCCGCCCATGAGACTTACCGCTTCGTCAACATCGCGTACATCTCGATCACCGTATCGGGCGAGAACGTATACGGCACCCAGCCGTGCCCGGTGTGGCGCAGCACGAGCAGGCGATCGCCATTCGACTGCTTCTGCGTCGCCATCATCGGGTTTCTCGTCGCGGCGAAGCGCCAGCCCGGCGGCAAGCCGCCCGGCTGCTCCACGGTCATCGACGAACGCGCATTCGACAGTTCCTCGATCAACTGCGAGACGCCCTCCGGATTCAACAGCACCGACTTCCCGCCGATCGTCATCTCGATCGCATCGCGCGCCGGACGCGAGACCGTCAGCGTCGGCTTCTCGTCGGCGGGAGCGGCCGGCTGTGCGGGCGCGGCGGGTTCAGCAGAATCAGCGGAATTAGCGGAATCGACGTTCACGGAAACGGCGGCGGTCTGGAGGAGCTCATCGAGGCTCAACTCCAGCGCGCCAAGCTGGTCATGTAAGTTCATGCGGTTGCCTTGTGTATTGCGTCCTTGCATCAAGCACGCGATTTTACCCGCTGGACCCCGGCGTCGTCCGCACACGTTGTAACAAAATGCTTGTAGGGCCCTGTTTTGAAGGGCCTCTTTTTGTGTTCCTCCGCGGGATGGGATCAGGTTGGTTGCTCGCGCGCTGTCGGCGTAACGATCGACACGAGCATCCCTATCAGCACGATCTCCGGCGGAAGGTCGGGAGGCTGCGGGCTCGGCATCGGCCTGACACTGCCGCGGGCGGCGCGTTCTGCGCGGCCATGATCGGCGCCGGATGATTTCGCTTGCATGGCTTTCGACCGTGAGCGCGAATGTCACCGATGCTGGTCGCCGATGAGTCGACATGATTTGAGCGCCGGACTGCTCGTCGTGTCGATGGCCAGGCGTGGTGTCGGGCACAACCCGACCATGGTCCGAAATTCGTTGGCCCGCAGGCGACACTTCGGGCCTTCCCGCTTCGGCTCGAAGGGCTGACATCCGCGCCGGTAAAGGCTCAGCGCCGGATGGCATGGACTCTGCATATAGGCATCGCTCCAGCCAGCCGTGATGCGTTCGCGGTTCGTCCACGCAGATGAACTGCACGATGCAGCGGCTGGAATCCACGTACTGCGGCGCCGCCGAGTATGCATCCGACCGAGTCACCGGAGCAGGCCATGTTCGTCTATCTATTCATTCAATTGTTGCGATTGCTTGATCGCGCGGAGCATAGCCGGCGCGATGCCTACCTGGCGTCGGCGGTTGATCTGGGGGAGCTTGAGCGTCGGATGCGTGAGATCGAGGCAAATGGATAAGTTGCAAGCATCGCTGGCGCCCGGGTCGTAGTCTGGCAACAAACCGACCCCCAAGCGCCGGCGACCCTCACCGCCCCAGATACCCATTCACGCGAAACCAGTCGAGCGCGTCGCGCAAACCCTCCCGATAGGGCCGCGCCCGAAAGCCCAACTCACGCTCGGCCTTCGCAGAGGTGAAATACATCTTGTTCTTCGACATCCTCAACCCATCGACGGTGACGAACGGCTCGCGCCCGCTGAACCTGGCGTACCACTCCGCGCCGATGGCGAGCGGATAAAGCGGCCCGCGCGGAATGCGAATCGTCGGCGGCTTGCGGCCGGAAAGCACCGCGATATCCGCGAGCATCTGCTGCAACGGCAAGTTCTCGCCGCCCAGGATATAGCGCTCGCCGACCACGCCGCGTTCCAGCGCAAGAAAATGGCCGGCCGCCACATCGTCGACGTGCACGAGGTTCAGCCCCGTATCGACAAACGCGGGGATCTTCCCGGTCGCGGCCTCGACGATGATGCGCCCCGTCGGCGTCGGCTTGACGTCGCGCGGGCCGATCGGCGTCGACGGGTTCACGATCACCGCCGGCAGCCGGTCGTTCGCCACCATCCGCTCGACGGCGCGCTCGGCCAGCACCTTGCTGCGCTTGTACGCGCCGATGGTCTGGCTCGGATCGGCGGGCTTCGTCTCGTCGACGATCGTGCCCGCGCTCGTCACCTTCAGCGTGGCGACGCTGCTCGTGTACACAATCCGCTCGACGCCCTCGGCGAGCGCCGCGCGCATCGTGGCCTCGGTGCCCTGCAAGTTCGAGCGCTCGATCTCGCTCGGGTCCGGCGCCCAGATGCGGTAGTCGGCGGCGACGTGGAACAGGTACCGCACGCCCTTCAATGCGGCGCGCATCGACGCTTCGTCGCGCATGTCGCCGAGCACCACTTCCGCATCGAGCGCTTCGATGTTCTTTCGCGAGCTGGTCGTGCGCATCAGCACGCGCACGTCGAAACCGCGTTCGAGCGCGATGCGCGCGACCGCCGATCCCACGAAACCCGACGCGCCGGTGACGAGCACCCGGCCACTTGAAAATTCAGTCATTTTTTCCTCTTTTGCGCGCCATCCGGGCCGCCGCGGGTAACATGTGCGATGCGGATGGCGCCCGTTGAATCGGCCGCGAACCTATATGTGACAAGGGCTCGCGGGTCGTGCTATGGTCCGTGCCTGCCGCTTCGCCCGGTGCCGGGACCTCAACAAAAAAGCCAACCGTCAATGCTTAAAGACAGTCGAAACCAATCCGTCTGGCTCTACTTCGCCATCGCGATCCTGCTTGTCATCGTGTTCGCCGTCGACTGCCTGACGCCGTTGCGCGTTGCGATCTGGGTCTTCTACGTTCTCCCCGTCGTGCTGTGCCTGTGGGCCGACCGTCCGGCGATACCGCTCATCACCGCCGGCATCTCGTCGGTGCTGATGATCTCGGGGTACGTGCTGTCGGGCACCGCCAGTCTCGCGAACCCCGAAGTGGCGCAGATCAACCGGGCGATGGGCATCTTCGTGCTGCTGGTGCTGAGCGGCGTGGCCTACCTCTATATCAAGACGCGGCTGAGCGTACAACGGATCGCGTGGCTGCAACAAGGCGCCGCGCAAATCGGGCTGCAGATGCGCGGCGAGCAGTCGCCAGCTTCGATCGGCGCGAGCATCCTGCGTTCCCTCGTGCCGTATGTGAATGCGAAAGTCGGCGTGGTCTATGCGCTCGATGGCGACACGCTCACGCGCACCGCCTCCTGGGCGCTGCCGGGCGAAGACGTCGCGCCGCGAGCGATCAAACATGGCGAGGGGCTGGTCGGGCAAGTGCTGGACGACCCGCGCCCGCTCGAAATCAGCGACGCCTCCGGGCACTACCTGAAGGCCGCCTCGGCGCTGGGCTCGGCGACGGCATCGAAGGTCGTGATCGCGCCGCTATTCGCGGACGGCGGTTTGGCGGGCGTGATCGAACTGGGCTTCGTCGGCGACAAGAACCGTTTCGACGATACCCGCGAGATGATCGAAATGGCCTCCGAAGGCATGGGCATGGCGCTGCGCTCCGCGCGTTATCGATCGCGGCTCGTCGAGCTGCTCGAGGAAACGCAGCGGCAGAGCGAGGAATTGCAGGTGCAGCAGGAAGAGTTGCGCGTGTCGAACGAAGAACTGGAGGAGCGCGGCCGCGCGTTGATGGATTCGCAGGCGCGGCTCGAGACGCAGCAGGCCGAACTCGAACAGACCAACGTGCAACTGGAAGAGCATACGCAGCATCTGGAGCGCCAGAAGGCCGAACTGCTGCAAGCGCAGCAGGAACTCGCCGCGAATGCGTTGTCGCTCGAACGGGCGAGCCAGTACAAGTCGGAGTTCCTCGCGAACATGTCGCACGAGTTGCGCACGCCGCTCAACAGTTCGCTGATTCTCGCGAAGCTCCTGCAGGACAACAAGCACGGCAATCTCACCGACGAACAGGTCCGCTACGCCGCGACCATTCATTCGTCGAACAGCGACCTGCTTTCGCTGATCAACGACATCCTCGACCTGTCGAAGGTCGAAGCCGGGCAGATGGACGTGCAGTTCGCGCCGGTCGCCGTCGATTCGATCCTGCACGCGCTGCGCCAGTCGTTCGCGCCCGTCGCGCAGAGCAAGGGCGTGGAGTTCGTCACCGAGCACGGCGAAGGCGTGCCGCAGTATTTCGTCACGGATAACCAGCGGCTTTTGCAGGTGCTGCGCAATCTGCTGTCGAACGCGTTCAAGTTCACCGAGCGCGGACAGGTGACCGTGGCGGTCGAGCAGGCGGGCGAGAACGCGCTGCGCTTCGACGTGCGCGATACCGGCATCGGGATCGCGCGCGACAAGCAGGACCTGATCTTCCAGGCCTTCCAGCAAGCCGACGGCACTACGAGCCGCAAGTACGGCGGCAGCGGCCTCGGGCTTTCGATCTCGCGTGAATTCTCGCGGCTCCTGGGCGGCTCGGTGGGCGTGTCGAGTGAGGTCGGCACGGGCAGCGTGTTCTCGGTGACGCTGCCGCTCAACGCGAGCGAAGGCACCGTCACCGCGAAGCTCGATACGATCGGACAGATGAACGCGTCCGCACCGGCGTCGCCCGGCCTGCGCGAAAGCGCGCCGAAGCCGGCACAGCCCGCGCCGAATGTGCCGGGTGCGCCAAGTGCGCCGGTCGTGCCGGCGCCTGCCCCGATCGCCGATGACCGTGCGAACCGCAAGCGTCCCGATCGCGTGATCCTCGCGATCGAGGACGACCTGCCGTTCGCCAGCATCCTCTACGATCTGGCGCACGAACTCGACTTCGACTGCGTGCACGCGACGACCGCGACGCAAGGCGTCGAACTCGCGCGCGAGCTTCAGCCGAGCGGCATCCTGCTTGACATCGGCTTGCCGGACCAGTCGGGTTTGACGGTGCTCGAATGGCTGAAGCACGACCCGCTCACGCGGCACATTCCGATCCACATCGTCTCCGCGACCGATCACGCCGACGTCGCGCTGCATCTCGGCGCGATTGGCTACACGTTGAAGCCGAGCGCGCGCGAGACGCTTGCCGGCGCGATCCGGAAGCTCGAAGCGCGCTCGGCGCAGGGGATGCGGCGCGTGCTGGTGGTCGAGGACGACCCGGTGTTGCGCGAGAGCATCCACGCGCTGCTCGCGAGCGAGACGGTGGAGATCGTCGAGGCGGGCACGATTGCCGGCGCGCTCGATGAAATGGCGCGCGCGACGTTCGATTGCGTCGTGATGGATCTTGCGCTGCCGGACGGCTCGGGTTACGAACTGCTGGAGCGCGTCTCGACGAGCGGCGAACATGCTTCGCCGCCGGTGATTGTCTATACGGGGCGGATGTTGTCGCAGGAAGAGGAGCAGCGCCTGCGCCGCTACTCGAAATCGATCATCATCAAGGGGGCGAAGTCGCCGGAGCGTTTGCTCGACGAGGTGACGCTTTTCCTGCACAGCGTCGAGAGCGCGTTGCCGCCGGAGCAGCAGCGGATGTTGCGCGCGGCGCGTCAGCGCGACGACGTGTTCGAGGGCCGCACGATTCTTCTGGCCGAGGACGACGTGCGCAATATTTTCGCGCTGTCGCATGTGATCGAACCGCTGGGGGCGAAGCTCGAGATTGCGCGCAATGGGCGCGAGGCGCTTGAATCGCTGGCGCGGCATCCGGGGATCGATCTGGTGTTGATGGACGTGATGATGCCGGAGATGGATGGCCTTACCGCGATGGCCGAGATCCGCAAGCAGCCGGAGCACGCGCGTTTGCCGATCATTGCGCTGACCGCGAAGGCGATGCCTTCGGATCGGCAGAAGTGCCTGGAAGCAGGCGCCGATGACTATATTTCCAAGCCTATCGATGTGGATAAGCTGGTGTCGTTGTGTCGGGTTTGGTTACGGTAGCGGTTTGTTGTCGCTGGCGCTTGGGGGTGGTGTTTACGCCGTTTGATGCGCTCGGGCTTCTGTGGAGCTTGTCTTGTTAGTGGTCTATTAGCACTGCCCCTGTCCGGGGCGGGACTCACTTTCTTTGCTGCTGCAAAGAAAGTAAGCAAAGAAAGCAGCTTCCCACCGCCAATGCTTGCCAGTCGCCGCCAGCCCGTTATGTCGGAGTGGTCCAACCGGGGGAGTGTCGTTAGCGGAGTTTCATCGTTGTTGGCATGTAGAAAAGGCGCGCACGTCGCACCGCTGCGCGGAGTGGAACAGCAGTCATTCATCCGTCC
>NZ_FCON02000238.1 GCF_001544535.1 Caballeronia choica | reverse complement strand
TTCACTCGCGCTTGAAACGGAGTGGTTCAACCGGGGGAGTGTCGTTAGCGGGGTTTCATCGTTGTTGGCATGTAGAAAAGGCGCGCACGTCGCACCGCTGCGCGGAGTGGAGCAGCAGTCATTCATCCGTCTTGGCACTGCGTGCCCGACGACAGGTCTACCGGGCGGTGGTGAACTGAAGCATGCAGCAAACATGAACGTAGCGAGGGGTTTATGCGTTTCCTAACGGGTGAGCGCGTAGCGCGAGGCTGGATGAATGACTGCTGGTCCACTTCGTGTAGCGGTGCGATGCCCGTGCCTCTTCTACATGCCAACAACGATGAAACCCCGCTGACGACACTCCCCCGGTTGGACCACTCAGAGGGAGCGGACTGGAGACGCATGGCAAGCATTGGCGGTGGGAAGCTGCTTTCTTTGCTTACTTTCTTTGCAGCAGCAAAGAAAGTGAGTCCCGCCCCGGACAGGGGCAGAGCAAATAAACCGAGAACAAAGCAAGTTCCACAGAAGCCCGAGCGCATCAAACGGTGTACACCCCCGACCCCAAGCGCCAGCGATTACCCGTCCCGCCCCGGACAGGGGCAGAGCAAATAAACCAAAAACAAAACAAGTTCCTTAGAAGCCGAAGCGCATCAAACGGTGTAAACGGCACCCCCAAAACCCAAGCGCCAGCGACCGGAGACCCCGCATGGCACAAGCGCTCCTAGAGATGCGTGGCATCGTCAAGTCGTTTGCCGGCGTGAAGGCACTCGACGGCATCGACCTGGTCGTCGCGCCGGGCGAATGCGTGGGACTCTGCGGCGAAAACGGCGCGGGCAAGTCGACGCTGATGAAGGTGCTCTCGGGCGTCTATCCGCACGGCACATGGGACGGCGAAATCCTCTGGGAAGGCAAGCCGTTGCAGGCCGCCAATATCCGCGAGACCGAACGGGCGGGCATCGTCATCATTCACCAGGAACTGATGCTCGTGCCGCAGTTGTCGGTGGCCGAGAACATCTTTCTTGGCAACGAAATCACGCTGCCCGGCGGGCGCATGAACTACGCGGCGATGTATCAGCGAGCCGCCGAATTGCTGCGCGAGTTGAACATCGAAGGCATCAACGTCGCGCAGCCGGTGATGAACTTCGGCGGCGGTCATCAGCAATTGATCGAGATCGCGAAGGCGCTCAACAAGCGCGCGAAGCTGCTGCTGCTCGATGAACCGTCGTCGTCGCTGACGGCGTCCGAGACGCAGATCCTGCTCGATATCGTGCGCGACCTCAAGCGGCGCGGCGTGGCGTGCGTCTATATCTCGCACAAGCTCGACGAAGTCGAAGCCGTCTGCGACACGATCACCGTGATCCGCGACGGCAAGCATGTCGCGACGCAGCCGATGAAAGAACTCGGCACCGACCGCATCATCTCGATGATGGTCGGGCGCGAGATCACGAACCTGTTTCCGCGCGAGCCGCACGATATCGGCGAAGTGATTTTCGAGGCGCGCAACGTGACCTGCTTCGACGTGACGAACGTGAACCGCAAGCGCGTCGATAACGTCTCGTTCACGTTGCGCAAAGGCGAAATCCTCGGCGTGGCAGGATTGGTCGGCGCGGGACGCACGGAACTGATGCAGGCGATCTTCGGTGCGTATCCGGGCATCAGCGAAGCCGAAGTCTGGATGAACGGCAAGCGCGTGAAGATCGGCACGCCGGCGGACGCGATCGCGACCGGCATCGGCATGGTGCCCGAGGACCGCAAGCGTCACGGCATCGTGCCGCAACTGGGCGTGGGACAGAACATCACGCTTGCGGTGCTCGCGCGCTTCGCGAAGGGCGGACGCATCGATGCCGCCGCCGAACTCGACACGATCCACGCCGAGATGAAGCGCCTCTCGGTGCGTGCGGCGCATCCGATGCTGTCGATCGCGAGCCTGTCGGGCGGCAACCAGCAGAAAGCGGTGCTCACGCGCATGCTGCTCACCGACCCCGCCGTGCTGATCCTCGATGAACCGACGCGCGGCGTCGATGTCGGCGCGAAGTTCGAAATCTACAAGCTCATGTTCGGGCTTGCACGGCGTGGCGTGTCGATCATCGTGGTGTCGTCGGAACTGGCGGAAGTGCTGGGCGTAAGCGATCGCGTGCTCGTGATCGGCGAAGGCCAGTTGCGCGGCGACTTCATGAACGACGGCCTCACTCAAGAACACATACTGACCGCCGCGATCGGCGCTCAGGCCAGCGACCCGATAACCTCAGCGAGTGCAGCATGACGCCTGATCTCACCACATCACCGAAGCGCGCGAAGCGCGGCGCGTCCCATTCGTCCGGGCAGCGCTTCAAGCAGCTTTTCACGCGCTACAAGCTGCTTGCGCTGTTGCTGGCGGTCGCGGTCATCTGGGCCTTCTTCTCGTTCCTGACCGATGGCGCGTTCGTCACGCCGCGCAACCTGTCGAACCTGCTGCGGCAGATGTCGATTACCGGCATGCTCGCGTGCGGCATGGTGTTCGTCATCATCGCGGGCGAGATCGACCTGTCGGTCGGGTCGCTGCTCGGCTTGCTTGGCGGCGTCGCCGCGATTCTCGACGTCACATATCACTGGCCGCTTGCGGCGACGTTGCCTGCCGTGATGCTGCTTGGTATCGCGGTCGGGTTCTTCAACGGCTGGTGGTCGACGTATCTGCGGGTGCCGTCGTTCATCGTGGGGTTGGGCGGGATGCTGGCGTATCGCGGCGTGCTGCTCGGCATCACGGGCGGATCGACCATCGCGCCGGTCTCCGACAACCTCGTGTTCATCGGGCAAGGTTATTTGCCGCGCATCGCGGGTAATGCGCTCGCCGTCGTGCTGTTTCTCCTGCTCGCGGTGCTGACCGTGCGGCAGCGGCAGAACCGCCAGCGCTATAGCCTTCCTGTCGTGCCGATGTGGCAGGACGGCGTGAAGATCGCCGCCGCCGGGCTGATCCTGCTTGCGTTCGTCGCGACGCTCAACCGTTACGGCGGCATTCCGGTGCCGGTGCTGTTGCTGCTTGCGTTGCTTGGCGTGTTCACCTACATCGCGACGCAGACCGTGTTTGGACGGCGCATCTATGCGGTCGGGTCCAATCTCGAAGCGACGCGTCTTTCGGGGGTCAACACCAATCGGGTGAAGCTCGCGATCTTCGCCCTGATGGGCTTGATGTGCGCGTTCGGCGGACTCATCAACACGGCGCGGCTTGCTGCGGGTTCGCCATCGGCGGGGTCGATGGGCGAGCTCGATGCGATCGCGGCGTGCTTCATCGGCGGCACGTCGATGCGCGGCGGATCGGGGACGGTCTATGGTGCGCTGATCGGCGCGTTGGTGATGGCGAGCCTGGACAACGGCATGTCCATGCTCGATGTCGATTCCTACTGGCAGATGATCGTGAAGGGCGGGATTCTCGTGCTGGCGGTGTGGATCGATGTGGTGTCGGGATCGAACCAGCGGTAGGCGCCGGACGACTACGCGGCCTTTGCGGAGAAGGCTGCGGTTTCATACGGAACGGTGGCTTCGGCCCGGCCGTCGAGCGTCGGCCCGGTCAAACCAGACCAGCCATCACAACCCAAGCGAACCAAATCAGGAATCGATAAACGGAAGCGAAGCCACAAACGCATCGATCGCGCTAAAAAGCACCGTGCGCGCGACGCCGTCATGCGCCTGAATCGATAATCCGCTGAGCATGGTCAGGCACAAATCGGCAAGCACATCCACATCGACGCCGGGTGCAAGCTCACCCTCTGCCGCCGCTTTCGCCAGCCGTTTCCTGACGAGCGTAGCGATCCCCTGGCGACGCTTGCGCAGCAGGTCATGAAGCTCCTCATGCTCGGCGCCGATGCGCAATGCTCCGAGAATCAGCATGCAACCCCTTGGCGTACTGGCTCCCGCGCACAGATCAACATTCTTCCGAAACATGGCCTTGAACGCTTCACGGCCGCTCGCTGGTTCGTGCAGGGCATCCTGCATCGACGCGCCCTCGGCGCTGCCATAGAGCGCGAGCGCTTCGCGAAACAAGTCCTCCTTGCTTCCGAACGCGGCATAGATGCTCGGCGAGTTGATGCCCATCACTTCGACGAGGTCGTTCATCGAGCAATGGTCGAAGCCCCTCGTCCAAAACAATTCCATCGCGCGCCGCAGAACGGCTTCCCGGTCGAAGGCGCGCGGCCGGCCGCGTGGCCGGCGACCGGCTTCGTGATCCACCGATGACATAGGCTGGCTCCTGTTTCATGAACGCCAGTGCCTGGCGTTTCCTTATTTATGTGTCGAGCATAACAAAAATGCTGGACAGAGGCCAGTCGAATCGCCTAATATCTGTGCTGAGCGTTACATATATCGGAGAACCGGTTGCGCCGGGCTCCGCCCTGAGCAGATTTGAAGGAGTTTCGTCATGAAATCATTGATCCATGCGGCCATCGCGGCTTCGATTCTTGTCGGTCCCGCTGTTTCGTTTGCCCAGTCGGTTACGTCGGCGCCGGTCTCGAACGACGCGGCGAAAACCTTCGATGTCTTCGTCGATCAGCCCACGGGCTATACGTTCGTCAAACTGCCTTCCGGCTGGAAGTTCGTCGGCGCGGTGAGCAAGGACGACGCGCAGCACTTGCCGGGCGCGGTCCTCACGTCGGTTCTGCCGGCCGGAACCTCGCAGCAAGCCAGCACCGGCACGATCGTTCGTCAGTAACGCACGAGCCAGCGCGGCCGTTTGAGCCGATCGAGCATGTTGTTGAGCCTCACCGGCATTCGCGCAAGAGGCCGTGCCATCTAAAGTACCTCCCATCGACGGGCCTGCAGCATCAGGCCGGCCCGCCTGCAATCTTTTGGGAGTGACGGCGATGAACAACACTCGTGGACCCATGCCGGTGGCCTTCTTCGGCATCGCGGTGGGCGCGCTGGCGCTGGCCAATGCGTGGCGCGTGGCGGCCAGGATCTGGCAAGTGCCGGCTGTAGCGGCCGACGCGCTGACGTTCGCCGCGCTCGGCGTCTGGCTCGCGGTGCTGCTCGCCTACGCGCACAAGTGGCTCGCGCATCGCGAAGAGGCGTTCGCGGAAATGCAGCATCCGGTGCAGTCGTCGTTCGCGGCGCTTGGACCGGTGTCCAGCCTGCTCGCCGCGCAAGCCGTCCTGCACTATTCACGTCCGGTGGCGCTCGCGTTGTTCGGCGCGGCAGCCTTCACGGCACTCACGCTGGGCGTGTTCCTGCACGGCCGTTTCTGGCAGGGCGGGCGCAAGCCAGAACTGGTGACGCCGGCCATCTACCTTCCGTCGGTCGGCACGAGTTTCGTCGCCGGAACCACCGCAGCCGCGTTCGGCTGGACGCAAGCCGGTGCGCTCTTCTTCGGCGCCGCCGTGCTTTCGTGGCTCGCGCTCGAATCGATGATCATGCATCGTGCGGCTGTCCACGATCCGCTGCCCGATGCGCTCCGGCCGACGCTCGGTATCCAGCTCGCGCCGCCCGTCGTGGGCGGCGTCACTTATCTGAGCCTGACAAGCGGCGCTCCCGATCTCTTCGCGATGATGCTGCTCGGCTATGGCCTGTATCAAGCGCTGGTGCTTCTGCGCCTGTTGCCCTGGATTCGCAAGCAACCGTTCGCGCCGTCGTACTGGGCGTTCAGCTTCGGCGTCGCGGCGCTGCCGACGATGGCGATGCGCATGGTCGAACGCGGCAGCATCGGGCTGGTGGCGTGGCTCGCGCCGATGCTGTTCGCCGCGGCGAATCTGATCATCGGCGTGCTCGTGGTGAAGACGCTCGCGCTGTTGCTGCGCGGCGAACTGCTGCCCGCGGCGGCCGGCCAGGCCGAACCGCCGAAGGCGCGCGAAGCGGACGATCAACGGATGAACGTGCCGACGCCGTCTTCGTCGTAATACTCGAGCGTCACGCGGTCGCTCAGGAACGAAGCCTTCGAGATCGTCCCCGGCGCGGCGTTTTCGTTGACGAGCGTGAACGTGAACACGTCGCCGTCCCAGTGCGTGAGCGGCAACTTCATCGGGATCGGCCCAATCGACAGAACCAGCGATCCGCCCTGGTCGGCAACTTGTATCGGCCCGTGATAATCGTTGCGATAGGTGCCCGTGTAGGCGGACAGCGCGCGTGCCGGCAGCGGCGCCGCAGGCGGGCTCACGCCGACGAGCGATCCTTCCGGCGTGATCACCGACGCGAGCCCGTTTGCAAAGAGTGTGCCCCAGTCGCGCTGGATCGAGCCGAATTGCACGAGGTCGAAGAACTGGGCGTTCAGCGTTTCGGCCACGCCGATCGGATAGCCGTTGGTCAGCGTGACGATCGCGAGTCCCGTCGAGGGCACCGCGACGAAGTTGGTCGCGGCGCCGGCGCCGAACCCGCCAGAGTGGCTGAACATAGCACGTCCGGCAGCCGTGGTCCCGACGTTGAAGCCATAGCCGTAAAAGCTCGCCGGACGGCCCGCCCCCGGCGGCGCGGACTGCACCTGCGCGGTGATGGCGGCGGAGAGCGCGGTGGCATCGACGATGCGCTTGCCCTTGTAGACGCCCTTGCCGAGCATCATTGCGAGCCACTTCGCCATGTCGTTGACCGACGAACTGACGCCGCCCGCCGGCGACTGCGCATCCGGCATCGACCCGATTCCCTGCACCCATTTCCCGTTCAACCTGACGTGGCCCAGCGCGCGATTGCTGCGCGCGGCGAAATCCGCGTAGCGCGAACTGGTGCTGCTCATGCCGAGCGGCTGGTAGAGCACGCGCTCGGAGAGCGTCGCCCAGTCGACGCCCGCGGCCTGCGCCACCGATACGGCGGCCGCCGTCAGCCCGAAGTTCGTATAGAAGTACGAGTTGCGAAACGGATGCAGCGGCAGATAGCGCAGGCGTTGGAGGACTTCGGTCTGGCTATAGCCCAGGTCTTCGAGCCGGTCGCCCGCGTGATCGGGCAGGCCGGACTGATGCGAGTACAGGTCGGCGACTGTCACTTCCTGGCTGACTTCGGCATCGGACAGCGTGAACCACGGCAGGTGCGCGCGCACCGGCGTGTTCCAGGCGACGCTGCCGGTGCCGACCTGCTGCGCGACGACGCACGATCCCACCGACTTCGATACCGACGCAAGCTGGAACACGGTATCGGCGTCGACGGCCGTGCCCGAGCCGACGAGGCGCGTGCCGAAGCCTTTTGCATAGACGGTCTGGTCGACGCGCACGACGGCCACTGCCATGCCGGGAAGGCCGCTGCTCGTCATGAGGTCGGCGGCGAGCTTGTCGAGCTGGGCGATGGCGTCGTTGACCTGCTTGTCGGGGACGGGGCCGGGGGCGGGCTGCGCCGCGTCCGCGTCCGAGTCGCTGCCGCCGCATGAGGCGAGCGCGCCGCACAATGTGGCGCCGAGAAAGCGGCGGCGTCCCTGCGATGGTGTTCCGAACATAACGGGGGTCCTTTTCGCTGGCGCTTGGGGTTGGGGTATTGCTTGTGGTCGGGGTGTTTGGTTGTGGTCGAGGTGTTTTACACCGTTTGATGGGTTTGTGCTCCTATGGAACTTGTTTTGTTTTTGGTTTATTAGCTCTGCCCCTGTCCGGGGCGGGACTCACTTTCTTTGCTGCTGCAAAGAAAGTAAGCAAAGAAAGCA
>NZ_FCON02000237.1 GCF_001544535.1 Caballeronia choica | reverse complement strand
CATGCAAACGAGTTCTTTGGTCTTGACGAATCTCTCACAATTCCCATCAAATCACCCACAGATTGCGCCGAGGAACCTATTTTTTTGCGCCGAACTACGCCTGTGCTCACCGCTTGTCCGAGCTTGGTAGCATGCGAATCAACGTTCGATCCCGCAGAATGAAATGGTGGAAAAGTGCGGCGCTAACGTGCATCGCGACGAGCGCCAGGAGCACCCACGCGAAGTTCCTGTGCCAGTCGCCAAGCGCGTGTCCGGTCGGTGAGCCAGTCGGGGAAAGCGGCGGCATGGGAATCGAGGCAAATAGGGAAATAGGCCAGCCACGCGACGAGGCGTTGGCCCAGCCGATCAAAGGCACAGCGATCAAAAGTGCGTAAAGCGCCCGGTGGGTGTATCGCGCCAACGCGCGCAGGGCCAATGGCAAGGTCACCGGCTCGGGCGGTACCGCATGCGTGCTTCGCCAGAGACAGCGTACCAGTACAAGTAACAGGATCGCCATGCCGACTCCCAGATGCCAGGCGATCAGTCCCACCGGCTTTGTGTCACGGTGCACGTCAGGCATCGTCCAGGCGAGCACGAACTGAATGAGCAATAGACCAGCGGTGAGCCAATGAAGCACACGTGCAGGTGCGCTATATACGAGATTGGGTTCGGTTCGCATCAGACATCCTGGAAAAAACGGCGGAATACGCTCGATTTAAACCTCTCAGTATCCTCGAAAAAACCTTAGGGGAGGCTTAAGGGGAATGAAAAGTGTTGTTATTCGCGGATGACACTATCGCTATCATCCTGACATCGGCACGCGTCTTCGCAATCGAAATACGAACGTTTTACATATGGCGGCAATGAGCGGATCTGGCAAACAGGCTGCCAGATGCGCAGCTTTCATCTATATGACCATCGGCTGAAGAAAGGCGGAGCACCGACGAATGAAAGCCGTCTTAAGACTCCCTTCAGGTCCGTTCCTCCAAGATGCGATTGTTAGTCTAGTGGACAAGCCAGCAGAGAGGAAAGATATGCACCGCACGACCACTGTAATGCTCCGCACATATCTTAGAACGGCGTCCGCAATGGCGGGCATCATCCAGGTCGGAGCGATAGGCGCAATTGTGTTTCTTCGCATTCCTGCTTCGGCTATGGAGTCGTCCGGGTTTCGCGTGTGGGCGCTAGCAGGAATTATCGTCGGCACGGCAGTGGTCCGGCAGCTATCGCGGCTGGCCTTTCAACGCGCAATGCAAAATCAAGTAGCAAGCGTCGGAGACAGCCGTTCCCCGATCGTGATCGCCTCCGGCTGTCCATTGGTGACCCTTGTTCTTCTTCATCTAAAATTTGCGCGCAGAGAGTTTGTCGTCGACCGAGTCACCTGTTGAATAAAGATCGGCGCGCCTTGGTTGTCAACGCTAGGCCTCGATACTACGATGATCAGTGTCCTTGAACTTGCTGGATGGATGAGCGAGAGTCAAGCCAACAGGACGCGACGGAAACACGACGCAGACAGCCAACCCCCGTCCTTCGATGCCGCAACTGAACTTCAAATCGGCACCGAAATGCGCGGCAATACGATTCACGATTGATAGACCGAGTCCGCTGCCAGTTGCCCTTGCCGACGAGCTCCTGAAAAACCGATCCGCCAGACGAGTCATCTCTTCACGACTGACTCCCGGGCCGTCATCACGGACCATCAAATAGACATACCGGTCGTCTGTCTTAACGTTCGTCTCTACAGTTCCTCCGACCTCACCGTACTTCACTGCATTGTCGAGAAGATTGTCGAGCAGGGCGCGAACAAGTATGCAGTCCGCCTGCAGTTCAGCATTACCGTCTCCCGTGAGCCTGAGCGTCATCTTCTTCTCGTCCGCCAGATGCTTCCTGAACACCATGGCCTCCGTGATAACGTCATGAAGTCGCAAACGCGACTTCGCAATTTTCTCGTCATCGTCAAGTCGCGCCAGTAACAGCAGTTGTTCGACAAGATGAGCACCACGGTCAACGCCAAGGGCAACCCTTTCTAGCGCCAAGATCTGCTGGGCAGAATCTCTGGAGCTCATCGCGACCTGCGCCTGTACTTTGATCGCCGTAAGGGGTGTTTTTAGCTCGTGCGCCGCGTCTGCAGTGGATGTGCGTTCTCGTGCCAGCGATGTCCGGAGTCGTTCGAGCAACGCATTGGTGGCCGTAATAACCGGCTCAATCTCCCCAGGCGTGGACGCAATTTCGATGGGCTGCAAATTTCGGTCGTTTCGCGCTTGCATCGCGTGGGACAAAACCGTGAGCGGCCGCAAACCAATGCCGATACTGAACCACGCGAGCAACATGAGGACCGGCAATAACACGATCGCAGGTCGAGCAATGCGGGCTGCAACACCGCTTGCAAGATCACTATGCTCATTGGCGGGCTCCATCAAGCTGATGGTGCGCCCGGTATGGGTATCTCGCATTGTGTACATGAGCCAGACGGCGCTGCCCGCGGCGACTTTCTCGACGCTTCCAACGGGCTGTCGCTCAAACCTTACGATAGGAAGGTCGCTGCTTCTTGCGATGATTTGCCCCTGACGATCTGTTACCTGAAAGTGAACAAACCTATCATCGTAGTCGGAATCCAGCTTCGGACGCTGTGGATGGCGCGGGACTTCATTCCTCGTATCGATGCCATGCTCCGCCAACTTCGCGAGCTCGGCGGGGTTCAATTCGACGAGAAGGGGTCCCAGTTGAATCAGTCGGGCTTCATCCCATTGCGTCACTTCACGCAGCGCTGAATGAAAGCTCCAAACAAACATTACCGTCCAGGAAAGGCCGACACTAAGGATAATCAACAACATCAGTCGGTGCCGAAGGGACATAGCCTTGACGCTCATGCTTTCTCCATCACATAGCCGACGCCCCGAATCGTGCGTATCGCGTCGACGCCAATCTTTTTTCGGAGGCTGGACACGTGGACCTCGATGGCGTTGCTTTCGACTTCCTGATCCCATCCATAAAGGCTTTCTTCGATTTTTGCCTTCCTCTGGGGCGTGCCTACGTGCGTAAGCAGGTGTACCAGGACGGCGAATTCCCGAGTTGTCAACTGCAGGCGCAGATCGTCGAGGAAAGCAGTGTGAGTTGACGGGTCCACTTTTCGATTGCGCCACACCAGTATGTCACTGACGCGGTTCTGCGAACGCCGTATCAGGCACGGCAGCGTGAGATCACTTCGCGAATATCAAACGGCTTTCCAACGTAATCGTCGGCGCCGGCGTCAAGACCCACTACACGATCCGCGTGGGCGTCCCGGGCAGTCAACACGAGCACCGGCGTCGTAATACGTTCAGCACGCGGCGACGTGAGCAGACTCATTCCCGTGATGTTGGGCAGACCCAAATCCAGAATGATCAGGTCATAGTCAGTAGTGGCGAGCGAGAATTTCGCGTGCTGTCCCTCTCTAGCCCAATCGACGGCAAAACCAGCATTGTTCAGGGCGACCTCGAGCCCACTGCCAATAAGGTCGTCGTCTTCAGCAAGAAGGATGCGCATGATCGATCACCGCCAGGCCGATGGAGGTACAGCGTTGAGCCGCGCGATCGCCTCGAAATCTACGCCTCATATGGCGAGTAACACGGTTTAGCTTATTCTTCGATGCCACGTTGAGCGCGTAATTTTCGCACGATTCGTCGACGGCTAGACAAGCCATTGATTGATAGGCCCCTTAACAAAAACGATTCTCAATCTTCTTTTGCTTCCGGCTCGTTAGCGCAAAGCTCGTGCGCGAGGGTTCCAGCCGGGCACGTCGCCCTCAGGATGCGCACTCCGTTCCGCAGTGTCGTATGCCGCGATCCCTTTCACATCGCGACTTCGACTCGGTCTTCACGCGCGACGAGCTCACCTACAATCGCACGAATCCAGAGAACATCCACGTGCACGGCTATCGCGAGAAAGGCAACATCAATGCGTCCGTCCTTTGAGCTTGCCATCATCAACGAGGTGGACCGCTACACACTCGCCATCGACGTGAGCGACCACGTATCCGCGCTTGGCGGACACAGGCGCTCATGCCAAGAACTGGCTCAAGGATCAGATCGTCGAGAGCATCCGGCATGCGCACGAGGAAGGCATCGATTGCGATGAGATCCGCGAGTGGACCTGGGATGATTGAGGACCTCGCGCTTGATAGGCAAACGCAGGAGAGTCATCCAAAGGCGCAATCCGCAGCGTCTAGCGGCCGATTTGGTCTTCGCGCGTGACGTAGCCCAGCGTCGGTTTTGATGTTGACGGTGACGGAATGTTGTCGGGTTATGCAGAATGGAAGGATAACCGAAGGAGAACATTGCAGCGCTTCGAGTTCCTCAGGCTCTTCGAGTTTCCCCCGGGGCCGACGCTCTAATGCAAGGAGGTCCAGCAATACCGGCCAGCGCACTAAGCACGACGATGGCGAAGGGCGGGAACCTCCACCGTATCATCAGGAAGAAACCGCAAGCCGCGACAGCGAAGTCAGGCTTCGATAGAACTGTGCTGGTCCAAACTGGTGAGTACAGTGCGGTGGCCAGGAGTCCAACGACCGCGGCATTCACTCCTGCAAGCAGTGCAGTCATCGACGGACGTGCGCGCAGTGCTCGCCAGTAGGGTAACGCCGCAAGCACAAGCAACAGGCCCGGCAGGAAAATACTCACGGTGGCAAGCAGTGCACCGGTCCAATGGTTCGGCGCTTGCACCATCATCCAACCTAGAAATGCAGCAAACGCGAACAACGGACCCGGGACCGCCTGCGCGGCACCGTAGCCGGCGAGAAAGTCGTTCGAAGAAACCAGTCCGGCCGCGACAGTTTGCTGTTGGAGAAGCGGCAGCACGACGTGACCACCGCCGAACACCAGCGCACCAGAGCGATAAAACGCTTCCACGACCTTGACGGCGGGACCTGCGTGGAGGCTGGTCAGCAGTGGAAGTCCGAACAACAAGGCACTGAAGAGAATCAACGCGATGGCGCTTGCCGTGCGGGAAACACCGAATTCGTGGGTGTCCTGCGACACGCGAGCGGTGTTTGATGTTGTCGTTGATCGGCACAACGCGAGTCCGAGCACGGCCCCGATGCTGACCACGATCAGTTGCGCATAGACAGTGGTCAGAATGCTGAGCACCGCGATGGCGGTGAGGGCGATAGCTGCGCGGCGCTGATCCGCACAAAGACGCCGCGCCATGTCCCACACTGCCTGAGCGACGACCGCGACGGCGACCAGTTTCAGACCGTGAATAAAGCCACCGCCAACCGGCCCGCCGAGACTCGGCGTGATGGCGGCAAACCCGATTAACAGCATGACTGAAGGCAGTGTGAACCCGCACCAGGCGGCGAGTCCGCCAAGCCAACCCGCTCGCAAAAGACCGATCGAAAATCCCACCTGGCTGCTGGCCGGCCCTGGAAGGAACTGACAGAGCCCGACCAACTCGGTGAACGTTTCGTCGTCAAGCCAGCCGCGCCGTGTAACGAACTCTCGGCGGAAGTAGCCCAGATGTGCAATGGACCCGCCGAAGCACGTCAGTCCGAGCTTGAGAAATTCTGCGAGAACTTCCGCAACGCTACCCATTCGAGTCGAGCTTGGTAAAGGGATATCTGTGCCGTTCGTCGTGTGTCACGGCGATCATTGCTTTACTCTTACACGGGCACCCTACTTGCTGGCGCTGCCCGGCTCCTCATGCATCAGCAGTATAGGACAGCTGGCGATCCGGGCGAGGCCTTCTGCCACGCTGCCGAACGCCATTCTGCGCCACCCCCGTCGTCCGGTCGTCCCCATTACGACGAGATCTGTTTGGTGACTCTGCGCGTAACGGTTCAGGCAATCGGCGATTGTCTCGTGAATGTTATCCGTCTCGACCAATTGCACCTCGCACGGTACGGCAGCCTGTTGGAGTTTCCGCCGCACGTCCTCGAGCATGCGTAGCCCTTCTTCGCGCAGTTCGTTTCGATACGTCACCGGATAAGAATACGCCGTCGAAGCATCGAGAACGTGCACGACCCGTACTTGAGCCCGGCCGTCACCGGCGATCCGGATCGCTTCGTTCAACGCGCGTTCAGACGCTTTGCTGCCATCCATGGGAACCAGAATCCTGCTGTACATGATGTAATCCCTCGTCGAGGTGTGTCGTGTCGCGTCCCGCCAGTCTGCGAATGAAGTCCGCTGCGCGCGTCGGCATCAGCGCGGGTCAACGCAGAGAATGCAGAAGAAGCCTCGTCCCGCCGTCTGCGGTTGGGGTAGGTTCATGTCTCGTTCCATACTGCCCCCGCTCAGGCCGCCCATTCGATTTCTTCGATATGGGCAAGCGTGCGTTCGATCCGTTGCGCGAACAGATTCAACGCACGGCTTTCCTCGCCTTGCGGTGCGTTTCTCTGACTAATCGCACAGCGCGCGACGGGCTGTTTGGCCGCCAGTTCGCACAGTTCCTTGAGCGCGGATTCACTACTGCGACCGGCGAGCGTGCAGAAAAGTGCAACGCGCGGCAGCCGACGGCGGTGCGTCGCGAGCCACGCGCGCACCGGCGCGCTCACTCTGCCCGCCCAGACCGGCGAGCCGATGACGACCATTTGGTATGCCGACAAATCATGTCGCATCGGCTCGACCGATGCGGACCGCCTCATCACCGAGTCGAGAACACACCGCAGGATCCCGAGCGTCCCCGACCGGTCGCTCCGGTCGATGATCTCCTCGACATCCGCGTGCAGGGTCGTCGCCAGTGCGGCGGCAACCCTGCGCGTCGCTCCGGTGCGTGAAAAATAGACGATCAATACTCTCGACATGACTGCTCCCTCTGATCCCGTCATTGTCCCGAAACGGCGCGCCTGCCGGCTACACGCCAATCGTTTTCGTCAGCTTCAACCCGACCCAGACCACTCCCTCGCGCAAACCCGCGAGGATGGCGTCGCGCTCGCTGTCGAAGCGCCCGGAATGCCTGAAGCGATGTTCGAAGCGCCGACCGGCCAGATCCCGATGCTCCACGCGCAACTCGCACACGTAGCCGCCGGGTACATCTAGCGTGTCGGCATACACGCTCCAGTCTGGGCCGTTGATTTTTCCCGTGAGTGCCATGCTCGATCACCTTCCTGATTCGACTTCGAGGTTGTCGACCGTGCCGTCGCGCACAACGACGGCCATTTGGCGCGCTTCCCGCCCGGTATGCTGGCTGAGTGCCCGCCCGATCCCCTCACCGGTCTCTCCCGCAGCGAAGTCCTGCCGCACCGTGATCTGATAGTCCACCGCCGTCACACCCCGCAACGTGTTCATCACACACTCCTCCTGCTTTTCTCAACTCTATCCGCACTTCAAAAATGGACCGAAGTGAATCGGCTTGAACGTTTCCAGATCACCCATCGAACAACCCTCCGGTTCCCAACCGGGAACATCTCCGTCGGGGATGCCCAGATCGACGCCGCAGACCGTCGAGCAATTTTCGTCGGTGAGCGTGAAAAGCGTGCCTTCATGTCGATCTTCTCAAGGATGAAGAGCGCTTAGGCACAGGACCAATCTAGCCCCGCCTGGCCGTCGACGATTGATCTGCGTCAAGTCGCGCCCTCGTGTGGATATGGTTCGCTGCGCTTGATCTGAATCAACGGCGAAAGCCTGCCCGCTCGTAGAGTCGATGCAAAGCGGGCGCGAAGGCGCCCACTCATTCCCGTATTCCACAGGAGAGAAGCGATGAGCTACAAAAGTATCGTTGTCCATCTCGATGCCAGCGACCGCGCA
>NZ_FCON02000236.1 GCF_001544535.1 Caballeronia choica | reverse complement strand
TCGCGATGGTGTCGTTGCGCTTTCGCCCGGAGTGGTTCAAGTCGAAGAGCCTCCTTGGCTATGGCGCGGACTGGCCCATCGACTGGCGCGAGATGTGGCGCTACTACGCCGAGGTCGAGGATGCACTCAAGATCTCGGGGCCCGTCAGCTATCCGTGGGGCCCGAAGCGCCCGCGCTACCCGTACCGTCCGCATGAGCTGAACGCCGCCGCACTCGTGCTCGCGCGAGGCGCCGAGGCGCTTGGCATCGCCTGGTCGCCCACGCCGCTCGCCACCTTGTCCGCGCCGCGTGGCGAGGCGCATCCATGTGTCTACCGGGGTTTTTGCGTGTCGGGCTGTGCGACCAATGCCAAGCAAAGCGCGCTCGTCACCTGGATACCGCGCGCGCTCGCCGCGGGCGCCGAGATACGCGATCTCGCGATGGTCGGCCGCATCGAGACGAACGACGATGGCCGCGCGACCGGTGTCGAATATTTCCGCGAAGGGCGCTGGCAATTCCAGCGGGCGCGCAATGTGGTGGTTGCGGGTTATGCGATCGAGACGCCGCGCCTGTTGCTGATGTCGGCGAATGCCCGCTTTCCGGACGGACTCGCGAACAGTTCCGGCCTGGTCGGCAAGAACCTCATGGTGCAGTCGAACCAGGCCACCTGGGGCGTGATGAAGGAGGAAATCCGCTGGTACAAGGGACCGCCGTCGCTTGCGCTCACGGAGCACTGGAATTACACCGACAAGGGCAAGGACTTTTTCGGCGGCTATTGCTACATGAGCCAGGGGCCGCTGCCGACCGTGTGGGCCGCGACGCAAAACGGACGCGGGCTATGGGGCGAAGCGCTCATGCGCGAGATGCAGAAGTACAACCATCAGGCCGGATTGAAGATCGTTGGCGAGACGCTGCCGCAGGAGCGCAACCGCGTGACACTTGCCGACGAGAAGGATCAGTACGGACTGCCGGTCGCGCGCGTCACCTATTCGTTTTGCGACAACGATCGCCGTCTGATCGCGCATTCGCTCGACTTCATGGAACAGGCACTGCGTGCGGCCGGCGCGAGCGAGATATGGAACCAGACCGACGATACCTGTCACCTGAACGGCACAGCCCGCATGGGCGACGATCCACGCACGAGCGTCGTGAACGCCGATTGCCGCAGTTGGGACATTCCGAATCTGTGGATCTGCGACGGTTCGGTGTTTCCGACCGTCGGTGGCGTGAACCCGTCCCTGACGATTCAGGCGATCGCCTGCCGCACGGCTGATCGCATCGAAGCGCTGGGAACGCGCGGCGAACTCTAGAGACATACGGGCGGGGCAGGCGAAGGACAACGGAGAGCAGGCGTGACAAACAGCATACGGAATCCGAGGACAGTCGTCATCACGGGGGCGAGCGCCGGGGTCGGGCGGGCAGCGGCCCTCGCGTTTGGCCGCCGCGGCGCGAATGTGGCGGTGCTCTCCCGCGATCTGGCCGCGCTCGAGGAAGTAGCGGTTCAACTGCGCGAGTTCGGCGTAGGCGCGTTGCCGATCGCCGTCGATGTCAGCGACGCCGACGCGGTCGAGGCGGCCGCCGAGCGGGTCGAAGCGGAACTGGGCCCTATCGACGTGTGGGTGAACGATGCGATGGTGACCGTGTTCTCGCCGGTCGAGCGTCTGACACCCGAGGAGTTCCGCCGCGTGACCGAGGTCACCTACCTCGGCTATGTATGGGGAACGATGGCAGCCCTCAAGCGGATGAACCGGCGCAATCACGGCGTCATCGTGCAGGTCGGCTCGGCGCTGGCTTACCGTTCGATTCCGCTGCAATCGGCTTATTGCGGCGCCAAGCATGCGATACGCGGATTCACCGATGCGCTGCGCTGCGAATTGCTGCACGAACGCAGCAACGTGCATCTGACCATGGTGCAGATGCCTGCGCTCAACACGCCGCAGTTCGATTGGGCGGAGTGCCACATGCCGCATGCGCCGCAGCCCGTGCCGCCAATCTATCAACCCGAAGTGGCAGCGCGCGCCATTGTTTGGGCCGCGACGCACCGTCGGCGCGAATTGTTTGTCGGTCTCTCGTCGATCAAGGCGATTCTCGCTAACAAGGTGGTCCCGGGATTGCTGGACCGATACCTCGGCCGCAATGGCTACGCGATGCAGCAGCGTCCGGAAGCGCTGCGAGGTGATCGGCCGACGGACCTGTGGCATCCCGTTTCCGGCGCGCACCGCGTGCGCGGCGCTTTCGACCCCGAGTCCCGCGAAACGAGCGCGACGTTGTGGCTCGACACTCACCGTGGCCTGTCGGTGTGTGCAGCTTTGATGGCCGCCGTGCTCGTCTTTCGCCGGGTGGGCAGACGGCTCGACAAGCGCTAGGAGGCGGCGATGGCCGCACGAATCGAGGACTATGCTTTGCTCGGAGACGGCCGCTCCGCCGCGCTCGTGGATCGGCACGGCTCGATCGACTGGTTGTGCTGGCCTTCGTTCGACAGCGATACATGCTTCGCCGCGTTGCTCGGTGACGCGCGCAACGGACGTTGGCGCATCGCGCCACGCAAACCAGTCCTGTCTGCCAAGCGCTGCTATCGCGGTGACGGACTCATCCTCGAGACGACACTGGTCGCGGGACCCAGCACGGTCATCCTGACGGACTGGATGGTCTGGGGCGCCACGCCGCCCGTGCTCGCGCGCCGCGTGCGTTGCGAGGGCGCTCCAGTATCGATCGAATGCGAACTGACTGTCCGCTTCGATTACGGGCGGGCGGTGCCGTGGAGTAAGCAAGCGGGATCACGCGTGCAGTTGATGGCCGGTCCTCAGACGTTTTGGCTCGACTCTTCCGCCGAGCTTGACTGCGTGGGCAACGACGTCCGGGTGAGTTTCAACATGGCGCCGGGCGAACAACGAGATTTTTCGCTCACCTGCGTCCCATCGACCAGTCCACCGCCGGCCGTTCCCGATCTGAACACCGCGCTCGACACCACGGCGGCATTTTGGTCCGGGTGGTCGGCGCGCAGCGCGGCGACCGGTCCCTATGCCGAGGCGATTCAGCGTTCGATGGTCACGCTCAAGGCGCTCACGAGCCTGGAAACGGGCGGAGTCATTGCTGCACCGACCAGTTCACTGCCGGAAGCCATCGGCGGTCAGCGTAACTGGGACTACCGGTTTTGCTGGCTGCGCGACGCGAGCTTCACGCTGAAGGCGCTGCTTGCCGGCGGCTATCACGATGAAGCCGCACGCTGGCGGGACTGGCTCGTGCGAGCGATCGGCGGCGACCCGGCGCAGGTGCAGATCATGTATGCGCTCGACGGCACGCGTCGCGTCGACGAGTGGGAATGCACGTGGCTGCCCGGTTACGAGCACTCCGCCCCGGTGCGGTTTGGCAATGCGGCCGTTGGCCAGTTGCAACTCGACGTCTACGGAGAAGTCCTTAACGCGTTGTATGTATGCCGGCAGGCCGGCCTGCCACCGGACGACGACGCCTGGTCACTGGAACAAGGGCTGGTCGCCCATCTGGGGAACGTCTGGCGCGAACCGGACCATGGCATTTGGGAAGCGCGCAGTGGTCGCAAAGCGTTCACGTTGTCCAAGGTCATGGCGTGGGTCGCGGTGGATCGCGCCTTGCGCTCCGCCCAGGAGTTCGGCGAGCAGGGTCACACCGAGGACTGGCGACGCCTTGCCGAACGCATCCGCGAGGATGTGCTGGCGCACGGCTTCAATCGACATCTCAACACGTTCACGCAGATCTATGGCGGTAACACGCTCGACGCCGGTCTGCTATTGATCCCGCTCACCGGCTTTTTGCGCGCGGACGATCCTCGTGTGAGCGGGACGGTCGATGCGATCGAGCATGCATTGATCGAGGATGGACTGGTGCTGCGTTATCGCATCGACGCGGCTAACAGTGAACTTGGAGGTGGGGAAGGGGCCTTCCTCGCCTGCGCTTTCTGGCTTGCGCATGTTCGATATCTCCAGGGCCGCGAATCGGAGGCGCGGGCGTTGTTCGAACGCTTGCTTGAACTTCGCAACGACGTGGGGCTTCTGTCCGAAGAGTACGACTTCAGGAGAAAGCGGCTGTGCGGAAATTTCCCCCAGGCGTTCTCACATGTCGCGCTGGTCAATGCGGGCATGGCCATGACTGCGGGACGCCGCGTGGCTCCCGATGATGAGAGTTCGGCCCGTAGCGGTGCCGAGCCTGTCAAATGATCAACGCTATTCGCGCCGCGCCGCGCGGGCGCGTCAGGTACCTAGACCTTAAGGTTCTCGCCGCGATATTCGCGGCGCACGGGCTCCGCACAGCATCGGCAGCCGAGGTCGCTGCGCCGCTGAACTACTTCCTTCATGCGGCAGGACCGGCGGCGACGCCGACCCTTAGGCTGGGTTGGGTCTTTGCGGGAATCTGCGCTGGCGTGTGTCTGATCATCGCGGTGCTGCTGACCGTCGCGATCCTGAGGCGCCGACCGGTGCCGCTTCCCGGCAACCCCGGCGACCCTGGCGCGTTGGCAGCGACCGGCGGCGGATCGAACTGGATTTACGTGGGCGCTGGCGTATCCGCAGTCGTACTGGTCGCAATGCTCGTCTACGCATTGATGACGCTCGAAAGCGTCGCCAGGCCGAACGGTGCGCCTTCGCTGACCATCACCGTCACCGCGTACGACTGGTGGTGGAAGATCGCTTACGCCGATTCCGCCGATCCGGCCCAACGCTTTGTCACGGCGAACGAGATGCACATTCCCGCCGGTGAACCGGTCAAGGTCGAGCTCAAAAGCGCGGACGTCATCCACGCGTTCTGGGTGCCGGTCCTCGCCGGCAAGACGCAGACGATCCCCGGTCAAACGAATGAACAATGGATCGAGGCTGATCGTCCCGGCGTTTATCGCGGCCAGTGTTCGCAGTTTTGCGGTGCGCAGCACGCGCATATGGCGCTTGAAGTGATCGCGCAGAGCCGCGCCGATTTTGCGGCGTGGCGGGCGCAACAAGCCCAGCCACACGTGCAGTCAACGGCGGCGAGCCCGTCGGTCGCGGCCGGGCAGAAGCTGTTCGACGAGCGATGCGCCGGCTGTCACGCGATCCGGGGTTCGTCGGCTGTTGGAGCACAGGCGCCCGACCTGACGCACCTTAATACGCGTCGCTTGATTGCCGCCGGCATGCTGTCCAATACCGCTGCAAACCAGCTCGACTGGATCACGCATGCCCAGCAGATCAAGCCCGAATCGATGATGCCAAGCATGATCCTGAGCCGTGACGAAGCCGCCGACCTGTCGGCCTTCCTCGCCACACTGCGATAACCACCGGCATGATGAAGCCATGAGCGCACCTGCTGAGCCTGAACGCATTGCATCGTCGCCGAGGCCACCGGCGCTTTCGCGGGTGCCCGAGATCGGCCGCGTCCCGCCCGGAAGTCCGACGCAGTTGCGCCTGCAAAAAATCTGGGAGACCGAACCCGGCTGGCGCGGCTGGCTCTCGACCGTCGACCATAAGAGCATCGGTCTGCGCTATATCGTGACGGCCTTCGTCTTCCTGCTGATGGGCGGCGTTGAGGCGCTGGTCATGCGGCTTCAGCTTGCGCGTCCGAACGCCGCGCTGCTCACGCCGGAGCAATACAACCAGCTCTTCACGATGCACGGCGTGACGATGATCTTCCTTTATGCGCTGCCGGTGCTCTCGGGATTTTCGAACTACCTGTGGCCCCTCATCCTGGGCGCGCGCGACATGGCATTCCCGCGGCTCAATGCGTTCTCGTATTGGGTGTTCCTGTTCGCCGGGATCTTCCTCTATTCAAGCTTCCCGTTTGGGCAGGGGCCGAACGCCGGGTGGTTCAACTACGTCCCGCTCTCCGGTCCTGAATACGACACCGGCCCGAACATCGACGTCTATGCGCTCGGCATGGTCCTGCTCGGCATTTCGACGACAGTCGGCTCGGTCAACTTCATCGCCACGCTGGCGCGCATGCGCGCACCCGGCATGTCCATCGACCGGGTTCCCGTGCTCGTGTGGGGCACGCTGACGGCGTCCGGCGGCAATCTGCTGGCCGTGCCGGCGGTCAGTCTCGCCTTCTTGATGTTGTGGCTCGACCGGCAGTTCGGCACGCATTTCTTCGATGTCTTGAATGGCGGCAGGCCGCTCCTTTGGCAACACATGTTCTGGATGTTCGCGCACCCGTGGGTCTATGCCGTGGTGCTGCCGGCGATGGGGATTGTCTCCGATGCGCTGCCTGTCTTCTGCCGCCGACCGCTCGTCGGCTACACGCCGGTGGCACTGGCGACGGTCGCGACGATGGTGGTGGGCTTCATCGTATGGATACATCATATGTTTGCGACCGGAATTCCGGCGCTTGGCCTGGCGTTCTTTGGCTCGGCGAGCATGGTGATCGCGATTCCCAGCGCGGTCGCCACCTTCGCATGGGTCGCGACGATCTATACCGGCCGTCCGGTGTTCAAGGTTCCCTTCTTCTATTTCGCGGGCTTCGTGCTGCTGTTCGTGATCGGCGGCGTGTCCGGCGTGATGACGGCCGCCGTCCCGCTCGACTGGCAACTCACCGATACCTACTTCGTCGTGGCGCACCTTCACTACGTGCTTCTCGGGATCAACGTTTTTCCGGTGATCGGCGGCATCTACTACTGGTTTCCCAAGTTCACCGGCCGCATGATGAGCGAACGCATTGGCAAGCTCGGCTTTGCGGTTCTGTTCATCGGGTTCAACGTCGCCTTCTTTCCGATGCACATCGCGGGCCTCCTTGGCATGCCGCGCCGTATCTACACCTATCCCGCCGATATGGGATGGAACACCGTCAACCTCATCACCTCGCTCGGGTCCTTCGTGTTCGCGCTTGGCGTGCTGATCTTTCTGTTCGATCTCGCGTGGAGTTACAAGCGAGGCTCGGCCGCTGGCGACAACCCGTGGGACGCACCCACGCTCGAGTGGTCCATTCCGTCGCCTCCGCCGCCTTATAACTTCGCGACTGTCCCGTTTGTCGGAAGCCGCCATCCATTGTGGGAGAACAGGCTTGTGAGTGAACGAGGAGACAAAGCCGGGTCCGTGCTCGATCAAGGCTACATCCTCGACCATGGGCGCGAGGCACTGGGCACGACGGCCCTCGATGGCGAACCGCACATCATCCTGAAGATGCCGGGCGATTCGTATGCGCCGTTCCTCCTGGGCGGTTTTTCATCGCTCGTATTTGCCGGCATGGTCGTTCACGCATGGTGGTTCACGGGGGCGATGCTCGGCGCTTCTGCGATCTCAGTGATCGCGTGGCTCTGGCCCGAGCGGGGCCTTCTGCAACGCGAACCATACCCTGTACACGAAGCGGGAGACGGAATTGGCTGATGCGATCGATGCATTCGACACAACCCGGGCGCTGCCCATCGGCAGCGCGGGCGAGCGATCCAGCGGTTGGTGGGGTGTGTGGACCATGATTGCCACGGAGTCAGCTTTATTCGGTTACCTGGTCTTTTCGTATCTCTATCTCGCATCGCAATCGGCGCAACATTGGCCTCCGGAGGGCCTGCCGAAGCTCGCGATCGGGAGCACCAACACGTTGGTTTTGCTGTCCAGCAGCGTGTTCGTGTGGTTCTGCGAACGATGCATTCGACGTAAGCGGCTACGGCTCGGCGTGGCTTCGATGGGCGTCGGCATCGTGTTGGGGATTGTCTTCGTCGGCGTCCAGCTCAAGGAGTGGCACGACCATCCCTATGGCCCGACGACGCATCTGTATGGCTCGCTGTACTTCACCATCACGGGATTTCA
>NZ_FCON02000235.1 GCF_001544535.1 Caballeronia choica | reverse complement strand
AGCTCGTACATCGCTGGGCACGTCCCAGCCGGCTCGGCCGGAGCCACCTTACACCGCCAGCGCTCCGCAGTCACCCATACCACTCGTCGGTCTGAGGCGGAGCCTCGTTAGCGTGTTACTACACGGCCCCGCAGCGGGACGTGGCGCCTATCGACGACAAGCAGTAATCGGCCAGCGGACGAAACGGCTCGCGGGGTAATGGAGGTCCGATTGAGCTCTGGTGGCAGGTCGGAGGAAACGGGCTCTATATCCATCTTGGGTACAAGGCAATCCACCTCGTTCCTCAACAGCAGCCGAACACACTTGCACGAGTGTAGCTGTCACGCCGGAGCAGATGGAGTTGTCGCGGCTGAGGGCCGAGAACAAGCGTCTGCAAATGGAGCTTGAGATCGCAAAAAAAAGCGGCGGCGTACTTCGCGAAGGATCTGCTGTGAAGTACGCTGGATTGACCCGCAGCGCCGTCACCATCCGTTGTTGACGCTGTGCGAGGTCCTCTCGGTCAGTCTGAACGGCTATCGGGCATGGAAGCGCGGCGGCACGCCCGCTGCCAGCGGCTCAGTGACGGGAAGTTGCTGGCGCTCATTCGGGCGATTCATGCCGAGGTCAAAGGCGCTTATGGCTCGCCGCGCATGACCGAGGAAATCCGTTCGCGCGGCTTTCCGGCCAGCAAGGCGCGAGTCGAGCGGGTAATGCGCGAGAACCACATCCGGGCGCGGCACAAACGCCGTTACCGCGTGACGATGGACTCGAAGCACAAGCTGCCGGTTGCCGCGAACCTGCTAACAGACAGGAGCTCAAGGTATGCGTCCGCGTAACCCGCCAGCATCAGATCAGCACGAGGCGAGGTTGGCAAGACGGCTCTCTAGGTCTCAGAACGTGCCGTATTGTGCCAGTAGTGCCAGTCCGCGACCGCGACTCGAGTCGGCTTATCGCCGCTCGACGGAACGATCGGAGTCAAGGGTGCCCTACGTCGCGTTCTCCCCACCGAACCCAGACGAAGATGCCAACCCGACACAGGTCTTCATGAGCGAGTCCTGTGACCGAGACGTGTTCGCCCGTGGTCAGCGGCGAAGAAGTCATCGCCTTGCGAACGTTGGCCTCGAAGGGAAACGAGAGCTGTTCTTCGAGATAGTAGTACCACGACAGCGCACACTCATCTTCGATATATGCGTCGACGACCACTTCCATCTCGATGCAATGTTCACGTTCGGCGTTGAGTTTCGCCTTGGCGATGATGTCGTTTGGTATCCAACTTGATTGCGTTACAGGTCGACGATATGTCTCAGCAGGCCATAGGAAACGCGCTGAATCGGGGCGGCGCTGTCGGGAACGAACGCCGCGTACGGGAGCGCCCAGCGCCGCCGGCTCAGGTTGTCCTGCACGATGGCCTGGGAGTGTCGTGCTCTATAACGATGCCTTGCGATAGTGGTCCAAGCGGGTTGTCGCCGATAGCTGCGGCCATGCCAAGGTGCAGACGCTGACGCACTTCGAGGATGCGTCGGGGGCCCCCCATTTTGAGTCTGGTCTTTACCCACATCTTTGGCGGGTTGACTTGTAAACTGCGACGCGTGATGTTAACTTCCGCCCGTACGACATATGAAGACCTGGACGCGTACACCCGAGGAGCACGGTAAGGGCGAGTTGCGCAGGCGGCGCACGATCCGGGAGAAGGAAAGCGCGAAATGGCTTGAAGGACTGGAACACCTGAGCGCGCTCAAAGCGCATTGTCCGCAGACACATTGCATTGGCGTATGCGATCGTGAGGGAGACATCTACGACGTATTCAGTGCCGATCGCCCTGCTGGCGTCGACTGGCTAGTTCGTGCGAGCTGGAATCGCAGGGTGGCGCATCGGCAGAAGTATCTGCGGGAGACGATCGTCGCAGCGCCGGTGCTGCGCTTCACTGAATTGAAGATTCCAGGTTCGGGTAGCACGGTCGCACGCACCGCACGCCTAACGTTGCGATGCGCGCCGGTGAGCTTGCGCCCACCGCGCTATCGACGCCCAGAAGATTACCCAACGTTGAGGTGTTCGCGATTCACGCCATAGAAGCGGATGTTGCCGAACGTCATGAACCCCTTGAATGGATGCTACTCACTTCGGTGCCCACGAATACTCGCGAAGAAGCACTGGAGCGCCTGGAATGGTATGAGCGGCGTTGGACGATCGAATCGTGGCATCGCATACTCAAGAGCGGTTGTCGCGTCGAGGCACGGCAATTCGGCAATCTCGATCGATTCGTGCATGCCACCGCCTTATTTGCCGTAATCAGTTGGCGGGTCTTGTACGCGACGTTGCTGGCCCGAATAGACGGCGATCTACCATGCGATGTGCTGCTTCAACCACTTGAATGGCGCGCGTTGTATTGCCGCGTACACAACACGACGACGTTGCCTGCTCGGCTTCCAACGCTGACGCAGGTCGTGCTATGGATCGCAAAATTCGGCGGTTACCTCGCGCGCAAGCATGATCGTCCACCTGGGCCAACCGTTATGTGGCGCGGCTTTCTCGCTCTGCACGAGATTACGGAGATGTACCGAATCTTCAGGCAGAACGAATGACCTTATTTGTGGGTAAAGACCAGATTTTGAGTAGTGGGAAACCATTTTGGCATCGGAAGAGAAACCAATGTCGGGGACGCGCAAACGCAGTCCGAACCATAGCACGGAGTGTCGACGCCGGCTGGCTGCGGCCGAAAGTGAACCGGGCGCCTCTGTTCCCAAACTGTCGGTCCTGAGGATGACCATCAGCGTCGTCGCGTTTCGCTCGATCACCCAGCCTGACTACCATCGGCTACGGTCGCGCCGGTCGCCTGGGAAACCCTTCAGATCAACGGAAAGCGCCAGTGCGATTCCTCCATTTACATAACTGACGAGACTCAGGCGTTCTACCGCTTCTTTCTTCCAGTTGTACAGCCGATATTGACGATGCGCCCGAAACCACGCTCGACCCTCCCGACAATGATGAACATGTCGACAACTCCCACATCGTTGATCACGCGTTGATCGCATTCTGCACAGGAGTCGAAGTCCGCGGCATCGACCACTTGTACGTGAAATCGACGTCCGTTATCGTTCCGCTGCGCAAGCCACTTGGCAACGTGGTCGTTGCGTTGCGAAACTCTCATCACTACGGTCATCCCGGCATCATGCAGCCGCCGGCTGACGCCGCGCCTGGACGGCGTGATGGTCTCCTCGGCGAAGGCTTTGCCAAAGACCGTCTGGTTGCGCATCGCCACGCCAACGCCCGCCTGTCAGAGGCTCACTGTCTCGGCGAGATTCGTACGGGTGACGCCGAAAGGGTCGTGAAACTCAATCTCCATGTCATCTGGGTTTCCGGGCGACCGCCGGGACCGCGAGTCTCAATCTATGCGCCGTGCTCCCGTACTCCTTGACCTGCATCAATCGGAATGGACGAAGCCTTGGAGTCGCGGAGTGCTTGATCTGCGTCAACGGACGCTGCGTCACGGCCCATAGACTCGAACCGAGGAAAACACTTAAGCGCTGTTCGACAACCGAAGCCACCTCAATGAGCTACAAAAGCATCGTTGTTCCCCTTGACGCGAGCGAGCGCGCGCATCCGCGCCTCGAATTCGCCCTGCGCCTCGCGAAGCGTTTTGGCGCACATCTGACGGGGCCTACGCGGTGTCACCCCTGAGCCGCGCTCGTTCTATGTGATGGCCGGTTCAGCCGAGTACGTTGAAAAGCATGATGGGATCCGCAGCGCGCGGCGCGGGTCGCTCAAGCGGCTCTTCCATGCGGAACTGGCCCGCACGGGCGTGCCCGGCCAATGGGTCGATGTGGACGGACATGCGAACCTTGAGGTATTGCGCCTTGGAAGCTGTGCGGACCTGATCGTTGCGGGTCAGGACGACCCGAACGATCCGGAATCGTATATCGGTGACCGCTTTCCGGAAACGCTCGTGATGTCAGCAGGACGACCGGTTTTGTTGATTCCGTACACCGGCGTCTTCCCGGCGATCGGCGAGAGCGTGATGATCGCGTGGAATGGAAGCCGCGAAGCCGCGCGAGCCGTGCATGACGTACTGCCGATTCTCAAGGCGGCAAAACGGACAACCGCCGTCTCCATCAATGGAATGAATGACGAGCCATTCGGCAGCCGGATTCCGGGCGCGGATATCGCCGCGGTCGTCGCACGTCACGGCGTCAAGGTGGACATCGCAGACATCGACGGGGTCATTGATGCTCCCGTCGGTGACCTCCTGATGTCACGCAGCTCAGACCTTGGTGCGGATCTCGTGGTAATGGGCGCCTACGGCCACGCACGCTGGCAGGAACTCGTTCTGGGCGGCGCGACACGCACCATGCTTGAGTCAATGACGGTGCCCGTGCTGATGTCACACTGACCTCCCCACCAACACGTCCTATTGCACAATGAGGTGAGTCATGTACAACCGCATCCTAGTGCCGATCGACGGCAGCGCAACCGCCAGCCACGCGTTCGATGAAGCAATGAAGCTCGCCCACGAAACTGGAGCCGAGCTCCAGCCTATTTATGTCGTGGACACCCCTCCCGCCAGCTATGATGCAGCCGGCGTCTATTACCCTGATATCCGCGAAGCGTTTTTAAAAGAAGGCGCGCACCTGAGCGTAGAGGCCGCCGAACGGATGAAGCGCGAGGGCGTGAAGGGAACGCCGCGCGTAGTCGAGGTCGACCTCACCGGGGACGACATCGCGCACCGCATTCTACAGAGCGCGGCCGAATTCAACGCCGAGTTGGTCGTGATGGGGACGCATGGCAGGCGCGGCTGGCGGCGGCTCGTGCTCGGCAGCATCGCGGAGCATTTTATGCGGGTCGCGAATTGCCCCGTGCTTCTTGTTCCTGGACGCGACGCCAAAACACGCGCGGAGCAGGTCGGGACCAAAGCGGACTCGCTGAAGGAGCCATCATGACTTACAAGACCTTGCTGGTTCACATCGACGATAGCCGTCACAGCGAGGCCCGCGTCGACTTCGCGTTCGATCTCGCACGGAAATTCGACGCGCATGTGGTCGGCTTGTACGTGGTATGCCAGGATCTGTTTCGACCGCTCTTCAATCGCGACGAAAGCCTGAAACTCGCCGAGAACGAAGCCCAGCACGCGGAGTGGCGCGAGAGCGCTCAAGAAATGTTTCTCGACGTTGCACGCCGTGCTGGCGCAAGCGCCGAATGGCGCGCCCCTGGAGGGCCCGCGATCGATGTCACGGCGCTCCACGCACGCCACGCCGATTTGCTGGTGCTCGGCCAATACGATCCCGATGACCCGGGCTCTTACGTCACAAGGAATTTTGTCGAAGACGTCGTCATGAGTTCTGGCGTGCCGGCGGTCATCCTCCCTCGTTCCGGGCGAATCAACAGTTTCGGCGACAATGTGCTGATCGGCTGGGACGGAGGGCGCGAAGCGGCGCGGGCCGTGGCCGATGCGCTACCGATCCTCAAGCGCGCGCGCTTCGTCGAAGTGGTGAGCGTGCAGCGGCACGAGGATGACGAAGCGCCTGCCGGTATCGATGTCGCGGCATATCTCGACCGCCATCAGGTTCGCGCGAGTTTTTCGTCGATGGGCCGTGCATCAGGCGTGAACACCGGCGCAACGCTTCTGAGCAAGGCGAGCGCTGTGCATGCCGACCTGCTCGTGCTCGGTGCCTACGGTCACACACGGACGTTCGAACGGGTGCTCGGTGGCGTGACTCGAACGATGATCGAAGCGATGCCACTTCCGGTGCTCATGTCCCATTAGGCAGAACGCCCCGCATCCAAGACGCGGCCTGTCATTGGCTAGTGGCGAAGTGAATCGGCGCTCACTTCCGAGCGCCACCTTTTCGTCACGGCTGCCCACTTGCGTCCAGAAGCGAGCGCTTCTTCGGCGTCGTCCGATGGCGTCCCGCAATGTCAGTATGGGGATGTTGCTTAACCGCAATACGGACTCCGCCAGGCTGCCAAGTAGCAACCGGCCGGCTCCCCGATGACCATACTTGCCCATCGCGATCGGGTCGGCGTCAAGTTCAGCCGCCGCATCGACGATCATGTACGCGACCGGCCACCCGCACGAATCGATGACACGCGACTTGACCGACACGTGATCGGCTGTGTAGCGCCGTGGACCGTGTGTCGGCAAGCGTCACATCTTAAACAGGAGACCGCGCCACTCATAGAAGGAGCCCCCTTTCAGGCCGCATCGCTCGCCGGACCGCGTAGCGGCGCCAGCACGAAGGCCCGAAAGTTCATCTCGATGCTGCGAATCTGGCTCGCGCAACTGGCGTAGAGCCAGCCAGGGCCGCCGTCCATGCCGTACATGCCTTTGCACATTCCTTTCAGGCTTATGCGTGCGCGTTCCGCGATTTTGTCCGCCGGCATGCGCGTCGCCGATAGATAGACCACACCGGCCTCGAGCGGACGTCCTGTTTCAATTCCAGCAGAATCCGCATGACGTATGCGTGTTGCAGAATAGCGTGCGACATACTCCATCGCGCGCTCCCAACGCTGCGAGCATTCCTCGCGGCCGGAACACTCGACCAAGGCGAACTCTCGCGCCTCCTTGAGCTGCGGTTCGGTCTGCCGAAATTCATTCCAGCGCGCGTCCGATGAGCATGCTGCAAGTCCGAGCAGCACTATTGCGCAAAGGGTCGCCTTTCTCATATCGTGCTCCGTTTTCATCGACTATGACGATGGGACGACAATACCGGCGCGTTGCGGCTCGAAGATTGATCTGACTCAGGTGTGCGCCAAATGGGCGCGCCGATCTGCCAAGGCTGGCACCTCCCTTGTCGAGCCGCTCCTTTGGCGCCCCCCCTTACACACATCGGAAATTCGCGCAGCAGGCGCACGTCCTCTCGAGGTTGGCCATTTCCTGTTGCAGCCGCTTGATTCCTAGCACGTCGCGACGTACCGCTTTTTATCGGCAGCCGCACCGAGTCATGCGGTCAACGAGACATGTGACCGTGCCCGTGACGCGGGCACAACGATTCAATCACTTTACGTAATCAGACTCCGACCCGTTTCGGTGCAAGCGTGCGCGGACGGTTATCTAGACCTTCAGTTGCGTGCGTTCGCGCCGGAGGTGCGCTGGACTTCTGTGGCAACGAGAAGAATCGCGAAATCGCGACAGGTCGAAAACCGCAAGAGGGGCCGTCTTGATGAGCTGCACGATATCGTCGCCAGTCAAATCCATTTCGACGATGCGGATCGAGCCCCGATGCGTCGGCCGGGTTTTCGTGATCATTGGTTTGATACTGATCGCTTCGCCTCGTTCAAAGTCGTGGGCCCGCCCCCTTTGAGTAGCGTGAATGGTTTGCATGCAGACCTGCTCGTCACGGGTGCCGGCGGCACACCCGCGCGCGGATTCGAACATACGCCTGGTGCCTTGACGTGCGCCAAGTATGAAACGCGGAACCCGTTCTTGTATCGGCGCCCAAACTAATCGACGTTTCTCCATATCGTATACTGCACGAGTGCCACCGCAACAACGATGACCACCAGTACCGCGATACCGAATATGCCTAGAATCTTGCTCATCACATCAGGCCAGGAATGTGTTGACTCACCCGTGAACTACGGACCCAAGCATTGCAACGCTCAGGGTACGGAACACACGCCCTGTGCCGATTGACACAGATTAGATGTTTTGCATTTACGCGCCAAAACCCGCTAGGAAAGAGATACGCCAAGGACTCTTCCGAGTCCGAAGGTACATGCTGCGGCAGCCAGACCAATCACGACTTGCCGGACTGCGGAAAACAATGCGCCGCGACCATTGAAAATCGACGTGAACACGCCAATGCCCGCAAGCCCTATTCCGCTCAAAACGACGCACTGAACAATGCCCCTCTCTCCGCTCGACCAAAG
>NZ_FCON02000234.1 GCF_001544535.1 Caballeronia choica | reverse complement strand
GGCGACCATATAGCGCATGCCAACGATAATGGACTTCAACTTCTTGCCCGATATGGGCAGAATGAATGCGAACTCGCCCTCGGCCGACGCAATTTCATGTTCGCTGGCTCTGACAGCGGTGGCGAGCGAGCCGCCGCAATGTATAGCTTGATCGGCTCGTGCAAGTTGAATGGCATCAACCCACGCGCCTACCTGGAATATGTGCTTACGCACATTGCTGATCACCAGGCCAACCGCATCGACGACCTGTTGCCCTGGAACGTCGCGAAGCATCTGCTCCCATCTCCACCTTCATTGATTTGATCCCTTCTGCCCGCGGCAGGCTTAGCCTGCCGCATTCTCCGACGCTTGTCCAAAGGATTCTCAACGGCCCTGGCGCGACGCATACGTATCACACGCGACGTGATGGCGAGCCACAGCGTGGACCCGAAGCGCGTGTACATTGCCGGTCTATCGGCGGGCGGTGCGATGGCGGCGATCATGGCGCATACCTATCCCGATTTGTATGCGGCGGCAGGGATCCACTCGGGCCTCCCGGTTGGCTGTGCGCACGATTTGCCGTCGGCGCTAGCGGCGATGCGCGGCGGCAAAAGCAAAGCCGCGAAGGTCAGCCGCGGTGGCGTTTTGGAGATGGAAACACCGAAGCGTCCGCTCATCGTCTTTCACGGCGATGCCGACGCAACCGTGCACTTCTCCAATGCAACGGAACTCATGCGTAACTTCGGCGTCGAGGCATCGACACAGAACCAAGTGCCCAACGGTTTAGAAGGCGGGCGCAGGTACACCGTCAAGCGGTTAAAGTCAGAGAGCGGCGTTAATGCGGAACTCTGGACGATCCACGGCGCACCACATGCGTGGGCGGGCGGCAGCCAGCGGGGAAGTTACACCGATCCCGCCGGACCCAACGCCAGCGCTGAGATGGTCCGCTTCTTTCTTGAGCATCCGCGACGCCATTGAAGCACCCGCTTTTGACTGCGGCCCGCCAGAGGGTCGCTCGTCTCGCCGCCTGACGGTTTGGGGCGCGACTAAGCTTGAGCCACCGCGCAGCACTGCCGCGACGTCCGCCATCGATCACACCTCCATCGTTAAGATCGGAACAAAACGTGTGCTGTTATTTGGCGCCGGAGCATTGGCCGGAACCGGAGACCACCGACAGTAGCAGGCAGCATATGCATTGCCGGTCGCGAACGCGCTGCGCGAATGTATCAAGTGAGCCACCAGACATACATGATGAACATTTTCCGGGCCGCGGATTCCGCACGTCGATCAGACCGCACTGCGGATTGCCACAAAAGCGCGCTCGTCCCGCACGTAGAGCTTTTGCGAATCAAACCGCAACACTGCCTCGTCTATAATCAAAAAACTACAGTTCAATTAGCGGGGACCCTAGTTCATGAGTCAAGCGCACGGGCGGTACTCGGGATCTCGAGACAACGGCCAGCGCCAAGCGCGCCACGTTAAGAAAACGCAATCCAACCGACAAGTCCAAGCATACGTGAAGGGACCTCCTGCTCGAGACCCCGCTCAGACTGCTTCCATTTTCAAGACGCGATCGTTTCAGTTACTGGTCGATGCGGTGGGTGCAGAGAATATTGCGTTAGGACTGGATTCGAACCTCACGCGAGTGGCGGAACTGATCAAGGGCGAGCGCTTCACGCCCGAGACAGCCTTTCACATGGAAACCACGCTTGGGTTGCCGCACGGCTTTTTTGATCAGCCCAATCCTGTGCTCGCGCCCGAGACCATCGCTCGTTTGAAATCACCATTGGACTTTGTTCAACCGGATGACGAACCAGAAGTCGTATCCGAAATATACAAGCCGGCTTCCGCCGCAACAGTCAGCCAACAGCCATTATTTGAAGATCGTCTGCCAGAGGAACCAGAAATGCCAAAGAAAGTAACTGGCGGATCGCCAACGGTCGTCCAGAAGAGAAATGCGGCTGTGCAGCCAGGCGCTCGCAACCCTCTAAAAGACGCAACTGCGAACGTCGAGTCTTCTCCGAAGGCGAGCCCACAGCAATCGCTGGCTTTAAATGGCAGCGCAGCTGTTCAAAATATTCGGCGCACCAACCTTCACGTTCTCACGACCCGCAAGGGATCCAAAGTGACGCTTGGTGTGGTCATGGGGCTTACGGGGTCCAACATGGCCCATCGGCTGTACGGCAAGAAACGCATGGACGATGCGGAAGCGAATCGCTTCACGGAGCGCCTGGGTTTGCCAACCGGATGGCTGGACACTCCGCGCTCGGAGGCAGAGATCCCAGAATCCGTGTCCCGTTTGCTTCTTCCTACTTCGCGCGGTAGGGCATCCGACGTGGAACAACGAGCGAGTACGCGTGCCGATGAAAGCCCACCTGACTCAGCAGGTGTCCCGCACGAGGAAGAGGCGACTGTCGTCAGCCACCAAGATCATGCAAGCGACCCCATCGCTGAGCTTGCTAGTCGCTCAGTTCGAGAAAGCGACGCTTCGCTCCCGGCAACGCTCGGACAGAACCCAGGCGCTGCAGCCCTGCAGCTTCACCCGATGCAGCGCACCTTCACTTCCGTGACCAGCCTGGAAAATCTCGACGGTATCGAACCGATAGCGGAGGCACTGATCAAGACGCTGGCAGGCAAAGCACGTATTGGCCGGTTGGACCAGTTGAAAGCCTTGGAGCTATTGCAGCAAGCGGTGTCGCTTTGAATCGGTGAGCCGATGGGTCGGGTGTGAAAGCACAATAGCCCGCTACGACCGCGCGAGGGGAGTCGCGCTTCCAGAGACCCGGCGTTAGGCGCGCACGAGAAAATCGTCCCGATTCTTGTCGACAATCCAATGCGGTGCCCGTCCTCGACCGCTCCACGTGGCGCCGCTTTGCAAATCGCGATACTTCGGCACAGGGGTGGTCGTGACTTCTTGGCTTTCGTGTTCCCGACCCATCAGGTCCGCGAGGCTAATTTGATATTCGCGCATCTTGCGCACGATTTCGGCAAGGACCAGTTCTGCTTCGCGCTGGCGCGCCGCGGTCACCTGCTGCTGAAGCGTTTGACGCTGCGCGAGCAGTTCTTTGAGGCTAGGTTGCTTAAATTCCATTGAGGGAGATTTGCTCTTTGATCGATCGGGACGCGGCGTAGAGGGCCAACGGGTAATCTGAAAACATCGTCGCGCCAACGCAACTACCCGGAACGCTAATTGGCAATCGGAGGCGTCTTGGGTAGCGCTACGGAAGCAACACAGGCGCTGTCTGGAGAAGTGCAGGCGAGATGATGTCACGCACTTCAGTGGCGAACCCGTCGGCTCGCCTCGCCAGACCACATACACGTGAGGGCGGCGAGTAATACTTCTGGAGGGGTGGCGAGACGAGCAGGTGCCACTCTACGCCGGATCCGGCAGCGAGCAGATCCGACGCTCGTACGGGCTTAAAGCGGCTGGATGTTGGCCGCTTGCTTGCCTTTCGGGCCTTGCTTCGCTTCAAAGCTGACCTTTTGATTCTCCTGCAGCGACTTGAAGCCGTCCGCCTTTACTTCAGAAAAGTGCGCAAACAAATCTTCACCGCCGTCATCCGGTGTGATGAAGCCAAAGCCTTTTGCGTCGTTGAACCACTTTACGGTACCGGTTGCCATCTGCTGATTTTTCCTAGAGGTCATGCATTTTGAGTGATCACGCCGCGCGTCGAATTCGATGCGCGACATCAATCTTGTAACACGCGAACGTCGCTCCGACTACCCGGATCTGCCCTGATGCTCGCATCGCCCCCGCAAAAGCTCACCTTCGTAGTCCGCCGGCGCCAGCAAGCTCTGCGAATGCACTCGGACACGACCTGTGCCGGCGCCTCGGCCCCTTCGCGGACGCACAGGAAGAACGGCGAAGGGCAAAACAGACAGCCGATATGAAGCTGCAAATTCACCGATGCGAAATCGGCGAGGCGAGCGCACCGGTCTATCCGACCGCGGGCGCTCCTCGTCATCCAATGCATCTCAACCCGGCGATGTGCGCGTTCGCGGATTAACGGTCGAGAAACCTCTTAGCTTGTCGGCGCGGCTCGGATGCGTCAGTTTTCGCATTGCCTTGCTTTCGATCTGGCGGATCCGTTCGCGGGTGACGTCGAACTGTTTGCCCAGTTCCTCGAGCGTATAGTCCGCCGCGGTATCGATCCCGAAGCGCATGCGAAGCACCTTCGCCTCACGCGGTGACAGCGCATTGAGCGCCTCATCGATCGCGGCGCGCATGTTGGCAGGCACGGCGGCGTCCGCGGGAGACGACGCCATTGGGTCCTCGATCATGTCACCGAGCGTCGCATCGGCATCTTCGCCCAATGGCGTCTCGAGCGAGACCGGCTGCTTCGCGATCTTCAAGATGCCGCGGATTTTCTCCTCCGGCATTTCCATGCGCTCGGCGAGCACGGCCGGATGCGCTTCCTGTTCCGTCTGTTGCAGGATTTCACGCGAAATGCGGTTCAGCTTGTTGATCCTCTCGATCATGTGCACCGGCACGCGAATCGTGCGCGCCTGATCGGCAAGCGCACGCATCACGGCCTGGCGCACCCACCAGGTCGTGTAGGTCGAAAACTTCCAGCCACGCCGGTATTCGAACTTATCGACCGCCTTCATCAAACCGATGTTGCCTTTCTGAATCAGATCCGAGCGCGGCGCCGTATTCGCGCGACGCCGCCGCCGTGTTTTCGGTCCATTGAAGATCGGTCTCGTGACCCGGAAACGATTCGACGAAACCTTCACGTGGCATCCCGCACCGGTCCACAGCGATCTGCAAAATGCGCCGCTCGATCGTGCGCACGTGTGCGACCTGCTGCTGGACATCGGCGCACAACCGGTCAATGGTTCGCGCCGTGAAACGGATGGGAGCGAGTTCGTGTTGAATCTCCTTGCACAGGCGCGCGAAGGCGGCTATTCCATTGCCTTCCGTGGCGCCGGCACGCGGAATTTGGTCGAACAACTCACCCACTCGCGCAAAGATAGCGAGGCTGTCGCTCGCTGTTTCAGGCGCGCTTCGTTCGCCTTGTTCGTATCCGCTGCTTCGAGACCGTTGTCGTCATCGGCGTCCACATCGTCGGTGTCGGCAGCGTCCGCGTCGACGTCCTGCGAAGTAGCCGAATCTGACGCCGAAGGGTCGTCCTCTGCGTTGCTTTCGTTAAGGCCGTCGACCAGTTCGTCGATGCGTAGTTCACCGGCCGCTACCTGCTCCGCACTCGCAAGGATCGTCGCGATCGTCGCCGGGCAGGCCGCAATCGCCTGAATCATCTCGTGAAGACCGTCTTCAATGCGTTTCGCAATCTCGACCTCGCCTGCGCGCGTCAGCAATTCGGTCCCGCCCATTTCGCGCATGTACATGCGCACGGGATCGGTGGTGCGGCCGAATTCGGAGTCGACCGTCGAGAGCGCGACTTCCGCTTCTCATCAGACTGGTCGTCCGATACGGCAACGGGCGCCGTGTCGTTCAGGAGCAGCGTCTCGGCATCGGGTGCCTGCTCGTAGACCGCTACGCCCATGTCATTGAACGTGCTGACAATGGTTTCGATCGCCGCGGTCTCCGCAAAGTTGTCGGCAAATGATCGGTGATTTCCGCGTGGGTCAGGTAGCCGCGCTCCCTGCCCAACTGAATGAGTGCGCGCATCGGGCGCTGCCGTTCCTCGTCCTGCAACGCCATGGACGCGGGGTCCATCGGCAGCAAGACCGCGACTGTCTTGCCCTTCGACGCGCGCCGACCCGGAGCTTTCCGCGCGGATGCGGCCGTGTTGGGTGGGCCGGCGCGTGGCCGCAGTCCGAAAGCTCGAAGGTGGCGACCGTGCCGCTCCTCGACGCCGCGCCACGCTTAAAGCATGGCGTCCACGGTGCTCCGCGCCAGTAAGTCGGAGTGCTGGCCGCCCAGGATGAGCACCGGGCATTCAATCTTGTCCCAGACGTGCAATAGATCCACGTCGAGCCAGATTGGTAGCGCGAACCGCAGGCCGACGCCGGCATCGAAGCGAAACCGAAAGTGGCCTGCGCCGTCCGGGACTGCGGTGTGCACGGCAAGATGACGCGATAATAGACGGATGAGCCGTTGATCTTCGAGGCCCTCTATCCGGTAGCCAGTTGGACCACGTCGACGCGTTGTTGTGTAATCGCCATGCTCTTCTGCGCCAACGAATCCAGCTCAGCCGAGCCGCAAGGATCTCTTCGCATCGAAACCCAGAACCCGACGTCAGCGAACCGATGAAAAAAACGCAAGGATCGCAATGTGGTGGTCTCGCATTGGTCACTGACGCAAACTGGCTCAATCGAACCGCACCAATCAAGCTCGGGCATCCGTCCGACGAAGCATCGCCAGAACGAGCGAAACTCACGCACGGAAAGAGCGTGTCGCGAACCGTGGTCGTTAAACGCTTGGATCCGGTCGCCGGGCACGCGTTTCCGACGACCTGCGTCAGGTATCGCGCCACGTCCGATCGCATAAAGAAGCGACGCCTTGAAAAGTGTTTTCTACACATTTCGACATATTCGCAGGGAAATGATGCTTATTTTCCAGAGCCGTCGTGTTCGATAGGTGCCCGTTTATGCAATTACTCGTCCGCGCGGTTGCGTTAGGTACAGCCGTTGCGCAACGAGCATGCCGACGCGCACGGCACGATATCAACAATCATGGAGGTTGAGATGGATACAAAAGCAGAAGGAACGGTTCAGGACGTCGCCGGGAAAGTACAGGACACGATAGGCGACATTGTGGCGACTCCGCGACGCAGCTTAAGGGTAAGGCGCGTGAACTGGGCGGCAAGGTGCAGCAACTCTATGCTGACACCGCATCGGTCGTCCGGGACAAAGCCACCGAAAGTCCGCTCGGCACTTTGGCGCTCGTCGCTGTTGCAAGTTTTTTGATGGGCGTACTGTGGTCGAACAGCGGTTCGGATCCCGCCCCGAAGGAATACCCGAGAGAGAGCTGAAACACCGAGTCCAGAAGTAGTCGGAACACCGAGCGTCTTACTGACGCATCTCCGTCGGACCCGCGGAAGATCCGCGCGTCCAATTCAGCCCACAGCATCGAGTGCCTGTTACATGAAACTCCGCGTTGGCTTCCAGTTGACCTATTCCTGTCCGCATGCTACACCAGCAGTGCTCATGTTGAACACGCATCCATCGATGGCAGACAAAGTCGTCATGGCCGACCGCATTTCGTTCGACCCGCCCTTAGCGTTCACGCACTATTATGATGCGTTTGGCAACCTGTGCACACGCATCGTCACGCCCTCTCATGGATCTTTGCGGGTCTCGACCGAAGGGGTGCTCGAGGTGCCTGGCACCCCGGAAACCTATCCCGCTGACGGCCATCGGCATCCCGTTGAGGAACTCCCCGACGATTGCCTTCAATTCCTGTTAGGCAGTCGCTACTGCGAAACGGACCTACTCTCGAATATCGCGTGGGGGATGTTCGGCAGCCTTCCTCAAGGGCGCGCCCGGGTCCTCGCGATCTGTGACTATGTTCACGCCCATATCAAGTTTGACTACAAAAAGGCACGCCCTACCAGGACGGCGTTCGAAGCCCACCAGGAAGGCATCGGCGTGTGTCGCGATTTCACTCACTTGGCGGTCGCACTGTGCCGGGCCATGAATATTCCCGCGCGATACTGCACGGGCTATATCAGCGACGTCAATCTTCCCCCGCCCTACGCGGCCCAGGATTTCTGTGCGTGGTTCGAGGCGTACCTCGGAGGCGTGTGGCAGACCTTCGATCCTCGCAATAACGCACCGCGTACCGGCCGCGTGCTCATGGCGCGTGGCCGCGATGCGACGGACGTTCCGATCAGTATGACGTTCGGAGACGCCGCCTTAGTTGAATTCAAGGTGATATGCGAGCCCGGCTGATGATTTTCTCGATCGCCGCAACATCGTTCACGACTCGTCCGCGATGAAGACGTTTCACTGTACCAGTTGCGGACATTTGATCTTCTTCGAGAACGTT
>NZ_FCON02000233.1 GCF_001544535.1 Caballeronia choica | reverse complement strand
GACCGTGGCCGGGATGTGGAGGCCCGCGAGCAGGTGCCGGGCGGCGCCGACGCGCCGGGGCGCGGCAAACGGCACCAGCCGAGCGACGGGGGTGCCGTTGCGCGCAATGATTACCTCGTTTTCCTGCCCAACCTCGAGTTGCTCTACCAAGCTCGACAGTTTCGATTTCGCGTCGTGCATGTTCACTGTCAGCATGATGTTCCCGTGTTAGCTAAGCAATGTTAGCTAGTATGCAGGCGCGGGCGACGAAACACAATGTTTACCGGCCTGCCGCATGGTGTTCCGGCGCTGGGCCCCCGCCACGTCGTCGCGCCGTCGCGCCCGTCGCGCCGTGCCCACCACTCGCCTTGCGCGGCCGCATTTATGGGCACCTCGGACCCGCGCCTAGTCCCGTCACGCCCGCTTTATTCCGGCTGGTGCAGCCAGACGTTATTGCAGCGAGGCACCAGCAAGGCAGAACCAAGGGCAAACCCTTGTCTCGCCGTCACGCAGTGCGCTTTCCGGCTATTTTACGCATTAAACACTTCACTGTTAATCATAACTATCAGACTTGATGCTTGATAGGCAGTCGTCGCGGACTCTGTTTTAATCCGGGTGCCGAGAATTCACGTGAACCGGCCCGATGTTGCCCTCGTTCTTGAATGGGCGGCATTTGCGAGTTCGCGACCGGATCATGGGCACGTCGGCAACTGGTTCACTTTGGCTTAGGCAGCAACACCGCAGGTCCCATCCCGACATCGGCAACCAACCGCTGAAACCCTGGCCGCCAGGACGCCGATTCGCCCGACTCGCCCTGATCGCTATCGACAGTGACGATCTGCTCGTCGCGCCAGCCGAGCGCGGTCGCACGACGACGCAGGGCGTGTTGCCGGTTTGCGCTCTCGATGTTCTCGACGACCTGTCGCATTGAAGACTGTCGAACATAAAGGGGTTTGAGGTCAACAAAGCCCCCGGTAGCCTCTTTTCTAACTATAAAGATTAGGATCCCTGATGACGGATTTGTTCCAAGACAAGAAATTGTGTTGGCGCACAGCCGATGACGCAACTGGACCGCGTCGTCGCATCGCTGCGCAGCGAACAAAACGAGCGGCGCACGGCTTTCGCGTCGTCGCAAGTCTCGCGTGCTGCGTTCGACATGGAAGGTGTGAACGACACGCTGCAACACGAGTTGAACAGTTCCGTGCAGTCGCTGAGCACCGCGCTCGAACAGATCATCTCCGAACATGGCCTGAGCAAAGACCTGACGGTCGCTCATCGACACGAGCTACCTTCGCCTCCTCTGGGAGATTGCAGGATGCAGCGCAAACAAGACGATTGACAATGTATCGCTGAAGACGCTTGAACGCTTTGACGGCTAACCCGGAACAAGAATACTTGGTCGAAATGTTCCGCCCTGGAAACTGACCCCGGAAAAGCCCTGACCGCTGTACCGCCCTCCCCTCTCGAACCCCCGTCCTTGTGACGGTGCTTTTCTTTCGCCCTTTTTTCTTTTGCGGTTGCTTATTTAATTGGTAGTCCATAGCAACTGACATTCGTCGTTGGTCGCCTCGTCATGGCGCGGTGGTGAATGCGCGACCATAGGGCCGAAGGATGCTTCGCAACGCAGCGATGTGATCCCGCACTTGGGGCGTGACCTCGGGCTTTTCGTCCGCATGGCGCCCTCCTCGCTTCGGCTGGAATGTCTGTGGCGGCTGCAGACGACGAGCCTTTGCAAACGCGTTCAGATCGTCCTGCGATGCGGTCCGAATGAGCCCGCGTTGAAGTGCCTCCGCAAAATTCTCCTTCCATCCCGCGGCCTGCCTACCGACATCCTCGTCGACAGCGTAGATCATCATCGACTGAGCGTTCGCGTCGAGCACGTACTTGCGCTGGGCATTGACGTCGATGAAAGTCTGTCCTGCGCTCCGCTGCGCGACTTGTTCGGCACGAGCTACGCGATCCAGACGGCTCCGTTCTTCGGCCTGGGCAGCCACTTTGCGACGCAACTGATGACCGAAGTCGACCGGGCTTTGGAGGAGGGTACGAAGGTAGTTGATCGGAGCCTTTGCGGCTTTGAGGTGGTCCCAAGTCGCCTCGACCACATCCGACAAACGCTTGCCATTCTCACGCGCTTCGCGCATCAGTTTGAAAATCAGAAAATCAATGAAACCCAGGGACCGCAGGCGTTGGAGATCCTCAGGTACTTCGCCCGGTTGTCTCTTTTGAAAAGCGGTAGGGGTTAGATCCTTATATATACCACCGTCTGCCAAGTTGGCAGACGGACCGCTAAACGGAGCATCGCGTTGAACACCGGACGCAGGCGAGAGCCCTGGAGTGCTTTCAAGGGCTTGCGTTGCGGCGTTCGAGGCCAAGCGTTCTGCAAGTCCGAGGAGTGCGGCTGCATGTTCGGTCAGGTGAAGATAGGCACGCCCGAAGAGACCTGCTTCAAGGTAGCGGGACTGAGGCCGTCGCTCGATCAGTCCGGCCGATTCGAGGTCATCGAGACTCCGGTAGAACGTGCGCATCGATTGCAGTGCGCGTCCCGTGAGCAGGTCACGGCGGGCGAAGATAGGTGCAAAAGGGCGTTCGGCATCGACGGTGCGCGCGAGGGCGGAGAGGACCGCGCGAGCGCGCGCAGGGATCTCTTCGATGTGAGCCGCTCGAAACGCAGCTCGGAAGATGACCCAGGGCAGGTTGGTCGAGTCACACCGGAAGGCGATGACAGCAGCGGAATCGACGGCGGTTTCATTCATCTCGCCGGACGCAGGGTGCAACTCACCCTCGCCAGCAACGAAGCGTTGCGCGATAGACATATCCAGCGTTCCATTTTTAGACAATGGATTGAATTTGCTTGACTGTCAGTCGCGTTTCGCTACACTCGGGTTTGAGAGTACCTCTCCGGTTAGCGCCGGTGAGTGTAGCGGGTGCGGACAATAGCCAAGCCCTCGAAGGCCTTCGGTTGGCGCCGAAGGCCTTTGTTTTTGGGCATCGGGTTACGTCATGGACGGTCCTTTTTTGCTAAGTCATTGATTTCAATGACTTCCCCAATGGGGAAGCCGAACTCTTCGATTGGTTTTATCGTAAGTCATTGATTTATAAGACTTCCCCATTGGGGATTACTCTTTCGACTGCTCGCTAATTTGCGCCCGGATAAAGCTCTCGATCTTGTCCGCCCATTCATCGGCGGTCACATCGCCCTGCTTGCCATTGAATCGCAGTCCCACCACGCCATTTCGAACGGTCATTTCACAAAGCTTCTTCTTGCCAATGTTGATCGTGCGCGCGTTCCGTGTGGCAGCTTTCGGCATTTTTGGTCTCGCGAGTTCCAAGGCCCGCTTCTGCGTCATCGATTCATCGCCGACTAGCTTCTCGATCGCGGTGACCACGGCTTCAACATTCCCATTTTTGGTCAGGGCAACGAACTCTTCCGCGGCATGACCGCCGACCCGATCTGGGCGCTTGGCTATCGCTTCCCTAGCTGCCACCGGTAGATTGTCGAACGCGAGAATCCGCGCAACGTGTGAATTGCTGAGTCCGGAAGCCTTGATGATGTCTGGACGGGTAAACCCGAATTCTCCTTGCAAGCGAAGGAACTGTCGGTACTTCTCGAAATCCGGAAGAGAAGGGGCCAACAGGTTTGAGAATGTGGCACCCAGTTCAGCTTGCTTTGCATCACCGTTGAAGGGGATGCCGAGGATCTTGTCCCGCTTGAGCTCATCCCGGTAGATCGCCACGCGGTTGTTGCCCGCGACGATCTCGTTACGGCCGTCTCCAATAGGGCGGTAGACGACCGGATGCACGAGATCGCTCTCGCCGAGATTCGCCTTCAGTTCTTCGTACTCAGTCGGCGACAAAACACGACGCCGGCCTGGCACTTCCACCAGCGTTGAGATATCGATTTCGACCACGCCTGCGGTCGATCCCCCCGCTTGCTTCAACGCCTCGACTTGCGCGAGTGCATCCTGAAGCTGCTGCTTGGCCTGTTCGGCTTCGCTTGTCGCCGCAATTGCTCGATCCTCCGCCTCGTTGATTCGGCTGGCGTAGTCGAACATTCGGCCCGGCGCAGTCCGGGGAGAGTCCGGTCGCGGCGGGCGATGGTTTGGCTGATTCGGCTCAAGGGCAGCGGTCTTATCAAGCAGCTTGCTCATTTGCAACCTCCTTTGCCCAGATACGAACGAACTGATCGTCGATGAATTCGGAAAGCCCATCCAGCGGCGCTTTGAGTCGCTCGTACTGCTCGCCGGTCATGCGAGTATCGCCATCAGAATCGACGTCGAGACGCTTCTGGTCGTAGATCGTTGACAGTGCACCGAGCGCAGCCGCCTGCACTTTCGAGTCGGGTACATGGAGTGGAAACACCCGATCGCCATATGCCTTCCTGATCCAGCCCTGAACACCTTTTGACGCTTCGAACGGACGAACCTTCGTCATGAAGATGTTGAGGAAGTCATACCGCTTGTTCTCGGACTTCGGCAGCCGGCTAGTGATCTCAGAAAACATCATCCAGAACTGCGTCGAGCTAGCGAAGTCCAGTGCCTCGGGCGGAAGCGGCATGATGATCGCGTCTGCCGCCATGAGGACGTTCGTCGTTAAATAGCTCAGTGCCGGAGGCGTGTCGATGACAACTGCGTCGTACTCCGCGAGAAGCGGCCGCAACCCCTTGTTGACGATGTCCCAGAATTCGTACCGACTGTCGTGAAGAATGTGGGATGGAATTGCATACTCCGCGTCCTGTAGGGTATTGCAGCCCGGGATCAGGTCGAGGTTCTTCCAGTACGTCTCCCGCACTGCGTAGTGCAGTGTGCTTTCGTCGCCGTAAATTAGGGGCAGAAGAGTGTCGGTTTCGGCGATCTCCGCATCCGGCGCAAAGCCACACAACTGCGTGGCTGAGCCTTGCGGATCGCAGTCGATCAAAAGCACTTTACGACCGAGGAGAGTGAGTTTTTGCGCTACGCTCACCGAGGTGGAAGTTTTGGCAACACCGCCTTTGAAGTTGGCGAAGGCGACGACTCTGCCGCGAACCCCTTCCGGTCGCTGCGCTCGCGTGCTCGTCGCATGAATCCAGGTCAGCGTCTCTTCGAGTGTGAAGACCTTGGCCCGACCTGCGCCGGTTTGTGTCCCGCTGGGAAGGCCCAGTTTGGTGGTAAGGTACTTCAGCCTCTGCTTGTCAATCCCGCACAGCGTGGCGATTTGCGCGCCAGTGAAGGTCGGGGGATGCTTGCGAGGGTAGGGCTCAAGCATGGTTGCTCGAACTTGGTCCAACATGTCCAACGCCTGGGCGGCGACGACGTCACGGATGTCAGCGATGGACACCGATTGATCGATCTCAGCCACCTTTGAGATCAGCAAATCGTTGACTGTCACGATGCTTTCCAAGTTGTTCGGAAAATTCCGGGTTGATAGGAAAATTACGACTAACCCGGAGAATAATCGTGCGACGGGTAAACTTCAAGTAAACTCTTAAGAGTCAGCGTCGCAGTCAGGTAGCGAGGTGAGCGAGAGGACGCGTGTTGGTCATCGCCTCGGAGCGGCCTCCGTATCGCGCACGCCAGCGAATGCCGGCGAAGGGGAGGTGCTTGGGGCCGTTCACTTCTTTCAAACCGATTTGCTGCCATGTTTGTCGGACGGGCGGATCAAAGCTTGCGACCCTCAACGGCCCAGAACCGGCCGATATTTTTCAATCGCAGAGTGGCGATTACCCGCAGGCGCGGCACAATAGGGAAACGGCCGTTCGCTGCATGAATAAATGTGCAAAAGACCGTACGTGAAACAATGCCATGTACTTTTGCAGACCTCCGAAGCATCGGATAATCAACTACTTAAGCCACCTTTCGACGATTGTTTCACGCATAACCCGACGAAGTCGGTGTGGTCAGCGCGATGCATGCGATAAATGTCTCGTTACAGCGCCGATCCAGCAGCAAATCCCAGAAGCGTGGTGTTTGCTACGTAATGCGTACTGATCGACACGACCGATTCGAATCGGCGTATTGCAACTAACCGTCGGTTGCGATGCCCCACTTATCCGCAATTTTCCGTGGACAAGTCGGTGGAGAAGTCAACAGTGAAAACGCACCATCGAGAGTGGTCCACCCATTCAGTACCGGAGCAGAAAGGGCATCGCCGGCAGGCGTGGGACGAAGTTGAACGCGGTCCGTGGGGGGGGCGGGGACATGGGGCATATATTCCACTTCACCGAAATCGGTTACTTCGACACAGAGGCAGCGGCGTTCCAGCGCGGGATGCAATGGGCGAGGGCGTGGCTAGATTTCAACTTCTGACAGCGTGCCAGGCTAGAACACTTTGACGTTCCGCGCGCCCCCGGAATTTGCGGCGACCTGCTCGTGGTCCAAGACAAATCAGCAGCGTTGAACCGGTACTCGAACATCGCGCGTTTTCAGATCACCGCCGTCAGCGACCCGCAGCCGATCACACCGTTACATGACGCGGTGTCGTGGTGGATGGGACCGAACGGATTCGCACTGAGCGGTGTTGAGTTGGTGGACGGAATCGCCTACGCGCAGTCGAGGTGGTGTAGGCCAGCCAGAAGGAGAAGGCCTTCATCCTAAATTCGCTACGGCCTGACCTTGCAAAAATTTGGCTAGTCGAAGGCGTCAGGTGCGATGGCCCAAAGATCTTGCTCCTCCGACTGGCTGCCGCCTTCGCGCGCAAGAGGGTATGTCGGCTCAGGCCGGTTGGGTGAAAATCTTCCAGCTTCTCTTTTATGTGGCGACGTCGGCTGCTTCGAATACCGAACAATCCAGGCGCAGATCGGTGTCGGCCATCGAAATCTGCAGCAGCGCGCAGCGATGCGGCGTTTTCTTCGGATTCTTGCTCGCTTCGAAATGGACGCACGACAAACACATTCGATGCGGCGGCATCTGCTCCTGCGTTTCCAGCTGACGGATCGCTTTCAGCAACGTTCGGTAGAACGCCGCCTGTTCGTCGATACGCAACGTGCCGACGGCCTTCGCCAAAAAGTCCGGCCATTGCAGCGCACGCGTGGCCACCGTGCGGCCCCGGGACGTCAGGCGAAGCGCGAGCGCGCGGCCGTCCTCGATCGCGCGACGCTTTTCGACAAGCCCCTTGCTTTCAAGCGTGGTCACCGCGTCGCTGGTGGTCGCCGCGGTCAGTGCGGTTTCGCGTGCGATCTCGCTGAGCCGCATCGGCCCCTTGCGCTGCATGAGCAGCACGAGGATTTCGCCCTGGGTCGGCGTCATCCCTGCGCTTTCCGCCCATTCCCATGCCTGGCTGCGCATGGCCGTGCCCAGCCGCAGCAGGCCGTGCGTCACGCGTCCAGTCGCCGCTTCTCCGTACACGCCTTCGCTCATGGTCTTTCGGATCTGCCTTAGAAGGACAACATGCTAAGCGACTCGGGGCTTTCACGGACCCGGCCGGTTGGAGCACGATTAATGCTGATATTGGCAAACCCACTTTCCCACGATGCCGGAGGCCGAGATGGAAGTGACCAAGGAGATGATTTACCAGGAATCGCTCAAGCTTCAGGAGGCGATCGCATGCCTGCGTGTCGAGGTCAGGGCGCTGGAGGACATCATGGAACGAATCGAGGCGATGGGCCCCCACCAGGTCCATGAATACGAGATCGGCGGCGTTATGGATGCTCCACCGAACACAACAGAGCGCGGGGCACACGCGTAAAGCAGGTTGAAAAGATCGATTTATCCAGGTGCCCCACGAATGTCAAAGCCATTTTGAAATGTCGTAGCGCCGGCTAAATACAGATGTCGTGTTTTTGATGGGTGATTTACTCTGTCTTCAACGGTTTGAATCCACGTAGTGTCGAAGGACGGCCTTGATCAGACAGGGGCGTGTCAGACCGTTCAGCGAGTGCGAGCAGACCGCTGGCCAGGTTTTGAAGGCGTCTTCGACTGCTGCGCGACCTGCGCGATTGCCTGATCCAGATCGGCTCGCGTGAATGCGCGCGGGTTCTTAGTGCCGGACATGGGTTTGGGTTTGCGTACCGCCGCACCACGATTCGTACGTGACGGCGAACCCGAGGTCCGGCGGTTGTCGCGCTGTG
>NZ_FCON02000232.1 GCF_001544535.1 Caballeronia choica | reverse complement strand
ATGGGGAACGCCAGGATGCCAACCGCCAGCGAGACAATGCCGCTGAGCGCTCCGAGCCGAGCGTCGGACAGTCCCCATTCCGCCTTTATTTGCGGAAAGACTGCGCTGAGCACCTGCCGCGACATATAGTCGGACAAGAGCAGTCCGAATGTCAGCGCAAAAATGACCCATGCATAACCGCGGATGCGCTGCGGGCGCTCACCGTCATAGCACGCTGTTGCTTGCATATTCACTGCCACAATTCTGTCTCCTGTTATTGCTGCTGCTAGTGCCATCTGTGCGCAGCGCTCTCTTTTCAGCTCTGGCGTTCGCGGCGGCGTGTACAGGTTTTCCCACGGCCGCCCATTCATCCTGGCGGCTCTGGGGGAAAGTGAAACCTGCCCTGTGCTCAAGCACCCATGTCGCTGGACGCCCCGATCCGGGCAGCGCAGCCGGACAATCTGGACGCTAGCGCGTGAACTGCTCGAGAAATTCCAGGAGCAATGCGTTAACCTGATCAGCGCTTTCTTCCGCCGCAGCGTGGCCCACGCCGGGTAGCAGCACCTTCTTCTGCAGTCCGGGTAGATAGGTATCGAGTCCGTCGTAGACACTGCGGATTTCTACCGGTTCGAGGGAAGGGTCGGCGGCGCCACCGATGAACAGGCTCGGCTGGCGGACCACCGCACCGTCCAGAAACGAAGTAATTTCCCAGTTCCGGTCGCGACAACGGTAGTAGTTAATGGCGCTGGTAAATCCCGTGCGCGTGTATTCGTCGACGTAGTAGTCGATCGCCCGTGCGCTCAACCATGTCGGGAATTCCTTCGGCTCAGTGAAGGCGTTGAGAATGGGCTCGCCGGCCTCGACGAACAAGCGCCACCGTTCGGCGCCAACTGCGCTGCCGGAGACCGAGTAGAAGACGCTACGCAATGTCTTGCGCGGATCACTGGCGAACTCGCGATCCGGCTTGCCGATCTGCTGGAAGTACAGGTGGTGGTACACCCGGCCCTTCGCCATTTCCCGCAAGCCGATGGTCGGCTTGACCTTTCCGCGCGGTGGCACCGGGGTATTGAGCATCACGAGGCCGCGGAACAGATCCGGCCTCAGCATGGCCGCAGCTTGAGCCACCCATGCACCCAGGTCGTGTCCGACGATCACCGCTGACGTCTCACCCAGAGCCTTCATCAAGCCAACCATGTCGCCGACTGACTGACTCATGTCGTAGGCTTCAATGGCATCCGGCCGATCAGATTGCCCAAATCCCCGCTGATCGGGGACGACGACCCGAAAGCCGGCCGCGGCCAAGGCTCCGATCTGGCGCCGCCACATGTACCACAGGTAGGGAAAGCCATGCAGCAGAATGACGAGCGGGCCCTCCCCCTCGTCGATGTAATGCATGCGAATGCCGTTGACTTCGGCAAAGCAGTGGTTGAATGAGGCGGGGTCGTCGGCATCCATTTGCCCCGATACGGCGCGCGGCTGACCGATGCGCAATGCAGCGCTTGTATCCATTGTCTGTCTCCATCTTTTGAAGTTTCCAGCCTCTAAGGTAGCGCTGACCGGCTGTTCCGTACTAAGCTTGGCAGGACATACTCTTGTGAAATTGGGACAGTCCGTGCATACCCTGACGCGAAGTGCCAGCCTGACCGACTATGAACACGTGGCCCGTTCCGTGGGGCTCGATCCGTTTCGGATGCTGCGATTGGCCAAACTGCCGGCCACGGTCCTCGACGATCCGAATCTGATGATCAGTGCCGATTCGGTGGGGTGGCTGCTGGAAGAGTCCGCACGCCTGTCCGGTCAGGAGGCCTTCGGATTGTTGCTCGCGGAAACGAGAAGCCTGGCCAATCTGGGCATGCTGGCGCTGGTGCTCCGGGAAGAACCCACGTTGCGTGCAGCAATGCAGTCCTGCATCCGCTATGTGCGACTGCACAACGCCGGCGTGCAAATGCGGCTTGACGATGCGGGCGACGTCGCGCTGCTGCACATGGACGCGAATATGCGACCGCCCGGCATTTGGCGCCAGACTATCGAACAGTCAGTCGGCATCGGATTTCGAATGTTCAGGGCGCTGAGTGGCAATACCTTCCGACCGACAGGGTTCTGTTTCGCCCACGAAAGTCCCACGAGTCTTGAAGTGCACCACCGCGTGCTGGGAACGGCTATCGAGTTTTCACAAGAATGCAATGCCATCGTTTGCCGCGGCCGCGACCTGGACATGCCGATCCCTGCGGCAGACCCGACGCTCAATCGCGAGGTGAAGCGATGGCTGGACATGCAGTTGGCCAACGTCCGCGACGAGCCTGTGCAGCGGGCGCGCCAGATCGCCAGGATGCTGCTGCCAAGCGGACTTTGTTCGGTGGACCAGGTCGCCCAGCATCTTGGCATGCATCGACGCACCCTTAACCGGCACCTCGCGGCGGAGGGTGAGAGTGCCACCACGATCATCAATGCTGTGCGCGCTGAACTCGCTGAGGAGTATCTGGCCAACAGCAAACGCAGGTTGTATGAGGTCGCCGAGCTCCTCGGCTTTTCCTCTGCCGGCGACTTCTCGCGCTGGTTCCGCGGCCAGTTTGGCAAGACACCCTCGGATTGGGCCGCCCAATACCGGAAGAGCCGGGCAGCAGCCAGGCCCAGCTCGCATAAGTAGGAAGGCTCTCGGTTCGGGGCCGGCTCACGCGCCCCTCCGTCATCCGGGCCAGCCACACTGCGCGAACCAGCCCCACTCTTCTACACGTTCCTGACGGTACAAATCCCGCGTCATCCCGGCGTTGGCCGGCATCGTCGCCCGGACTGCGCGGGAGCGTTGCCGCCATCCGCTTTTCAGTCACGACTCCGGGCTTCGGGTCCCAATATGCGAAGAAAATGTCCGACGATGCTAATGGCATCGCGGCCGCCATGCGTAGTATTTGATCCCATGGCCGACGAAACACCCCTGCCCTCCTGCTGACAGGGGCTGGCTACATCTGCCGGACGCACGCATTGCTCGCCGCCGCACAAACACAGACTGGAGACATCAATGACATCAAGCGCTGTAACCCAAAAATCTACTTCACAAGCCATGTCCATGGCGCCGGCCATTGTCCGGCCATCGGTGCGCCAGCATTCGATCAAGGTGGAGATTTGCACGCCCGCCATCGGCGCCGAACTCAGCAACATCAGCCTCGCTGATGCCGCGCTGGACCCTGACGCCATTGCCGAAATCCGGGCGCTGTGGCTGAAGCACAAAGTCCTGTTCTTCCGCGATCAGAACATTACGCCGATGGAGCAACAGAACTTTGCCCTGCAATTCGCCGAACTGGAAAGCCATCCTCTTGCCCCGAGCCATCCGGAGGCGGACAAGCTGCTGACGCTGTACCGCAATCTCGACCCGGGCAAGCCCAAGAGCTTCGTCGAAAAGGCCAGCCGCGAAAACCTCTGGCATGCCGATGTCACCTTCAAGAAGGCGCCGCCCCGCGGCGCGGTGTTGCGCTGCGAACTGGGTCCGGAAGCCGGCGGAGACACCATGTGGTCCAACATGGTGATGGCCTACGAAAAGCTGCCCGACACCGTCAAGCAACGGATCGACGGCCTGTACGCCAAGCACAGTGCCGAGCACACGTTTGGCGCCCAGATGCCGATCGAAGAACGTCACGCGATGGCCGCGAAGAACCCCGCCGCTGAGCATCCGGTCGTGCTCATCCATCCTGAGACGGGCGAAAAGGTGTTGTTCGTCAACTCGACTTTCACAACCCATTTCTCGAATTTCTTCAACTTCGAGGACATCCGGTACGGCCAGGACTTCATGCCGGAGGCGCATCACCTGATGAACTATCTGACCTCTCAGGCCGCGATTCCGGAATACCAGGTCCGTCTGAAGTGGAAAACCAACACGGTTGCCATGTGGGACAACCTGCAGGTTCAGCACTACGCAGTGGCGGACTACGACAACTCGCCAAGAAAGATGCTGCGCGCCACCCTTGCGGGCACCTCGCTGGTCTAAACCGACCGGTTCGCTGCGACAAATCCAGCGCCGCCCGCCTGTCTCTGATGGGCGGGCCAGCCTTGGCACGCTTTCCAGTTTTCGACCACATCCACACACACCAATGGAGACAAATATGCTTTACGAACACGTCGATACCTCGCTCATCGATGGCGAATCGCTACCGTGGGTACCGTTTACGCCCTACGCGGAAAACGTCCTGCTGAAGTACTTCAAGCTTGACCCGATCCGGGGTGAATGGATCGTGCTGATGAAGTCACCGATCGACATGCAACTGCCCAAGCACCACCACACCGGTACGGTCTTGGTCTACACGATCGAAGGCAAGTGGAAATACAAGGAACACGACTGGATCGCCGGACCCGGCAGCGTCGTGTACGAGACCGCCGCGTCGACCCACACGCCCGAAGTCGTCAGCACGGGAAGCGGAGACGGATATGTGGTCACGCTGGTTCAGGTGACCGGCGATCTCCTCTTCCTCGACGCGAACGACAACATCGTCGCGCTCGAAAACTGGAAGTCCGGGCTGCAGCGCTATCTTGCCTATTGCGAGCAGCATGACATCAAGCCGAAAGATCTCACGGCATTCAACTGATCTGAAATCCATGGGGACTCCCGATTCTCCCCCGGGAGTCCTCGTGACACTCAGTGCGTCGCCGGCAAGACGCAATAGACGGTCCCGCCATATCAGCACTCCGGCACCACGCTGGATCATCGCAGGTCACGGGCGGCGAGAAGATGGCTGCGTGCACCGACCACGCAGGCCGTGTCGCATCGCGATCTCTCCCGCCGTCAGAGCCGTTGTCTGATCGCAAAAGCCCAGGAGAGCGGGAACACGGGGTCCCGGTTCGCGTCAAGTCTGGGGGCGAATGGATCGGCTCCATCGGGACCCAGACCACGTCAAAACCACAAAAGCAAGGGACTGGACAGCGTGGTGAAAGAGCGGCCGAGCCCGCCGGCGCCGGTCGGCCTGAATAAACCCCTATTTGAAAAGGCATGACGTGGCGAACTGCAATCGCTTGCCCAGACACGACTAATAAATAATGTCGACATAAACAAATTATGGCGCTATGCTGATGTCGTTGCCCGAGCCCTGGATCACCACACGGAAACGCATAAGCAAGGCGGCGTTGCGTGTCAGTCGTTGAGCGGCGTGATCGACCGCCCGGAGCAAGCAGTACGGGGCGCTTCGTATCAGATGATTTGTTTGAATGTTGGAGGAGCAAATGAGTACCCGGGAAAGGTCGTTGAGCATCTTGGTCGCAAAGTGGCTGGGACGGAATTTGATGGGGAGTGCCCGAGTTACGCGGTTCAGCCAATCACGACAGACTCCGTGGCGTTCTGTGTGCGTGGAGACCACCCAACCGGCTGGGCCGATCGCGATCGTTTTCTTTCGACACGACGACGGATCGTGGTGTGTCTTCCCACCTGATGCGAAGCGACCCACGATGAGTTTCGCGCGGAACCCCGTATCCGCGACCGGTTACTGACTTGCGTCTGCGACGTAATCAACATGTCCCACAAATAGTCGCCGTCGATCCAACCGGACGAAAGCGCAGATGAATCGACGATCGCCTGGTGGTGACGCGGTCATCGATTATTGGCCGGCTCCGCGCACGATGGAGCGAGAAGAGATCGTCGACGTAAAGCCCTGACGAAGCCTCATTGGCCGTCGCGCGCACGCGGCCCATACAAGACGCGGGCAAAAAACGCCGCGCCCACACTCACAACCATCGATTCGCCTAGTCAACAACAGGAGACAACCTTCATGACTCAACGCCCCAACGCGGCACCCGCAGTGGTCCGCGCGACCTCTCTGGGCAACTCGATCAGGGTCGAGCCACTCACTTGCACGATTGGCGCCGAGCTAAGCAACGTCAACCTGGGGACGGCTGCTGAGGACGACCTGCTGATGGCAGAGATCCGGGCGCTGCTCCTGAAGCATCGCGTGGTGTTCTTTCGCGACCAGGACATCACACGCGCGCAGCACGTGACTTTTGCACGCCGTTTCGGCGAGTTGGAGGACCATCCAGTGCTAGGCAGCGATCCCGACTGCCCCGGACTGGTTCAGATCTACAAGACCCCGGAGAGTCCTCCCGAACGCAACGAGAATTCCTGGCATACCGATGCGACCTGGCGCGAAAAGCCGCCATTAGGCTGCGTCCTGCGCTGTGTCGAATGCCCGCCGGTGGGCGGCGATACGATGTGGGTGAACATGGTCGAGGCTTACAAGCAACTGCCCGAGGATATCAAGGTGAAAATCGCCTCACTGCGCGCGCGCCACAGCATCGAGGCGAGCTTCGGCGCCGTGATGCCGATCGAGAAGCGTCTTGCGCTGAAGGCGCAGTACCCGGACGCCGAGCACCCGGTTGTGCGTACCCACCCCGAAACCGGAGAGAAGGTGCTGTTTGTCAGTGGAAGTTTTACGACACACTTCACCAATTTCAATACGCCGGCCAACGTGCGCTTCGGGCTGGACAAGTCGCCGGGCAGCAGTCAGTTGCTTAACTACCTGACCAGTCAGGCCAATATTCCCGAATACCAGGTGCGTTTTCGCTGGAAGAAAGACAGCGTTGCGTTCTGGGACAACCGTTCAACCCAACACTACGCAGTGATGGATTACCCGCCGTGCCACCGCAAGATGGAGCGCACCGCAATCATCGGCGACACGCCGTACTGAATGATCGACGTGAACCATGAACTCAATGACACCATCGTCGGCGACAAACCCTGCTCACAGGTTCACTGAACCTCGATAGAAATCGAGAAATCGGCGGCGCCGCGCTCTCTTGTGCCATTTTTCCGTTTTCGGAGAGTCCCAACCTCAGCGGGCATTTGCTTCCCCGTCCCGCATCGCCTTTAGCAATTGGGGCGAGCCGGCAAGGGACGGCTCATGTTTGCAGGATGCCTGTCCCTGACCGTGCGCATGGGCGCGCGGCACAGGAGCATGCGCAAGGTCCAGAAAAACCGTCTGCGGGACCAGTTTGGCGATCATCTGATGGCCAGGGCTGCGAACTGAGCGTTGTGTGGCATCGATCCAGTCGTGTCGATGAGGCCGGCGGGGAAAACGTAAGCGCACGATTCAACCTGCCGCACCGTCACCACAAGGAAGCCCCATGGCCACGTTACAGCCCCAGATTGGCACGGTCCCCCTCATGAGTGCCGATACGGGCCTACCGCTTCCGCAGCGCTTCTGGGCGATCGTCTTCGTCTCACTGGGCACCCTGCTCGCCGTGCTCGACGGCGCGATCGCCAACGTCGCGTTGCCGACCATCGCGCGCGACCTGCATGCATCCGACGCCGCGTCGATCTGGATCGTCAACGCATATCAGATCGCCATCACGATCACGCTGCTGCCGCTCGCGTCGCTTGGCGAACGCGTCGGCTACCGGCGCATCTACATTGTCGGCCTCGCGCTGTTCACCGTCGCGTCGCTCGGCTGCGCACTCGCCAGTTCGCTGCCGACCCTCGCGGCGATGCGCGTGATCCAGGGGTTCGGCGCATCGGGCATCATGAGCGTCACCGCGGCGCTCGTTCGGACCATCTATCCGTCATCGATGCTTGGCCGGGGCGTGTCGGTCAATGCGATGGTGGTCGCACTGTCGTTTGCGGCCGGGCCGACGGTCGCGTCCGCAGTGCTGTCGGTCGCATCATGGCCGTGGCTTTTCGCGATCAACGTGCCGATCGGCATCGCCGCGGTGCTCGGCGGCCTGCGCTCGCTGCCCGCCAATCCGCTGCACGACGCGCCGTACGATGTCTTGAGCGCGCTGATGAATGCCTGTGTGTTCGGGTTGCTGATCATGGCCGTGGACGGGCTCGGCTACGGCGAGCGCGGCGCGTTCATCGTTGCGGAATTGACGATGGCGTCCGTCGTCGGCTATTTCTTCGTAAAGCGCCAGCTAACGCAACCGGCGCCGCTCCTGCCCGTCGACCTGATGCGCATCCCGATCTTCGCGCTGTCAATCTGCACGTCGATCGCGTCGTTCACGTCGCAGATGCTCGCGTTCGTCGCACTACCGTTCTGGCTCCAGAATTCGCTCGGCTTCTCGCAGGTGCAGACGGGCCTCTACATGACGCCTTGGCCGCTCGTGATCGTGGTCGCCGCGCCGCTCGCCGGCGCGCTGTCCGACCGCTACTCGGCCGGCGTGCTTGGCGGCATCGGGCTCGCGCTGTTCGCGGGCGGACTGCT
>NZ_FCON02000231.1 GCF_001544535.1 Caballeronia choica | reverse complement strand
GGGCTTTCGTGTCCCAGCCACAAGGCGATGACCGACAGGTCGACGCCTGATTGAAGTAGGTGCATGGCAGTCGCGTGTCTCCAATGTCGTTGGAGACATTGCCTCTTTTGAATTCTCAGTGGGTGGTTTGGCGGGTCAAGGGCGGGCGTAAGCCCGGCGCAGCGAACCCTTGAGGCGCACTGATTCGATAAGCTGAGTCATGGCTGGTTGCGGCAGAATGCTGCAACCAGCCATGCAAGACGAAACGAACAATGACGAACCAACTGTTTGAAGCCGCGCTGGGAATCAAGGCCCCGTGGTACGTACAAAGCGTCGACTTTGATGCCGGCAAACGCCAGCTCACGATTGCGGTGGACTTCGTCGCGGGCAGCCGGTTCGGTTATGCCAGCGTCGCCGGCGAGCACCCGGTGCACGACACGCAAATCAAGCGTCTGCGCCATCTGAATTTCTTCCAGCACGAGTGCTATCTGGAAGTACGGGTGCCGCGCGTGCGCTTGCCGGACGGCTCGGTACGGTTGGTGGAACCTGATTGGGTCGGCCAACTCAGCGGCTTCACGTTGCTGTTCGAGGCGCTCGTGCTGATGCTCGCTCAGCAGATGCCGTTTGCTGCCGTGGCGCGCATCGTCAACCTGTCGTGGCACCGGGTTCACGCCATCTGCTCGCGCTATGTGGAACTGGCGCTCGCGTCGGCGGACCTGTCGGAGGTGACGGCAGTGGCGATTGACGAAACCTCGTACCGGCGCGGTCATGAGTATCTGACACTGGTTGCCGACATGCAGGCGCGGCGGGTCGTGTTCGTGACGACCGGCAAGGATGCCAGCACGATTGAACGCTTCGCCGCCTATCTGGGCCAACACGGTGGCAAGCCCGAACAGGTCGGCTCGGTCAGCATCGACATGTCGCCGGCTTTCATCAAGGGAGTCAACGAACATCTGCCCGATGCGCGGCTGACCTTCGACAAGTTTCACGTCGTCGCGCACGCGTCCAAGGCGCTCGATACAGTGCGTCGCCAACAACAGAAGGTCGACCCGGAACTTAAAGGCATGCGCTGGACGCTGCTGAAAGACGCGAACAAACTCAATCTGGCCCAACTGACTGACCTCCAGGCGCTCGTCAGTCAGTACACTACCAGCCGCACGGCACGCGCCTGGCTGTATCGCGAGCAACTGCGCGAAATTCTCGAGCGCAAGCAAATCAATGTCGTCTCCGAGATGTTGCAACAGTGGTGCACCAACGTCATGCGCTCGAAGGTCGAACCGATGAAGGACGTGGTGCGATTGATTCGCCGACACTTCGACGGCATCGTCGCCTGGACCCAGACCCGCCAGACCAACGGCTTCATCGAAGCCATCAACGGACTGTTTCAGGCCGCCAAGCGCAAGGCACGCGGATACGCTCGCTTCGAAACCATGCGAACGGTCCTGTTTCTCATCGCAGGCAAACTCGACTTCTCCGCATTCAACTCGCATGCCCGCTGAAGGCCGTTACCCACTCCGTTTTCAAAAGAGCCGAGACATTGTGCAGAGGATTTTTTGTTTATCGGTCGCGGCTTCGGACGCATGAGCCGGACCGACGGGGTTGGCCCGCGAGCGGTAAATAAAAAATCGTTTGTGCTAAACCGCTCCACGGGCGGTGGCAGCTATGGGCATTGAATGGGCGCCGCAGTGATTCGGGATGCCCAGCGCGTGGCTATCGCACCCGGGTTCAGGGCGATCGCGTGAAGCCTGCGGAGTGAACGCGGCGGGAATGTGAGTTTCAACGGACAAGTAACCCGGCGTTTCAGGGGATTGTGCTGCGAGAGCGAGTCGGAGGCACGAGTTCGGTCGCGCAGGCCTCATCGGGGAAGGCGAACGTGTTCGGGAAGGGGGTCGATGTTGGTTAGTGCACATGGGTCGGGTCAGGAGGAGCGCGCGGCAGGATGCCAGGCACACCGCCTTCGATGCGGACCATGTGGCCCCTGCCGCACACGGGGCAATCGCGAAGTGATTTGCCGGTGAGCCGTAGGTAACGGTCACGGTAGTCTTCCCCGATGGCGGGTGACGCAACGGCCGCAGGCTCGACGCCGAGCAGCCGGCGGCAGGTGGCGAGGCGGGCCGTCCGATGGCGGTTGGCGAGCCACCCGTAGCTGCGGATGCGCTTGAAGCCGTCAGGTAGCACGTGCAGCAGGAAGCGGCGGATGAACTCGTCGGCCGTGAGCGTCATGGTCCTTTGCCGGGCTTCATGCCGGTAGTCCTTCCAGCGGAACTGCACGGCGTGTCCGTCGAAGCTCAGCAGCCGGTTATTGGAGATGGCCACGCGATGGGTGTAGCGGCCCAGGTAATCGAGCACGTGTTCGGCGCCGCCAAACGGTGGTTTCGCGTAGACGACCCACTCCGCGTGAGCGGCGGGCGCGAGCCACGCGGCGAACGCCCGGGCATCACGCAGCGGCTCGAACTGGCCATGGAAGCGCAGCGCGCCGGCGTCGAACGCGCGGCGCAACTGCTCGAGGAACAGGCGGCGAAACAGGCGCGAGAGCACCCGTACCGGTAGAAAGAAGCCGGGCCGGCAGGCGATCCAGCGTTCGCCGTCCGGGGCAATGCCGCCGCCCGGCACGACACAATGCACATGCGGATGATGCAGCAGGTTCTGCCCCCACGTGTGCAGGATCGTGATGAAGCCGATCTCCGCGCCCAGGTGTTTGGGATCGGCGGCGATCGTGCGCAACGTCTGTGCGCTGGTGCGAAACAGCATGTCGTAGAGCGTCTTCTTGTTCTGGTACGCGAGTGCGGCGATGGGCTCGGGCAGCGTGAAGACCACATGGAAATACTCAACCTTGGGGAGCAGTTCGGCGTGCCGGCGCTCGAGCCAGTGTGCGCGGGCGAGGGACTGGCACTTCGGACAGTGGCGATTGCGACATGAGTCGTAGGCGATGCGCTGATGGCCGCACGCATCGCACTGCTCGACATGTCCGCCGAGCGCGGCGGTGCGACACAGTTCGATGGCGCTCATCACGCGCCGCTGGACACGACTGAGCCCGTCGGCATGCGTCTGCCGGTATTGCGGGCCGCAGCGGCGGAAGAGGTCCGCCACCTCGAGCGCCGGGCGCATCGCCGGCTTCAGAAGTACTCGGGCGCAGGTGGTGGGGATGGAATGGGTGCGGGGTGCGGCAGCAGATCGAAGGGACTCTCGGTGGCGCACACGGTGCTGGTTGCGATTCGTAAGTATCGCGAAGTGGTCGCAAGGGACCTATGGCCCATGAGCAGCTGGATCCTGCGCACATCAGTACCGGCTTCCAGCAGATGAGTTGCGAACGCATGCCTCAAGGAATGCGGTGTTATTGGCTTCTGGATGCCACAACGTTGGCGTGCGAGAGCGCAGATTCGCGCGACGGCGGTTCGCGTGATGGGGTGTCCAGGAATATCACCCGGAAACAGCCAGTCGCGGGGATGAGCGTCTTGCCAGTACGTTCTGAGGACCTCGAGCAGACGCGGCGAGAGCATTACGTAGCGATCCTTACGGTTTTTCCCCTGGTTCACACGGATCACCATGCGCTGGCTGTCGATATCGGTGATCTTCAGGTGCACGACTTCCGACACCCGCAGCCCGGCGGCGTACGCGGTCATCAGGATGGTCCGATGCTTCAGGCTGGGGATGGAGTCGAAGAAGGTGGTGATCTCCTCCAGGCTGAGAATGACGGGGAGCCGGACTGGCTTCCTGGGCAATGGGAAATCCTCGTCGCTCCAGGGTCGCTTGAGCGTCACGCGGTAGAGGAAGCGCAGTGCGCCGATCGCCGGGCTGAGACTGGCGGGTGCCAGCTGGCGCTCTTCGCGGAGATGGACGAGCCAGGCCCGGATCTCCTCGGGGCCGAGCAGTTCAGGCGAGCGGCGGAAATGCCGGGCAAAACTCGAAACCTGCAGCAGATACGACTTCTGGGTGTTCTCTGCCAGGTTCCGGATCAGCATGTCGTGCAGCATGCGTTGGCGGAGCAGTGTCATGGCGGACCTCCTGGGAACAGTGGATGGCAATGCCCGGTCGGGCCCCTCCATGCTGCTCCTGGCCGCCTGCTCGTCCCTCTCCCGTGGCCCGGCATCCGGCAACCGTCCTGACCGAACGCCAGGCACTGACCTCCGCTTCCCTCCCACTACCGCGTCAGCGGTTTAGTACTGTCATGAGTATGGTGTGGTAAAAAATATGTACTGCTCGATTGCCAACGAGGCCAAGGCAGCGTCTTTGCTGAAATCGAACAGCACATATTATTCGGCTACAGTGTTCGGAGGAAGGCCATCAGGTCGGGCTGGTCGCGCCATTGCTTTTGTCCTTCGGCAACGCCTTCCACTTCGCATGTCGCCAGCGCCCGCGCCTTTGTTTCCAGCTTCTCTCTCCCTTCCCTGCTGCCACGCCTCGCAGTTCGATCCGCAACAGTGGTTGATCCACCGCGCGGAGTTGCCGCCTCGCCATCGATCACACGCCAGTCGTCCTTTATGACCATCTTCGGCGCCTGAGCCTTTATATCGGCGTGCGCCACTTTACACGAGACGCTTGCCTTGCTATCCGATAATGGGATCACCAACACGGATGTCCGTCCGGATGGAGACGCCTCTGCCGTGAACGTGTGAGTTTCTTCCTAGACTCGGCACATTCGAACGTGGAACGTTTTTGTGCTGGGAGACAAAGGGCCGAGCAGCGATCCGGGCGTACTTGGGCATAATGACGTCATCGCATTCCTTCCGCCCACATCTATGTCTGCCTCCCTCGGTCGCGGCCGCATCAAGCGCAAACCAATGCGCGGCACACTCGTGCGCTATCAGGACCGCATCGCCGAAGTACTCGGCGAAGCACGCGGACAGCGCGTGATGATTCGCTCGATTCACGTCGATGGCCGTGAGCGCCGCACCGCCGTCAAGTGGATCAATCTGCTGCCGCTCGACGGCCAGCTTTTCTAGCCAGGCTGGCTTTGCCGATCCCGCAGGCTTACCGATTCACGGCGTCCTTGAACGCCTTGCCGGCGGCGAACTTCACCGTTTTGGCGGCGGCGATCTCGATCGGCTCGCCCGTCTGCGGATTGCGGCCCGTGCGCGCAGACCGCTCGCCCGTGGCGAACGTGCCAAAGCCGATCAACTGAACACTATCGCCGCCAGCGACCGCTTTGGACACGGCGTCTAGCACAGCGTTTATTGTCTCGGCTGCCGCGCTCTTGCTGATGCCGACGTCCGATGCGACCGCGTCGATCAGTTCCTGCTTGTTCATGTGAGTTCCTTGCGAAGGTTAAATCTGGGCCGAGTGCACTCAGCGCACGCTACCTTACCGGAAAGCCGCTCGCGCGCAAAACGGCGCGCTGTTGACGGTGCGAGGCTTTGTGGTCGCGACTACGCGCAAAGCCCACCGACTCGTTCCTGACCGAGTCGAGCGTACCCCGAACTCGAGCCCCTCGGATCGCCACGCAGACAGCCCTCGACCGTGTGTCCGCATGCTCAGTGCAGACCTACTGTCGTCATCAAGGTGTCACGCGATGTACGGCGAGTACCGGAAAGGGACGTCCTACCCATGAGTCTGCGGCCGTCTCACTCGTCCATGGCATCGCTGTTGGGGATGACGGACCTACTGTGCGTCGCTTCCCACTCCCGACGCGTCTTCGCCAATTCCTCCGCCAAAAGCTTCTCATCCGGCAGAACCATGTGGTATTCAGCTGCGAGCACTTTGTTCGGCAAACCTTCGAGTGCGTATCGGGCGACGGCTGCATTGTTGCGAGCACACAGGATCAATCCAACGGGAGGATTTTCTCCAGGCAAGGTCCAGTGCTCACGCGCGTAATTGCAGTACATGTGCATCTGTCCGACGTCGGCGTGGTTGAGTTCGGTAAGCTTCAGATCAATGATTACCAGGCAGCGCAGACGCCGGTGAAAGAACAGCAAATCCACCCGAAACCAGGTCTCGCCAATACGCAGCCGTCGCTGACGGCCGACAAATGTGAAATCGCCCCCGAGTTCAAGCAAGAAGTCTTCGAGTCGGTGAACCAGTGCGTCCTCTAACTGAGATTCCGGAATACTCGTCTTTCAAGTTGAGGAACTCAAGGACGTAAGGATCCTTGATGGCTTCCTCAGGTGTCACGAGGTCGGCAGGCAGCACTTTGCTCCCCTTCTCCACCATTGCACGCTTATTTTTCGAGAGCATCGCGCGCGTATGAAACTGGCTACTGATCTGGCGATCAAGTTGGCGTACGCTCCATCCGCCGCGCAACGCCTCCGCTTCGTAGAAGGCCCGCTCCTCAACCGACCGGGTGCGGCGCATGAGATGAATGTAGTGCGTCCAGGAAAGCGGGAAGGCAGCCGCCACGGTTTCGGGGTCCAAATTCCGAATTACTGATTCGGATTTCGAGCGCTCGCCTTTGCTGGCCGATTTCCGAATCAGTGATTCGGAAATCGTCTCGAACGGGTAGGTCTGGTAAAACAGTCGCATCAATTCGAGATTATCGACCCCGAATCCCCGACCGAACTGACCGGTTAAGTCGGCGGACAGGCGACCGAGCAGCGCCTGCCCATAAGCCGCCCGATTCTGGCCGCCCTGCTCAAACTCAACAATGCGTCGGCCGATCTGCCAATAGGTTCCAGTCATCAGCGCGTTAACGCTGCGCGCCACTGCCCGTCGTCCGCGCTCGAGCAGCGCGACGATATCATTGTGAACCCCTAGATACTCTGCGTTTTTTAATGCAATGCTAGTCATAGTCCAGACGCGCCCGCGTCGTTGGTTCGCTTACAGATTGGTGCCGTCCAGCGCGCGTCGGTCCCCGGCGCTGCACGACAAGGCAAAAACGGCGCCCAAGCGAGCTGCCGTTTAGTGTCGCCCGCAGCCGTCCCGAGTCTTGTCGCGGGCATCAGCAAGCGGACGACAAATGGGGAGTCGACCTTCTGCGATAAGCGCCCGGCCTCTCGGTCACTCCACCATTCGCATAAGCCTAGTGCGGTTAGGGGAAGGCAACGGCGACACCTTACCGGAAACAGCCGTCTATCGACAAATACCCTACCAGAGACCGGCATGTTCGCCCCTGCCTGACGAAACAAAAGTGGACGCGTTTCCGCAGTAAGACTCGGACACCCTACGCGATCCAACTCAGCCACGGCGCTTAACGCGTTTTCATATAGGCGGCGTACAGCCCGTCGTGCAGACTCCGCAGCGCCTTGCGCCGCTCGACCAGTTCCGGCTGGCTCCCGCGTCGCTCCAAATCCAGAATCTGGAGCAATAATCGCGTCGCCCGTTCCGGCGACGTGTGGCGCGAAGGCTGCGCGGTGCGCAGCGACGGGGCCAGACACGGTTTTTCGATCAGCAGCCACGCTGGAAACCACGCCAGATCGGCGAGACCTCCCGCGCCGTCGAACTGCGCATCGAATCGCCGACGCAGTGCATCCAACGATGCGTCGTTGAGGCGCGTCAGCAGGTCGGCAAAGCGTCGTGGCGATAGCCATGCAAGTTCGGTCAGCAGTGCCCACGCCACTTCCAGTCCGTCGGCGCGGTAGCGCACCTCCGCCATCCAGGCAAGCGGCGCCGGAATACGACGCCACGCCTCGATGTGTTCGACCGCATTGCGGGCGGCCGTCCAGTCACCCGCACGTAGCCACAACGCTACGGCATGGTGGTCGCTCGCGTCAGCGCAGAACGGCAACGCAGCCGCGCGCCGCGCACGTGCGCGCCAACACGGTGCGAGCCACGCGTGGGCCTTGGCTTCGCCGAATAGCCGCCGAGCGGCCGGCTCAATCTCGGCATTCAGCCGGCGGCAGCATGCGTCCATCGCCTGATGATCCGCAAAAGGTGGCGCCGCGTCCTCGCCAAGCTCGCCGATCAAGCCGTCGAGTGCGGCCAGGGTCTCGTCGTCCGGATAGTCGTCGTGCAACTTTCTCCAGGCGAGTCGCGCGGCACTGGCGTTGCTCTCAAGAAGCGCATCGAGGACATCGTTGCGAAGCATCACATCGCGACTGTCAGCGAAGATATCGAGCTGCATGGTGGCCACACCGAAAAGTGGATCGATCAAGTCACGGCAGCGTAGCTCACTTCATCGGATCGGTACAGGCGGGACGCGGCTGATGTCCCCCTGGAATCGCGATGCGTGCGGCTTTGATTGGCAACGATTGCCCCTCACAGACCGCTCAAAGCGCTCCGATATGCCACCGCCGTCAATTCCGCCGCCGTCAATT
>NZ_FCON02000230.1 GCF_001544535.1 Caballeronia choica | reverse complement strand
GTTGAATGCGCGTTGCAATTGCACAATGCGAAAAGATCGTCGCAATAGCCGCGCAGTTAGAGGAACGCGGCTTCTGCGGACGTGTATTTCAGCAACCTGTTAAAAAACAGTACTAGGAAAAGCGCGAGGCGTCGCAGGTCAGATCGATCGCTTGATCCACGTCAAGCGGACGACGTCGCGTCGGCGGCAGCATGATGCGACTGGAACACAGGAGCCTCTGTCGAGGACGGTATGAACCAATTCGCCCGACGCGTTCTCATTATCCTTTTCGTTGCGGTCGCTGCCGGATGTACCTTTGCGCCCGTCAACCGGAACCCTCATGCAGACAAAGCGCTCGAGCCGGTGTCCGTCGATCTGCCCCGCTACATGGGCCGCTGGTACGTGATATCGAACATCCCGGTGGTGGACGAGCGCGACTATGTCGGAAGCTGCGCCACGTGGACCCTGCGCGAGGATGGACGTATTGAGGATGCTGTGTTGGGTCGCAAACATGGCTTCGATCAACCCGAGACGGGCAGCGTGTTCATCGCCAGGCCCGAACACGGTGCACGCAACTCCGTGTGGAAGATTCGTCCGGTGCGGCCGTTCGAGTTCGTCGTCCTCACGGTGTACCTAGATCCAGACTACGAGTACACGGTGCGCGCAACGCCGGACAAGAATTTCGCGTGGATTCTGGCGCGCCATCCGGAAATGCGTGAGGAAACCTACCAAGCCGTACTAACGAGGCTCGACGCCATGGGATTCGACATTGCGCGCTTCAAGAAAGTAGTGCAATTTCCCGAACAGATTGGCAAGCCGGGGTTTCATAGCGTTCGCTAGGTATGTGACCGGTTGGCAATGCGCATGTGGGCGTCTACCTACATCACCGCCTGGGCGCGTACATCAAGTCTGCCGTCGTTGACTGATATCGCCCGCTGGCTCAGCGATACTGAAATCCAGCGAGGCGCGCTTTGCGGCGCCGAGCCACCGGCGCAACGCCGCTTAACGCTGCGTAGTCTATCCGAATATTGCTGCCCGAGGAGGAGTGGAAGTGGCCAGCCAGCGATTTCTGTCGATACAAGAGATTTTCCACCAGTCCGTCGATTAGCTGTTCGCACAGCGCGGAGCGGGTTGCTGCCGCAAGGGCTAGCGACCGGACACTCTCCGAATACACCCGATACGCCGCGCCACCATTCATTCGTCGGGCGACTGCACAAGCGCGATCGAAGGTGTGTCAATACGGTTCATCGATCCAAATGTTGCAGGGCGTCCCCCATACATGGAGCTAGGCGTGCGCGCGCTGCGCCGTGCGCTTGAGCAGGAACGTCATCGTCCTTGACGTGCGCCAAGCGCGCCACGCCGATGGACGCGACGCTTGTAGTGCTCTCACCACGGCGCGTTCCATCGGATGATAGCGATGGCTAGCTTCCGACCCGCATCTTGTTTCTTCAAAGATTTTCACGACGCGACGAAGACGGGATGCTCGCGCACAATTAGCGAGCGCCGCGACGGGACTCGAACCCGAACAAGCCGCGAGACAATTGCGTGCGCAGGGACCGAACGACGTCGGACGCGTAAAGCAGCAATGCGTGCTACGTGAGCGGGTCGGTCGGTCGATCAATCCTCTCTACGTCCTTCTTCTATCGTGTGCCGCAGTAACGGTCTATCTGGACGATCGCCAGGCTTGCCGAAATAATGCTTCCGTGGATAGTTTTTGCGGGACGCTGGGCGCAGTGTTTGCCAGATGCTTTTTTCCGAGCCAGCGACACATCGCCTAGCTTTACCTCGACGGCGTGAAAACTACACATGTAACGGCCGCGAAATCTGCTACGTGGCTTTCTCATCACGTGTCCGATGGAGGTCGGCGAAGATCCACGGCTTGATTGCCTCTAACGTCGATCAAGCGCTTACATATGACGAGGTGTCACCCGTCGACGGCGTGCCGCCGAGGAACCCTCTTCAGTAGCGCGCGCTGGTAAGGCGCGAGCGTCTTACGAAGCAACTCGAGGCTGGGCGGACCATCTGGTGAGTTGCATATGTACGGAGCGTCGTTCAGGCGAGTTAAATTGACTTGCATCAACTGAAGCCAAGGTGCAACGGCCCATATTGAAAATGCAGGGAAGGGACAAGACCGCCGCGAGTGCTCGAGAAATTCGCGAGATCGTTGGCTCCCAAGCGAAGTAATATGCAATTGAGGCAGTTGCATTGCTGCAGCCTGAAGAAAACCTCTTGGTGAGTTCGAACATGCCTTGCGGCAGTGATCGATGCAAGTGCTTGACATCCTGGACGGCGAAATTCGGGAATTTTATTGTCTATGATTTGGCCCCGCAGAAATAGTTGCGTCGCGTGGGCGACCGGTGATCGCTGCAATCAGTGCGCCCGCTCGGATGGTGGTCTCAGAGCGAGGGCGGTGTCGGTCTCGCCGATATAACAAGTCCGAGGTCGCTGGTCAATCGCGGACGCCGGCCGTTGAGCGACAAGTGCCTACAAACTGAAATCAAGGCTCGCCCCGCGCATTGATCTCCCGAACTGGACTGTGCCTGTGACACTTTGCAACGCAGTGACTTCCGAAAGTGAACCGACTGCTGGTGGTATCGAGAACAAGAATCTTCGAACGTTGTCGGAGATGTTTGACGCTGCTTGTATGCGCTACCCGGACCGTCCGGCGTTCACTTCATTCAATCGTACACTAACGTTTAGCGAGGCCGGTCGATACGTGCATCGCTTTTCGGCTTTTCTTCTTGATGAAATCAAGCTAAATGCGCAGGACCGCGTAGCACTCATCCTTCCGAACGGACTGCCATACGTCGTCGCATTCTATGGCGCGCTTCGGGCCGGGCTCACGGTGGTGAATGTCAACCCGTTCGCTACGCCCCGCGAGATCCAAGTGCAGCTTGACACGACACGCGTTGGTGCGATCGTCGTGCTGGAGAATTTCGCCTATAAGCTCGACGACATCGTTGATCGAAATAAAGTACAAGGAGTAGTGTCGGTCGCGGCGGGCGACCTGCTTCCGATCCCTACGCGGGTCGGAATCGATTTCCTGCAGCGCGTTGTCCGCGACTCGATCCCCCCGACAAAGCTTGACCTTCGGGCATTTCGTACCGTTCTCTCGCATACCCCCAACCTGGAGCGAAGCCGTCCGAGCGCTGGTCTGGACGATGTCGCGCTGCTTCAATACACCGGCGGCACGACTGGAACACCAAAGTGCGCGATGCTTACTCATCGCAACCTGAGCGCAAACGTCGAACAGATCCGAGGGTGGCTGGGTGAGGAATTCTGCTCCGGGCCGCAGACGATCGTTACGCCGTTGCCGCTCTTTCACGTGTTTGCCTTGACAGCCAGTCTGCTGACATTTGTCGCGCTCGGCGGACACAACGTGCTGGTGACCGATCCACGCAAGCTTCGTGCGCTCGTAAAAACATTGGAACACGCGCGGCCCACGGCACTCATTGGCGTCAACTCGCTCTTTGATGCAATGCTGCGGGAGCGGCATATAGGATCCATTGACTGGTCTTGCATGCGTCTTGTTATCGGGGGCGGCGCAGCGATTCAGGCGCCGGTGGCACAACGTTGGCTGGCCAAAACAGGAACTGTCATTATCGAGGGGTACGGACTAACGGAGGCATCCCCGGTCGTCTGTGCAAATCCGGTGAATGCGAAAGGGTTTTCTGGATCCGTCGGTTACCCGTTGCCCGCAACTGAAATCAGCATTCGTGGCGACGATAGCGCGGCCGTCGCACCCGGGGAGACCGGCGAAGTCTGGGTGCGCGGTCCCCAGGTCATGCGCGGATACTGGATGAACCCGGACGAAACTGCCAGGGTCCTGTCGTTCGAAGGTTGGCTGCGAACCGGAGATATGGGTTACCTCGCATCCAATCAAACACTTGTCCTCGTGGATCGAATCAAGGACGTAATCATTGTTTCCGGCTTCAAGGTGTTCCCCTCGGAAGTAGAAGCCGTAGCGTGCGCGTGCCCCGGGGTTGACAATGCGGCGGCAGTCGGCATACCCGACGAGCGAACAGGCCAGGCGGTAAAGCTAAGCGTGGTCCGCTCCGCGGGCGATGTTACCGCCGACGCTGTTTTGAAGTTCTGTCGGGCGAATCTCAGCATTTACAAGGTTCCTCGATTCATCGAATTCCGCGATTCGTTACCAACGAATCAGCTTGGTAAAACATTGAGGCGTGCATTGGGTTGAAGAGAAGGGCGCCAACGCGTACAAGCACAATCCTGGACGAGCTGGACATACCGTCAGGTCGGCCGACCGAGAAGCTTTAGTTCGGTCGGAATACCGGGTAAGGCCCCATACGTTCTGGTTGACGAACTCAGGAGTGCTTCTCTGCTGTGATTTCGCCAAGAAATCACAGCAACGCGAAAAGCGAACGGCAAAATGGGATCGGCGCGAGTTTTGCCGATGAGTAAGAGAATCGCCACCGAAGATTCCGATCGCGCGTGCAAGCGCGGCTTCACCCTGCGAGCGCGAGAATGCTTACCCGGATGGAGGCGATGGCTATGGCGGCCTGCAATATCAGGCAAGCTGTTCAATGTCCGTGTCGACACAACCATTCCCGGACATGAACTGGTGTCCAACAACGAGCACGACGAGGATGTGTACGTTGCAATCCGGGACGCATTCTAGGATGCAACTCGCATGCTCGAAGATGCGGTACGAAAGCGACGAGGTCAGATCAAGCAGCATGAGGCACGTATCCCGGAGTAGTCGTGCATCTTGACGGGGAACAGGGATATGGTTTGATCATCAAGCCGCTGCGGGTACTGGAGAGAGTCGCGACCATGAAGATGCCGATCAACACGTGATGCGCTCGCGTTTCGATCTCAGGGCCCTCGCGCGGTTGCGGCATCGCGGCCAGTGGAGCTTTGCCACGGGGCCGCGAAAGTATTCGCCGATCCATCGATCGTCGCAGTTCGCGACTCCCAGGAGCGGTCCCACGGCAATCACGCGCTGCGGTGACAGCATGGCGACACGGTCGCAGATCGCGCATAGCGTACGAGATCGCGTGACGTGAAAGACCGTGAGCCTGAGCGCGTCGCGCAACGTATGGATCAACTGATCGAAGGCGGATGCGCTGACTGGGTCGAGCCCCGAAGTCGGCTCGTCAAGAAACAGGATCTCCGGATCGAGGGCGAGCGCGCGGGTCAGCGCGACGCGGTTGATCATGCCACCGGAAAGTGGCGCCGGCGCCTTGGCCATCGCGTTGGGTGGCCGGCCGACCAGCGCGAGCTTGACGCGGGCAAGTCATTCGGCGGCAGAGCATGCAAGCGCGGTAGGTTCGATCAGCGGCAGCGCCCCGTTGTCCAGCACGCTGAGCGACGAGAACAGCGCGCCGCGCTGGAAGAGAATGCCCATGCGCTCTTCTGCGCGCATGCGGTCGTCCGGTCGCAGTTCGGCGAGGTTCAAGCCAAACACGCGGATAGAGCCGGCGCCGAACTTTCATAGCCCAACGATCGATCGCAGCAGCACCGACTTGCCGCTGCCCGAACCGCCCACCACGCCGGGGATTTCGCCGTGCATGACGTCGAGGTTCAGGTGTTTTTGTGTACGATCTGCGTACCGAAACAGTTTGATAGGTCGTGCACTTCGACGACCGACTCGTGACGCTCGTTCTGGTGGTAGTGGTTCACCAATCCCATCTCCAGGAAAAAGAGGGCGGCAATGGCATCGAGCAGGATCACGACAAAGATCGATTGCACGACGCTCGAAGTCGTATGCTCGCCAACCGACTGCGCGCTGCCCTCCACGCGGAGGCCTTCGAGGCAGCCGATGCACGCGATCAGGAACGCGAACACGGGTGGTTGCTCATCCCGATGAAAAAGTGCCGTTTCGGTCGCGCCAAGAAACGTGAACCGCGCCATGTTTTCGAGTGTTTTTCGACGTGAGCACCAGGGTGAGCACACATTGACGCAGTCGCAATTGACCGAATCAGTCACATCGATCGGAACGCGCCGCATTCGTTTGATCTGAGTCAGGCGCCGCGCCATGCGCGAGCGTTATGCTGCGCGAACTGAATGTGCGCTACGCGCCTGGAGGGTGAGCCATGGAAGCAAACAAGAACACGGCGCCGAAAGCTGGTGGCTTCAGGCGCATCGTTCTTTGCGTGGATTCGGAAGCGTCCCGATGCGCCGCCAAGTTCGCGGGGCGTTTTGCGCAGGCCGGTACCGAACTCACGATTGCCGCTGTGGCGCTCGACCCGCATCTGCTCGCACCGCACGCGGCGCTCTCCGGGTTGGATTTGGACGTCGCACATAGGAAGTTGCTGGAAGACGCGGAGCGCGCTATCGCGGAGTCGAGCAGTGCGCTCGCAAATACGGCGGCTTCCGTGCGAACTCAGGTGATCGATCTCGCGAACGAAAGGGCCGATGTCTCGCATGCGCTCGCCGAAGAGGCACATGAGGACCGCGCGGATCTGATGATTGTCGGTACCCGACAACAGCACGGCCTGGCGAGGTGGTTCGAACCGTCAGTGGCAGACAGGCTCAGTCAACTCGCACCCTGCGCGGTAATCGTGGTGCCCGCAGGATACGCTAGCACGCGCGAGATCGGCACTCAGCGCATTCTGTTCGCGGTAGACGGCAGCTCTACGTCGCTCGCGGCGGTGAACACAGGCGCCACGCTCGCGACGCCCGACACACTAATACGTGTGGTCTATGTCGTGGATCGCGCGATACGCTACTGCGATTTCGTGCCCATGACACTGCTCGAGGACGCCTTCGTCAAGGAGGGCGAGCTGGCGATCGCGGCCGCGGCAGCACGGTTGGAATCCCTGCACAACGTCGCACGCTCGCTGGTTTCGGCTGATCCGATCAGAACCGACATCAGCGCCGGCGACGTTTCGCATGCGCTCTTGCGCGAAGCCGAACGCTGGAACGCCGATCTCATCGTGATGGGAACGCACGGCAGGCGTGGGGTGGCGCGCGCATTCTTTGGCAGCGTCGCCAACCGGGTCGCTAGCCTCGCCACCATTCCGTTGTTGCTGGTTCGCGAGTAGCGCGATGAGAACGCCCTGAACGCGGTCTAAATCATCAGCGGGGCAGGTGGGCAAAAGGGTAATGGTTTCTGGGACTCGAGAGCATCCAGCCACTCGTGCCGGCGGCCTCGCAGGCCTGCACCTGCGGACGAATGGCGTACGCGCCGAATGCGCGATGATCGAATGCATAATTTCGAAACTCCCGGAGCCAGGGCCTGAACGGCACGCCCTGCGACCCTGTAGCCGCTCGGCCTCTTCAAGCCAGCGTCTGACGCGCATGCGATGCCCGCGTTCGCGCGTTGGCTGATGGCTCTTCTCCGCTCGGTTGATGCCACGGCTACCCGGCCTGCGTCGCCCCGCTTTTACCTGATGAGCCAAGCCCTTGCCGAACTGTCTCATATGTTGCGCGTTCATCGATCGGAAACTTGGTTGATAAGCCTTGCCCGATAGTCGGTCTACGTTGGTCCGACGGCCAGCTCCGAGCCTGTTTTATGAGCCAGCCGACGTAATTGTCGTCGACGTCGGCGGTGACTGCACCAACGCGGTCGCTGTGGAAATAATGATCAGCTACTCCCTGAGGATCACGCATATTCGCGAGCGCGCGATCATGAGGCTATCCTTGGAGCCGATGAGGAGCGAATCGGCTGTGAGCAAGCTAGGAATCGACCGCCGCGATTGATCGACGATCGTCAATTGACGTAATATATTGGAGCTTGACAAGGTCTGTTCGAGCCGAATGCCTGTTCCAGCGCGTGTTGCGTTCCCGCCCTGTGCTGCGCAAGACGTCACCAGACCAGCTGGGCAGCTGTCCGGCGGCAAAAGCCGAAATCCCGAAGCTTGGGAGCGGGGATCAAACAAATCCCACATGGACGCTAATCTTCAAACACGACGTGCACCATTGAACTGAGCGAACCGCAGCGCGCGGGTCGGCGCGGGTCTACCGGTAGACGGAGCGTCGTTGCGAGCGTTGCCAAGTTGGCGTAAAGTAGATGCCAAATGGCAGGAGGCCGTGATGAGCATTGCAGATTCCGTGTCCGCCGATTCTTTGATGGGGGGACGCTCGGTGTTTCCCCGGTCGCCCCGATCCGCATTGGAGTGGATCGCAGTGGTGCGCCACGGTATTTCGGCGCGCGCACTAGCAGGCCGTTGAAATATCCGTCGTTGGCGCGCTAAGGCGCGTTGCGACGGATGCTGAACTCGCATTTCTGAAAC
>NZ_FCON02000229.1 GCF_001544535.1 Caballeronia choica | reverse complement strand
CGGAAGTAGCGGTTCGATCAGTGCCCACAGTTCGTCATCGATGATAGGTGCCGGCATTCCTTGATCCGTTGTTCAGGTATCCAAGGTTAACCGTTTCGTGGAAAAGTAAACAGCCCTTCCGAGATCTTTTTGAACTGGCCTTTTACGGATAAAGAGAGGCGCGGCAGCGGCCGATACCGGTCATCTTCGTCGACCAACCGCGGATCCGCAGCCCGGTTGGCCCGCGGGCTCGCACGAGGGCGCCTCAGCATCGCCAGGTCCGCATGCGCGGTTGTCGTAAGCGGTCCTTCGAAACACCGGACGAGTTCGCGCATCAAGTCTAGGATACGGCCAGCTTTGTTCTCGGCATTCAACTGAACCGCAGCAACTGGCTTAGGTGGGTTTGATCGCCGCTCTGCGGCGCCCGTTGACATGCAGCTACAGTAAAGAAGCTTCCCGCCCTTCTTAATCGGACGGAACGCTCTAAAAAGCTGCTTGCGCCCTTCCCGCGTGGGTGTGAGTGCACGTCAGCACTTTCTTCGCTAGCGTAATCCGTGAACACGGTCAATAAAACCAGCGAACGTCAACAGTCGCCGGGGCACACTATACAATCAGATAGCTGCGCTCTCCCACCGACCTTCCGAGCGATGCCGCCATGAGCCGTGTCAGCAATACCCGGCTAAGTCCTCGCGAAGCCGCCGCCCTTCTGGTCGCCGCCGATCGGAGGGAGCACGCCGAACGTGCGGGTGCGGCGGCCGCAGAGCAGGCTCGGTTTCAGACCCAGTTAGAGGCGCACGCAACCCGGATCGTTGAACTGGAACGCCGGCTAGCGGCTCAGGCAACGGCCGCGGAAGCGGCGCGCGCGCGCATTGCCGCACTCGAAAAGCAGCTTGACGAGGCGAGGGAACAGGGTGAAACCAAACTCGATGCGCTACGTGCGACGCACGAACTGGAAGTCGGCGCACTGCGTGCCGCGACTGTCATGCGCGATCAGTCGTTTCAGACGGAACTGGACAAGGCCACGCAGCAAATGGAAGGCGACGAAAAGCGCATCATGAAACAGATCAGCGAGGCGCGCGCCGACCAGAAGCGCGCCGAAGCCCTGCTGATGAAAATGCAGCAGACGAACGAGTCGTCGCTGAGCGAAATGAGCGCGCTGCGTGCCGAACTGGCTGACAAGACCTGCATCATCGAGCAGCACAAGGAGACGACAGAAGAAAAAGAGGCCGAACTAATGAAGCTGCGAGCTGAACGGGGAAATCTGCTGATCGAATTAGCTGCGGCGCGCAGCAAGCTCGAAGTCAGTGAGGCGCCCGTGGCGATGCAAGAGCCGTGCGCCGCCGGGGCGGAATCCGCAGCGACGCAAGCGAAAGCGACGCGGACTCCTGGAGCCGGACGCGGCAAAGCCAGACGCAAATCAAAAATAGAATAATAGGTGACCGCGCCGTGCGGCCGTCTTACGTCGCGCTCACGAATCCGACTGTTGCGCCGAGCCAAGGCAGGATCGGCCATAAGTGGCAACCTTTTTTCGCCACAACTACTGAAGCGTATCCACCTGACGCGCTGCTGTCTTTTTCTTGTCCAACGCGAGCGCCGAGAGGAGACTGATGGTTGCATTGATTGCCAGCCAGACGCCGACCATCGCACTGCTGTGAAAGGTGTGGGTCAGCCATGTCAGGATGGCAGGTGTGAAGCCACCAAGAACGGCAGCGGCTACTGCCTGGGCGAACGAGTACCCAGAGGTTCGCGCATCGGGAGGAACAAGTTCGACCATCGTCGCGACCTGAACGGAACTGTATGCCGCATAGATGAACGAGAACCACAGTTCGACAACGGCGAACTTGAAGACGGTAGCGTCGGCCGCGAGCCACGACATCGCCGGATAGGCGGTCACGGCGGCCAGAAGCGTCACTACGATTAACACCGTGCGACGATTGAAGCGGTCCGCTACCGCCGCCATGATGGGCAACCAGAACAGGACGGACAATCCGCCGAAAAAGAGAACAATGAAACCGGCCGACTCTCCGAGGTTGAGGCTCTTGATGAATGTCGGGGCATACGTGGTGATGGTCTGAGAAGTAACGGTCGCCATGGCCACCATCCCCATGCAGAGGACAATTGTCCGCCACCCCGATACGAGGCTCGTGCAAATCTCAGACATCCTGGGTGTTTTCGTTTTCGCCGCAAAAACCGATGTTTCGGCGAGACTGGACCGCAGCCAAAACATGACCGGGATCACGGTGCACCCGAGAAACAGAGGGATCCGCCATCCCCATGCGTGTAATTCGTTCGGAGCAAGCCAGTAAAGCAGAATGAGGCCGACCAGCGAAGCAACCATGACAGAAAGCTGCTGACTGCCTGCTTGCCAGCAAGTGTAGAACGCGCGCCTTCTCGGTGGGGCTATTTCAGCTAGGTAGACCACGACTCCGCCGAGTTCGGCCCCGGCCGAAAAGCCCTGCAGCAAGCGACCGCAAAGCACAATGATCGGAGCGGCGATGCCGATGCTCGCGTATGAGGGCGTGCAGGCGACCGAAATGATTCCAAGCGACATCAATGACAGCGCAAGAATCAGCCCTTTTCGCCGGCCATGACGATCGGTGTACGACCCGAGGACGATGGCCCCAATGGGCCGGGCAAGAAATCCGAAGGCGAAGGTCATGAGCGACATCATCAGCGAGAGATACTCGTTGTCGCTCGGAAAAAAAGTCTGGGCAATATATCTGGCGTAGTAGCCGTAGATCATGAAATCGTAGATTTCGAGCGCATTACCGGCCACCACCTGAATGATCGGCTTAATGGCTACTTTCGATTTCTGGGAGTTCGAATCCGCAGCGGGCGTGAGTCCTGCCGGTGCAACCACAGTGTCCTTCATCATCTACTCCCTCGAGATTGGGGTTCATCGCTTAGCCGGTCACATGCGATTCTTTATGCACAGCCCCTAGATCGCGGCCATTTCAATAAACAGCTGCCCAGGCGCTATACAACGCAAAAGATTGCGCAATCATTTGCACGAATGATTGCGCAATCTTTTATCCCGAACAAGTCGGGTTAACGTGCAAACGGATGCTTACGCCCCTACGGATGAGCCCTCAAAGGAAGTGCGCCGAGTTGGGTCGCGTCGTCGTGCGCCGCCAGATAGTTCCGACGAGATTTTGGTCACTCTGTGTCTTCGATTTGCTGTGACGAAAGGGAAAAACGATGACGTTCGCTCAGAACAGATGCCGGGCGGCGTCCACAATCAGCACGAGCAGAACGCAGATCGTCGAAGCTGCGGCATCGCCGCGCGCCCCGTTCGACACGGAGCGTCCATCAACGATTAGAAGGCCGTGCACGTCAGCACCGCACGATAGACCAGTGGCTTATACGCGAGCAGAGGAAGCCGTCGGTCATAGCGCAGGCCAATGCCGCGACGATCAACCACCGTCAGGCACTCTCCCGATCGATGATCGAAAAGCCTGTATCCATTCTCACGGCAACCTGATCTTTATCCGCCTCGGCAGCAAAGCGCGCGAGCAAAGCCGCCGCGGCGTTTTTCCCGATTGTCGCTCCATCGACGCGCACTGTAGACAGCGCTGGATAGACGTGGGCGGCCGTGCTCAGGTCGCCGAAACCCATGACTGCCACGTCACCAGGCACATTCAAACCACGGCTCGCCGCCTCGGCGAGGACGCCTTGCGCCAAGGTGTCGGAACTACAGACCACGACCTCAGGGCATCCAGACGTGATCATTCTGCTCAACCCCTCTCGCCCACCCTGCAAGGTCGCCGGCGCTTGCAACACCTCGAACGGCACATTGGTCTTGCCATGGCTGGCCAACTCGTTGATCAGGCTTCGGCAGCGGCGCAGTCCGCGAGGATCGTCGACCGAAATAACCCCGAAACGCTGATACCCCTTTCTGATAAGGTGCCGCGCCACCTCGGCACCCACTTGCTCGTGCGAAAACCCGATGACCATGTCAATCGGCTTGTCCGTCAGGTCCCAGATCTCGACAACTGGAATTTTCCCTTTGGTCAGCCGTTTGATGGTTGCCTCAGTGTGGCTTGTCCCGGCAAGCACGATCCCGTCGGGGCGGCGTCCGAGAATGGCCTCGACCAGTTCCTCCTCGCGGGCGGTCGAGTAGCCGGTGAGGCCGAGAAGGGTCTGATAGCCCGAAGCGGTCAGGCCGTCCATCAACGCCTGGACGGTATCCGCAAAGATCGAATTGGCGATTGTTGGAAGCAGGATCGCGACCAGACGACTCTTGCTGCTCGCAAGCCCGCCGGCCAACATGTTCGGGACGTACCCCGTCGCCCGCACGGCCTCGCGCACCTTTCTCGCCGTGTCGCTGCGTACGAGTTCCGGACGATGCAACGCACGTGACACGGTCATGGGCGCGACGCCGGCCACCCGCGCGACGTCGATCAACGTCACACTTTCCGTCTGTTCGGGGATCGCGACAGACTGGTTGCGCGCAATTTTCTTGGCCATGCCGACTCCAGTGGAAAGGCTGTAATTCTAGCTGCGACAGGGCAAAGCGCTTGATCGTCAGGCGTTGTGCCGCTGGGCGCGCCACCGCTTCTGACAAAACCACCGCACCGGGCGCACTTCGCGCCATTCCAATCCGTGCACTAAGTGTAAACGACAGTGATTGCGCAATCAAAATATGTTGAATGATTGCGCAATCATTGTATGATCGAGGCATGGAAGCTCAAGCGTATCGACCCGGAGGACAGACTTACCCCGTACGGATGAAACCCCGCCACGTTGATGGCAGTACCGCAAACTATTCGTATTCCCAAGGACCCTATTCATGAAGATTCTCAATACGCTGAATGCCGACACCGCAACGGACGACCGCATCGAATGGGTGCGTGTTGCCTCCACCTTTCTGCCGCTCGCCAATCCGATCAGCGATGCAAAGGTCCTCACCGGTCGCCAAAAGCCGATGACCGAAATCGCGATTTTGTTCGTCGAGATCGAGACCGCCGACGGCCACCGCGGCCTGGGTTTCAGTTACTCGAAGCGCGCTGGCGGCCCCGGCCAGTTTGCGCACGCCAAAGAGATCGCGCCAACGTTAATCGGTGAGGACCCGAGCGATATCGCCAAGCTCTGGAACAAGCTTGCCTGGGCCGGCGCCTCGGTGGGCCGCAGCGGTATGGCCGTCCAGGCGATCGGCGCATTCGACGTCGCGCTGTGGGACCTGAAGGCGAAGCGTGCGAACTTGTCGCTGTCCAAGTTGCTCGGCTCGCAGCGCGACTCCGTGCGCTGCTACAACACCTCGGGAGGCTTCCTGCACACTCCGCTTGAACAATTGCTGACGAATACCGACGCCTCGCGCGAAAAAGGTATCGGCGGGATCAAGCTGAAAGTTGGACAGCCCGATTGTGCGCTCGACATTCATCGCGTCGAAACCGTGCGCAAGCATCTGGGCGACGCGTTCCCGCTGATGGTAGACGCGAACCAGCAATGGGACCGGCCGACCGCGCAACGCATGTGCCGCACGTTCGAGCAGTTCAATCTGATCTGGATCGAAGAGCCGCTCGACTGCTACGACGCCGAAGGACATGCTGCACTTGCCGCACAGTTCGACACCCCGATTGCCACGGGTGAGATGCTGACGAGCGTCGCTGAGCACTGGGAGTTCATCAAGCTTCGCGGGGCCGACTACCTGATGCCGGACGCGCCGCGGGTCGGCGGCATCACGCCGTTCCTCAAAATCGCCGGCTTGGCGGAGCACGCTGGGTTGATGCTTGGGCCCCACTTCGCCATGGAACTGCACGTACATCTTGCGGCCTGCTACCCGACCGAACCGTGGGTCGAGCACTTTGAGTGGCTCGAACCACTGTTCAACGAAAAGCTCGAGACGCGCAACGGTCGGATGATCGTTCCAACGCGCCCCGGGCTCGGATTAACGCTCAGCGATCGCGTCGCCGGATGGACGGCCCAAGAGGTGGAAGTCGGCAGTCGCGCGTGACGGGTCGAGCTCGCAAGCCGCGACCGCTTTGAGACGCGAGGATCGCGGGACATTGGCGCTCGCGATGCCCGGTGCCTCCCGCTACCCAAAGGTCCGGAAAATGATGGCAGAGCGCGGCCTCGCGCTTCCTTCGTTTTCAGACTCACCTCCAAGGACCGAAACACCTTTTCGAAGGATCTCCAATGAAGCCCGACATTTTGTTGATCAACCCCATGCTCCCGGTTATCGACGAGGCGCTATGCACGTCCTATAACGTTCATCGCTATTACGAACAGACCGATAAAGACGGATACATCCGTGAGGTCGGCGGAACGATTCGCGGAGTCGTGACAGGCGGTGCCTCCGGCATCGGCAAAGCGCTGATGGAGCGGCTGCCTGCGCTCGAAGTGGTGGCAGTCAATGGCATCGGGACAGACGCCGTCGATGTCGAACAGGCGCGCGCTCGCGGCATCCATGTTTCGACGACACCCGGCGTCCTGACGGAAGACGTCGCCGACCTGGCCATCGGTCTCCTGATCGCTGCATGCCGGGGTCTGTGCGCCGGCGATCGCCATGTACGTGAAGGCAAGTGGATTAAAGGCGGGTTGCCACTCGCCCGCAAGTTCAGTGGAATGCGCGTGGGCATCGTCGGCCTGGGACGAGTGGGCCGCGCGATTGCCACGCGAGCGGTGGCCTTTGGCTGCCCGATCAGCTACACGGACCTTCACGCGATTCCTGACGTCCCGTACAACTACATTGGCGATCTCAAGGACCTGGCGCGAGCGAGTGACGCGCTCGTGCTCGCTGCTTCGGCGGACGATGCGCAAGGCATTGTCGATGCTTCCGTACTGGACGCGCTCGGCCCGAAGGGCTATGTCATCAATGTGGCGCGCGGCAAACTCGTCAACGAGCAGGACCTGATCGAGGCGCTCGATCAAGGCCGAATCGCGGGCGCGGGACTGGACGTTTTCGTTGATGAGCCCAACGTCCCGCCAGCCCTCTTCGGCATTGAGCGAGTAACGCTCCAGCCGCATCGCGGAAGCGCGACGGTCGAGACACGTACCGATATGGGCAACATCGTGCTCGCCAGCCTCGCCGAGGCGTTTGCCGGACACAGGCCGGGAACGAGAGTCACGACTTGAGCGTCGCGCCTTCATCGCCCACGATGACGTCATGGCGATCTCACCTCGGTTCGCGAGGGCAAGACCCTGGTTAGATGCTGGGCCTCGCTCGCAAGCCCGATCACCACCGAGTTGCTGGGCCTGGTGGGATTCGACTGGCTGCTTCTCGACGCAGAACACGCGCCGAACGACGTCCTTACGCTCATCCCAAAACTGATGGCGTTGAAAGACAGCTCCGGCGCACCATTCGTACGTCCGCCCGCGAACGACAGCGTCGTTATCAAGCGCATGCTCGACGCGGGCTTTTTCAATTTCCTGATCCCATTCGTTGATAGCGCCTCCGACGCCAGGCGGGCGGTCGCCGCCACCCGCTACCCACCCCTGGGCGTCCGGGGCATGTCGGTTGGTCAACGCAGCAATCGCTATGGAACCGTTGCTAACTACTTCGAAGTGGCGAACGACAACATCTGTGTCGTCGTGCAGATCGAGAGCCGGGCCGTGGTCGAGGCGATCGACGAAATCACTGCGGTCGAAGGCGGCGATGCCGTCTTCGTCGGGCCCTGCGACCTCGCCGCAGCCCACGGCCACATCGGCAATCCAAATCACCCTGAGGTTCATCAGGCCCTCGCACATGTGTTCGAGCGCGTCAAGGCAGGCGTTGAGCCAAGCGGCATCCTTGCTCCCGTGCAGTAGGATGCCGAGCGCTACCTATCAATGGGCAGCACGCTCGTCGCGGTGTGCGCCGACATGGGTCTTCTCAGAAGCGCGGCGCAAGCCGTGCAAATTCATTTCGTGCAAAACAAAGGCGCGTGAATCAACTGAAATCACAACGATTGAGCATCGGATCAAACCAGATCGATCAGCTTGCTGGATATCATTTACTCATAAGTCAGGAATTTTGCGGACACATGGCCTATGCTTGAACGATAGCTCTTAAAGGCCAGTTCAAAAAGATCTCGGAAGGGCTGTTTAGGAAGGTCTGAACAACCCGTTTTCTGCTCTGGATATCTAACTGGCACACTCAGAATGAAGATTGCATCGTCATTTGCGCCACGCTGGACTGCATTCTGTTGCGCCTGGGCAACCGGCGTACCGCTTTTGCGGTACGTCTTCGCCCTTCATTGCTCTTCACAGCTTTCTGCGCGCCATCCACAGATTGGCCAACGCAAACTGCGTTTCGATCTGAGCCGTGTTCTTCGCCAAGCCGCGGTACCGCGCCTTCATATATCCAAACTGCCGTTTCAG
>NZ_FCON02000228.1 GCF_001544535.1 Caballeronia choica | reverse complement strand
TGTTCAACGTTCTGAAGAACGGCTGTCAGGTCGAAGAGCTGCAGTTGGGCACGATTGAACGACTCGAGCGTGCGTTGGCGCTGTTTCTTGTGGTGGCTTGGCGTGTGACCTATCTGATGCGGCTGGGCCGGACCTGTCCTGATTTGGACGCGCATCTGTTCTTCGATCCCGATGAAATTCGGGCCGCCCACTTGCTCACGAAAACGCGTATGCCTGTGCAACCCAAGCTCAACGAAGTGTTGCGCTTGGTCGCTCGCCTCGGCGGTTTCCTCGCTCGCAAGGGCGATGGCGAACCCGGCGCGGAGACAATCTGGAAGGGGCTCACAAAAGTTCATATCGCCGCGGAAACCATGCGCTTATTGCGCGATGACGGTGATGCCGACATTTCTGTATAACGACATGCCTCAACAGCCCGTACAGTCCGGGCAAGTTCCCACACCTCTCTTGCCGGTCCACAAGGGCATGAGTTGGCAAGAGGCAAAAAAAGCCGCGCCCGACGCGGGTTATGATCCCACTACTCGTATATTGTCTTATTCGCGAAAACTCTTTCGAGAAACAGGTCCGGTCGAGTTTACGGCGACGGAAAAAAAGGGGTCATTAAGTGACAAACATCTTGGTTATAATATTGACACTGGAAGCAATGTTCTCGATTACGACGCGTCGTACAAATGGCATGAGTGTTACTGGAGAATTGAACTGCCTTAATAGATTTGAGTCATTGCCAGATGCGGTTCCGGATGTGTCATGTTTGCCCTAGTTACAGGATTGACGCGGAAAGGGAACCGAGACTGATCCTTGGTCGCACACGCATTGGTTTATGTTGATGCAACAAGCATTAGGCGCGGTCACGGAACCGTCAATGCTAGTGCACGCCGGACAGTCATGACCATTCGTGCAGCGTCCCAATTTCTCATTCCCTACGGCCGAACGGCTAATCGTAGAGGGCGGAAAGAAATTCTTGTCCTCGGCCGGTTCCAGTAACTGAGGAACGGGCACCCTCTTGAATCCATTTTTATGCTGGCAATTATCTCCCCCCATTAAAAAATCAATGAATGCTACATTGGAATTCAAATTGTCTGCAGTTATCCCTTTTGCGTACAAGTTGGCAGTGATATCTGTCACATGGACGTAAGTGCCTACGGGCCCTTCGACACGCAACTCCTCCATGTTCATTAGCCAAATCGGGGGCCGATTATATACCATCAGTTTCAAGCTGATCCACGGTCCGTCTGCCGCCTCCATGCCCGCACATTCCGCCGAATACACGCCCGCGTTGAACGAAAGTATCAATCGGGGGACTGTCGACGCGTTCGGCTTTACTACTTCCAAAATACCCTGCTCGACAAAAAAAGTATTCATTTGCGAATAATATCGTCCGCGGCCATGAATTTTTCCATCTCCTGGTTCTCCGGCCTGCGCCGACACGCTGATGACTAACAGCGAACACACTATTTGTACGATAACAGCGCGCATGTTCGTCGCTCCCTCAGATTGTTTTATAGCCGTCTTAAAATCGTAAGCTTTATGAATTAATTAGGAACTCTTTTTTATCGCGAGGTTGTTTAATTAGCTAAATAACGCGGCAGGAGTCTGGCGATTCATTTGTCACGGCCGCGGCTGCGTTCTTACATATAGTAGGTGCGAAAACATGTCTTGTCCTCAGAAAAGCAGGACGAATGGGCCAATACTAGTTTGCGCACGCCGCATTATCGCTATTCACTTCATTTCCTCTCATTTGGTACTGTCCGGAACATGCTTGATTTTCCGTAGCACATGGGTTCGACTCCTTCGCGAAACTAACTGCCAAGCAATTAGGGTTCCATCAGAAGGGCGGCCTGCAACGGATGGCGAGCCCGATGCGACGGGAGGAGGGTTCGCCGAGCGGGTGTCAATAATCGAATCAGGAAACTGAGCGACTTCTTAACCATACTGATGGCTCGACATCACGGCGACCGCATGGTTAAAACGCATGTCACGGAAGGAACGCGATGCTCATACACATTCGCCCACGGATTTTCAGCGAGCTGCCAACGTCACTTGTCGACGTGACGATCGAGCCTTACGGAGCATATCTCCGCGGCGCGAAGGAAGTCACGGCGCGCCGGCCGTACCCGAACAAACAGTATGCGGTCGTCTGTCGGAACAAAGGAACGAAAGCAATCGATGGGCTTTTGCTTTCTGTTCCGAATGCGCCAAAGAATTTCTCGGTGAAAACCCGCTGGGCTGTCGACGCGGAAATGGTCGCAACACATCACGTCGACTATCAGCTGCTCGACAAGGATTTTGATTGTTGCTCGGACAATATGCTGTTGTGGGGAGGATCCTACAAGCCCTGGCCATCACGCAGGCCGCAGGAAGCAAGTACCAAGTTTCCCATGGGTTGGGAACCGAGGATGATTCTCGATCCGGGGAAGGTCAATGAATGTGAACAGATTGTGCAGATAGACTCCCGCGGCGTGGTGTCGTCGCTGCACCATGTTTTTAAGATGCCGACGATCGAAAGAGACCGCTTCTTTTCGCCGAAAATTCGCGAGGACTGGACGCGAACTCCGACGGAAGACTTGGCGTTGAAGCTTGGCTGAAAGGCCGCCAGAAGATCCCAGGCCGCGCCCCCGTCTCACCTTGTCGACCGGGGAGCGCAGCCGATCCTAGACTTTGCCAGTTCGGCCTCGAGCCACGCCTCGTCACAGTCGGAACCCTTCTCGAAGGAGACGATGGCGCCTTCGGCAATTGCAGCCCGGAAGTCGAATGCCATGTGCAAGCTAGCTAGGCGGCAGCTCCATGACCTCACCTCCGAAGGCGAGCTTCCCCATGCGTATCGCGCTGAGCGTCACACGCAGCTCATGCTCATGCTCGGCCCGGAAGCGCTCCGCCTTGAGATAGAGATAGCTGTAGAGGATCGGATTGGGGAGTTGCTCGGCATTGAGCCGGTGCGAGTCATGGTCCAAATCGACGAGCCATAATTGATCGAGAAGACTTGCCGGCACGCGATGTCCCTGCTCGACCGTGAAGTCCGGCGCTTCTAGAAACCCGCGCCCGCGTTAGTCGCCCGGTCGGCAGGCACCATCTTGAAGGTCGGCTCCGTCGAAATCACGGTAGCTATCGACGCGGTTGAAGTGGAGGTAAGACTACGCAATCGAGCCGATCAGATACTCAGTGCGCATCAACTTGTAGTGCAGTTGGCCGTCCGCCCGCTGCCGCAGCAGGGCGGCAGCGGCTCAATGTGGCCGTCCGGAGTGGCTACGCGCCCCACGTCACCAGTCACGCACGCCGTGTATCAGAATGCGCGCGACTTTGACGTCCAAAGCAGGCTCATTGGATTGAAGCCCGCCGGCGCAGCCGGATTCACGAGTGCAGACGTCATCGCGTCAACTATGGACGGATCGCTGAAGTAGCGGAAGTAGGGGACTAGCCCGATCTGATCAAAGAGGAACGAGGCGCCGCGCTCGCGCGGCAAGCCGCCATACATTGAATACATCGGCACGACGAAGTCCTTGCCAGTCCATATAAATCCGACGGAAAGCAACGTGTTCAGCCACGAGATGACCGGGTGGCCTGTCACGTTGCCCGAGACGATACGAAGGTCGCCCGGCAATTGCGTCGTGAGTGAATAATGCAGCCAACGGATCAACGCGCTGTCGGAGCTGTGCGCAGCCAAACCTGGCGCGTGCTTCGGCTCGAGGCCCGTGGTCGCTACCATGGCCAGCAGCTCGACGAATTGCGGCGGGACCCCCACCTGCGCGGATTCAAGGGTCCACTTCAGCACCGACAGGTACGCATCCAGCCGGTTCGACGCTAGCGGCGCGCCGCGCACCGGGCACGTGACGCGCACGATGCGATCGACGGTGACGGATTTTGCCTTGACCTCGGCGGCCAGCGCTTGCAGTTCCGCGAGGCTCTTTGGGTCATCCTTGAAGAACGCCTCGTCCGCCGCGCTGATGACCGGGCTCGCGCATATTCTCGCGAGCACTTCGGCCACGAGCCCGGCGCGCGATTGCGTCACCAAGTGCAAGCGGTTGTTTCCCTTGAGCGCCCTGACGAGCGTCAGCGCGTTCTGGATCGGGCTCACGCCGAGCGTCGGATGATCGAGCGCGTACACGCTGTCGCCGTAAGTTTCGAAGAGCTTGTCGACGTGCTCCGGATGCTCGCTCCACAGCTTGCCGAAGCTTGCGCTCGTGTCCGAAAACGTCCCGTGGATCAAGAAAAGCACGGACGTGCTGTCGGGACGCGGGAGAATCGAGTCGTCGGCTGCGGCGTCGGGCTTTTTCATCTGTCCCGGCAGCGTTCTCGACAGCGCGAAGACGCCATTGCCCACCGAGTCGTCGAAATGCTCGATGATCTTCTCGACGGCCGCCGCTTCGATGGCATCCTCGATCGGCCCTTCCACCACGCGGATGGCCGAGAGAAACACCTTGCCGAGCGCCGCGCGCGAGACGCCGATCGTGCTAGCCGCTGTAGCGAGCCCCTTCCACGCAAGGGTGCTGGGCACGAACACCTCGCCACTGCCGTTCACGGTGACGGCGCCCGGGCTCAACTGGGCCTCCAGCAAGTCTTTCGCGTGGTACGGATGCAGCAGCAGCGACGGGCCATCCTTGATGTCGAGCACGACGTAATCGCTGCCTACTGTCGCGTCCAGCCGGAAGTCGTCGCCGAGAAATGTAATCGTACTGGCAGCTTGAGCCATCACTAACGCTCCCACTCGTCGAGATCGTGCACGGGCCGAACATGATTTTTGCGTGTGCGTCCGGGTTTAAGTCAAGCACTAATCGGACATTTTGCTCGCTGGTGAGGAAGACAATCTCGTTCTCGTGGGCAACCCTACGCCAAAATTGCCCCGATTTCATGCTTCCATGCGACGATGACGATACACGTCGGCAGGTGTTGCTCGACTTCGTCATACCCTTTGAAAATTTATGGAGCAGTCGAAATGTCTACTTCTGGAGTTTCGAGCACGATCACCGTCATTTGTCGCGAGGACGAAATCGCTGGCGCAAAGGGACTGAGTAATCGAATTTCGAGTGTAATGCAGCAAGTTTGTCCTCTAAACGTGTCCGTCGTATCCCAGAATATGACAAGATTTTGCAACGCGGTGGCGATGGCGCTCAAGGACGCCGAACTTCGCGATCTCCCTTACCCCCTAGACGCTGTTGAACTAACCGTTGAATTAACTGGTTCAGGCGAGGTGCGGTTGGTGGGCAGCGTAGGTGCGGAACTATCTGGGGGATTAAAGCTAACGTTCAAGCGGGGCTAGCGGGGGCCCTCGTGAACAAAGCAATCGTCATCGGATGTTCGAAGTACGATGACCCCGAAATCGGCGCACTTCAATTCGCGCATACCGACGCCCAACAATTCGCTGCGGCGCTACGCACCTATTGCGGGATTGATTGCGATCGCGACATTGTGCTTTTAACCAGCCCTGAAAGCCCCGGAGCACGAGCTGCGACACGTGCAAACATCACACAAGCAATTCGCCGTCTCTCGGGTTCAAATGACGACATTATATTCGTTTATTTTAGCGGACATGGATTTAAATCCGTGTCTGACGGTAAGGATTATCTTCTACCGTGCGATGCCGTGTTTGCGCATCTCGAATACAATTCCATTGCGCTCCAAGATGTTGAGTTGCCTCTTTCCGATTATAAAAGTCGATGCGTTCTCCTTTTCATAGATGCGTGCCGCAACTTGAGTGGGGGAGGCAAATCTATAGGGGCCGAAAGTCTGCCTCCAATCAATCCGGACAGTTTAAAAGAAAAAGGGTTTGCGCGGTTTTTTTCGTGTGGCCTGTCGCAGAGGTCATTTGAAGTGCCCGAACTCTCGGCAGGAATTTTTACACGCGGTCTCCTTGATGGACTAGGCGAGCTCGGAGGATGCAAAACTGTTCGCGACCTTGATTCTTACCTCAAAAGTCGTGTCCCAGATCTTGGGCGGCTGCACGAACGACCAATTCAAGAGCCCGTTCTCAGAGTCGAGCCGTTGGCGATGGCCGAAGTAAATATCGTGTCTCCCGATCGCCTGCTACAACTCACGAGCCGGTTAAGACGTGAAATCAGGCAAGGGGTCAACTCTTTCACGAGGAGGGAAAGTGATGCCACAGTCGTCGATATTCTCGCGATTGATTTCGGCACGAGTTATTCCCTTTGCGCAATTCCAGCGGAAAATGACGAGATTATTTATATTGGTGGACCAGACGGGAAACGCCATATTCCCTCGGCTATCCTTATCATGCCCAATATGGACTACATTGTCGGTCGCAGCGCGCTAGACCATTATGGGATCGTCAGCGATACTCTTCTAAGAGGGTTCAAGCGCGAAATGACGTCCAACCCAAAAGTTCATGTGCATAAACGCGAGATCCCTCTCTCTAGTATCGCTTCATATATTATAGCGTCAATTATTCAAAATGCACGCGAAGTGCTTGACAGCAATCCGCGAAGGGCACTCGCAGCGGTTCCGGCTAGCTTTTCACTCTCTGCACGTGAAGTGGTTGTTGAAGCATTTATCAACGCCGGGTTCGAACGAGCTCGGCTAATTAGCGAGCCTTGCGCTGCCGCTATCTGTGGCTACCATGACATTGAATTGCAAGAATCGACTGAAAACGATGCTGGTGGTTACAATGTGTTAATCGTAGATGTCGGGGGCGGAACAACGGATGTGGCGGCTGTGTGTATTGACTACGTAGACGGGGAGCGTCAATTCGGGGTGCTATCAAATTTTGGTGATCGTGCTGTGGGCGGAATAGATTTCGACAAGGCGATCCGAAATTTAATACTCGACCGCGCGCGCAATCTGCTGCCGGAAGGGACAACATTGGGTCCGCAAGAAGAACAAGAGCTAGAAGCAGAGTCAGAGCGTGTCAAAATCCGACTAAGCACGACCACCGAGGCTACGGTCGTGTTGTCGAACATAGAGTCCAGACATGGGCTTGTCGACATCGAAATAATCATCTCACGCGACGACCTAACGTCCGTTTCAAGCGCGCTCGTTGACCGCATCGAGCGCTGCATCCAGAACGCCGCGCGAGCTTCGGAATGGACGCGGATTGATTCCGTCATGCTCGCAGGACAAGGCTGCAAAATTTGGTCTGTGCGACAGCTGATCGGACGAATGTTCCCTAAACACGACATAGTCGACAAGTTTCAGGAAACCGCAGTCATTAGCGGACTCGCCGAGTATGCTCGGGTACTCTTGGGACAACGAGCGAACCTTCTTCTCCTGGATTTATTGCCAGCAGAACTATCGATCGCATATTGTGAAGACAATTCCGAAAAGCCGATTTTAGTTATTTCATCAGATGAAAACCTTAACAAAGAACAGGCGGCGATTGTAACTTTAGGGACTACGATACCTCACCTGCATGAATTTGACGTGCTCCTAAAGGGACCAGATCGGATCTACACCATATCAGTCAGTGAAACTCTAAATGGAGAGATTTCGGCGCTGGGAAGCGTTAAAGTTCTGGTTACGCCGGGCATAACCAAACTACGCATATCGATTGATATCGACGCGACTAGCGTCGTGTACCTGAAGGTATTCGAACTGCCGGAAATGAAAAACCTTTGCGATGAAATTATATGTGGTCGGTTTGCAGCGAAGTGGTGGCAACGGCCGTAGATTAGGCTCTCTCGCTCGCGCTGCCGAAAATTTCAATTTCGACCTGCCCATACGATACCGAGAATCCATCAAACGTTACACGTTCTCAGTACCGATTTAACCGCTGGCTTATCTTGTACATACTACACTTACTGTTACGACCGCTCCGACCTATTGCGTGGTATTAGTCTGTGATAAAGGACGTTATCACAGATAATGGCGTATTCGCTTAAACGTCCCGCGCACCTAACGAAGCTTGACATGCCAACCAGTGCGACTAGTCGTTAGCTAGAAGTGCCGCCTCAAGGCATGTCGTTATACAGAAATGTCGGCATCACCGTCATCGCGCAATAAGCGCATGGTTTCCGCGGCGATATGAACTTTTGTGAGCCCCTTCCAGATTGTCTCCGCGCCGGGTTCGCCATCGCCCTTGCGAGCGAGGAAACCGCCGAGGCGAGCGACCAAGCGCAACACTTCGTTGAGCTTGGGTTGCACAGGCATACGCGTTTTCGTGAGCAAGTGGGCGGCCCGAATTTCATCGGGATCGAAGAACAGATGCGCGTCCAAATCAGGACAGGTCCGGCCCAGCCGCATCAGATAGGTCACACGCCAAGCCACCACAAGAAACAGCGCCAACGCACGCTCGAGTCGTTCAATCGTGCCCAACTGCAGCTCTTCGACCTGACAGCCGTTCTTCAGAACGTTGAACA
>NZ_FCON02000227.1 GCF_001544535.1 Caballeronia choica | reverse complement strand
GGATGAATGACTGCTGATCCACTCCCTGTCGCGGTGCGACGTGCGCGCCTTTTCTACATGCCAACAACGGGGAAACCCCGCTAACGACACTCCCCCGGTTGGACCACTCCGACATAACGGGCTAGCGGCGCATGGCAAGCATTGGCGGTGGGAAGCTGCTTTCTTTGCTTACTTTCTTTGCAGCAGCAAAGAAAGTGAGTCCCGCCCCGGACAGGGGCAGAGCAAATAAACCAAAAACAAAACAAGTTCAATAGAAGCCTGAGTGCATCAAACGGTGTAACCCAACCCCACCCCACCCCAAGCGCCAGCGAACCAAATCCCGCTGCTTAAACAACCTTGCCGGGATTGAGGATGCCATTCGGATCGAGCGCGCGCTTGATCGCCGTCATCGCGGCGATCTCCTCGACCGAGCGCGACAGCGGCAAAAACTCGCGCTTGAGCAAGCCAATGCCATGTTCCGCCGACACCGACCCGCGGTACGGCACGACCAGGTCGTAGACAAACGCATAGACGTCGTGATGCGCCACGCCGGGCACCGAATGCCCATCGACGGTCACATGCAGGTTCGAATCGCCGATATGGCCGAAGTAGTACGACCGATTCGACGGCCAGCGCGCATCGAGCGCGGCGCGGCATTCGTCGACGAACCGGCCGATCGCGCCGATCGGCAGGCTGACGTCGAAGTTGATCGGATCGAGCCGCGCCGGGAATTCGGCGGTGCACTCGCGGATCCGCCAGAGCGCGCGCGCATCGGCCACTGACTGCGCAACGACCGCATCACGCACCGCACGCGACTCGAGCGCCTCGGCGAGCACGGCGGCGAAGCGCTCGCCGTTGTCGTCGGCGTCGAAGCCGGCGTGCTCGATCAGCGCATAGAGCGGATGCGCCGCCGCGAACGGCGAGCGCGCGGCTTGCGTCAGCGAGACGCCGAAGTCGAAGAAGTCCGGCCACATGATTTCGAACGCGCCGATGTCGTTGCCGAAGCGCGCGGAGAGCGTGCGCAACAGCGCGACCACCGCGTCGTAACCATCGAGCGCGACGAGCGCGGTATGCCGCTCCGCGCGTGGCGGATAGAGGCGCAGCACCGCCCGCGTAATCACGCCGAGCGTGCCCTCCGAGCCGATGAACAACTGCTTCAGATCGTAGCCCGTATTGTTCTTCATCATCTTGTTCATCGAACTGAGCACGGCGCCGCTCGCGAGCACGGCCTCGATGCCAAGCACCTGTTCGCGCGCCGTGCCCGACTGGATCACCCGATTGCCGCCGGCATTGGTCGCGAGATTGCCGCCGATCTGGCACGAGCCGCGCGCGCCGAGATCGAGCGTCAGTTCGAAACCCGCCGCCGACGCAGCCTCTTGCGCCGCCTGCAACGTCGTGCCCGCGAGGACGGTCATGGTGGCGGACGCCGCGTCGATTTCCTCGACGCCGGCAAGCCGTTCGAGCGACAACGCGATGTCGCCCGGACTCGCGATCGCGCCGCCCGCAAGCCCCGTCATGCCGCCTTGCGGGACCACGCTCTGACGGGCCTCGTTGCAGATCGCAAGCGTCCGCGACACCTCTTCGGTCGAGCGCGGCACGACGAGCGCCGCCGCGCGCGCGGGCGCGTGGCCGGTCCAGTCGGTCATCGAACGTTCGCCGATCTGCTCGCCGACGCGCACGCGGTCCTCCCCCAGCGCCTCGCGCAACGCGGCGATGGTGCGCTCGAGCGGCGCGCTCATGCCGGCGCGTCCTGCTGTTCGGCCGCGCGCTTCTTGCGATAACCCATCGAATCGTTGATCCGCCCGAGAATGTAGTCGCCGGCCGCGACCGGGGCGTGATGCACTTCGGCCGCGGGCGTGCCGAGGTCCGCCGGATCGACCGTCGCGCCGTAAGTGGGATCGTAGAAGGTCGCGATCGAATAGCGCTCGCGGCCCGATGCGTTGATCACGCGATGCAGCGTCGAGCGAAAGCGGTCGTTGGTCCAGCGTGCGAGCAGGTCGCCCACGTTGACCACGAAACTGCCTTCGATCGGCGGCGCGTCGACCCACGTATCGTTCGCGATCTCGCGCACTTGCAGCCCGCCCACCTGGTCCTGCCACAAGAGCGTGATGCAGCCATAGTCGGTGTGAGGCGCGACGCCGAACTGGTCTTCATCGGACTGCGGCGGCTGCGGCGGGTAATAGACCATTTGCGTGCGTTGCATGCGCTTGGCATAGCGCGACGCGAAAAAATGCTCGTCGATGTCGAGGCTCGCCGCGACCGCGCGCAGCAGATGGCTGCCGCATTCGCCGATCGCTTCGTAGTATCCATAGAGCGCCGGCCGCAACTCGGGCATGAAGTCGGGCCAGTTGTTCGGGCCGCGCAGCGCCTGGCCCGCGAGCACGTCCGGATCGTCCTCCGGCAACTCGAGTCCGATGCTGAAGAATTCCTTGTAGTCGGGGCGCTTCGCCTGGTACATGGTCGCGTCGCCGAGCGAATTAAAGCCGCGATGCCGATGATTGACCGCCGCCCGCCGCTTGGTCTCGACCGGAAACGCGAAGAACCTGCGCGCCGCCGCTTCCGCCGCATCGATCACGGCTTGCGGCACGCCATGATTCACGATGTAAAAGAAGCCGATGGTGGTGCAGGCTTCGCGAATCTCGCGGCCGACGCGTTCGAGCGCGGTGGCATCGCCGGCACGCACGCCGTTGAAATCGATGACGGGGATTCGGGTGACGGACGGCATCGGCTGGCTCCTTCCATGGGGGACGTTGCGGGCCTCATGTCGATGAAGGCGCGGCGCATTCCCGGTTGTATATACCGCCAATTCGAGTCCTGCAAGCTGCAATGCAGCGACGCCAGTAGCCTGACCAAAGCCTATGGCGACACCGGGCATTCCATGATGTTTTTCTTTTTGATGGGCGAAATTTCGCGGTATATACTGCCCCGCATGCCTCGCCGTTCGACAACCGCAACGACGCGCGACGACCGCTTTGCCACCCCCGGAGACTCTCATGAATATCCTTGCAGGCTGGAAAAGTCGCGTGCTCGTGCTGGCACTGTGCGCGGCAAGCGCAGTCGCCCATGCGGACGATCAACTCGCGAAGGTGAAGAAGGCGGGCGAACTCGTCGTCGGCACGGAGATGCAGTTCGCGCCGTTCGACTTCCTCGAAAACGGCCAGCAAGCGGGCTTCAACAAGGACCTGTTCGCCGAGATCGGCAAGGAGATCGGCGTGAAGGTGCGCTTCATCGACCTGCCGTGGCCGAGCGTGCTGCCGGGCCTCGAAGCAGGCAAGTTCGACATGGTCGGCGGCCCGATCACGGTGACGAAAGCGCGCATGGAACGCTATACGTATACGCTGCCCGTCGCCGATGCCACCGACGCTTTCCTCAAGCGCGCCGGCGATTCGAGCATCAAGCAATCGTCTGACGTGGCAGGCAAGACGGTCGGCGGCGGCAAGGGTTCGGCGCAACTCGACCAGTTGAAGACCTACGCCGCCACGCTGCCGAAGCCGCCGGAAATCCGCGAATACGTCGACAACAACCAGGCCTACGCGGACCTCGCGGCGGGCCGCATCGTCGCGGTCGCGAACTCGATGACGAACATCGCGTATGTCGCGAAGCAGCGGCCCGACACGTTCGCGGTCGTGCAGCCGCCGTTCGGCGCGAAGGTGTACTTCGCCTATTGCCTGCGCAAGGACGCGGACAGCAAGCCGCTCGCCGACGCGTTCAACAACGCCCTCCTGAAGCTCAGCAAGGACGGCCGCCTCGCGACGCTGCAAAAGAAGTGGTTCGGCGTGGCGATGGAAGTCCCTGCGACGCTGCCGACGCCGAACTACTGAGCGTACCAACGCGCCTTGGCCGCATCGAGGCGCGGCCTCGCCCTTTTTAAACGCGGACGCCATCGACATGTTCAGCATGACCGTCTTCGTACAAGGCATTCCGCTGCTGCTGCAGGCGGCGGTCGCGACCGTGGGCATCTCGCTTGCCGGGCTCGTGATCGGCTTCTTCGTGGCGATCGGCGTGTGCTCGGCGCGGCTCTCGCCGCAGCGCTGGTTGCGCCGCGCGGGCGGCGCGTACGTGTTTTTCTTTCGCGGCGTGCCGATGCTCGTGCAGCTTCTGCTCGTGTATTACCTGCTGCCGTTCGCGGGCATCAACGTGCCGCCGCTCGTCGCGGCGGTCAGCGCCGTGTCGCTGTGTTCGGCGTCCTACATCGCGGAGATTTTGCGCGGCGGCTTCCTGACCATCCCGCCGGGACAAATCGAAGCCGCGCGCATGCTCGGCCTCGCGCCGTTCGACACGCTGCGCCGCATCCTCGTCCCGCAGGCGTTCAAGCTCACGCTGCCTTCGCTCGTCAACGAGATGGTGCTGCTCATCAAGGCGTCGTCGCTGATCTCGGTGGTCGGCATCGCCGAGATCACGCGCACCGCGCAGAACATCGCGGCGAGCACCTACCGGCCGCTCGAAGCCTATGTCGCGGCCGGCCTCATCTACTTCGTGATCTGCGGCGCGCTCTCGCTCGTCGCGCATGCCGCCGAAGTCCGCCTGCAACACGCCTGAGGACTACGCCATGCAGCAATTCGATCCGTCCGTCATCACGCACAACCTGCCGGCCATCGGCGCGGGACTCGCGACGACGCTCGGCACCTGGATCGCGGGCGTCGTGCTCGGACTTGCGATCGGCTTCGTCATCGCGCTGCTGCAGCTCTTTTGCGGGCGCTGGGTGCGCGGCGCGCTGCGCGCCTACATCGAACTCTTTCGCGGCACGCCGTTTCTCGTGCAGCTCTTCCTGCTCTACTACGGCGGCCCGTCGTTCGGCCTCACGCTCGAACCGCTGACAGCCGGCGTGCTCGGCCTCGGCCTCTATGGCAGCGCATACTTCGCCGAAGCGTTCCGCTCGGGCTTTCGCTCGGTGCCGCCCGGTCATCTCGAAGCGGCGTCGTGTCTCGGCATGTCGCGCTGGCAGGCCGTGCTGCGCATCCAGATTCCGCAGACGTTCGTGCTGATCGTGCCCGCGCTCGTCAACCTGATCATCGTGCTCAGCAAGGAAACTGCCGTGCTCTCGATCGTCACGGTGCCCGAACTCACGTTCGTGCTGACCGGCATCGGCTCGGCCACGTTCGCTTTCGTCGAAACGCTGCTCGCGCTGTGCGTCTGCTATCTGCTGCTCGTCGAGCTCGCGTCGCGCGCGGGACTCTGGGCGGAAGCGCGGCTCACGCGCTTCATGCTCTGACCGATGGGACCTATGGCTCGATGGCCTGTTACCCGGTGAACCGATGAATGCCATGATCGACCTTCCTGCCTCCGCCTCCGACCAGTCGTTGTCCGCGACGCCTTCGGTCTCGCCACGGCCCGCGCCGCTCATCGAAGTGCGCAACCTCGGCAAACGTTTCGGCCAAGTCGAAGTCCTGCGCGGCGTCGATCTCGACATCGAGCGATCGGAAGTCGTGTGCATCATCGGGCCGTCGGGCTCGGGCAAGAGCACGCTGCTGCGCTGCCTCGCCGCGCTCGAAACCTACGACGAGGGCGAAGTGCGCATCGAAGGCGAACTGCTCGGTTATGGCGAGCGCAACGGCCGGCGCGTGCGCGCGTCGCAGGGCGAGATCAATCGCGTGCGGCGCAACATCGGCATGGTGTTCCAGCAGTTCAACCTCTGGCCGCACATGAGCGCGCTCGACAACGTGATGGAAGCGCTCTTGCGCGTGCGGCACCTGCCGCGCGCGGACGCAAGGCGGCGCGCCAACGCGATGCTCGACACGGTCGGCCTCGCGCACAAGGGCGATGCCTATCCTGCGAAGCTCTCGGGCGGCCAGCAACAGCGCGTCGCCATCGCGCGCGCGCTCGCGATGGAGCCGCACATCATGCTCTTCGACGAGCCCACGTCGGCGCTCGATCCGGAACTCGTCGGCGAAGTGCTGCAGGTGATGAAGCAACTCGCGCGCGACGGCATGACGATGGCCGTCGTCACGCACGAGATGGGTTTCGCCGCGCAGGTCGCGGACAAGGTGATGTTCATCGACCAGGGGCGCATCGCGGTGCAGGGCCGTCCGCGCGAAGTCTTCCACGACGCGCAGCATCCACGCCTGCGGCAGTTCTTGCAGAACTACTTCGACCGCAATGCGTTCTGGTCGCGCGGCAATGAAGGAGAGCCGGCATGAGCGCGAGCGGTTCGGTCATCGTGGCGGATCGTGCGAACCGCATGCGCGGCGGCAGCACAAACGACTCCGTGCGCCCAGCACGCCACTGAGGAGACGGCGTCATGTCGGGAACGATGCACTCAAAGCCCTCGGACGCCACCGATACCGACGCCGACACCGACGCTCCCCTCGCGCGCTATGCGCAGGTGAAAACCTACATTCGCGGCAAGATCGAAGCGGGCACGTGGCAGCCCGGCGACCGCATTCCTTCGGAGTTGAGTCTCGTCGAATCCCTCGGCGTCTCGCGCATGACGATCAATCGAGCGTTGCGCGAACTGACGGGCGAAGGCTGGATCACGCGACTCTCGGGCATCGGCACGTTCGTCGCCAAGGCCAAGCCGCAATCCACGCTGCTGATGATCGCGCACATCGGCGACGAGATTCGCTCGCGCGGCCACGAGTACAGCTACGAGACCCTGCTCGTGCAGCGCGAGAGCGCGCCGGCAGCGGTCGCGAACGCGTTGAGCCTGCCGCCGAGTTCTTCGGTGTTTCACCTGATCTGCGTGCATCGGGAGAACGGCGTGCCGGTGCGGCTCGAAGACCGCTATGTGAATCCGGCGGTCGCGCCCGCGTTTCTCGAGCAGGACTTCTCCGCCGTGCGTCCCTCCGAATATCTCGCGGCGACGGTGCCGGCGCACGAGATCGAACACGTCGTCGATGCCTGCCTGCCGACGCGTTCCGAAGCCGAGCTGCTCGAAATCGCAGCCGACGAACCCTGCCTCACGCTGATGCGCCGCACTTGGACGGGCAGCGTCGCGGTGACGTTCGCCCGCTTCGTGCATCCCGGCTCGCGCTATCGGCTGGGCTGCCGCTTCAAGCCCGACGACTCGCGCTATCAAAGCTAGGCGCACACATTTAGGTAACGGTGTCGCTTCTTCCCCGCCCGGATTATTTCCTTCCGTCTGCATCCATCCTCTGCGCCGGTTCGTAACTGCATGTGAAGACGCCCAAACGGTCGCATACATGCGGCCCGGTGCTTCTTCGCGCCCGCGATCGCCATCGTTCTATCGCGCAAGGCCGTCTCTTGTACCCGGAGCACGCCGCCTCGCAGGCTTGTTGCCAAACCGATCGAACCAGTAAAAGGAGATGACCATGAACGATGCTTCGGTGCTGATGGGTGTGCTCGACCGCCGGGCGGACCGGCGCGCAAGACGTCGCCAGTTCTTTCGCAATGCGGGCGGTCTGGGGTTGGGGCTGATCGGCGGCACCCTCATCAGCGCATGCGGCGGCGGCTCCGGGAACAACGTGATGGCGAGCACGACCGCGCCAACCGACGAGGAGATCCTCAACTTCGCGCTGAACCTCGAATACCTCGAAGCGCAGTTCTACCAGTACGCGGTGACGGGGACCGGGTTGCCGTCCGGCATGCTCGGCGGACAAGGCACGCCGGGCGCCGTGATCGGCGGACAACAGGTGCCGTTCCAGGACCCGCTCGTCGCGCAATACGCGAAAGAGATCGCGCGCGACGAGATGGAACACGTCGCGTTCCTGCGCGCGACGCTCGGCGCGTCGGCGGTCGCGCAACCGGCCATCGATGTCGGCGGGACCGATCCGAACGGCGCGTTCTCGACGGCGGCTCGCGCGGCGGGTCTCGTCGGCGCGGGCGTGGCGTTCAATCCGTACGCGAACGACAACAACTTCCTGCTTGGCGCGTTCATTTTCGAGGACGTCGGTGTGACCGCCTATAAGGGCGCGTCGCCGCTCATCACGAACAAGACCTATCTGGAAGCGGCGGCCGGCATTCTCGCGGCGGAGGCGTATCACGCGGCGATCGTGCGCACGACGCTCTACGCCAAAGGACTCGAGACGCCGAGCCTGCGCACCGCGGCTGGTGCGATCTCGGATGCGCGGGACAGTCTTGACAATACGGTCGACGACGACCAGGGCATCGTGGGCGCGACGCCCGACATCGCCAATATCGTGCCGCTGGACCAGAATGGGATTGCGTTCAGCCGCACGCCCGGGGACGTTTTGAACATCGTCTACCTGACTAGCGCGGCGGCGGTCAAAGGCGGGTTCTTTCCGAACGGGGTTAATGGGACACTGCACATGAGTTCCTGAATTGCTGGCGCTTGGGGTGGGGTGGTGTTGTTTACACCGTTTGATGCGCCTGGGCTTCTGTGGAACTTGTTTTGGTTTTGGTTTATTTGCTCTGCCCCTGTCCGGGGCGGGACTCACTTTCTTTGCTGCTGCAAAGAAAGTAAGCAAAGAAA
>NZ_FCON02000226.1 GCF_001544535.1 Caballeronia choica | reverse complement strand
TCGCGATGGTGTCGTTGCGCTTTCGCCCGGAGTGGTTCAAGTCGAAGAGCCTCCTTGGCTATGGCGCGGACTGGCCCCTCGACTGGCGCGAAATGTGGCGCTATTACGCGCAAGTCGAGGATGCGCTCAAGATCTCTGGCCCAGTGAACTATCCGTGGGGACCGAAGCGCCCCCGCTATCCGTACCGTCCGCATGAGTTGAACGCGGCCGCACTCGTGCTCGCGCGTGGTGCCGAGGCGCTTGGTATCCCGTGGTCGCCCGCGCCGCTCGCCACCTTGTCCGCGCCTCGGGGCGAGGCGCATCCATGTGTCTATCGGGGTTTTTGCGTGTCGGGATGCGCGACCAATGCGAAGCAGAGCGCGCTCGTCACATGGATACCGCGCGCACTTGCCGCCGGCGCTGAAATACGGGATCTCGCGATGGTCGGCCGCATCGATACCAACGAAAGGGGCCTCGCGACCGGGGTCGAATATTTCCGGGAGGGGCGCTGGCAGTTTCAGCGTGCGCGAAACGTTGTCGTGGCGGGCTACGCGATCGAGACGCCGCGACTTTTGCTGATGTCTGCCAACGGCCACTTTCCAGAGGGGCTCGCGAACAGCTCGGGCCTCGTCGGCAAGAATCTCACGGTGCAGTCGAACCAGGCCACCTGGGGCGTAATGCAGGAAGAGATCCGCTGGTACAAGGGGCCGCCATCGCTCGCGCTCACCGAGCACTGGAATTACACCGACAAGGGCAAGGACTTCTTTGGCGGCTATTGCTACATGAGCCAGGGGCCGTTGCCGAATGCGTGGGTCGCGACGCAAAACGGACGCGGGCTATGGGGCGAAGCGCTCATGCGCGAGATGCAGAAGTACAACCATCAGGCCGGATTGAAAATCGTAGGCGAGACGCTGCCGCAGGAGCGCAACCGTGTGACGCTTGCCGATGAGAAGGATCAGTACGGGCTGCCTGTCGCGCGGGTGACGTATTCGTTCTGCGACAACGACCGCCGCCTGATCGCGCACGCTCTGGATTTCATGGGACAGGCACTGCAGGCGGCCGGCGCGAGCGAGATCTGGAACGAAACCGATGACACCTGCCACCTGAACGGCACTGCGCGCATGGGCGACGATCCGCGCACGAGCGTCGTGGATGCGGATTGCCGCAGCTGGGACATTCCCAACCTGTGGATCTGCGACGGATCGGTGTTTCCGACGGTTGGGGGCGTGAACCCGTCGTTGACGATTCAGGCGATTGCCTGCCGCACCGCCGATCGCATCGAAGTGCTTGCGGCACGTGGTGAACTGAACGTACACAGGAATGTGTGAAAGGCCCCAACGCCTGCTGTTGAAAGCGGGTCATACGGGATAATCTAGCGCAACAAAAAGACGAAGCGGCAAAGCGGCCGCGCAGGACTTTGCACGCATCGTGATCAGCCACCGCCCCTTTGCAGGGTCGGTCCACTCAAGCTCAAGGCGGTATTGATCACCGCGAGGTGGGTCAACGCCTGCGGAAAGTTGCCGGTGAGACATTTGCCCGCAACGTTGTACTGTTCAGACAACAGCCCGAGATCGTTGCAGACGGCCAGCACCCGCTCGAATTGTGCCCGTGCTTCGGCACTGCGGCCCTGCATCTGCAGGCAGTCGGCCATCCAGCACGAACACGCGAGGAATGCTCCTTCGTTTGGTCCCTCCGGGCGCGCTTTCTTTCGCCGGATCAGCCCTTCTTCCGACAGTTCGCGCTGAATCGTATCGATCGTCGACGCCATGCGAGAATCGTCGACAGGCAGAAAACCGACGAGCGGCATGAGCAGCGCACTCGCATCGAGTTCTTCGCCGCCATAGTATTGCGTGAAGGAGCCGAGCGCTTGATTCCAGCCTTCACGGCAGATTTCATCATGGATCGTCTGGCGCAATGCAGTGAGCCTTTCCAGGATCGGAGAAACGGCGGCGTTCTCGCGCGCTTGATGATTAATAAATCTATCCACCGCGACCCATGCCATCACCCTGGAATACGTGTAGTGGCGAGGTTCGGCGCGCGATTCCCAGATCCCCGAGCCCGGCGTGTTCCAGACTTTCTCAAGATGCTCGACAATGCGCTGTTCCACGATGTCTTCCTGATTGGTCGTCGCGAGGCCTGCTCGACGGGCGACATCAAGGCAATCCAGGACCTCACCGAGCACGTCGACCTGATGCTGCGTTCCTGCCGCATTGCCGACACGCACGGGCGTCGCGTATCGATAGCCTTGCAGCGAGTCGATTGTCCGCTCCTGCAGGTGGCGCCCACCATCCACGCGGTACATGATCCGGATGTTTTCAGGCGACCCCGCGATTGCGCACAGCAGCCAACCACGCCAAGCCTGCGCCTCCTCATGAAAGCCAGCGTTGAGCAGAGCAACAAGCGCGAAACTGGCGTCTCGTAGCCAGCAATACCGATAATCCCAGTTCAGGCGCCCTCCGGGCGCTTCGGGCAACGACGTAGTGGGCGCCGCAACGATCGCCCCGCTCGGGCGATAGATCAACGCCTTCAACGTCAGGAGCGAGCGCCTGACTTGGGCAGGCCACAGGGTCTTCGCGCTGTCGAAATTGCTGATCCATTCCGTCCAATGTTGCTGGGTTGCACGCAGTGCCGCTTCAGCATCGACGGGTGTGGGCGGCGGCAGATGCGAGCAGCCATAGCTCAGCACAAAAACCACCCGTTCGTCTGCTGCGACCTCGAACGTGGCATTGATTGATTCGTCCGTTATATCGAGCTCGCAATCTGCGCGTAGGACCACGAGGTCGGGGCCGACCTTTCCTTGCAGCGTGCCATCAACCGACGCCACCCACGGCGGCAATGCGCCGTAATCGAAGCGCAGGCGCAAGCAAGAGCGCATCCGAACGACTCCGCGCAGACCCACGACGATCCGCACCACCGACTGCGACGGCACACCAACTGGCATGAAGTCGATCACGCGCGCGGCGCCGCCGCTCACGTCGCAGTCGGTTTCCATGACAAGCGTATCGTCCTGGTAGCGACGGTGCTGCCGCAGGATCGTGTCGACCGGACAGAGCGACCAGTGTCCGTTGTCGGGCGTGCCGAGCAGCGCAGCGAAGCATGCATCGTCGTCAAAGCGCGGCCAGCAAAGCCAGTCGATGGAGCCGTCGCGGCAGAGCAGAGCCGCCGTCTCGCCGTCCGAGAGAACTGCATAGTCCTCGATCGGGCGGCTCATGATGGCGAGTTCCGTCGTCCTCTGGCAAGTAGGCTCACGCATCCGGCCACGCCAATTCCCGCCAGCAACCAGAACGCACTACGGTGCCGGTCCGTGAACATTTCCCAACTGCGCGGCCTTGCTTGATCGTCGAACCGCCCATGTGCGCCGTAGTCACCGGGGACGGGTTCGTACAGATTAGCCGGTGCGTCCTCAGGCAGCGGCTCATCGGTCAATTGGCCACGATAGCCCGCGCTCGCGAGATAGCGATCGATGAGGGCGGGCGCCACGCGGTTCGCGAGGATTGCTTTGACCGTGGAAAATCCAACCCACACCTCCCGTTGGCGATGAGTCGCGGCAAAGAAAATGGCGCGTGCGGCGACCTCCGGCTGGTAGATCGGCGCGACCGGTTTGGCCCGGCGGCCCATCTTGTTCTTCGCCCAATCGAATTGCGGCGTATTAACGGCAGGCAGGTCGACCATGGTCAGGTGAACCCTGAGGCGGTCGTGACGAATCTCCGAGCGCAGCGAATCGGTAAAGCCGCGGACGGCGAACTTGGCGCCGCAATAAATCGACTGGAGCGGCACGGATCGATATCCCAATGCCGAGCCGACGTTGACGATCGTGCCGCGATTGCGTGCGCGCATGCGTGCCAGCGCAGCCATCGTCCCGTGTACCTGGCCAAGATAGGTGACCTGCGTGCCCCGCTCGAACTCCCGCGCCGTGAGTGAGGACACTGGCGCAAAAACGGTGGCCATCGCAACGTTCACCCATACGTCAATCGCCCCGAGCTCCTTTTCCGTGCGGGCCGCTGCGTCCTCGACCGCTTGTGCATCGGCGACGTCGGTCGGGATCGGCAGCGCGCGCACGCCGTATTCGGCACGGAGGTGGGCGGCCGCCCGTTCGAGCCGCTGCGAATCGCGCGACAGCAGCGCAACGTCGTACCCTCGTCGGGCAAATTCTTCCACGGTTGCCCGGCCCACTCCAGCACCGGCGCCTGTGACGACCACAATCTTTGACATTTTCGTACCCCCACTTCGGATCACACCGATCGTTGCTGGTGTGGATGATTTGACCGTGATTCTCTGGCTCGGAGCAGTAGGCGTGCCACGGGGGCTTTTCGTGTTCTACATGCCAAAGGTCGCTCCGGGCGACGTGACCGCTCGCGTTTGCATGGCCGCAACGCGCAGAGAAGAAGCGTCAAGGCCCGCACTGATCGTGGCGCACGTAACGTTCTCAGGTCGCGGTGACCGAGAGGCTGCGCTACTGGAACCAACCGCACGCGAATCGGGCGACGAGCGCAGCCCCCGCGCAGACGGTGGCGAGCCAGCACAGCGCGCGAAGCGACCAGTGAGCGCTGAGGTCGCCCACGGCCGAGCGCTTCGTACTCAGCATGACAAGCAGGACCATGATCGGCATCGCCGTCGATCCGTTAGCCACCGCCCCCCAGTAAAGAATTTGAATGGGTTCGATCCGCATGATTGTGAGCGTTACGCCGATCGACACGCCCAGGGTCATCACGGCGACGAGCATGAGCGCGATCCTCCGATCGCGCTGCCCATCGCGCTGCCCATCGCCCTGCTGCTGGTCACTATGCCGATCGACTGCGCTCGCGGCCGCGTGAGCGGCCGAACCGGCGAGCGGGGGGAGGGCCAGGAATGCCGTGCCGATGAACGCAAGGGCGAGCACGACCGGAGCGTAGCCGCCCATTACCGGCTCGATCACACGAGCGGCGTCCCGCGCATGGTTCAAGCCGTTTCCGTTCCGATGCAGCGTCGCGGCGGCAGCGGCCATGACAAAAAAACCCACGCCATTGGACAAAGCAGTTCTGATCACGGTGTCCCTACGCACGCTGATCAACTGACGCTCGCGCCTGCTGGCGTCTTTATCATCGCCGACCATTTGCGGCCGCTTTTCTTCGACCTGCTGCTCGGCTTGGGAGAACAGGAGGTAGGGGCTGATCGTAGTGCCAAGCACAGCAAGTAGGATCGTAAAGTAATGCTCAGACCAGGTGATCCGGGGCACGAGCGACCGGATGGCGATCGCCTCCCACGGCATGTCGAGCGCGACGGCCACGCCGACGTACGCGAGCAGCGTGAGCGTGAGCCATTTCAGCACCTGCGCGTAGCGCGCATAGGGGACGAACCACTGGAGTGTGACCGACGCGATGCCAAACAGCGCGGCGAAGAGCGGGATCGATCCGCGCCAGAGCAGCTGTGCGGCGATGCCCATCGCGACAATGTCGGCCGCAATGTTGAATAGGTTCGCAATGAGAAACCTCGCGACCGCAATGTAGAACAGGAAGCGCGAATAATGTTCGCGCATGTTCACTGTCAGGCCATTGCTGGTCAGCGCCGCAATCCTCGCGGCGACAAGCTGGAATGCGACCATTGATGGATAGGACAGCACGCAGGTCCAAAGCATGTCGTATCCGAACTGTGCACCGGCGAGCGAATATGTCGCGAGCCCACTTGGATCATTGTCGGTCGCAGCCGAGATGAGTCCGGGCGAAACAGGCTTGGCCCATGAGTGCGCCGGGATTTCGTCGTGGGCGGTCGGTGCCTGATCGGGTGCTCTATTGGGTCTTCTGGCAACAGACATGTTTCGCTCGCCGCCCCATATTCTTCGAAGGTCTCTCGCGTCGGCGAGGACAGAAGTTGGTGGCGCACGATCCGTGCCCGGGGTCGCGGCAAACGCAAGGGCGGTTCAGCAATTGCTGGTGCGCCTCTACGTGTTGGCGATTAGTAACTCTCGCTGAGGAACTGAGGTGAAAGGCACAGGGCGCTTCACTGGCCTATAAAATAAGGCTGAACGTCCATCTCTTCGGCCCACAGTTGAACATCGACCAACTCATGAAAGCCGATGGCCTCATCGCGATAAACGCAACAAAATCCCGTCGCCGTCCGATAGACGATGACCCATTGGGGTGCGTCCGGAACTGCCGGCGCCGCCTCGGTACGGGCATGTCCCTTCAGTGCATCGAGGTGCAGTAACTCGCGAACGCGTTCGCGCACAGTGTGCATTCCACTTCCCGTTTTCATTTCTACTCTCCGTTCGCCCTCGTGTATGCAAGCCTTCAGCAAGGCCGAACGCGGCATCGACCTGAAGACCCGTCCGACCCCAGTCATCCAGGAAAGACCTTGATGCTGCTCGCCACCGAGTCGGCAATATGTTCTTTCGCAATGACGCCGAGTACCCTTGGCGGTCCCTGAGCATCGCCTCGACTCACGACCACCGCCATGGCCGCATGTTTCTTCCAGAGGCGGGTGATGACGTCGAATGCGACGTCATTCTCGCGCACCACGATGAAATTGGTTTGCGCCAGCGAGCCCACCGTGATGTCACCGAGGCCCTGGCTGACCGCGCGGCGCAGCCCGATATTGACTCGTAGAACGCCCTCGATTTCGTGCTTTTTCGTCACCACCACGTGCCGGAATGCGGGCCCTTCGGACCGCGATAGAACGTGCTGAAACGGCACGCTCTCATCGAGCACTAAAACGTCAGTTTCCATCACCTGCGCTGCGTTCTGCACCATGTACATGTTGGCGTGAAGCGCGTTGGGAATCGGATGTCCTCGCCGCACGAGTTTGAGGGTGTAGATCGTCTCACGTGATAGGAGTCGGCGAGCACCCAGACTGAACGCGACCGCGATGATCATTGGCAGGACGATGTCGTAGTCGCGTGTCATCTCGAAGATCATCGCGACCGCTGTCATCGCAGCGCCGGTACCGCCCCCCACCATGGCGCCCATTCCGACCATGGCGAATGCTGGCGCGCTCACGGGTGCCCCCGGCATCATCATCGCCATGAGCGATGCGAACGATGCCCCGAGCGTCGCACCAATGAAGAGCGACGGCGAGAACACACCGCCCGAGGAGCCCGAGCCAAGGCTCACCGACGTAGCGAACGTCTTGCACAACGCGAGCAGCAAGAGAAACGCGCCACCTTGCAGGTGACCATAGAGCGTGGCCTGGATCGTTGCATAGCCCACACCTTCCACGTAGTAGTGACCGGCATAGCGAAAAAGCAGGTATATCAAAACGCCGACAAGCGACATTCCACACGCATGGCGAAGATAGGGCCCAGGAATACGATCGAACGCATCCTCGGCCCAATGAAGCGCTCGGATGAGCAGTGCGGCAGCGGCACCAGTAAGCGCGCCCAGCACGGCATAAAGGGCGAGTGTGAGCGCGCTGCCCGGTTCATTCGGAATCGCGCCCAGCTGCGCCGGGACAAAAAACGCAGGTGCGGCGCCAAAAAACAACCGACCGATGAATGTCGCCGTACCTGTGGCCAACGCGACGGGAAGAAAGGTGTTGACGCTGACCTCGGGGAGCATCAATTCCGTGGCAAACAGCACTCCGCCAATCGGGGTGTTGAACGTCGATGCGATGCCGGCACCCGCGCCCGCCGCCACTAGCGTGATGCGCTGGCCTGGGGTCATTCGTACGACTTGTCCGAGTGTGGAACCCAGCGCCGAGCCGATCTGAATGATCGGGCCTTCCCGCCCCACGGCGGCGCCAGATCCGATCGCCAGGGCTGAGGCGATCGACTTCACGAGGGCCACCGCCGGCCGGATCACGCCGCGCTTGTAATAGATCGCGTCCATCACCTCGGGTACGCCGTGGCCCTTCGCCTCCGGTGCAAACTTGTTCACAATCCAGGTGACGCCAACTCCGCCGACCACCGGAACCAGGATTACCCACGCACCCCACGGAGCGGCCGGAGTGAACTGACTGGCATCGTAAGGAAATGAAAACCGGCCGAGGAACAGTACGTTGTGCACCAGTCCGATCAAGCCGCGGTGTACCGGCTCGGATTGTCTGGACACGGGTTTGCAACTCAGGCGGCCTCTTTCATGGTGGCTGCGTGACGGGCTTCATGGGGTGACATAAAGCCCAGTTTTTCGAGACGCCAATGACGGTTGTAACGATCTTTGAACTCGACGGCCGCGGCCCGAACTTCCTCCAGGTTCCTGAAGATGCGACCGTGAATGGCTTGTTCCTTCAGCGTCCGGTTGAAGCGCTCAGCGACGCCATTCGTTTGCGGTTCGGCGACGAAGGCGAAGCTCGGCGTGACGCCCCAGAACCTGACCTGGTTGAGGAAGTCATCGGCCGTGTACTGCGAACCGTGATCCGTGCGCAGCGTCAAGCCCCGACCAACCTCGGCACCCGTGCCGCCGAATTCACCCAGCAGTCCCTGTGCGATCGGCTGCAAGGCGGCGAACC
>NZ_FCON02000225.1 GCF_001544535.1 Caballeronia choica | reverse complement strand
TTCTGCGAATGGAGGTAGGCAGTACACTTCCCCGCACATGCTGGTGGACCACGTGATTATCCGACTCAAACCGGCCAGGAGGAGCCACTCGACCAATGCTCGCGACCGTCCGTTGATAGGGGGACACGGGACGCGCATCGCGGACGCACTTGCCTATCTCGGCACAATGTCATATACGACGAGGTTCACTGTATTCATCGATGGTGGTGGCGTGACAGGACGAATTCCGAAACTCCCATGCAGTCTTGTACAAGTGGCCGAGCGGCACTAACCTGACCAGCATGCGTCGGCTCGGATCGCGTCAGTCCGATGTCGAGGTGCGATAGGGTGAACCGGATGGAGGTGTGACATGGAACAAGACGAATTCAGCGCCTTTGAGCGTCAGGGCTGGGAAACAGTCGCACAGCCGTATCACTCGTATTTTGGCGAACTGACGACGCAGTCCAATGATGCGTTGCTCGATGTGCTTGAGGTACGTGCGGGTGTCCAGTTCCTTGATGTCGCGTCAGGACCCGGCTATCTCGCGGCAGCAGCAGCGCGTCGTGGCGGCGATGCAGTCGGCATCGATTTCGCGGACGCGATGGTCCAGCAAGCGAGACGCATTTTTCCCGACGTCGTATTCCGTCCTGGGAGCGCCGAAGATCTGCCTTTTCCGGATATGAGTTTTGACGCGGTTGGTATCAGCTTCGGAATGCTGCATTTCGCTCGTCCCGAGGCCGCGCTCGCCGAAGCGTTTCGGGTGCTGCGATGTGGAGGCCGAGTCGCGTTTACCGTTTGGGCGCCGCCGAACCAGACCGTTGGATTCGGGATGGTGCTCAAGGCCATTGAGAAGCACGGTCGCATGGATGTCCAACTGCCTCCTGGGCCTCCGTTCTTCCGCTTCAGCGACGCGCACGAATCGGAGCGTGCGCTGCTTGATGCCGGCTTCGTTGAGCCCCGCATTGCGGAAGTCAGTCAAACGTTACGTATCCGAGCGCCCGAAACGCCTTTCGACGTCCTGATGCGCGGCGGTGTCCGCGTCGCGGCGATCTTGAAGGCGCAATCACCGGACGCGCTGGCTTCGATCCGGCAAGCCGTGTCCGACGATGCGGCATCGTATACGGAGAACGGTGAGGTGCAAGTCCCGATGCCGTGTGTACTTGCGTCCGCGAGAAAGCCCTGAATAGTCGTCGGCAGTAGACACAGAGGCGACCAGGAAGCGGGGAACTCCGGCTATGTCAGACCCGGCGGCGCGGGACGGAAGGCCGCTTTAGAGGGCGGTAGTGGCACTCGCCGAAAGGACCTCAGAGACAGGAACGAGTCGTCAACGAACATTCGATTTCTCCGACGGCGGCCATTCACGATCGACAAATCCAACCGGCCACTGAATGATGGCAATGGGGTCCTCACCTGCCGCTGACATGTCATTGAACCAACGGCAGCAAGGGCCGAAAACGCGCCACCGAGTTGCTACGGTGAAGGGCCGCTGCACTGCGAGATCGGGCAAATGGCTGCGGCCTTTACCAGTTCAGTTTGAGCCCGGACTCGGTTGCCCGATGGCGATCATCGTCATCCGCGTGCAGGTATTGACTGGTGGTCGAGATCGATGCGTGACCGAGGTTGTCGCGCACGTAACGCAGGTCAACCTGGCCGTCCATCATGTGTGAACCGGCGGTATGGCGCAGCCAGTGGGCCGAGGCTTGCCTGAGGCGTTCCGCAGCGCGTTCGCGAGGTTCGCCGCTCGACGTGAGATGGTCAATCGCATTCTCAAAGACCTGCTTCACGATCAGGTGCACGCCTCCGCGCGTCATTGGCCGATGCAGGCCACCGATCGGCAACAGCAGCGACGTCGGCTCGTGCGGGTAGGGCAGCGACGGCAGATCGTAGTGCTGCCGGTATCGAGCCAGCTCCGCCCTCAACTCCGCAGTGGCCGGCAGCAAGCGCTCCTTGTTGCCTTTGCCAGTGATAGCGAGCCACCAGCGCTCCTGGCCGTTGCGATCGCGCCGCTTGAAGAACGCATTATTCGCCGCGATCGCGACAGCTGCGCGCCGTAGCCACGGCGCTCGACCAGGTTTCGGACCCAGAGGCTGAAACGGTCCTGCTTCTCAGCGATGGGCGATGACGGAGCGAGCGCCGAGTACCAGCAGGCTACGCAGGTAGGCGTCGCAGGCTTTCGTGATGCTGACTAGTCGTGCTTTGACCGTGTGGCCGTATTGCTGGAACACCCGGGCCCAATGATGGGCACCGGAACACGCTTCCGTGCCGATGACACACGGCCGCAGCCGCGCATCCGGTTGTAGATCGCGGTCCGTTCCTCGACAAAACTTTTTTCTGCGCAGCGTCTATGCTGGTAGGGCGTTCCCGTCGAGCATGTCGAGGACGCGCTTTGCAATTCTTTGGTCTTGGTGCCCGCCTGATTGCCTACGGCGGGCTTTTTTTTGTTCAAGCACCATCAAAATTTAGCTTGATCAGTAGCTTGCAAATTTTCCTCGATAGTTATCCACAGACTCGTCCACTTTTTCTGTGCATAAGTTTCGCCAAAATTGGATCCCATTCCTAGGATCGGAGGCGGGAAAGGTTCTTCTATACACGTGCTTAATGTGGATAAGCCGAAAATTTTGCCTTGGCAGTAAGCTGTTCTGTTGCTGAAAGGCAACAGAAATGTCTGGCTCTGCTGCTTTTCCCCGGAGGCAAAGAAGCAGGCTCCCGCGCAACCTTACCCGGCGGGCTTTCCTTCGGCGGGCTTCTTTTTGTCCGTGGGCCTCCGCGCAGTGGGTGTTACACGGAATTCGCATAAGCTGCACCTAGCCCGCCTCTGCTCGATGGGGAGGATTGGTGGGTTAGGTCCGCGGGTTCCCCGTATCCTGCGGGCCGCTCTCCCGCCTGTACTCTCGTATTCCCGCGACGTCCCTGCCTACGGTCTGACGTGCCCTACGGGCTTATGCCCCAACAGAGAAAGAATCCGAGCCTTCCCCCGACCGCTTACGGGCCTCAGCCGTCCGACTGTCCAGCGGGCTATCGCGCGCCTCCGCGAGCAGCAATGGCTAGAGGTTTTGAAGGTCGCCACGGCCAACGTGTACCGCGGGAACTCGTCTGTGTTCTGGCAGGGCCCGCGCGGTCTCTCAAGAATTAAACGTCAACCGAGGCGCCCGACTCGGCCCGCCATGATCACGACTAGGCTGGGGACAATGCTCTCGGGAGTAACGCCAGTCATGGATGCTCCCACCAGCGATCGATCAGGCGCTGCGCCGCTTCAATGGTCGGCGCCGTGCAGATAAAGTGCCCCGCGTTGTCGCGGATGATGTAGCCGTAGCTGGTGGCCGTGATGTTGATCATGAATTTCCGGTAGGTCATTGGGGCGACAGGAACTTCAGGGGACATGCTTTTTTTTCCGAACAATGATGCTTACGTGAAAGCTGATAGAAAAACATGATCGTTCGCATGCGATGGATCGCCGCATATCGAGGCTCTACTCGAAGTAGCCTCGATCAGACGTCCGCAGGCGTGGGCGCGGAGCCGTCATCGGTCGTCCAAGCGCAGGAAAAGCGGGCTTGCAGAAAGAGTGGCACAGGACGCGGCAGGCGGGCGCAGGCGCCGTCGGGGATTCCGGGAGGTAGGCGCGCATCAGCGCCGCCCGGCAGCGGCGACGCAGGGGGCAGCAGGCGGCCGAGCAAGAAAAAAGCCCGCCGGAAGCGAGGCGGGCCTTTAAGAGGGGTTTACGCCCGGACCAAGGAGCGTACATCAAGGTTACCCCTTCGAGGGGCGCGGCGTGTGCGCGGCAGCCCGCACATCGCGCCAGCGCACCGGATATCTGGCGGCGGCGCTGGAGATCGTCAACGGAGGACCGCGCCGACCGGCAGGCGACGAGGCGCCTCCGGGCGCGGGTTGGACGTCAGCTCACTCCCGACAGCGTCGCTACGGCCGTTTCTGGTGCCGGAAGACAATAAAAACCCGCCGGCGAGGCGGGCCAAAAAACAACCTTGCGGCGCAACCGGATGCGCTGGCGGCAGTGGCAGGCGAGAACAAAACTTCTCACCTTCGATCGGTCATCCGCGCGCCAGAAGGGCGCCTGATGCGGCAGGCGGGCTCAGGCGCCGTCGGGCACGCTCCGGGCGTAGGCGCGGCATCAGCTCGCGCCCGGCCCCGACGACACGGGCCGTTTCTGGAGCCGCAGACAAAGAAAAAGCCCGCGAAGCGGGCTTAAAAAAGTAAAAGGAGATTTCGCGTCGGGACCAAGGACGGGAATTCAATGTATCACAGCCGCCGTTGCCGGCTGACGACGTAAGTTGGAGATTCTGGACGCCATTATGAAGCGCCATCTTGGCGGACGTTTCGTATCCAATCGTTTTGCCGCAGGATAAAGGTCTCCACTGCACGGCCATGGCGCCGGTCGTAGCGATACTGAAAGCTAGGGCGGTTGCCAGCACGCCACGCAGTCTTTGGCCTGATCGAAGACAGCGGCGGCGGCCATATCGAGGCGTGACCAAAACCGCACAGTCGGGCCGCTTATGGCCGTGACGCTCGCTCAACTTCAGGCTCGTGCATCCGCGTCGGTGACGAGGAGCGCCGGCGACGCCGCGACAGATAGCTGCTAGACAACGTAAAACGGTCCCCTTCGCGATTTCTCGCGACGTGATGGGATTGCCCGCTTCGGCGAGCTTTTTTTTGGCGTCATTGATTCCGGGTTAGTCTCTGAATGCGTTTCCCTCCCTGGGGACGGAACGTGTTGTAGATCACCTCCTCTTGGCCCGCTGCGGCGGGCTTTCTTTGTGGGTCTGCGCGTATTGGCCCTGCACCGTCCGGGTTAAGCTTCGGGTAGCCGCGTCCCATTCGTTGGTGGTGGGAAGCAGTCAGGTCCGTAGGTTCCTCCCCTTTCCTGCGGGCCGCTCTATTTCGACGCGATCGGGGTGCAGGTCCGCTATCCATGCGGCCTGTTCGACCTCTTCTGGTGAGGTACATCCCGCGATGTCGCATACGTCCTCCCCGCCGACAAACAGCTCCCCAGCCCATTGACCACTGGATGCGCGATAGATGCGCAGCAGGTAATTTCGTCGTCAAGGCTTCGCGGAGGGGACGCTATTTGGCGTGAATGTATCAGTCATAGTCAGTCTCAACCTGAGTGGTTATACGATGCGGCGATACGCCGCGAATACTTTAACGAACTCGCACGCCATTGCGGGTAGGCGTGGCGCCGGTCTGCGCGTATTGAGCGGCATTGAATTTGTCGATGGTGTCGCCTACGCTCAGTCTTGGTTGTGTCGGCTGGCTTGATTGATGCGGTGGCGCCACGAGGCCCATGAGTCTTCCATCCGGTTTCCACACTAGCGAGGCTAAGCGATGAACGATGACGCAGTTGGTAAATCCGTGCGAGTAGTAATGGCATACCCTGCAGCGACGGGTCGTCCAGCCACGTCGACATTGTTCACCGGTGATGCGAATACCTCCGACCGTGCAAACGACGCGCTTCCTTGGCTGCTGAGCCAGGGCTACACGATCGTCAGCGTAACCGGAGCCGGCGGGGCAAGCTCACTCGGAAATAACGGCACCGCGTTTCTCGTCGTTCTGCAAAGAGGATGAGTGACGGCGTGGCCTACGCGCAGTCCGGGTGGTCGATCGGGCTGAAAACGCCACATAACGGCCTCGCGCGCACTCGTATGTGCAGCGGTCGCGGACAAGTCGTTCCAGCGGCGCGACGGCCCGATTTGCTGGGTCCGCTCGCCGTTTCGCCCGATCATCCCCCATTCGTCGGGCGCCCATTTCGCCAGTCAAACCAACCATCGATGGTATCGGCTGAGATCCCTTGCTGGATAAGGGTTTCCGCGATCCCTATAGATATAGACACCAGATCTGGGAGCGATACCAAAACACGCCCGACACCATGAATCAATAGATTTGGTGCGCGAGTTATTCAAAAATGATTATGCGCGTAGGCGTACAGGGTTATGCGCGTAGGCGAATAATTGCCCACCCGCCGCTGAGAGCGAGCCCCTAACGTTGACTCGTTACATGAAACGGCCCACACTGAGTTACATGTAACCAAGGAGAGCATCATGCCGATTACCCTCTCGCAGCGCGTGCGCGCGCATCGCGACAACCTTCGCAAGGCCGGCCTGCGCCCGATCCAAATCTGGGTACCCGATACGCGCGCACCTGGATTCGCCAAGGAATGCGCACGCCAGTCGCAGGCCATCCGCGACAGCGCCGGCGAACAGGAAGACATGGATTTCATCGAGCGGATCACTGAGAACGAGTGGAAGTGAAGCGCGGCACCATCGTGACCGTCGCCATACAGGGAGATTTCGGCAAAGGCCGCCCGGCACTCGTCGTGCAATCCGATCTGTTCGCCAATCATGCGAGCGTGACCGTCTTGCTGATGTCGAGCGACCTCGTTGACGCGCCGATTCTCCGCATCAACGTCGAGCCGAGCCTACAAAATGGCCTGAACCTAAATTCTCAGATCCAGATCGACAAGATGTTCACGGTGCGCACCGAGAAGACCGGCAACGTGATCGGCGAGCTCGAGGACAACACGATGATCTCCGTCAACCGCGCGATGCTCGTGTTTCTCGGACTTGCATAGACCGGCCGCCGCGCGCGAGAACGGCAAAAAGGGCGGGCGGCCGCGCAAGGATCGGGAGGCGCACGCATGAGGGAGGAAGGCGCATGAGCAACAACGGGACGCGAGGCTGAGACATCGAGACATCAGCCGATGTCATCCCGGACCCGCATATGAGCTGGTCATTTGCCCGCTCGCGGCGCTTGCCTACGGCCTGACGCGCTGCGCCTCTCCCGCAGCAAGTGTTAATCCCGCTGCCAAACGAAGCCCGTTCCAGCTTGCGATCGACGAATTCAGCGCGCGGCATTGCGTCAGTATGTGACGAATGGATAGGCGCTATCGCGGTGCGGGACGGCCTATTGCTGAGCAAGTGCTAAGCAACTTCTGGATGCTTACGAAAGAAGAGAGACGAACGCCATGAATCAAATCATGATCAGTTGCGCGACGTATGCAAAGCTGTCTCGAGTCACAAATTTAACGGACTTAGACCCTCAGCAATGGGCCGATATGATCCTGGAGCAGATGGCGGACGAGCTTATTGAGGCGGCGGAGAAACCTGATGCTTTGAACGGAGGGAAGAGCGCAGGCCATCCGGATCGCGAACCGACAGAGGACGAAAGCACGGGCCTCCAATGGTGGAATCGGCTGCAAGAGCACGCCCGTCGCTACTGGATGGAACGGGCGGGCAACACGGGGCGCGCACTGGACGCATGGGAGGCCTACAAGCGCGAGCGCGGCGCCGACGATTCGCGTGAGATGGCGTAACTCAGAGCCGCTCACCGTCGCCGATTGCTCCGGCGGCAGGCAATCGCACGAGCGGACGAAAAGAAGCCCGCCATAGAAGACGGGCCAATCATCATGCGAGAGTTTTTGAGCAATGCACATGCCGCGTGCCGCCCCTGAAGTTCGTTCTTCTTGCCTGCTTGCCCTAGCCAATGTCGATCGTGCGACTCGCGGATCGCGCCGGCTCCGATTTCGGCACGGTCAACGTGAGCACGCCGTTGTCAAACTTTGCCAAGGCGTGATTCGTATCGGCGTTTTCCGGCATCGGGATGGTGCGCATGAAGCTTCCATAGGCGCGCACTAGCCGGTAGCAGCCGTCGTCCTCGCTGGGCACGTCCTGTTTTTCTCGCCGCGCAGCACGATCGCCCCATCCTCGACGCTCACGTTCAGGTCTTCGCGCTTCATACCGGGTAGTTCGGCGGTCACGCGCAGCACCTGCCCTTCGTCTACCACGTCGATGCGCGGCTGGAAGCTCGATGAACTGAAGTCGCCAAACCATCGTTCGAGCGCCCCACGGCCTGCAAACGGGTCATGAAAGAACTCCTCAACTGCGCGCCACGGTTTACGTGAGAACAGTCGCGGAATGCTAGGCCAGGAGGCACGCCACTGTTCGCTCGCCGGCGTGCTTTCAGGGCTGTCCTTATCGGACTTGCGGGCAGCCCCGCGAAGGAACTTGAAGGGGTTCCACTTTTTCAGATCGGCGTTCATCGGGATTTTCTCCTATCGTTGCCGCCCGCCTGCCGGCTTCAGTTCGTACGCACTTCGATCCGACGCGGCCGGGCTTCGTCGCGGCGCGGTATCGTCAGCTTCAGCACGCCGTCCTTCAGGTTTGCATCGATTTTCGATGCGTCGAAGTCAGCCCCGAGCGAGAACGCCCGCGCGAAGTGAGGCTGGCGGATCTCCGCGTGCTACAGGCGCAGCCCCGCCGGCGTGGGTACCACCGCCTCCGCCTCGATGTACAGGTTGCCGTCGTGCACCTTCACATCGAGCCGGTCCTTCGTGACGCCGGGCAGATCCGCCCACAGGGTGATCCCCTGTCTATCGTCGAAGATATCCACGGGCGGCGTTAGCGTGACCCGGCGTTGTGACGGGTCGTCTTCGCGCCGGGCCGCCGCCGTTTCGTCTTTCCTGACAAGTTTTGTCGTGTCGTTCATGATGTCCTCCTCAGTTCTGCGACGGTTTTCATTGAACAGTGACGGCCCGCGGCTTTGACGTC
>NZ_FCON02000224.1 GCF_001544535.1 Caballeronia choica | reverse complement strand
GTTATGTCGGAGTGGTCCAACCGGGGGAGTGTCGTTAGCGGGGTTTCATCGTTGTTGGCATGTAGAAGAGGCACGGGCATCGCACCGCTATACAAAGTGGACCAGCAGTCATACATCCGGCCTCGCGCTTCGCGCTCACCCGTCAGGCAAAACCAACACCCATCGCTATCGCTATCGCTATCGCTATCGCTATCGCTATATCTACATCCTACGTTCGTGCTTGCTGCATGCTTCAATCCCTCCGCTTGGCACACGAGTCGTCGGGCACGCAGTGCCAGGACGGATGAATGACTGCTGTTCCACTCCGTATGGTGGTGCGATGCCCGAGCCTCTCCTACATGCCAACAACGATGAAACCCCGCTAACGACACTCCCCCGGTTGGACCACTCCGACATAACGGGCTGGCGGCGCATGGCAAGGATTGGCGGTGGGAAGCTGCTTTCTTTGCTTACTTTCTTTGCAGCAGCAAAGAAAGTGAGTCCCGCCCCGGACAGGGGCAGAGCTAATAAACCAAAAACAATACAAGTTCCATAGAAGCGCAGAAACATCAAACGGTGTAAACACAAACCCACCCCGAACCCAAGCGCCAGCGACAACCAACCCCAAGCGCCAGCGACCCCCTTAGGTCACCGGTGCCGGATTGAACAACACCAGCGCATTGTGCAACTTCAACTTCTCCGCGCAAGTCTCCTTGCGCCCGCTGGCCACTTCGAGCATCAGCCGGAACAACTCCCAGCCCACATCTTCGATCGAAGCCTCACCCGTCGCGATGGTCCCGGCGTTGATGTCCATCAAATCATGCCACCGGCGCGCAAGATCCGAACGCGTCGCGACCTTGATGACCGGCACTTCAGCCAGGCTATACGGCGTCCCGCGCCCTGTCGTGAACACGTGCAGATTGATCCCCGCCGCGACCTGCAACGTGCCGCAGATAAAATCGCTCGCCGGCGTCGCCGCGTAAATCAACCCCTTCTGCCTGACCTTCTCACCCGGCGACAACACGCCCGAAATCGCGGAATTGCCCGACTTGATGATCGACCCCATCGCCTTCTCGACGATATTCGACAACCCGCCCTTCTTGTTGCCCGGCGTCGTGTTCGCGCTGCGATCGGCGCTGCCGCGCTTCAAATAATCGTCGTACCACTGCATCTCGCGGATGATCGCCTGCGCGACCTCCGGATTCGCCGCGCGGCTCGTCAACTGGTCGACGCCATCTCGCACTTCAGTCACTTCCGAGAACATCACCGTGGCGCCCGCGCGCACCAGCAAGTCGGTCGCGAAACCGACCGCGGGATTCGCCGTCAGTCCCGAGAACGCGTCGCTGCCGCCGCACTGCACGCCAATCACGAGATCGGATGCCGGACACGTCTCGCGACGCCGATTGTTCAGCCGCTCCAGGTGCCGCTCGGCCATCTTCATGATCGATTCGATCATCGACTGGAAACCGACGTGCGCGTCGTCCTGCAACACGACGACATCGCCGTTCGCGTCCGCGCCGACATCGCCGATGTCGGCCACGTCGTCGACGGCCGTCGTCACGATCGGGATCGTGCCCGGCGGCATCAGGCGCTCGGGCTGCAACTTCTCGCAGCCGAGGCTCACCATCATCACTTCGCCGCCAAAATTCGGGTTCAGGCTGATGTTGCGCACGGTGCGGATCGGCACCATCGCGTCGGGCGCGTCGATCGCGACACCGCAACCGTAGGTATGCCCGAGACTCACGACATCGTCAACGTTCGGAAAGCGCGGCAGCAATTCGGCCTTGATGCGCGTGACCGCGTGCTGCACGACATCGGCAACGCACTGCACGGTCGTGGTGATCGCGAGGATGTTGCGCGAGCCGACCGTGCCGTCGGCGTTGCGATAGCCCTCGAACGTGAAGCCTTCGAGCGGCGGCATCTCCGGCGCCTTCACGGTTGCGATCGGCAGCCCCTCGAGTCCCGGCGGGCTCGGCATGCGGATGACGTGCTCGTTGATCCAGCTGCCCTTCGGCAAATTCTTGAGCGCGTAGCCGATCACCACGTTGTAGCGGATGACTTCGTCACCCTCGGCGAGATCGGCGAGCGCGACCTTGTGTCCCTGCGGCACGCGCTCGCGCAACGTCAGGCCGTCGGCGAAGGTGGCGCCTTCAGGCAGCCCGCCATCGTTGACGACGATCGCGACATTGTCCCGCGGGTGAACGCGTATGTAGAGAGGAGACTGTTCCATTTCAACCGGTCCTTTTAGGGATACGACAGCTTAACGTCGGTCAGCATCATGTTCGATATCATACGTCATCCTACAACTAAGCGTTCCACCTCTCGCGTGAGGATTTACCCTTAATCCGCATTCACAACACTAAAGGGAGTTGAACCCCGCCATTCCATGTTGTACGATGACGTATCAGATGGCACTTCACATTCACCCCGCCGCCTTGGATATTCAACCATGACCACACCGCAAGAACTCAAGCAAATCGTTTCTGAAGGGCTGCTGTCGTTTCCCGTCACCGACTTCGACGCACAAGGCAACTTCCGCGCCGACACCTACGCCGAGCGCCTCGAGTGGCTCGCGCCCTACGGCGCGACGGCGCTGTTCGCCGCCGGCGGCACGGGCGAATTCTTCTCGCTGACCAAGAGCGACTACACGAACGTGATCCGCACGGCCACTGAAACCTGCAAGGGCAAGGTGCCGATCCTCGCCGGCGCGGGCGGCCCGACGCGCGTGGCGATCGAATATGCGAAGGAAGCCGAGCGCCTCGGCGCGAACGGCATCCTGCTGATGCCGCATTACCTGACCGAAGCGTCCCAGGAAGGCATTGCAGCACATGCCGAGCAGGTCTGCCGGGCGGTGCCGGATATCGGCGTGATCATCTACAACCGCGCCAACTCGAAGCTCAATGCGGACATGCTGGAGCGCCTCGCCGACCGCTGCCCGAACCTGATCGGCTTCAAGGATGGCGTCGGCGAGATCGAGGCGATGGTGACGATTCGCCGCCGCCTGGGCGACCGCTTCTCGTATCTCGGCGGACTGCCGACGGCCGAAGTCTATGCCGCCGCCTACAAGGCTTTGGGCGTGCCGGTGTATTCGTCGGCGGTGTTCAACTTCATCCCGAAGACGGCGATGGATTTCTACCGCGCGATCGCGGCGGACGACCACGCGACCGTCGGCAAGCTGATCGACGAATTCTTCCTGCCGTACCTCGCGATCCGCAACCGTCGCGCGGGTTACGCGGTGAGCATCGTGAAGGCTGGCGCGAAGCTCGTCGGCCACGACGCGGGCCCGGTGCGCGCACCGCTGACCGACCTCACCGACGAAGAACTGGCGCAACTCGACGTGCTCATCAAGAAGCTCGGCGCCCAGTAAGTTGCAGGCGCGGCGACGGCATTCACCGTCGCCGCTCATGACACGACCCAGGAGACAGCACTGCCATGCAGACGAGCCACGTTGCCAGCGCCGCCGGCGTAGCAAAACGCACCAGCGTCCGCTACACGATCCTGCTGATGATCTTCGTCATCACGACGTTCAACTACGCCGACCGCGCGACCCTCTCGGTGACGGGCTCCGCGATGCGCGGCGAGTTCGGCTTCGACGCGATCAAGATGGGCTACATCTTTTCCGCGTTCAGCTGGGCCTACGTGCTCTCGCAATTGCCGGCGGGCTGGCTCCTCGACCGCTTCGGCGCGCGCCGCGTCTATGCGGCAAGCATCTTCCTGTGGTCGCTCTTCACGCTGCTGCAAAGCGCGATCGGTTTCGTGGGCAGTGCGGCGGGCGCGGTCGTCGCGTTGTTCGTGCTGCGTTTCGCGATGGGCGCAGCCGAATCGCCGGCGTTCCCGGCCAACGCCAAGGTCGTCGCAAGCTGGTTTCCGACGGCCGAGCGCGGCACGGCATCGGCGATCTTCAACTCCGCGCAATACTTCGCCGCGGTCATTTTCACGCCGCTGATGGCGTGGGTCACGCACCGGTTCGGCTGGCATCAGGTCTACGTCATGATGGGCGTCGCGGGGCTGCTGCTCGCGCTCACGTGGCTCAAGGTCATGAAGAACCCGGCCGATCATCCGCGCGTGAACCAGGCCGAACTCGATCACATCGAACAGGGCGGCGGCGTGGTCAGCGCGCGGAAGAAGCCGGCCGACGGGGAAACCCAGCGCGCGACGAGCTGGCATCACGTGCGTCAGTTGCTGGGCAACCGCATGCTGCTCGGCGTCTATCTCGCGCAGTACTGCATCAACGTGATGACCTACTTCTTCCTCACCTGGTTTCCGATCTATCTCGTGCAGGCGCGCGGCATGACGATCCTGCAGGCGGGTCTCATCGCCTCGCTGCCGGCGATCTGCGGCTTCACGGGCGGCGTGCTCGGCGGCGTGTTCTCCGACGCGCTGATCCGGCGCGGCCACTCGCTGACCGTTGCGCGCAAGGTGCCGATCGTCGGCGGCATGCTGCTGTCGGCGTGCATCATCGGCTGCAACTACGTGGCGACTGACTGGGTGGTCGTCGCGCTGATGTCGCTGGCGTTCTTCGGCAAGGGCATCGGCGCGCTCGGCTGGGCGGTGGTCGCGGATACGTCGCCGAAGGAAGCGATCGGCCTGTCGGGATCGATCTTCAACATGTTCGGCAACGTCGCCGGCATCGTGACGCCGATCGTGATCGGCTACCTCGTCGCGACGAGCGGCGGCTCGTTCAATGGCGCGCTGGTGTTCGTCGGCATGAACGCGCTGCTGACCGTGTTCAGCTATCTCGTGATCGTGAAGGACATCAAGCGCGTCGAGCTTCGGCAGCCGGCATGATGACGGCAAAGGCGACGATGTCCGATACGATGACTTACGACTGTTGCCTGCGCTTCACGGCAAGCGGCTTGCAGCCCAATGAATAAGCCGCTGAATTTGCAAGAGAACCTTCTCGATCACTCGTCAGACATCGCTATAATGAATCGACCGAACTCGTCGCAATCAACCGATTCAAGGAGCGTTCCGATGGCTGTCCAATTTTCATCCGCTGCCCCGCCGCGCCGGGCTCGCAATCTCGCGGAGTCGGTCGTGGCTTACGTGAAGGAGCAGATCGCGTCCGACGCGCTCAAGCCCGGCGACAAGCTGCCCACCGAGTCGGAACTGATGGTCGGGCTCGGCGTGAGCCGCACCGTCGTGCGCGAAGGCATCTCGCGGCTGCAGGCGAGCGAGGTGATCGAGACGCGCCACGGCATCGGCAGCTTCGTGCTCGAACCGCGCCGCGAACGGCTCGGCATCGACATGGTCCCGGCCACCACGCTGCGCGATGTGCTGTCCGTGCTGGAACTGCGCATCAGCCTCGAAACGGAGAGCGCCGGGCTCGCCGCGCAGCGCGCGCAACCCGAAGACCTCGCGCGGATGCGTAGCGCGCTCAACGCGATCGAGCAGACGAGCCGCATGGGCGGCGACAGCGTCGCGGCCGACCTCCAGTTCCATATCTCCGTCGCGCAGGCGACGAGCAACCGCTATTTCGTCGATATCCTCACGCAGATGGGCACCGCGCTGATCCCGCGCAAGCGCATCGACTCGGCGGGCATCGCGCATGCTGACCCCAAGGCGTATGTCGCGCTCGTGAACCTCGAACACGAGAGCATCCTCGATGCCATCACGCGCCACGACGCCGACGGCGCGCGTGCCGCGATGCGCATGCATTTGTCGAACAGCCGGGAACGGCTGCGCCGCGCGAACGAGTTGGCGGAAGCGAAGACATAACGCACCGTATCGCGCAACAGCCCCGGCGTAACCCCATCATCAGGAGAAACACATGCAAAAGGCAGGATTCATCGGACTCGGGATCATGGGCAAGCCCATGGCGGCCAATCTTCGCAAGAACGGCGTCGAGCTGGCCGCGTTCACCCGCAGCGGCGTGCCCGACGAACTCACGCAGGAAGGCGTGCGCGCCTGCGACAGCCCGGCGGCGGTCGCGGCGCATGCGGATGTCATCTTCATCATGGTGCCGGATACGCCGGACGTCGAGCGCGTGCTGTTCGGCGAGAACGGCGTCGCGGAGAACCTGCGCGCGGGGCAGATCATCGTCGACATGAGCTCGATCTCGCCGATGGCGACCCGCGATTTCGCGGCGCGCGTGCGCGAGCGCGGCGCCGAATATCTCGACGCGCCCGTCTCCGGCGGCGAAGTCGGCGCGAAGGCGGGCTCGCTCACGATCATGGTCGGCGGCTCGCAAGCCACCTTCGACACGGTCAAGCCGCTCTTCGACATGATGGGCAAGAACATCTCGCTGATCGGCGAAGTCGGCGCGGGGCAGGTTTGCAAGGTGGCGAACCAGGTGATCGTCGCGGCGACCATCGAGGCGGTCGGCGAGGCGCTGCTGCTCGCGTCGAAGGCGGGCGTCGATGCGGAGAAGGTGCGCACCGCGCTGATGGGCGGTTTCGCCTCGTCGCGCATTCTCGAAGTGCACGGCGAGCGGATGACCAAGCGCACGTTCAATCCGGGCTTCCGGATCGAATTGCATCAGAAGGATTTGAACCTCGCGCTCGCCACGGCGCAGGCGCTCGGCGTGGCGCTGCCGAACACGGCCACCTGCCAGGCGCTGTTCAATTCGTGCACGGCGCACGGCGGCAAGGCATGGGACCATTCGGCGATGGTCCGCGCGCTCGAAATCATGGCGAACCATGAAATCGGGCAGCCTGTGAAGTAAATCGGCGGCGGCGGGCGTCGACGAACCACGAATGCCCGCCACCCTGCTCGTCCTCTCGTCATCGCGAAGGACGGGCCAAGCCGATTTCATCGCCCGGGTGTAACATTCCAGCCCTGCAATCCCCGGCCGATGCATCCATCCCGCGCTGAACGATTCGTTCGGGCGCACCGCAACGATGGTCATGTGCGGCCACCCTGTCGCCGCCCAGGTCCCATGCATCAAGGCTCATGCATGCTGCGCGCGGCGTAGAACCGTACGCACGAGAACATGACCAGTCCCACTCGCACCGATCCCGCTTCGAATCCCGCTTCAAATCCCGTCACAAAGCGCGGCTACGTGATTGCCGCCGTCATGGCTTCGATGGCGATGGTCGCCATCGAGGCGACGATCGTCTCGACGGCGATGCCGCAAATCGTCTCGCAGATTGGCGACATCCATCTCTATAGCTGGGTCTTCTCGTCGTTCCTGCTGGCGCAGACCGCGATGACCGTCATCTTCGGCAAGCTCGCCGACCTGTACGGCCGCAAGCCCATCGTCCTCACCGGCATTGCGATCTTCCTGCTCGGCTCGGTGCTCGCGGGGTTCGCGTGGTCGATGCCCGCGATGATCGCGTTCCGGCTGATCCAGGGCATCGGCGCCGGAGCGATCCAGCCGGTCACGCTGACGATCGTCGCCGACCTCTATCCGGCGCGCGAACGCGGCAAGGTGCAGGGCTATCTCGCGAGCGTGTGGGCGATCTCCGCCGTGCTCGGGCCGATGGTCGGCGGCATGATCATCCACGCGCTGTCGTGGGCGTGGATCTTCTGGCTGAACGTGCCGATCGGGCTCGCCTCGGCAGCGGGGTTCATCGCATATCTGCGCGAAGCGCCGCGCCACGCGCGACCCTCGATCGATGTCGTCGGCGCGCTGTTGTTCACGGCCGCGATCGGCGCGTTCATGATGTCGCTGACGTATGCGGGGACGTCGAATGGCGACGAGGCGGCGGTCTCGGGCGTCGTCTTCGTCGTATTTGCCGTGCTGTTCGTGATGCAGGAGCGGCGCGCGGCCGAGCCGATGATTTCGTTCGGCTTATGGAGCCGGCGTCCGATCGCGGCCGCGAACGCCGCGACGGTGGCGAGCGGCATGATCCTGATGGGCGCGACGACCTTCCTGCCGATGTACGTGCAGGGCGTGCTTGGGCGCTCGCCGGTGGTCGCGGGTCTTGCGCTGACGATGATGATGGTCGGCTGGCCGACGGGCGCCACGCTCGCCGCGCGCTCGTTTCATCGCTTCGGGATTCGCCCGATCCTCGTGACGGGCAGCGTGTTCGTGCCGCTGGGCGTGCTGTTCTTCGTCCTGCTCACGCCGCAGTCGTCGCCGGTGCTGGCGGGGCTTGGATCGCTGGTGGCCGGCTTCGGCATGGGTTTGTCGAGCGTGAGTTCGCTCGTGCTGATTCAGGAGATCGTCCAGGTCGACCAGCGCGGCAGCGCCACGGCATCGAACCTGTTTTCGCGCAATCTCGGCAGCACGCTTGGCGCGACGGCGTTCGGCGCGGCGCTCAACTACGGGCTGAGCCATACGACGCTCAGTCACGCGATCACGTCGGAGCAACTGCGTCAGCTTCTGGATACGCGGCGCCTTGCGGAAGTCAGCGAGCCGGTGGTGCGGCTGGTGCTGCATGCGTCGCTGCATCTGACGTTCTGGGCGATGCTCGGGATCGGGGTTTTTATCGTGCTGTTCTCGTCGTTTGTGCCGCATGTCGCGCTGGGGCGCGCGAAGGGTCCGGGGCTTGAGGCGGTTGCCGTTGAGGAGGGGTGATCGCTGGCGCTTGGGTTTGGTGTTGGTGTGGTTGTGTTTACGCCGTTTGATGCGCCTAGGCTTCTATGGAACTTGCTTTCTTTTTGGTTTATTAGCTCTGCCCCTGTCCGGGGCGGGACTCACTTTCTTTGCTGCTGCAAAGAAAGTAAGCAAAGAAAGCAGCTTCCCACC
>NZ_FCON02000223.1 GCF_001544535.1 Caballeronia choica | reverse complement strand
CACAACTACTTCACGTTGCTGTCGGCGCGCTTTCTGGTCGGTGTCGGCGAAGCCGCTTACGCCAGCGTTGGCATGGCGATTCTCATCAGCATGTTTCCCGCACGGCACACCTCGACGGTAGCTGGCGCATTCATGGCGGGCAGCATGGTCGGGTCGGTCATGGGGATCGGGTTTGGCGGGTCACTGGCAAGCCAGTTCGGTTGGCGAAGTGCGTTCGTTGGCATGGCAGTCTTTGGCATCGCGCTGACCGTGCTCTATATGATGGTTGCCAATCCGGCGCGAATCGAAGGGGAGAAAGGTCAATCAACCGGCATCGGGCAAACTAAATCGCTGGCGCCCGTCCGCGTCAGGCAGGTGTTGAAAGACCTGTTCTCCTCGCCGGTATTGATCTGCGTTTATATCGGTAGCGGGCTGCAACTCTTCATCAACGGTGGCCTGCTTGCGTGGCTGCCGAGTTTCCTGAATCGAGTGTATGACATGCCCCTGAGCAAGGCGGGCGGCGTCGCAGCAATCTTCGTCCTTTGCGGCGCATGTGGAATGCCCCTGTGCGGTGCACTGTCCGATCGCTTGGGACGTGATTCTCCGCGACGGAAAATGCTCCTGGCGATCACCTTTAACCTGGCCTGCGGAGTATTGCTGTTCGCGGCATTCCAGTTTCCCGTCGGTCCAGCCCAACTCACTCTCATCGCATTGGCGATGTTCTTTAGTGCTGGCGTGATGGGTCCGGCCGGTACGATGGTTGCGAACCTGACGCCCAAGGCGATTCATAGTACTGCCATGGCAACGCTCGCTCTGGCCTTCAACATTCTTGGGCTGGCGCCGGGTTCTATTGTGACGGGTGCATTGGCAGACCGACTGGGGCTGGCGCCCGCCTTGCAACTGTTGCCACTCGCCAGTGTCGCGTCCGCCATCGTCCTGTTTGTTGGCGTGCGTTATCTGCGTGGCGCGCGAGGTTATGGCGCAAATAGCTAATGTGGTCGAGATGTTTCATGTAAATCGGGATGCCTTATCGATTGGACAGGGCAGTGTTCCAGATTGAGGGCGCAGCGGTGTTCTTGAGCGCGAGAGCGCAGAGTTCGAACCAACCCTTGCGAATGCGATGTGTCACCTCGATGCGTGAAGTCGTGGTCGCGGCATTTCTGACTCGTTTGAATCCGAAGTCTACGGCACGTGATAATGCGAGCGCGACGTTCGGCATTTGGGGGCGCGCAGTTCCTCGTCGACCTGTCGCACATGCTCGGCGGCCCATCGACAGGGAACCGGTATTTCTCCTGACGGGAGGCGCAACGATCCACCCGCCGTCATCCAGGGGCGGCAGAAACTTGCTCTCGAACCGCGGTCATATGCCCCGCGACCCGGCCACGCGGCGTCTCGGTAGCCCGGATTAGACCAACCGCTCGATCGCGATCGCTGTCGCTTCTCCGCCGCCGATGCACAGCGACGCGACCCCACGCTTGAGGCCGTGGGTTTCCAGCGCCGCAAGCAGCGTCACCATCACGCGCGCGCCCGAAGCGCCGATCGGATGTCCGAGCGCGCACGCGCCGCCATGCACGTTGACCTTGTCATGCGGCAGGTCGAGATCGCGCATCGCGGCCATCACGACCACCGCGAACGCTTCGTTGATCTCGAACAAGTCGACGTCGCGCAGCTTCCAGCCGGTCTTCTCCGACAACGTGCGCATCGCGCCGATAGGAGCCGTGGGAAAGAGGTTCGGCTTGTCGGCATATGACGCGTGCCCGACGATCACGGCCTTGGGCGTCAGGCCACGCCGCACGGCCTCCGAGCGGCGCATCAAGACCAATGCCGCCGCGCCGTCCGAAATCGACGACGAGTTCGCCGCCGTCACCGTGCCGCCGTCCCGGAACGCTGGCTTGAGCGTCGCGATCTTGTCGAACTTCGCCTTGCCCGGCTGTTCGTCGACCGCGACCACCGTTTCCGTCTTGCCCGCGCGCACGGATACCGGCGCGATCTCCGCCGAGAAGCGTCCGTCGGCAATCGCCCGTTGCGCACGCGTGAGCGACGCGATCGCGAATGCGTCCTGGGCCTCGCGCGTGAACCCGTACGACGCGGCGCAATCCTCCGCGAAGGTACCCATCAGACGGCCCTTGTCGTATGCGTCCTCGAGCCCGTCGAGGAACATGTGGTCGAGCACCTGACCATGCCCCATCCGGTAGCCGCCGCGAGCCTTGGGCAGCAGGTACGGAGCCTGCGACATGCTTTCCATGCCGCCCGCAACCATCACGTTCGCCGAACCCGCGAGCAGCAGATCGTGCGCCAGCATCGCCGCCTTCATGCCCGAGCCGCACATCTTGTTGATTGTCGTTGCCCCCGCCGACAACGGCAGCCCCGCCTTCAGCGCCGCCTGCCGCGCCGGTGCCTGTCCCTGGCCTGCCGGCAGTACGCAGCCGAAGATCATTTCGTCGATCTGCCCGGCCGGCACGCCGGCCTTTTCGAGTGCGCCGCGAATCGACACCGCGCCGAGTTCGCTCGCGCTCGCCGCCGCCAGGTCGCCCTGAAAGCCGCCCATCGGCGTGCGCGCCGCCCCAACAATAACAATCGGATCGTTTGTCGTCATAGTTCCATTTCCTCCAGTGTCAACGCGGTGCCATGCGCAACGCGCCATCGAGACGAATCACTTCGCCGTTCAACATCGGGTTCTCGGCGATATGGCGCACCAGCGTTCGATACGCTGTCGGGTTTCATCTTGTGCGCCCTGAAGCGCTGGAATCTTGCCGCCCGGCGTCGTCGGCCCGCGTCGAGGACTTCGATCGCGCGCGGATAGGCATGCGTCAATAGCCGCCGCTTGAGATCCTGGCTCAATGCCTCGGCCAGGGCCGGGCTGTCGTCGTACTTGCGACAGCACGAGGAACGCCTTGACGTTCTCCGTCCGCTCGGGATCGGGCGCGCCGATGACCGCCGCGTCGGTACCAGCCGATGGAGGCGTACTTACCCAGAGTGAGTCAATCGGCTCGCGATCTCAACTTTGCGGTCACCGATCGCCACACCGCACAATCCTCGCAACGTCGCCAGAGCCAGCGTTGTTCAAGCGTGGCTACTTATAAGGCGGACGTCAGTTCTGGCACAGCGGTGAACAGATCGCCCACCAGACCGTAGTCGGCGACGCTGAAGATCGGTGCTTCCGGGTCCTTGTTGATCGCCACGATCACCTTTGAATCCTTCATCCCGGCCAGATGCTGTATCGCGCCTGAAATGCCGACGGCCAGATAGAGTTGCGGCGCGACGATCTTGCCCGTCTGGCCCACCTGGAAGTCGTTCGGCACGAAGCCCGCGTCGACCGCTGCACGCGATGCGCCCAGCGCCGCGCCGAGCTTGTCCGCGAGCGGTTCGAGCACCTTCGTATAGTTCTCGCCGTTGCCGAGTCCACGGCCACCCGAGACGATGATCGTCGCCGAGGTCAGTTCCGGGCGGTCCAGCTTCGTGAGTTCGCGGCTCACGAATGTCGAAATGCCCGCATCCGCGGTCGCTGCGATCTTTTCAACCGATGCGCTGCCGCCTTCCACCGCCACCGGATCGAAGCCGGTCGCGCGCACCGTGATCACTTTGATCGGGTCCGACGATTGCACCGTCGCGATCGCGTTGCCTGCGTAGATCGGGCGCTCGAACGTGTCAGGGCTGACCACCGCGGTGATCTCGCTGATTTGCGCAACGTCCAGACGAGCCGCGACGCGCGGCGCGATGTTCTTGCCATAGGCGGTCGCGGGCGCGAGGATGTGCGAATAGTCCTTCGCCGGGTCTTGCACGATCGTCAACACGGTCGCTTCGACGTTTTCTGCCAGACCCGCTTCGAGTTGCGCAGCGTCGGCCAGCAATACCTTGCGCACGCCGGCGATTCTTGCCGCCGCGTCCGCGGCGCCCTGTGCGTGGTGACCTGCAACCAGCACGTGAACGTCACCGCCGATCTTCCGTGCAGCCGCAATCGTATTCAGCGTTGCTGCCTTGATCGACGTGCCGTCGTGCTCTGCAATTATCAGATTCGTCATGTGTTCTGTCTCCGCTTTTGCTTAAAGCACCTTGGCTTCGGTCTTCAATTTTTCGACCAGCGTCTTGACGTCGGCGACCTTCACGCCGGCGCTGCGCTGCTTCGGCTCGACCACTTTCAGCGTCTTCAGACGCGGCGTGACATCGACACCCAGGTCCTCGGGCTTGAGCGTTTCCAGCGGCTTCTTCTTCGCCTTCATGATGTTGGGCAGCGTCACATAGCGCGGCTCGTTCAGGCGCAGGTCGGTGGTGATGACAGCGGGAAGCGACAGCGTCAGCGTTTCCGAGCCGCCATCGACTTCACGCGACACCGTGGCCTTTCCATCGGCGATCGTCACCTTCGATGCGAACGTCGCCTGCGGCAATCCCGCCAATGCGGCGAGCATCTGACCGGTCTGGTTCGAGTCGTCATCGATCGCTTGCTTGCCGAGAATGACCAGACCGGGCTGTTCCTTGTCCATCAGCGCCTTGAGGAGCTTCGCGACGGCCAGCGGCTGCAGGTCTTCGCCCGACTCGATCAGGATCGCGCGGTCCGCGCCAATGGCGAGCGCCGTGCGCAGCGTTTCCTGGCATTGCGACACACCGCACGACACCGCGATCACTTCGGTCGCCACGCCCGCTTCCTTCAGACGCACCGCTTCTTCCACTGCGATCTCGTCGAACGGATTCATCGACATCTTCACGTTCGCAATATCGACGCCCGTATGGTCCGACTTGACACTAACCTTCACGTTGGCGTCGACGACCCTTTTCACCGCTACAAAGACATTCATCTTGCTTTCCGATCGTTAAAGTACATAAGGTCTTGCTTTGCGGCATCGTATCTCGCGATACCGCGGGGCGCTGCGTTCCCCATGCGCACGCGCGTCATCTCGAGCGTTTCATGCAGGACTTCGGTTGAAAGCCACCGCGCGCATCCGTACGGCGCGCGAAAGGGTCCACTGACGCGTCAGAAGGTGTGGCGTATGCCGAGGTTGACCGCCGTGGTTCCTGTGCGCGGCGCCACCGGAGCGCCATACGTCAGCGTCGTGGTCGCCGTTCCCTCGTTCTTCACGTGACCTGCCTGCGCGTACAGCAGCGTGGCTTTGGAAAGGCTGTATTCGAGGCCCGCGGCATACTCAAGAGACTTGTTGGCGGAGTTGTTCATGTCCTTGAGATAGTAGACGCCGCTTGTCAGCCTCAGCGAGGGCGAGAAGCGATAGCCGAGCCCGGCGGAATACATGTCGAGATCCACCGTGTTCGAGTGCGCCGGGTTCCGGCCGTTTGCGTAGGATGCGGACATGGTGAAGCCGTGAGTCGCATATTCCGCGCCGAAGTACACGAAGCGGTTGTTGTTCAGGCCAGTGGCGACCGTCGTGGGCGCCGGGTTGGTGTCGTGACCGTTATAGTAGATGGCCGCCAGCGTGAGTCCATAGTTGGAGTACTTCAGAATGGCAGATTCACGGGTGCCACCCTGGAAACTGCCTGCAACGTTGCCTGGCGCATATTCCAGCGACGCGCTGATGCCGGCAAAAGTGGGCGAGTTATAGACGATCGCATTGCTGTCGTACAGCGCGCCGATCGGCCCATTGGTCGAGGTGCCGACCCAGCCCGCGGACTGATTCATGCCGAGCCAACTGGTCAGGATGCTGCCGAAGTACTGGCCGCCGCGCACGTCGGTCTCGGCCAGGGCATAAGCCATCGGTGCGAACTGTCGGCCTACGTTGATCGAGCCGAAGGGGCCCGACATGCCAACGCTTGCAACCTGATTGAACAATGCCACCATGCCCGGCGTATCCGACAGGCGGAGCGTGCCGTTGGTGCTACTGAATGCGCCTTGCAACCTGAAGTTGACGAGGTATCCGCCACCGATATCCTCAGTGCCCTTCATGCCCCAGAGGCTCGAATAGATTCCGCCATCCTTGAGCATATAAACCCGTCCAAGATCCTTCCCTGCCGGGTTGAACGATGCCGCGGACGTGCTTTGATAGAGCAGGCCTGAATCCAGCACGCCATATAGCGTCACCGAGGATTGCGCATATGCCGTGCTTCCAAGCGTAGCCACCGTGGCCGCCATGAACCATTTCAACTTCATCTCGTCTCCTCTCCCTTTGTATGGCGATCCGAATAACAGAGATCGACTTCGGTTTCCCTATTTCTTTTTCTGCTCAACTGGAAAACATTGTCGTCGGTCGATTTGCGGCTGTCGTAGTCCGATCTGCCTATATTGCTGAGCCACGGGCTGATCGCTTTCCCTAATACGTTGCGCAGGTGCGTGGGCATAGCGGGCCAAGCGAGTTCGACCAATGCCGGGATCGTGCTTCCGGTGGCTTCGGCGCCGATGTTCGCGGCAGCGTGGGACTCAAGATAATCTGAATGTAGCTAGGCATCCGAATTAAATGGACGACGAGCGCATAGCTTTGCGATCTGCCGCGCATCCGGGATGCACGGTCATGAAAAGGAATGCAGGCGGCGAGCCTTCTGAAATGCTTGAGATGACCGTCAGCGAAATGGTCGCGCGCGTGGCGGGTCCTGTTCGACAGGGACCCGCCACGTCGACGGTCGAATCCTCAAGCTACGCTACGCTGCTGATTCGTCCAGAATGCCTCGCGCAATACATTCTTCTGGACCTTCCCAACGTGCGAGATGGGGAGCGAGTCACGAAACTCCACGCTGCGAGGACACTTGTATCCCGCGATGCGCTCGCGGCAGTGAGCCTGGATAGCCTCCGCCGTGACAACCTCACCGGGCTTCGCGACGATGACGGCATGAACGGTCTCGCCCCAACGGTCGCTCGGAATGCCGATAACAGCGCATTGAGCGACAGCCGGATGGCTCGCGATCGCATTCTCGACTTCGGCGGAGTAGATGTTCTCGCCGCCCGAAACAATCATGTCCTTCAGGCGATCCACGACGTAAAGCAGGCCGTCGTCGTCCATGTAGCCGCCGTCGCCCGTATGCAGCCAGCCGTCGCGGAGTACTTCCGCGGTCGCCTCCGGCTTGTTCCAGTAGCCGAGCATCACGTTGGGGCCACGGACGATGATTTCTCCGGTCGTGCCGCGTGGCACTTCCCGGCCCTGCACGTCGACGATCTTGATCTCGACGCACATCGCGGGCCGGCCCGCGGCGCGCATCTGGCCGCTCGCGTAGGCTTCTTCCGTGTGGTACTCCGGCCCGAGCGAAGCGCAGACCGGCGAGAGTTCCGTCATGCCGTAACCCTGCACGAATTCAGCCTTGGGAAATGCCTGCTGCGCACGCCTGAGTAGCGTTTGCGAAATCGGCGATGCACCGTAGGTGATCCGTGTGAGAGACGACATGTCGAGGCACGCACTCTCGGCGGGATTCCCGTCGATCCAGTCAAGCAGCATCTGGAGCATGGTAGGCGCCAGCATGAGCCGGTTCACGCCATGTTGGGAGATGGCCTCTATCGTGGCGCGGGGCGTGAAAGCCGGCACGATCACATGGACTCCGCCGCAAGCGAGGAGGGCACTGATCGCCGAGAAACCCGCCAGATGGAACATGGGCATCGCATGCAGAAACACCGTCCCCGTCGCAACGTGACCGATGGCGACGGTGGTGAGAGCGGCCACGCCGAGGTTCGTGTGGCTCAGCATGACGCCCTTCGGAAAACCCGAGGTGCCACCCGTGTAGAAGATGCCGGCAAGCTCGTCGCCCTGACGCCGTCCATCTTCGACCGGTTCCGATTCGGCAATCAGACTCTCGTAATTCAGCATGCCGTCCGGGGTATCTTCGTCGCCGGCATAGATCACGTGTCGCAACGAGCGGGCTTCGCTCGCGAGCCGGATACCCAGGGCGCGGAAGGTATCGTCGACGATCAGGATGGAACTCGCGGAGTCATCCAGCGCATACAGCAATTCGCTCGCGCTCCAGCGGGTGTTGAGTGGATTCAGAACGCCGCCTGCCCACGGTGTCGCCATGTAGTATTCAATGTATCGCGGCGAATTGGCCGACAACATTGCAACCCGTTCGCCGTTTGCGATACCCAGTTTCCGAAGCGCTCCGGCGAGCCGCTCAACGCGCGTGCCGAGTTCGGCAAACGTAATCGCCTTGCTCTCAAAACGTACCGCTGTCGTATTGGGCCTTTGCTGCATGGCGCGGTGCAGCCCTTGTGTCAAGTACACTTCGTGTCTCCGTCCATTGTTTTGACTGGCTTTTGTCAGCGTCCCGCAGACGGCGCGGCATCGAGTCGTGCATGCCGTTGTGCTGCTGGCCTGACCTAATATCATCGCAGTATCCGCGTGGCCTCGCCAGCGTACGCCCCCCCGTCAAGGGGCTCAGGATTGCCCACATCTTCGGGATCTGACGCGAAAGAATTGCTTGTAAACGCGTAGCGTCAATGTTAACTTGCGCGCACCCTGTTTGTAACGGCGTACGAGATTGGCGGGCGAGAACGATATCGACGATTGGGCAAACACCGAGTTCGGCGCTGCGAACCTGGGCGACGCACGTCTGGAACGGCGTCTTGTTGCCCTGGCGCGCCGTCTCGCCTGCAGCCCGCAGAGCTCGTTTCCGCAATCGCTCAACGCTGCCGAGCTTAAGGCCGCGTACCGCTTTTTCGACAATACGCAGGTCGATACCGACGGCATCCTCGCGCCGCACATCACACAGACGCTGGATCGGATGACGGCGGTACCGGTTGTGCTGGCCGT
>NZ_FCON02000222.1 GCF_001544535.1 Caballeronia choica | reverse complement strand
AACGTGCTGACGCGCTTGCCGACACACCGTGCCGCCGACATCGCGCAACTGCTTCCTCATCGCTGGACGCCGACCACTGCCTGATCGTTTCCGCGATTGCCCACGTCGGATGCCTTCCCCGGGTGCTTACTCAGAAACCACGATGCGGCACCGAAGGAGATCGCGAGCGGAACGGCAACGAACCAGTTCGTGTACGCGCCCATAGTGGGGAATGACGCGACCAGCATCTGTTGAAGTGGGAAGCCAATCATCAAGGTCGACCTGCGCTCGGACCTGTTCACCTACCAGATTGACGAACGTGCACTCGCACGTGCGCGCATGATGGACGGCAAGCTGATTCTCGTGACCAACGTGCCGGACCTCGCTCCGGCCGACGTGGTGGCTCGCTACAAGGCACTCGCCGACATTGAGCGCGGCTTCCGCCAGCACACCGCCTCCGGCCTCTCGACGCTGAGTGCCGCACAAAAGGAGCTCTTCGACGCACTGAACCTTCCAACCCCGACCGCCGCCGTGTAGGGACAAAAATGCTACCCCTGCGGTAGCAAAATCAATGACTTACGCGAGAAAGTGTCGAACTCGGGTGCACCGCTTCAAGATTGTCCAGTGACAGCAGTCCCCGCTCAGCGACCAGCACCACGCGCCGGATCGGATAGCGCGCCAGCACCTTCCTGAGCGTGGGCACCAGCGTATGCGTTTCGGCTGCATTGCCCGCGAATACTTCAATTTGAATCGGCAGCCCTTCGGCGGTTTGCACGACGTCGAGCATGACCTGGCGCGCGATATCGCCTTCCTTGGCCAGCCCGAATTGACGCAGCTCGCCGGTGGACTCCGACTGGCCTTCGGCACGGATCGTCGTCAGGTCATAGAAGACGATTGACAGTTCCTGATCGATCAGCGGGCGCAGCAGCAACGCCAGCGTGTCATCAATCGCATCGGCGCAGTCGACCAGCGTGTCCATCGTGCGCAGCAGCCGTTGATGCGTGACCGCCTGTGACGAAACGTCGGGTACCCGTGTGCCTTCGAGCCATCGGGCGATGCCCAGTTTCGATTCGGGATCGCACAGCCGGTTGAACACCATCACACGCAGCAGCCGCTCGGCGTCGAACTGCCGGTGCGGGCGCACGATACGCCGCAAGGCATCGTCCAGGCCGAGCTCCTTCCACAGCGCGGTGAGCATCCACGTGTCACCGATGGTAAGTGCCGGTGCAAACGACACGTCGCCGGTGCCCTGCTCGGGCGTGGGCTTGCCGGCTGCACGCAGCAGCCCGCTGATGAGCGCGTTGCTCTGGCCCGCGAGGAGGACCGCTTCGAGGCGGCCGAGCGTGGCAATCACGCGCTGCCGCGAGACGCCGCGCGCGTCGCGAAACGATTCCACCAGCTTCACGTACTGGCGCTTGTCGGAGGTGGTGATCTTCACAAACATGTCGCCACTCTAGGCGACAGGACTCCCACGTTCAAGGTCATCATAAAATTTCGTGTCACTACAAGACGATGACACTCCTGAATGCCAAATGCTTGATCTCTAAAGCGAATACGCGTCTTCTGCCAGCACTCGCAAACCGACACATCCACACAATGGCCGCGCAACTCGACAACAAGGTTCCATTCGGTTGCACGACCTGCCCCTGCCCCGGTACACCGAAGCCGAAGACCGTTTTGGTCGATCTCGGGTTTCGCGGTCGCGGCGTCGACGCCGAAGTAAAATAATCGTTCTCCGCCGCGTTGAGGGCTGCTTTCAAAGACACGAAATGTTCGTTGGTCTATCCCTATACAATTGAATCGGAAGCCACACTTAGTGCAGGCGGTTTTTCAGCGGTAATGATCAGTTGCGGATCACCCATATATCTAAGACTTTCAGACCAATACGTTACGATCCTTGCTTTACAAAATCCAATCTCTCTTAATTCATCGAGCAGCTGCCAGCCAAAATACCTAAAACAAATCGAGCCATGTTCCATATCAACCGGATTACCATGATATTCGGGCTCCATGATGTGCCGGATTTCGCCGTTGCTCTGCAATTCCGCCCGGATCTCATATTCGTAGCTATTGGGTCTAAACGGGACGGTCATCATAAGGGAGCCATTCGGTGCCAGGCAACGGAACAGTTCCTGTAAGGCCGACTTGTGATTCGGTACGTGCTCCAATACGTCGAATGTCATGATGTGATCAAACGTATCGGCGGCAAACGAGAGCCGCTGAATGTCTTCGTTCCGGATGCCTGAAATAACCTCACCGGGCTCACAACCATCACCCCAATACTCACTACCTTGTACGTTCGGAAACCGCTCTTTTAACCAATCGTACGTCGTTGTCTTCTGCTCTGTGATGTAGATTCGGGCGTCAGAGCTTGGCGAGATCTCCTGATAGAAGAGATGGATGCATGCGCGAACCCGGTTGACGAGGCCACATGAAAGGCAATTTAAATGTTCTCTCCAATTCGGAAATACCCTTCCATCCTCTAGCGTGCTCGATGAATACATACCACTGACCTGAAAGCGCGAATCTTTCCCACAGCACGCGCAAAAACCGGGAAGCTGGTAAGCATCCAGGTCGAACGGTATTGCGTCGACCTCGGTTCTTCGGCGCCGAGAAAGTATAGATTCCATCTGAGTACGAGCATGACGAAAATCGGCCAGAGATTCCGAAGCAAGCATCGGGAAGTAGGGCCTCACCCAAGTCGCTTTTTCGCGTTCAGCTGATATTCCTATTGGCGTGTGCAGATTATGCCCGCTTTCGCCATGCCAGTTAAAGCCGTATGTTAATGTGGAATAATACCAGTGACCATGCCTATGGACAGATCGGCGGTACGAATCAAGCAACAGCCGCAGGTCGCCTATGTTATTGGCTCGAAATTGCGCGCTGTGGCGAGAAAAAATCGTGGGATCCTCTATTTTATTACCACTGAAATGCACAAAGCGCAGTGGTTGCGCGTTTACCAGCCAATGCCCGTTTTCGCGGCGAACCAGCCGTTGCGATAAATTCCAATATGCGACGTTGTACCCCGCATGGTGAAGGATCACAGTCTTGTTGATAAAGGCGGGCATTAGATCGGCCCACTTTTGATCGACAAACAATCCGTTCTGAAGGTCGATTACGCATTGAGTTTCAAGTCGGCGCCCCCACCAGGCGACCACGCGCCGTACCTGGGGCGTGTCGCGGAAAGCACAAAAGCCTAGATTGTATATTCCGAAATTTAAAAACTGTCGATCTTCCATCTCAGCAAATTCGGCCGGTTCTAGGATATGTGGCGTGAGTACACAGTCCGCGCCAGACTCGAAGCAAGTCAACAACTCGGTAAACGGGCCTACCACCAATATATCCGGGTCGAGATAGATGATGTGCTCCCCGGGATGGCGGTCGAAGAGATATGAAAAGACGAATGGCTTTATGGAGGTATTGAGCTCCGTTATATTATAGCGATTCCGCATCTCGTCAAAGCGCGGAATGCCAAGCTCGTCGATCGAAATAATCTCGAAGTCGAACGCGTTGATATCAAACCCTTCGATGTCGTCGCAGATAGCCACATAGAATGTAATCGGTCCATGGTGAGCCTGTAAAGTAGCGCGGAGCGATAAGGCGTAGCCGAGAAAATTTTTCGAGCAGATCGTGAATGCAATCATTGAGCCTTCCAATTCTAAAATAATCGCGCGTGTCTCTGGAAAGAATAAAGCGCTTTCACTGCTGCGCGCTTATGCATGTTGCGGGACTGGTGCTTTAATTTCGGACAAAAGTTTTACCATAAGCTTCTGGCCGACCGGGAAAGAGTTGGATTCTACGATAGACGCTATGCCTGCATCGGACAATGACGTCCAGCGCGTCTCGCTTGAATAAATTTCTACCACTTGTTGCGCGAAGGCTGCGGGCGTGTCGCCAATGGCAATAGTTTTCCCGTCAGTTAGCATCATCCCTTCGGCGGCGACGCGCGAGGTGACGCACGGTACGCCATGCGCAAGGCTGGTGGCGACTTTGCCCTTAGCGCCGGCTCCGAAGCGAAGCGGAGCCACCATCAAACGGATTGCCTCTAGTCGCTCCGTCAAATCTGCGACGTATCCGACAGGGACGAATCCTGGATCAGTGCGCTGCTTTATCTCGTCTGGCATATCGGCACCCATAACGAAGAATTGCATATTCGGCAATTGCACGCGGATAAGAGGCCATATTTCATTTAGAAAATAGTGCACCGCATCTATATTGGGCCGATGGTTAAATCCACCGATGAATCCTATGTCGTGCCGCTGGTCGAAGGAATTTCGTCGTCCCGGGCATTCCCGGATGAGCGGCAACATGTGAATAGTGGAACCGGGAGCTGCCTCAGCCAATAGCTCCTCTTCGAGCCTTGACACTACGATCGTTGCGTCGGAAAGTCGTGAAATAGAAATCTCGCGCTCGCGCGTCCCCGTTGCTAAGTTAATTCCACGGCGATCATCCTGTAAGCGGGCCTCGCGTTCTTCGCGGAGGTGGTGGAGATCGACCGTATTAAAAATTATCTTGGCATCGAGACAACTGAGGCGTATCTGTTCGACGTATGCTCCGCCACAATACACACGTGAGAGAAAGCAAACATCGATTAACGTACCGGCAGTCCGTAGGAAGGATGTAACCGACTCGTGCTGCGGCTGACTAACGCAGTAGACGCCGAGCGCTTCTAGGGCGTCCCTATATGTTGATACCAACGAGAACTCGGCGACAGCGACAAAAATCACCTGATATCCGATGTTCTGGAACATCTTGATGTAGTTCATCGCGTCAATAGAACCGGAGTCTTTGTCGGGCCGAGGATAGACACTGTCAATCATCAACACCACGGGTTTTTGCGAGCAAGCTCGTTGAAGCGCGTCATCATTTCGTGCCGAGGCAAGTTCCACCGGCTGGCCTCCGGGTCGCATAAGCGTCGGTTCGGCCATAGATTCACCGCTGGCGATCTCACAGCTACCGCCATTGCTTGGCTCTTCGAATATCACCGAAGCATCGATTTCTGAGGGGGACACTGCCGGTGCATCTTTTCGATGAACGATGGCGGATACTGCAAGTCGGGGGTTGCATGCCAACCAGATGAGTTTTAAGCAGCGCCTTCCATATCGACCTGCCCACGGCAACCGGGTTGCGATTCGACGTAGGGGCCGTGTCATCTTCCATGAGGTACTGTTTGCGTATGCAGCCTCAGCCTCATTGGCGCGCCTAAGCTCGCTATGCAGACGGGTTATCTCGGACAGGCCCGTATCCACCTCACACTCCAGTCGCTGTAGCTGTTGCGCGGTCTGCGCTCTAAGCTGCTCGGTGGCATTAGTGTCAGCGGCAATACGGGACCTGAGGCGATCAGCCGCCAGGGTGGCGGATGCGGACCGCCGCCTAAGCATCACAGCCTCTGCATCGAAAGTCTCGAGCCGCTCCTTCAGCGCATGCACCTCGGCAATAAAAGCAGCCATTTGTTCGCGCAGACCATCGCCCTCTCGGGCCTCTGCAACGGCACTGTCGAGCAGCTCTTTAAGCGAATTCACCTCGTCAATGGAAGCAGCCAATTGTTCGCGCAGACCATTGCCCTCGCGGGCCTCTGCAACGGCACTGTCGAGCAGCTCTTTAAGCGAATTCACCTCGTCAATGGAAGCAGCCAATTGTTCGCGCAGACCATTGCCCTCGCGGGCCTCTGCAACGGCACTGTCGAGCAGCTCTTTAAGCGAATTCACCTCGTCAATAGAAGAAGCCAATTGTTCGCGCAGCACAGCACCTTCGCGGTAAGCACCTTCAGCGTCGGCAAGACGCAGCTCAGTGACGATGGTTTCAGAATGCTCGCGATGCTGTTCAAATTCGGAGATGCGAGCGTCTATCGCGGACAGTATTTCTGAGGATGAGCAATCTCGCAGATCGTATCGAAGAGCCTTTAGGAGTGCGATTGGCCGAAGCAACAGCGGCGCGGTGGCTAGCGTAGGCCATAGCGACGGAAGAGTGATGTTCGGCTCAATCGCCGATGTGTAGTGACTTCGGGCGTCATCGAGATTGGCCTTAAACACCGCCTGAATATTAAGTGAGGCAGATATGTCTAGCCATTTGAACGGTACATCCAAGTGACCATTGTCCCAGAACGCAAAAGGTTTCTTGTACGCTGCGGCCACAACCGCCCCGTGCATAGCGGCGGACAAGACAAATTCCGCTGTACAAATCGAGTCAATGAAACGGCAGATCTCGGAAGGATCCGGCGCAATATTTGGGCGCAAGACAAGATCGCAGCCACTTAAGTTGAGGAGATCCGTGTCCGACCGTTGGTCGTGGAAATGGGGAATGCAAACGGTTTTTCCACGGAAGTTGTTCGCTTGCCGTGGCGTATACAAAGCCGGTAGGAGCAGCGCTGGATCGCCATAAGGAACGGCTGCACCCAGGCGAAGCTCGGCGGCGGACAGTGGTCCTCGCACGCTGAGGATCCTTGCACGATGTCGACGGTCCGGCGTAAGCCCGCCTGTTTCACGTAGCCCACAGCCCCAAAACACAACAGGCTTCGTCGTCACGTCGCCTTCGAGTGGGGGCACGAAGAGATCATCGAGAACGCTACCAATGAGGTGAACGCCTCTTGCGTCCATGCCGAATGGATAGAACAGTTCCCTCAAGAAAAATTCAGTCAGATAATCCCCGAAATTCTGGACGCTTTCAGATTTGAGCCAGTAGCTGACATTGTTTTTCATAAATTATTCCTGTAGGTGTCTATTTGGGCATCTAAAGGTCGAGTGACGACCGGCGCACAGCTGTGCAGTTGTCCTTCGACGCTAATGACGGATGCGCCGCGTTGCCTTATTAAGTAGTCTGAGCGACGCCATCAAATCTCACGACGTTGATGCGATAAATTCTGGGTGCCCGCCAGTGCGGCAGCTTCACTTTCGGGCACGACGTCGTCCCGTATCGGGCGATGGCGAATGCGGTTCAGGACATCGCGGAAGAAGCGGGTGTATCGCCAAGATTTCGTCCCGTAGGACGCGCGCAGGAGGTTGTGCGAGGGGGCCAGTCACCGAATCCCATTCGTCCCCGTGATTCATTCCGTCCTGCGATAGGCCAGTTGGGTTCACAGCGGGGAGTCTCCCTAGCTCCCGGACCCACCATCCGAAATTTTCGAGCTTCTTGTCGTCTAGGAGTGTCTGGCAGTATTCCAAAGCCGGTTCTTCTGCGCTGACGCGCGCCGTTGAAATGCCATCGGATACTCTTTTGCTGCCGTCATTCCTAATGCAATATCCCACACCAAATCCAGACACGTAAAGTGGCCCATGTTTAAAAGCCAAGCGGAGAGTGAAGTCGTAGTCTTCGTTGCTGCTCGATAAATCGTCCTGAACAATATCTGTATATGCCCACGCATGATCCGTTGCAGCTAACGATTTGATGAGTTTTTCATTGTGTTGAGAATAGACTTTGTCATCATCGTCCAGGAATGCTAGATAGCGATCGCGAACGGCTCGCTTACGGATATTCAAGCTCTTCGCGCGTGCGTCCGCCTCCGATGTGTGGGCGAAGACTTTAACGCCAGCAAACCCCTCTTTCCACCGATCCACAACATCTTCGATCATTGACGAGCCCTTTCCGTCTCCAGTTTGTTGGGAAACAATCAGCACTTCGATGTTTTGATGTGTTTGCCCACTCAGTGTGAACAAGCACTTGTCGAGAAAGTGTTCTCGATCAGGTATAGTTCGAACAACTACCGAAATCGGATCATCCATGCGCTACCTACATTGGCTTCGCGAAAGTCAGATTATTACGAAAACCAGGGATGGCGCGATAGATCATCGCTATACGGGTGCTTTGCATGTTGCTCGGCTTGCCGTTGGATCTCTTCACGGTCAATGCCGGCGCTTAAAAAGCTGCGGCAGCAACCATTCACTTGCGCCCCGAAATCGTCGCTGTCCACAGATCGATGCGATAAACCGGATGTCCAATTGCATTAGTCCGAGCCTATGCGGCGAAGCTCGGCGGGACGCCTGCATATGCATAAAGCCCGAGCCTTAAGTTAATCGTCTCGTGTTGTATAGTATGCCGCAAAAAAAATGGCGGCGCTACGCAATGTAAGGATAATATGATTATCAGCGATGGTTCGTCAAGAATATTCCAGTCCCGCGCCGGCTCGGCGTTGCTGGAAAAAGTAAATCGGTTATGCCGGGACGGGCATAACCAATGGTGTGCGCCCGCATCATTCAGACATGAAGGGTTCGCGCGCTCAAAACCGCAGTTCCAAGGCAGCAAGGCCACAGGCAGGCCCTTGTTCCCGATTTCGCGGGCAAATATTTCAAGGATTTTGTGCCTGTCTGCAACCACTCGAACGAAGGGATTCTCTTCGAAAAGCAAAATGCGTACCGGCTCGGATTGTCTGGACACGGGTTTGCAACTCAGGCGGCCTCTTTCATGGTGGCTGCGTGACGTGCTTCATGGGGTGACATAAAGCCCAGTTTTTCGAGACGCCAATGACGGTTGTAACGATCTTTGAACTCGACGGCCGCGGCCCGAACTTCCTCCAGGTTCCTGAAGATGCGACCGTGAATGGCTTGTTCCTTCAGCGTCCGGTTGAAGCGCTCAGCGACGCCATTCGTTTGCGGTTCGGCGACGAAGGCGAAGCTCGGCGTGACGCCGCAGAACCGGACCTGGTTGAGGAAGTCATCGGCCGTGTACTGCGAACCGTG
>NZ_FCON02000221.1 GCF_001544535.1 Caballeronia choica | reverse complement strand
CGCTTGATGTCCCGATGCATTTCGCGCCGGAGCAACTTCTCTTCCTCACCAACGAACATCGCCGCGATGTTGGCGAACACCAGCGACAACATTCCGTAGCCAAGCAGCACGACAAACACAGCGAACACGCGCGAAGCGGGCGTTGTCGGCGCAACATCGCCGTATCCGACCGTGGCACTGCTCTCGAACGCAAGCCACAAGCCGTCCGCATAACTTTGCACACGCGGCTCGAGCCAGTAGAACCCTGCGCCCGCCACGCCGAGCACCGCAGCGCCGATGAGAAGGAGCACGAGCAACCGGTTCGGGACGAACAACATGCGCAAGGCGAGCACGATGCGCACCGCAACGACGCACATGAAACCCATTCGCAGCGGCCACTCCCACGCCGACCATGGCGTCGCCCCGCCCGCGATGCTCGCCGCCGCCCCCAGCAGGATCAACATGTCCAGCCAGTTGCGACCAAGGAGCTTTCGCGGATGCCGGCTCAGCCGCACAATCCAGGCATAGAGAATGGTAAAGCCAACGGTCACACACAGATAAAGAAGCTGACCTGCTCGATGGAACACCGTCGGGCCGCCCACGAGTTCGAGATAGAAAGCCGGAATCGTGAGCAAACTGATGGCGAACAGCAACCAATGCATCCAGACCCAGGCTTTCGCTGCCCGTTGATCATCGTGTGCATCGACGCCACAGAAGCCGAAGTTGTGCAGCCATTTTTCCATTGCAGTCTGCGTGTAGTCCAGGTCGGCCGCAAGCGCGGCAGACGCAGCGCTTCTTGCGATTGTCTTCTGCGCGTCATGCGCCGTGTCGGGTAACGAGCACTTCTGCCGCCCTCACAAATCGATCGTAATGGTCCGCCCCGTGGTTTCGTTGACCTGGATCAGGACAGTCCGTTTCCCGACGGACGCCGCCGATGTTTGGATCGATACGTCGCGCAAACGTGCTTAATGGACCCAGGGCGCACTGCTCGCCTTCCTTACGCCACCATCGAAACCCAGCAGGACGAGTGACTCGACAGCCACCAACCGGTTGCAAACGCAAATGATCGCGGCGCCTTGGCGACAATGCCGGGTTACCCGGACAAGACTACCGTCCCGCGGCCGACCGAATAATCCATTACGCCATGTAGGGATCGCCCTACAAGACTGGAGAACGGACTACTCCATTCTCAGGCCGCCCTGATTTAACTGTACGGACCCGTGACCCATACTGGAATCGTGGACCTCATCAACGACATCCCGTCGATGTCCAAGCCTGTAGGAGCAAGCGATGAACGGCAACTACATCTCCTTGGGAGCGCTCGTGGACAAGTGGCTCGCGCCCAGTCAGTCGAGGCCAGCCCGGGTAACGTGCATGGGGCGCCTGATTGCGACGCACGGGCGCTATGTACGTCTCGAAGGTTGTACTTCAACGAGGACGCTCACCATCGTGTTCTTCCGGCACGACGATCGATCATGGTGTGTTTTTCCGCCCGCCCGGACGTCGCCCGCAATGTGCTCTCGGCTCTTCGCGCAATAAGTGCAATAAGTGCAAGCTTCCGGCTGTCGATCTCCGGCCACAGGGGCTCGTGAACGGCGGCTCGACCGGGCACCGGCGACCACTGAATGTAAGGGCGGTCTGGTAAGCCCGCGCGACCTCGACGATGCGTTGCGTCACCCACGCATAGTCATTTTCGACCAACCGAGGTTGCCCATGTCGTCTTCCCGACTACGTGCTGGAGATCGACGTCCCGTTCAACGAGATCATCGTGCGCATGAGCGGCCGGCGCGTTCACGCTGCATCGGGACGTACGTACCACGTCAGATTCAACCCACCGAAGGTCGAGAACGAGGACGACATAACGGGTGAGCCACTGATCCAACGTGATGACGACCAGGAAGCAACTGTCGAGAAGCGCCTCGATGTATACGTCGCGCAAACCCGGCCGCTGATCGAATACTACAATCAATGGTCGCGGAGCGACGATCCCTTGGCCAGCATGAGGCCCCCCCGGTTTGCGGCTATTTCTGGTCTGGGTAGCGTCGACGAAATTCGTGCGCGCGTGTTCGATGCGCTGAAATGAACGGTACTGGAGCTGAAGCAGGCCCCCGCCATCGGCCGCATTTGCAATAGCTTTCACTTGAGCAACAGACTCGCATGTTATCCGCCTACATATCTCATCCCGACTGCGTTAAACATGAAATGGGGCACATGCACCCCGAGTCACCCGAGCGCATCGGGGCCATTCACGACATGTTATTGATCAAGGGATTGATCGATTGCATGCAAACCTGCCAAGCGCCGCTCGCAACGGAACAACAACTCGCACAAGCGCATTCGATTCCCTATATCCATAGCATCGCAAGCATGGCCCCGACTGAGGGTTACGTGCGAGTCGATCCCGACACCATGATGAATCCCTACACCTACCAGGCGGCGTTGCGTGCCGCGGGCGCAGCGGTGCTGGCGACGGACCTGGTGATTGCGGGCAAAGCCAGCACCGCCTTTTGCAACGTGCGCCCGCCTGGGCACCATGCGGAATATGCTGCGGCAGGCGGGTTCTGCTTTTTCAACAATGTCGCGGTGGGTATCCGCCATGCGCTGAACGTGTACGGCCTCGCACGCGTCGCATTGATCGATTTCGATGTCCATCACGGCAACGGCAGCGAAGACATTTTCCATGCGGATGAACGGGTGCTGATGTGCTCGACTTTCGAGGACAACATATATTCATTCTCGGGCAACCAGCCTCGCGGCAAGAACATGGTGAACGGGTGGCTACGAACTCTCACCGCTGGCACGCGCCGCTGCCGCGCACGTGAAGGTGCTGATCGGGGTCGACTGCTAATCATTGCTGCGCTCGGGCATGCGAACGCGCACCCTTTCTGACGCCATTCGATCCTCTTACATTTATCAACCGTTCGGAAGATGGACACGGATCGCCCAAGCCCGACATAGATGCTCTTTGATTGACCAAGGTCAAATAGATCGCACCGCACAGGCATACAGTTTTTCGAGATGCCGTTTCACGCCACACCGCTTCGGCACGACGAAAGCGCGTCGCCCGCACTCCGTTTCAAGCAACATCGCGCAGCATCCTCGGTCGCGCCAGTCATTCAGATACTGAAGACGCTGGCTTGGCTCGTCCACGCCGCTGCAAAGCACGTACGAATGATTTGAAGGAAGCCCATGGATACCCGTTCCAGGATCGTCCCGACTGACAACGAGGCGCCGTCACAAGCGCCGCTAGACTTACACGCCGTCGACGCCTTTCGTGCGCTCGACCATACGAAAGAAGCCGCCATTGCCCGCCTGACCGGCGGCTTGTCTCCGGCAGCGCTGTCGCTGGCGATCGCCGACTGGCTGATCCATCTCTCGTCCGCGCCCGGAAAGCGGCTCCAGCTAGCAGCGCTCGCCGTCGCGAACGCCCGTCGAATCGGTGACTATATGCTGCGCAGCTCATTCGGCGGCAGCGCGCCGGCGCTCACCTCACCTGCGCCAGGCGATCACCGCTTTACCGCCGATGCCTGGCAGACGGAGCCCTATCGCCTGTGGCTGCAGACATTCCTGCTCACCGAACAATGGTGGCAGGCGGCCACCCACAATGTGCCGGGCACAACGAAACATCACGAAGACGTCGTCTGGTTCGGCGCGCGCCAGATGCTCGATGTCGCAGCACCAAGCAATTCGCCGTTCACCAACCCCGAGGTCGTGCAGCGCACGAACGCGACGCTCGGCGCGAATCTTCTGCTAGGCGCGCGTCACGCATTCGATGACGCTCGACGCCAGGCGGGCGGACAGCCTGCCGTCGGCATCGACGCGTTCAAGGTCGGCGTCGCCCTCGCCGCAACACCGGGCAAGGTCGTGTTTCGCAATCATCTGATCGAGCTCATCCAGTACAGCCCGACGACCACCGAGGTCGTCGCGGAACCGGTGCTGATCGTGCCCGCGTGGATCATGAAGTACTACATCCTCGACCTTTCGCCGCACAACTCGCTGATCCGTTTCATGGTCGAACAGGGCTACACGGTGTTCTGCATCTCGTGGCGCAACGTGGGCGCCGAGGATCGCGAGTTGAGTCTCGAGGACTACCGGACACACGGCGTCATGGCCGCACTCGACGCCGTGACGGAGATCGTGCCGGGACACCGGGTTCATGCGACCGGGTATTGCCTCGGCGGCACGCTGCTGTCCATTGCCGCGGCGGCGATGGCGGGCGTCGGCGACGAACGGCTCGCCTCGGTATCGCTCTTTGCGGCGCAAACCGACTTCACGGAGCCGGGCGCGCTGCAACTGTTCATCGACGACAGCGAGGTCTATTTCGTCGAGAGCATGATGTGGTCGAAGGGCTATCTCGACGCCAGCCAGATGTCGGGCGCGTTCCAGATGCTGCAGTCGAACGATCTGATCTGGTCTCACGTCGTTCACGACTACATGCTGGGCGATCCCGCGCCGTTGTTCGACATGATGGCCTGGGACGCGGACTCCACGCGCATGCCGTACCGGATGCATTCCGAGTATCTGCGCCAGCTCTTCCTCGACAACGACCTGGCTGCGAGCCGATATCGCGTCGACGGCCGGCCAATCTCGCTGCGTAACATCCACGCGCCGATGTTCGTGGTCGGGACCGAGAGCGACCATATCGCGCCGTGGCGCTCGGTCTACAAGATTCATTACGTCTCGCAAACGGACGTCACCTTCGTGCTGACGAGCGGCGGTCATAACGCGGGGATCGTCAGCGAACCGGGACATTTGAACCGGCATTTCAGGATCGAGCACGCGGCGGTCGACGACCTGCGTGTCGGCCCCGACGAATGGCTCGCCGCCGCCGCGCCGCAAAATGGTTCGTGGTGGACCGAATGGACCGGCTGGCTCGACGCACGCTCGACACCGGAACGCGTGGCACCGCCGCCCATGGGCCTGCCGCACCGCGAACCTGTGGCACTGCCGGACGCACCCGGCACCTACGTGCTTCAGCCCTGAGAGCGAGCCATGAACGACGACCTGCTGCTTCACAACCGCACGTTCGATGAACTCACGCTCGGCGAGTCGGCATCGCTCGTGCGCACCGCCGGGCTCGACGATATCCAGTTGTTCGCCGCGATGTCGGGCGACGTCAATCCCGCCCATGTCGACGCGGCGTTCGCCGTACACGATATGTTCGGCCACGTCGTTGTGCAAGGCATGTGGACGGCCGGGCTGATCTCGGCGCTGCTCGGCACAAGACTGCCGGGGCCCGGCACGATCTATCTCGATCAGGACCTGCAGTTCCGCCACCCGGTCGTGCCCGGCGATGTCGTCACGGCGACCGTGACCGTCAAGGAGAAGCGCGCGGACAAGCGGATCGTCCTGATGGATACGCGCTGCACCAATCAGCGCGGCGACGTCGTGCTGACGGGAACGGCCACGGTGATTGCGCCGGCTGAACCGATCGTCTGGCCGAGGATGGCGCGTCCCGACGTATTGGTGCGCAGGCACGATCGCTACGACGCCTTCATGCGCGAAGCACGCGCGCTTCCCGCCCTGCGCACGGCGATCGTTCATCCATGCTCCCCGGAGGCGATCAAGGCCGCCATCGAGGCACGCGACGAGGGCTTGCTCGATCCCGTGCTGATCGGCCCCGAAGCGAAGATACGCGCGGCGGCAGAACAAGCGCAGGTGAGCCTCGACGGCGTGAGCATCGAGGCGGTGGAGCACAGCCATGCGGCGGCCGCGCGTGCGGTGGCCATGGGCGCAGCGGGCAAGGTCGAGGCGCTGATGAAAGGCAGCCTGGAAACGCATGAACTGCTCGCGGCGGTCGTGGACCGTGGCTCGAGCCTGCGGACCGGACGGCGCATCAGCCACGTCTACGCGATGGACGTGCCCGGCTATCCGAAGCCGCTCTTCGTTACCGACGCCGCCGTGAACATTACGCCGTCGCTGGAGGAAAAGCGCGACATCTGCCAGAACACGATCGACCTGCTGCATGTGCTCGGCATAGAGCAACCACGGCTTGCCGTGCTTGCCGCCGTGGAAACCGTCAATCCGCGCATGCCGACCACGCTCGACGCCGCGGCGCTCACGGTCATGGCTGCGCGCGGCCAGATTCGCGGCGCGCTCGTCGATGGCCCGCTCGCCTTCGACAATGCCATCAGCATGGCGGCGGCCAGGACCAAGGGCATCGTCTCGCCGGTGGCGGGCCAGGCGGACATCCTGCTCGTGCCCGACCTGGAGGCCGGGAACATGCTCACGAAGCAACTGATGTATTTCGGGGGCGCCGATGGTGCCGGCCTCGTGCTCGGCGCGCGCCTGCCGATCATCATGACGAGCCGCGCCGACAGCCTTCGCTCGCGGCTCGCCTCCGTCGCGCTGGCTAAGATCGTCGCCGCACGGACGCTGCGCGGCGCCGCATCGTCATGAGCGCCCCGCTGCTGCTCACCTTCAATCCTGGATCGTCGACGGTCAAGATCGGCCTTTTCAATGTCACGGCCGATGGCGCCAGGCGCATCGGTCAGGGCACGATCGACTTCCGGCATGCCCCGCTGTTGCTGCATCTCGTCGATGGCGACAAGACCCGCGAGATCCCGTTGCAGGCAAGCGTCACGGAAGACCTGCACGACGTGCTGGACGAAACGCTGAACTGGTTCGCGACGCACTTTTCACTGACCGACCTCGTCGCGGTCGGTCATCGCGTGGTGCATGGCGGTGACGCGTTCGCCGGGCCGGTTGCGATCACCGACGCAACGCTTGCCGCCATCGTCGAACTCGTGCCGCTCGCGCCGCTGCATCAGCCGCAAAGCGTACGGCTCATTCGCGCCATCCGGCACCTGCGGCCGCACCTGCTGCAATCGGCATCGTTCGACACGGCCTTTCATCGCACGCAAACGGATCTCGTGCGCCGCTTCGCCCTGCCTCGCCGGTTCTTCGACAACGGCGTCAAGCGCTACGGCTTCCACGGGCTCTCCTACCAGTTCATTGCTCGTGCGCTGGCACGCCAGTCGCAGCGCTTGGCCGCGGGCAAGGTGATCGCCGCGCACCTGGGAAGCGGCGCGAGCCTGTGCGCGCTGAGCGCGGGCGCAAGCCGCGACACCAGCATGGGCTTTTCGACCCTCGACGGCATTCCGATGGCCACGCGCTGCGGTGCGCTCGATGCGGGCGTGGTGCTCTACCTGCTCGAGCAACAAGGTTTGAGCAGCAAGGACATCGAGAAGCTCCTGTACGAACAGTCCGGCTTGCTCGGCATTTCAGGCATCAGCGCGGACAGCCGGGAACTGCAGGCAAGCCAGCGGCCCGAGGCAAGCGAAGCCCTCGAACTGTTCGCGTTCCGGATCGCGGGCGAAGCGGCACGGCTCGCGACGACGCTGGGTGGCATCGACAGCCTCGTATTCACGGCCGGGATCGGCGAACACCAGCCGCAGGTTCGCGCGGCGGTGTGCAGGCGCCTCGCATGGCTCGGCATCGAACTCGATCGCGAGGCGAACGCCCGCAATGCAGGCGTGATCAGCACGGCGGCCAGCCGCATTGCGGTGCTCGTGCTGGCGACCGATGAGGAACAAATCATCGCGGACGAAACCCTTTCAATCCTCCATCAGCAGGGAGCGACGGCATGAATGACATCATCGATCTATGCGGCAAACGGGGGCTGGTCGTCGGTATCGCGAACGAACAGAGCATCGCGGCTGGCTGCGCGCACGTGTTCCGCGCGGCCGGCGCCGATCTCGCGATCACCTACCTCAACGAAAAGGCCGAGCCCTACGTGCGCGCCGTTGCCGAGACGCTGCCGGCATCGATCATCATGCCCTGCGACGTGAGCGTGCCCGGTCAACTGGAAGCGGTCTTCGCGCGGATCAGGCGGGATTGGGGCAAGCTCGACTTCGTGCTGCACTCGATCGCCTTCGCTCCCGCCGGCGACCTGCGTGCGAGTCTCGTCGATTGCTCGGCCGAAGGATTCGCGCTCGCGATGGACATCTCCTGCCATTCCTTCATCCGCACGGCCAAACTGGCGCTGCCTTTGATGACGGATGGCGGCAGCCTGATGACGCTGAGCTTCTACGGCGCCGAGCGGGCGGTCGACCACTACAACCTGATGGGCCCGGTCAAGGCGGCGCTCGAATCGAGCGTGCGTTATCTGGCGGCCGATCTGGCCGCTCGCCGCGTCCACGTTCATGCCATCTCCGCCGGCGCGGTGAAGACCCGCGCCGCGTCCGGCATCGAGCATTTCGATCTGCTCCTCGACGAGGTCCGCGCACGCACGCCGGCGCAGCACCTCGTCACGATCGAGGAGATCGGACGCATCGCGGCAGTGTTGGCAAGCGAGGCCGGGATGACGCTCACCGGCTCGACCATCTATGCCGACGGCGGCTTTCACGTGGTGGCATGACGCTCGTGGACACGCTTTCGCGCGACGCACCCCTCCCGGCCCAGCCAGCCGCGACGCCCGCACCGGCGGGACGGGTCACGGCGGTGCGCGGCGCGGTCGTGGACGTGGCGTTTGATACCGGCAATTTGCCGCTGATCGAAGCAGCGATCTCGATCGTGACCGACGACGGTCCGCCGATCGTCGCCGAGGTGCAGGCCCATCTGGATGAACGCACGGTGCGCGCGCTCGCCTTGCGATCGACCAACGGGTTGCGGCGCGGCGCGCCGGTGCACGCGTCCGGTGGTCCGGTCGCGGTGCCGGTCGGCGAGGCGCTTCTCGGCCGGCTGATCGACGTGACCGGCGCGCCGGGCGACCAGGGCGC
>NZ_FCON02000220.1 GCF_001544535.1 Caballeronia choica | reverse complement strand
TCAAAAGGGCGAGAAGCTGGGCTCGAAAATTCACGAGCAGCTTTCACAAATTGGCCGCGATCCGTACCTCGTACGCTCCTTCTTTAGCCATCAATCTGTCCGCTATATTTCTGACGTGTGAGTAAGTGGGGACAGTGCCTAATGTTCTCGACAGTCTCTAGGACGCTATTGCGAATCATACGATGCATGTACTCACCCACGCATGTTGGAGCGAGGAAATCGTCGTCCGACTGCAAAATCAATGTCGGGGTGGTGACTTTCGCCAAGTCCGCTCGGTGGTCGGCAAGGAACGTTACCCTAGCAAAGTGTTTGGCGATTTCCGGGTCGGTACGGCAGACGCTGTTCGTCAGTTCCTGCTGCAGTTCGGTCGGGGTTCCCACTACGCATTCAACAGTGCCCGGTAGATGTTGTCTGGGATGCACCAACAACCAGGACTTACGGTCTTGGAGGGACCATTGACGGTCAGGCAACAGCCCGGCCGTGCTCGCTGCATCTGCAGCGAGAGGCCCGTAATTGCCCGGGGCGGTGAGCGGAGAGAGCATCTATGATAACAGGGAGCACGGCCCCAAGCGGAAGCGCTCTTCAGGGTCGCGAGAGACTCGACTTCAGGAACCATCGGGGTGTAAAGTTGCCGCCCCAACTGTCCGGCGTAGGCCCTGCTCCCACACGCCTCGTACTTCAGCACTTCAGTACGGCTCGAACATACTGTGGGTGGAGATGCCGCCTACAGTACGCTCAGCCAGCGTAGCCCGCCCGCTTGGCGGTGAAGCTGCTTGAGCATATCTGGAATGCAGTACCCGGAGAAGTGGACTTCGCAGTTCCGGGGCATGCCCTTTCTCTGCTGCGTTCCGTGTCCGACCGGGACAGAGGCGTGTGTCGGAGGGCGCATCGTTCGTCTAGCAAACCGGCGAAACAATGAACGATATCGTAGGTCGCGTGTCGATCGTCACGATCATCAGTGAAATCACCAACGGGGCCGATGAACAGACACGAGGTATTCAGGAAATAATTCGAGCAATGGCCCAAATCGACGAGATGGTTCAGCAGAACGCCGCGCTCGTCGAGCAGTCTGCGTCCGCCGGTTCTGGCGCTGCAAACGCAGGCTAATGAGTTTGCGAGCACGATTGGTCAGTTTCGCGTCGCGTAATTGCATGACTTAGCCGGGAGAGGCAAGTTTGACGACGCTTACTGCACGGCTCGCGGTTTGGCAGCTGCCCTTGCCCCCTCGCCGACGCCCCGGCGATATCACTGCCGACGTCGCAGAAGCACTCCGGCGAGTACCGACCAAGCTGGACATCCCCAAATCGTCGGTAGTCCCACAGCAATAGGCGAAGCACTGTGCTTGAACGGCTTGAGGACACTCTCGGAGAGTAAGGGATCTCGCGATTGCAGCGCCTGCCCGATATCTCGCCGGAGGGCCACCGGGAAGCTGGCATAGGCGCAGATAGCGCCGCGTACTTTCCGGCATCTATTCCGGCGGACGCGCGAAGTGAGGCCCAAGATCGAAGGCGGCGATCGCCATGAACGGCAAGCTCGTGTAGCGGAGAATGAACTTGGTGGGGGGCATTGCCCGTTTTGGGAAGACGCTCGAGCTGAGCCACAAACACGCTGGCCGGACGCTTGATTCGATGGAAGACAGCGGCAGCCAGTAGCCAAGTGGGGGCAGTCTGCGACAAGCCGCAAGCCGTGGGTCTGGTGCCTGAGCGAACGAGAACGACCCCGACACCTGTCGAATGTATCTAATCTCGGTTAGCTCTGCGCGCGGCACTTTGTCACAAAAATAATCGACCTGTCGGATGTTCGTAAAGCTGACTATACTGAAAGAGATCGCATTGATGCAGGTGTGCCCGGCTCAGGCGGCTGGCTTTAGGAAGGACGTCAAGACGAACAGGCCTCGCCGCACGGAGAAACGTATGTTCAAGCATTTGCTGGTGCCCACTGACGGGTCGGCCCTCTCGGACGCTGCGATCCAGATGGCGGTGACGCTCGTGAGGGAAAGTGGCGCCAAGGTTACAGGGCTTCATGTCATCCCGGAATTCCATGTCCTGGCGTACGGCGCCGAAGCGATTGCAGACACTGAGGACCAGTTCATTCAGGCTGCCCGACAGCATGCGGATGATTACCTCTTGGCCGTGACAAAAGCGGCCACCGAGGCGGGTGTCGAGTGCGATACATTCACCAGGAACCGCGCTCATCCATACGAGGCGATCATCAGCGTGGCGGCGCAACGAAACTGTGATCTTATCGTCATGGCGTCCCACGGCCGAGGAGGCATGCGCGCCTTGCTGCTTGGCAGTGAGACTCAGAAGGTACTGACGCACTGCCAGATTCCGGTTCTCATCGTCCGGGAACCGACGCAGACCGGTGCGGGCCGGGTTGTGGAGTCCAGCGCGCCATTCACTGAATAAAAGCCTTTCCCACCTCAGACGTACATCGTTGCGCGCGCTTTTCTTGGTCATCCCGGTGCGCGTCTCGCTTCCATCGCCGGCGCGGCCACGAGGCTGGCAACGGTGACCGTGGATTTCAGGCTTTCGCGCGTGCGCGAAAGCCCTGTGCTGGCGTACTGGGCAGGTTCGGTATTCAGTCGGCATGTCCGCTGCCCAGCACCCACACCGCAACGATCACCAGAAAGATCGAGCAGGAACCCCACTGGGTCAGGACGCTTGACCATGCCAACGCTGGATTTGAAGCCGCCTCCGTATGGCCGGCCAAATGCAGGAGCACACCGGGCGAGAGCTTCAGCTCCCGTTCCACGGCCCACCACTTCAGAGTCAGGGCAATCGACGCCAGCCCGCTGCCGATCACGATGGCGCCGAGGAACGAGTCACCACCCGTACTCGACGGCCGGGACGCGAAACAGCGCGTGAGGTATGTCACGGCGGTGCCGTTGACGATGGCCGAGAGCATCACAAACCATAATGGAAAGCGCAAGCTGATCACCACCATGAAGACGATCATCGTCAGTACCTCTGGCCATGCTCTGACGATTGCCTTCAGCCTGCTCAATCGCTCACTCATCGCGCATCGTCCTTGAAAACATCAGCGTGGCATACCGGGGCGGTCATCACACATGGACCTCGTGCGAAACCTTCACCTATGAACACTGTCAGCGATCTATGTCACGGCTGGTGATGAATTCGCGGGCATCGTGCGTTTCACACGAAGCGCGGCGAGAATGCCTCTCAGGATTTCGATGGGGGGCGGCGGACAACCCGGTACCGTGATATCGACAGGAAGAAGGGTCGAGAGCGGTCCACACACGGCGTAGCTTTCCTTGAACATACCACCGGTGCAAGCGCACTCTCCGACTGCGACGACCAGCTTCGGATAGGGCGTCGCGTCGTATGCCCGCTGCACCGCTTCCTTCATGTTCAGTGTCAGGGGGCCGGTGACCAGCAGCATGTCGGCATGGCGGGGACTTGCGACGAATCTGATACCCAGACCTTCGATGTTGTAGTACGGATTGTTGAGCGCGTGGATTTCCAATTCGCAGCCGTTGCAGGAGCCCGCGTCGATCTCGCGAATGCACAGCGCGCGGCCGAGCACGTCGAGTATGTCCTGCTGGAGCCGGTGGCCTTCGGTCCGCCACGCGTCATCGCCCTCGGGCACGGGCCTATCCGGTGTGCCGGTTCTCGCGATCTGTTTGATAAGTTGCCACATTACAGGTCGTGTCCCGCATAGTTCAAATTGAACGACTTGTTGATCAGCGGGAAATCAGGAACGATATTGCCGATGATCGCATGCTCCAAGGCTGGCCAGTTCTGCCACGACGGGTCGTGGCAGTGGCAGCGTGAAATGGTCCCGTCATCCCCTGTCTCGAGTGCGACGAAGACATCGCCGCGCCAGCCTTCGATCCAGCCCACCCCGCGGGATGGAGAACCGTCGTGTTCAAGCTGCGCGACGATTTCGCCGCTGGGCAGTTCGGATAGGAGGATTCGGATCAACCGGATGGACTCGTAGATCTCGTTGAAGCGGACGGCGGCGCGGGCCGCCACATCGCCCCGGTCGTCGCTAACCATCTGCACCTGAACCTCGTGATAGGGCGCGTAAGGGTGATCGATACGCACGTCGATTTTCCGACCGCTTGCCCGCCCGACCAGCCCGCAGACGCCGAAGTGCTCCGCCACGCTCGCGGAGAGGAGGCCTGCACGTGCAAAGCGATCCTGCAGCCCCGACTGGTCGTCGTAAATGTTCTGCATCACACGAACCTGCGTCTCAATTTGGTCGCACTGCGACAGTATCACTGCAACGAAGCCCGTATCCAGGTTCGTTGATATCCCCCCGGGAACGATCCGATCCATCAAATAGCGGTGTCCGAAGGCCCGGTCGTTCAGGCGCAACCAATCTTCCTTCAAGCGGGAGAATGCCGCCAGACCGTACGCGAACCCGGCATCGTTGCCAAGCGCGCCCAGATCGCCGAGGTGGTTGGCAATGCGCTCACGCTCGAGCAGTAGCGCGCGCAGCCACTGCGCGCGTGGCGGAATTCGTCCATTCAACGCGCGCTCGACCGCCATGCAATAGGCCCACGTAAAGGCGACCGTGGTGTCTCCGGCGATGCGTCCTGCGAGACGGTGTCCGTCGAGCGCGGGCACGTGCTCGAACAGCCGCTCGATTCCCCGGTGCGCATAGCCCAGCCGTTCCTCGAGACGCAACACTTTTTCGCCGACGACCGAGAAGCGGAAGTGGCCGGGCTCGATCACGCCTGCGTGGATCGGGCCCACGGCGATCTCGTGGACGCCGTCCCCGGCGACCGGCACGAACGGATAGTCCGCTTCCTGCGATTCGAACCGTTCGGCCCCGGAAGACAGCTTCTGCAACGGATAGTAGTCAGCGGGCCAGTTACCATGGTTCAGCCACGGCCTCGTATCTTCGGCACCGATCGCCCGCAGTCCCAGCAGATCGTAGACGGCGCGTTGCATACGCGTCGCGCTCGGAAAGATGGTCGACAGGTCCGGGTATCCGTTCTCATGCACATCGCCCGCTGGCGACTGAAGCCACAGGACGCCGTCTTCCAGGGCGTAAGCGGCGGAGATCGCGAATGTGCCCGGCGCTTCTTCGGCACCCCACAGGGAGATCAGACGGCCACCGGTCTCGCTCACCGTGCCGGCGGTGCGGGTCCACATGTCGGAATCGATACGCGCGAGAAAAGTTGAAGACCTGCCCGCAAACGCAGACAGGCGGACCAGGTTGGGAAAGCCGAATGCCTCGATGCGCATGTGTCACCCCGCGATCATGGCCGCCGCCTGCCGATACCACGTTGCAAGATAGGGCGGAATGTAGAGCCCCAGCATCAACCCAATGCCAAGATGGACGAACACCGGTAGCAACGCCGGCGGGTGCTCAAGAGGCTTCGCCGTGGTGTCCCCGAACACCATGCCCTGCACGCGCACGAAGATGGCCGCGAACGCCACAGCAAGCGCGAGCAACAGGAAGGGCGTGGCCCACGGGAATTTACTCATCGCGGTCGTCAGGATCAGGAACTCGCTCGCGAAGACACCGAATGGCGGCATGCCCAGGATTGCGAGCGTACCGAGCATCATGCCCCACCCCACGGTGGGGCTCACGCGTAACAAGCCCCGGATGTCGTCGATCGCCTGGGTGCCGGCCTTCTGGGCCGCATGCCCGACGGTGAAGAAGATGGCGGACTTCACCAGAGAATGCACCGTCATGTGGAGCAGGCCCGCAAAGGTCGCGATGGGCCCGCCAAGTCCGAAAGCAAACGTCATTAGACCCATGTGTTCGATCGACGAATACGAAAAGAGCCGCTTGACGTCTTTCTGCCGGAACAGCGAAAAGGTCGCGACCAGTACCGAGACCAGTCCGAAGCCGACCAGCAGGTGTCCCGGCAGCCCGTTCTGGAGTGCGCCGTCCGCCAGCACCTTGCAGCGTAGTACCGCATAGAGCGCGACGTTGAGCAGCAGGCCGGACAGCACGGCCGAAATCGGCGTAGGCCCCTCGGCATGTGCATCGGGCAGCCAGTTGTGCATGGGCACGAGGCCGACCTTAGTGCCATAGCCGATCAGCAGGAACACGAATGCGAGCGAAATGATGGTCGGGTCGAGATTTCCCTTGACGGCGTTCAGACTGGTCCAGAGCAGCGCATCGCCGCCGCCGAGCTGCCGGCTCGCGGCGAGATAGAGCAGGATCGTGCCGAACAGTGCCTGCGCGATGCCGACGCCGCACAGAATGAAGTATTTCCAGGCGGCTTCGAGACTTGCCGCCGTGCGATAGACGCTGACCAGCAGCACCGTGGCGAGCGTGGCAGCTTCCATGGCGACCCAGAGGATGCCCATGTTGTTGGTGAGCAGCGCGAGCAGCATCGCGAAGATGAACAGCTGATACATGCTGTGGTAGAGACGCATGCGAGGGCCCGTCATCTTGCCGCGGTCGCGCTCGATGCGCATGTACGGTCTCGAAAAGATCGACGTGGTCCAGCCGACGAAGGCCGTCAGCGCGACGAGGAACACATTGAGCGGATCGACGAAGAACAGCTTGCCCAGCGCGAACGCAGGCCCGTGCGCCACGGTTTGCACGGCGAGCAGCGTGGCGGCGGCAAAGGTCAGGAAACTGAAGCCGACGTTGAGCTCCGCGGCGACATGATGCTGGCCTAGGAGCGCCAGACAGGCGCCCGCGAAAAGCGGGATTCCGAAAACGAGCAGCAGTACCCAGGCTTCAGTCATCTTTGAGTTTTTCGAGGTGGTGGATGTCCAGGCTGTCGAATTGCTCACGAATCTGGAACATGAACACGCCGAGGATCAGGATGCCCACCAGCACATCGAGTCCGATGCCAAGTTCGACGATCATCGGCATGCCGTTCGTAGCCGCCGCCGCGGCAAAAAACAGACCGTTTTCCATCGACAGAAAGCCGATCACCTGCGGTATAGCCTTTGCGCGCGTAATCATCATCATGAACGACAGCAGCACGCAGGCGAGTGCAATACCGAGCGTGCCGCGGGCGACTGACGAGGCGAGCTGGCTGATCGGCGAAGCGACATTGAAGGCGACGATCACGAGCACGATGCCGATCAGCAGGGTGGCGGGAATATTGAGCAGGGGCTCGACGTCCGTCTTCACGTTCAAACGCTGCACCAGCCTGTAAAGAATCCAGGGTATCAGGCCGACCTTGAGCACCAGCGTCAGTGCGGCGGAGATGTAGAGGTGAAAGTCGGCGGTGACATATCCCAGGATGACGTTGGCTGACACGAGTGTCAGGCCCTGCATCGTATAGAGGTGAATCAGCGACAAGATCCGGCGCTGGCTAAGCATCGCAAACGACAATAGCAGCAGAATGGCGGCCAGGAAATTGATGATCTGCGTGGCGAAGCCGTGCATTCATGCCCCCAGCAGGAAGTGAACGAGCATGCCGATGACGGCGAGCAGGAACGCGGTCGCGAGAAACTCCGGCACGCGGAAAATGCGCATCTTCGCGTTGGTGGTCTCGACGACCGCCAGCGCCGCGCCACCTATCAATAGCTTGGCGAACAGCGCAGGTATCGCGAGCAACAGAGCTGCCGGATTACCTGCCTCGGCGATGCCCCACGGAATGAACAAGGCGAGGCCGATGCAGGAGTACGCAAACAGTTTGAGGCTCGCGGCCCATTCCATCAGCGCAAGATGCCGGCCGGAATACTCGAGGATCAGCGCCTCGTGAATCATCGTAAGTTCCAGATGCGTGGCCGGGTTGTCGACCGGCAGTCGCGCGTTTTCGGCGAGCGACACCATCGTGAACGCGATCCCCGCGAACGCGAGACTCGGGTAGATCGCCAACTCGCGGTGGCTGAGCGTCGCGACGATGCTGGTCAGCAAGGTGGACTGCGTGATCAGCGACGCCGAAAACAGCACCATCAGCAACGCGGGCTCAGCGAGGAAGCCGACCAGCATCTCGCGGCGCGCGCCGAGCGTTCCGAACGCGGTGCCGATATCCATCGCGGCGAGCGAGATCGTGACGCGGGCCAGCGCGAAGAGGCCCACGAGGGCGATCGCGTCGGCGGCCGGCGACAGGGGCAGGTCGGTTGAAAGCGTCGGTACAATCGCGCACGCAAGCGTCATGCATGCCCAGACGACATAAGGCGCCCCGCGGAAAATCGGGCTGGCATGGCCGGCGACGACCGATTCTTTGTTGAACAGCTTATGAAGCATCCGGTAAGGCTGCCAGATGCTTGGCGCCCGGCGGTTCTGCAACCGTGCGCGGCACATGTTGACCCACCCCGTCAGCAGGGGCGCAGCCGCCAGTGCGAGCAGAATCTCAAGCCCCTGGGAGATCAATCCGGAGAGCGTGATCATCGCCTCACCAGCATCAGCAGTACGATCAGCACAAGAAAGCTGTGCATCAGATAGACCGCGATGCGGCCTGTCTGGAGCAACCCGGCCAGTGCCGCGATGCGCTTGACCAGCCGCGCGATCGGATCATAAATCAGGGTCCACGCGCGATCCGTCACGGTAACGCTGTACACGGGGTGTTCGTCGAACGGAGAGGGCAGCCGCCGTTCGATCCTGAACAGAGGCGCGAAGATTTCGCGGATCGGCTGCCCGAACCCTTCTGCCGTGTCCTGCATGCGCGCGTTCACGAACGGAAAGCCGCAGGCCCAAGGGACCGCCCGCCGCAGGCGCCCATGATAGAGACGGCGTACCAGCAACCACGCGAGTCCACAACAGGCAAAGAAGAACAGCAGGAAAACCGCCGGCATGTAGCTGGCCCGGTCTACGCTCGTGGGGGCGAGCAG
>NZ_FCON02000219.1 GCF_001544535.1 Caballeronia choica | reverse complement strand
TCGCGCTTGACCTTTAATACAGTTGCTTTCTTTGCAGCAGCAAAGAAAGTGAGTCCCGCCCCGGACAGGGGCAGAGCTAATAAACCAAAAACAATACAAGTTCCATAGAAGCACAAGCGCATCAAACGGTGTAACCCCAAACCCCCGACTTACCTCCCCCCCAAGCGCCAGCGACTAGCCTCCTCCGGGCTCTCATAGATATACGCCGCCACCCCGCGCCGCTTGAGCGCATCCCCCAGCTTCAGCCGCAGAAAGCTGCTCGTGGTATACCGCGTCACCCCGTCGTAGCAGTTGTTCACGAGCTTCATGACCATCTCCGAATACGCATCGAGCATGTCCGGACGAATCGAGAAATTGTCGTAGTTCACGATCGCATGCGGCCTCACCTTCAGTCCGCCTACCTTCGCAATCACCTCGCGCCGGATCGCCTCGACATCGTCGAGCGTCGAGACCTCGTGCCCTTCGAAGTTGATGAAGATCATGTTCTTCTCTGCGTCATAACTGAAGCGCTCGCTGAGCCGCAAGCGAAGCAGAACGTTGCGCAAACCCATCGGCGCGTCTTGAAAGATGCGCGCGTCCATCAGCCGCGGCGGCCCCTTGATGACCGGTGCAAAACCCATCTGCGCGATGATGTCGCGCTCCACGTCCACGCCCGGTGCAACCTCGGTCAGTTCAAGCCCTTCGGGCGTGAGCGCGAACACGCAGCGCTCGGTGATGTAGAGCACCGGCTGCCCGCGCTCGGCTGCATATTTGCCGCTGAAGGTCCGATGCTCGACGGCATCGACGAACTTCTGGCAAGTGCCCTCGCGCACGATGCGCATGCGCCCGTCCTCGATCGCAATATCAAGCTTGCCCGCGTTGAACGTGCCGACGAATACGACCTTCTTCGCGCTCTGGCTGATGTTGATGAAACCACCCGCCCCCGCGAGCTTCGGACCGAACTTGCTGACGTTGAGATTGCCCTCGCGATCGGCTTGCGCCAGGCCCAGAAACGCGATGTCGAGGCCGCCGCCGTCGTAGAAGTCGAACTGGTACGGCTGATCGATGATCGCCTGCGTATTGGTTGCCGCGCCGAAGTTCAAGCCGCCCGCCGGAATGCCGCCGATCACGCCCGGCTCGGTGGTCATCGTGAAGAGATCGATCACCTGCTCTTCGTTCGCAACGCTCGCGATGCCCTCCGGCATGCCAATGCCAAGGTTCACGATGCTGTTCGCCATCAGTTCGAATGCGGCGCGGCGCGCGATGATCTTGCGTTCGGAAAGCCGCATCGGCGGCACCGAACTCGCGGCGACGCGCAGTTCGCTCGAAAACGCCGCACTGTACTGTTCGCCGAAGGTCTGCCAGTGAAGCTCCTGCGGCGCGACGACCACGCAATCCACCATCACGCCCGGTATCTTCACCTGCCGCGAATTCAACGTGTTCGACTCGGCGAGGCGCTCGACTTGCGCGATCACGATGCCGCCCGAATTGCGCGCGGCCATCGCGATCGAAAGTCCTTCGAGCGTCAGCGCTTCCTTCTCCATCGTGATGTTGCCGTTCACGTCGGCAGTCGTGCCGCGCACGATCGCCACGTCGATCGGGAAGGTCTTGTAGAACAAATAGTCGGCGCCATCGATGTTCATCAGCGTGACGAGATCGTCCACGGTGCGGGCGTTCAGCTTGCCGCCCCCGTTGCGCGGATCGACGAAGGTGCCGAGCCCGACCGTCGAGAGATGCCCGGGACGATGCGCGGCGATGTCGCGAAAGAGCTGCGAAATCACGCCTTGCGGCAGGTTGTAAGCTTCGATGCGGTTGTCGATCGCGAGTCGCTGGAGGCCCGGGACCAATCCCCAGTGTCCGCCGATCACGCGGCGCACGAGGCCTTCATGAGCGAGATGGTTGAGTCCCTTCGACTTGCCGTCGCCCTGGCCCGCGGCATAGACGAGCGTCAGGTCGCGAAGCGCTTCGCCGCCCGCGCCATCGCCTTGCAGGTAACGCTCTTCGAGCGCGATCGCCACCGCCTCGGCGAATCCGATGCCGACGAAGCCGCTCGTCGCCAGCGTGTTCCCCGAGCGGATCAGGCGCACGGCCTCGCGCGCCGAGACGATCTTGCCGCGCTCGACCGTGCGTGCAGTCGCGGGAAAGTGAGGGCGGGAACCTTCGCTCATGGTGTCTCCGTTCAGCACTTGCGGAGTCGGGCTCCCGTGCTTTCAGTTTTTCAGCGCCGCGCCTTTGCGGCGCGGCCTTCAGGCCTGTCAGACTTCATATCTCGACGCGCGCCCCCAGTTCGATCACGCGATCGGCAGGCAACTTCAGATAAGCGGCGACGTTGCCGACATTGTGCAGCATGACGGCGAAAAGCCGCTCACGCCATAGCGCCATGCCCTTGCCGGGCGTGGGCACGACCGTCGCGCGGCTGAGGAACCACGAGATCTCCGTTCGATCGAAAGTCAGCCCCGATGAGGCGCACGCCTCCAGCGCGGCGGGCAGGTCGACTTCATCCTTGAAGCCGTAGTGGACCGTGACCTGGAAGCAGCCCTGCCCGAGCGACTGCACCGTGACGCGCTCGCTCGCCGGAATCCACGGCACCTCGCTGCTGGAGACGGTCAGGAACACCACGTTCTTGTGCAGCACGCGGTTATGCACGAGGTTGTTCAGCAACGAATGCGGCACGCCGTGCGGATCGGCGTTCATGAAGATCGCAGTGCCATCCACGCGCACCGGCGGCCGCGACAGCAGCGACGCGAGGAACGGCCCGAGCGGCGTGGTGCCCGCACGCACGCGCGCCTCGGCGAGCATCATCTCCCAGCCTCGTCCCCAGGTGGCCATGATCGTGAACATGACGAGGCCGATCGCGAGCGGGAACCAGCCGCCCTGCTCGAGCTTCAGCAGGTTCGCGGAGAAGAACATCGCGTCGATGACGAAGAAGAACGCCGTCGCGAACACGCATAGTCCCCAGTTGAGATGCCACGCGTAGCGGATTACGAAGAACGTGAGCACGGTCGTGATCAGCATCGTGCCCGTCACCGCGATGCCGTAGGCGGAGCCGAGCGCCGTCGACGAACCGAACGCGAGGACGGCGGCCACGACCGCGATCAGCAGCGTCCAGTTGATACCCGGCACGTAGATCTGGCCGATCTCCTTCGCCGACGTGTACACGACGTTCATGCGCGGCAGGAAGCCAAGTTGCATCGCCTGCTTGGTCATCGAATAGGTGCCGGAGATGACGGCCTGCGAGGCGATCACCGTCGCGACGGTCGAGAGGCCGACCATCGGATAGAGCATCCACTGCGGAAAGAGCCGGTAGAACGGATTATCCAGCGCGGAAGGGTCGGAGAGCAGCAGTGCGCCCTGACCGAGATAGTTCAGCGCGAGCGCGGGAAAGACGATGCCGAACCACGTCAGGCGGATCGGGCGCGCGCCGAAGTGGCCCATGTCGGCATACAGCGCCTCGGCGCCCGTCAGCGAGAGCACGACGGCGCCGAGCGCGACGAACGCGAGCCAACGGTGACGCAGGCAGAATGCAAGGCCCGCGAGCGGATCGAGCGCTTCGAGAATGCGCGGCGCATCCGCGATATTGATCGCGCCGGCGACGGCCAGCACGATGAACCAGACCACCATCACCGGGCCGAATACCGCGCCGATGCCCGACGTGCCGTGCTTTTGCATCACGAACAGAGCGGTCAGCGCGATCAGCGTGATCGGGATCACGTAGGGCTTGAGCAACGGCGTCGCGACTTCCAGCCCTTCGACCGCGCTCAGCACCGAGATGGCCGGCGTGATCACGCCGTCGCCGTAAAAGAGCGCCGCGCCCATCACCCCGATGCCCAGCAGGACATGACGCAGCCTCGGCTTGTTCACCACCGACGACGCCGCGAGCGCAAGCAGCGCCATGATTCCGCCTTCGCCGTGATTGTTCGCGCGCAGGATCAGCGTGACGTATTTGAGCGAAACGACGATCGTCAGCGACCAGAAGATCAGCGACACGATGCCGATCACGTTCAACGGTTCGAGCGGCAGGCCGTTCGCCGGATCGAATACTGTTTTGAGCGTATACAACGGGCTCGTGCCGATATCGCCGTAGACGATGCCGAGTGCCGCCAGCGCGAGCCCGAACATCGCGGGATTGTGATGGGGAGCGGGCTCGTCGACCTTGCCACCTGCCGGAGCGCCGGATGCAGACAATCCCATGATTCCTCCTGAGTTGCGCTGTTCGCGCGCAGGATTATTCGTTAGAGGATGAGAGCTGCTACTTTTGCATTATCGAAGTATAGGAAACTGCGAAGCGCGCCGTGCCCGGTAAATCGCCTTTGAGCCTGTCGCGCTTCTGTCTTGTCTCTTTGGTCTTCTGTCTTTTGTGCTGGCGTTCGCTATGCGTACTTGATCTGCGACACCGCGCGCAACTCGTCCGGCGTTGCCGTGCCGAAGCCGAAGAACTCGAGGTATGCCGGAATCATTTCGAACAGCATGTCGGTGCCGACCTGCACGGCGCACCCCTTGTCCTTCGCCGCGCGCAAGAGCGGCGTGTACTCGGACTTCATGACGACTTCGCCGACGAACGTGCTCGGCGCGATGCGGTCGACATCGAACGGCAGCGGGTCGCTGTCGTTCATGCCGAGCGGCGTGGCATTGACGATCACGTCGTAGCCCGCCGGGTCTTTTGAACCCGTCGTGACAGTGAGTTGCGAATAGTGCTCGCGCAGGCGGTCGGCGAGTGCCTCGACCGATGCCGTGTTCGTATCGAACAGTCCCATCTCCGCCACGCCAGCCGCCGCGAGGGACGCAGCAATCGCCGAGCCTACCCCGCCGCTGCCCGCCACCAGCACGCGTGCGCCCTTGAGCGCGCGCCCCTTGCGCTCGACCCCGCGCACGAAGCCCGCTCCGTCGAACTGATCGCCGACCAGCTTGCCGTCCGGGCGCTTGAGAATCGCATTGCACGCGCCGGCGATGCGGCCGGTAGGCGTCACTTCATCGACGAGGCCGACGGTCGTGACCTTGTGCGGCATCGTGACGAGCGCACCACGGATGTTGCTCATGCGGAAAAGCAACGGCAGGAACGCCGTGTAGTCCTCGGGCTTGACGCCCATCGGCATGACGACGGCGTCGATGCCGTTCTTTTCGAACCACGGGTTGTAAATCATCGGCGCCTTGAACGCCTCGGTCGGGAATCCCAGATGGGCGATTAGCGTCGTCTTTCCGCTGATCATCGCAGCGCTCCTTTTTTCTAACGAGTTTCCGGATCTGGCTTACAGTTGCCCGCCACTGATTCCAGCGGCGGAACCGCCATATAGTGCGCCAGCAAGCGTTGGCCTGCCAACACTTTGTCTGTCGCCGGCGCATTATGTACCGAATAGTACATTTTGTGCGGATTTCGGTCCAATGCCGACCAGGATCAAGCGGCCTTGCGTTCAGCGGTTGCTGAATATCCGGGCGTCGCCATCCGGCGCGATTGCGATCATCATCTGCTTGCGAGACCCGCGAGCTGATTCCAGGCGCTTTTCCTCCGATCAATTGCAGAGCACGCGCGCACGCCGGGCCGCCTATCGAGGAGCACGCCATGCCTCCTGCCAATGCCGCCGCCATCGATCCGAGCCGGCAGTTGCTGCCCTTTCGCGAATCGCTGCTCGCGATGCTCGGGCTTGCATGCGTCGCGATGCTCGTCGCGCTCGACCAGACGATCGTCGGCACCGCGATGCCGCGCATCGTCGCCGAACTGAAGGGCTTCGACCTGTACGCGTGGGTGGCGACGTCCTACATGCTTGCATCGGTCATCACGATTCCGATCTTCGGCAGGCTCGGCGACCTGTATGGACGCAAGCGCTTCCTGGTCGCCGCGATCGTGCTCTTCACGGTGGCCTCCGTGCTGTGCGGCAGGGCCGACACCATGCTGCTGCTCGTGATCGCGCGCGGCGTGCAGGGCATCGGCGGCGGCATCCTGATCGGCACGATCTTCGCGAGCGTCGCCGACCTGTTTCCCGACGCGCAACTGCGCCTGCGCTGGCTCGTGTTCGTGAGCACAGCGTTCGGCGTCGCGAACATCATCGGGCCGACACTCGGCGGAGTGCTCACGCAACACGGCGGCTGGCGGCTCGTGTTCTTCGTGAACGTGCCCGTGGGCGTCGTGTCGCTCCTGTTCGTCAGGCGCTATCTGCCGAACCTGCGGCCGGCGCGCGCCGGCGGCCCCGTGAAGCTCGACTGGCTCGGCGGCCTCGTCATTGCAATGACGTTCGGCGCGCTGCAGTTGCTGATCGAATTCCTGCCTAACGAGGGCATCAGCAGGACGACGGCGATACTCGCGGCCATCGCGTTCGGCGGTGCGCTCACGCTGTGGTTCTGGGAAAAGCGCATGGGTTATCCGATCCTGCCCGTCGACATGCTCGTCGACCGCAAGCTCTCGGCGCTCTTCGCGATGTCGCTGCTGGGCGGCTTCGCGCTGTTCTCGCTCGTGTTCTACGTGCCGCTGCTGTTCCAGGGCGGCTATGCGATGTCGCCCGACGATTCCGGCATGCTGATCACGCCGCTTGTCATTGGCACGACAATCGGGACCGTCGCGAACAACCGCATCGTCACGCGCCTGCGGCGCGCGAACGTCATCATGTACGTGGGCTTTGCGCTCTTTGCGATCGCGAGTCTTTCGGTGCTCGTGATCACGGGCACGGCGCCGCATCTCGTGTGGATGAGTTGCATGGGCGCGAGCGGCGTCGGGCTCGGCCTGGTCGCGGCAAATCTCACGATCTTCTCGCAGCAGATCGTCACGCGGGAGAATCTCGGCGCGGCAACGGCGCTCCTGCAATCGCTGCGCACGTTTGGCGGCATGCTCGGGACCGCGGTCACCGGCGCGTTGCTCGGGCAGCTTTATGTGCGCGGCGTCCACCGTTCGCTCGATTCGTATCAGGCGACGCAGTGGTTCAAGTCTTTCGCGAGCCCCGAGTTGCTGATCGACCGCAAGGAGCAGGCGGCGCTGGTGAGCCGCCTCGTCAGCGCGGGCCACGCCGGCGACGCGATGATGAACTCCGCACGCGACGCGCTGGTCGAATCGATCCACGTCGGACTCGCGCTCGCGGCGGCGGCGGCCGTTGCCGGATTGTGCCTTGCGTGGTTCGTGCCGCCGGTGCACGTCGGGCGCATCGATGCCGATGCCGATGCGCATGCGAACGCGAAAGTGGATCAGTGACTCGTCGTCCCGAGATAGGCCGCTTTCACCGACGGATCGTTGCGTAGTTGCTCGGCGGGTCCATGTGTCGCGATGCGGCCGTTCTCCAGTACGTAGCCATAGTCGGCGACGTTGAGTGCGGCGGCCGCGAACTGTTCGACGAGCAGCATCGTGACGCCTTCGTCCTTCAGCCTCGCGATGATGCGGAACACTTCATCGACGAGGATCGGCGCGAGGCCCATCGACGGCTCGTCGAGCAGCACGATATCGGGGTTGAGCATGATCGCGCGCGCCATCGCGAGCATTTGCTGTTCTCCGCCCGACAGCGTGCCGGCGAGTTGATGGCGCCGTTCCTTCAGGCGCGGGAAGAGTTCGATCGCGCGTTCGAGATCCGCTGACACGTCGCCTTTGGGGCGCGCCCAGGTGAGGCGCGGGAATGCGCCGAGGATGAGGTTGTCGGTGACGGTCATCGTCGCGAAGACACGGCGGCCTTCCGGCGAGTGCGCGAGGCCCAGGCGCGCGATTCTGTGCGAGTCCATTGCTTCTATGCGTTTGGCGTCGCTGCCCGCGCCCATGATTATTTCACCTTCGGTCGCCTTGATCATGCCGGAGATGGCTCGCATCGTCGTGGTCTTGCCTGCGCCGTTCGAGCCGATCAAGGTGACCACTTTTGCCTTCGGCACGTCCATCGTTATGCCATGCAGGACTTTTACCTTGCCGTAGCCGGCGTGGAGGTTTTTGATAGATAGCATTTTGGTTTGGGTTTACGTCGTTTGATGTTTTTGCGCTTCTATGGAACTTGTTTTCTTAGCAGTCTATTTGCTCTGCCCCTGTCCGGGGCGGGACGGATGATCGCTAGCGCTGGGGTCGGGCTTCAACCGTTTGATGCGCCCAGGCTCCTATGGAACTTGTATTTGTTTCGGTTTATTAGCTCTGCCCCTGTCCGGGGCGGGACGGATGATCGCTAGCGCTGGGGTCGGGCTTCAACCGTTTGATGCGCTCAGGCTCCTATGGAACTTGTATTTGTTTCGGTTTATTAGCTCTGCCCCTGTCCGGGGCGGGACTCACTTTCTTTGCTGCTGCAAAGAAAGTAAGCAAAGAAAGCAGCTTCCCACCGCCAATCCTTGCCATGCTCCGCTAGACCGTTCCCTCGGAGTGGTCCAACCGGGGGAGTGTCCTTAGCGGGGTTTCCCCGTTGTTGGCATGTAGAAGAGGCGCGCGCGTCGCACCGCTATACGAAGTGGACCAGCAGTCATTCATCCAGCTTCGCGCTACGCGCTCACCCGTCAGGTAAAACTAAAACCCATCGCTACCTCGCTATGTTTGTGCTTGCTGACGCTTCAATTCACCACCGTTAGCAGGCCTGGCGTCGGGCACGAAGTGCCAAGACGGATGAATGACTGCTGATCCACTCCGCGCAGCGGTGCGACGTGCGCGCCTTTTCTACATGCCAACAACGATGAAACCCCGCTAACGACACTCCCCCGGTTGGACCACTCCGGGGGAACGGGCTGGAGGCGCATGGCAAGCATTGGCGGTGGAAAGCTGCTTTCTTTGCTTACTTGTATATTGTCCCTAGCGTTCGGAAACTGATCCTTTCTGTTCGCCGGAAGCGGTA
>NZ_FCON02000218.1 GCF_001544535.1 Caballeronia choica | reverse complement strand
GGTTCGCCGCCTTGCAGCCGATCGCACAGGGACTGCTGGGTGAATTCGGCGGCACGGGTGCCGAGGTTGGTCGGGGCTTGACGCTGCGCATGGATCACGGTTCGCAGTACACGGCCGATGACTTCCTCAACCAGGTCAGGTTCTGGGGCGTCACGCCGAGCTTCGCCTTCGTCGCCGAACCGCAAACGAATGGCGTCGCTGAGCGCTTCAACCGGACGCTGAAGGAACAAGCCATTCACGGTCGCATCTTCAGGAACCTGGAGGAAGTTCGGGCCGCGGCCGTCGAGTTCAAAGATCGTTACAACCGTCATTGGCGTCTCGAAAAACTGGGCTCTATGTCACCCCATGAAGCCCGTCACGCAGCCACCATGAAAGAGGCCGCCTGAGTTGCAAACCCGTGTCCAGACAATCCGAGCCGGTACACGACAAGGACGGCAAACACTATTGAGCGCCAGGTGTCGGGACGCCATCGATGCGGAAATGACAACGAAGGAAGCGAAGGATTTACAGGTCGGCGACGTGCAAGTGCAACGCCGGGATGGTCCGTTACAAGGTCATCGCCGTGACGCCCATCGGCAACGGGGGATATGTGGAAGTGAAATGCGAGCAGGTAAGCAAGCCGTATAACGTGAGTGTCGCGACGATGCCTGCTCATACACAGGTGCAATTCTTGACTTGAACATCGGGGCTGTCTGTTGCCGAATGATTCGCCGCTACTACCTTTTCGAAAACCAAATGACCCACCCGCATCGACTTGCTTCGAAGGTCCACTTGGACCGTAATGCGCACCTTGAACACGACAATCGTCGCCTGCGTGAAGCGCTCCGCATGATCTCGGACATCGCGGAAGGCAGCACCACTGCGAATAGTTTGCCGAACATCGCGCGCCTCGCGCGCAATGCGCTTCTCGCTGGCCCACCAGCGAACCCGACACTGTTCGACTCGACTCGTCGTGCACAGCAGCAAGGATGAACGGCACTCTTACGCTCGGCGACGTTGCCGCGCGAGCGAGTCATCTTGAGGTCGCGTGCTCGCGCTGTGATCGGCACGGCCGCTACCAGTTGGCCCGGTTGGTGGCAGCCCTTGGCGCTGACTTCCGGTTGACAGACCTTGGTTCGGAGATCGCCAACTGCCCGCGAAGAGCAGCGGCGGTACACGAGCGGTGCGACATCTATTTCCCAGGACTTAAATCGCTCATGGACGGCGAGGCGGGTCGTCCTTCGGCAGAAGCGTAGCGATGAAGCGATCACCTGATGCGCCGCGCGCGCCGATTGCAGACGACTGGCAAGATTCGGCCCAGTAGTGGTCAGCAGCTTGCTGGCTCATTGCCGCCGCTGAGCATCGTGCGTCCTACTGACCTAGCGAAGGGACGTAAACGGGACTATCTGGGCTCTCTGACAGACATTTCCGCCAGATACTTTGCGATCTCGTCTAGTCTCCAGCCCAACTTTTCCGGCGCGGCTTTCGGTTTGATAGATTGCGCTTGTCGATCGTATTTCTGTGCTGATAGCTAAGTTGTTTTGGCCACTCTCGCGCGCCAGCCGCCGGTACTCTTGATAACCGTTTTTATCAATATTTGCTTATTCGCCGGCCCGTGCCGTTCGGAAGGCGTGGTCCACAATGAGCATTTGTCGCGAAGCGCGGCATGGAAGACGATCACGGTGTGTTTCACGGCGTTCCGGCGGTTCAGTGGCAGCCCGATCGGGATGATTGCCGCCGACGATCAGGAAGACGGACTCAGCCTTCAGCGCGAGCGGCGAGCGGCGAGCCGTCGATGCCGACTGGCTGGCCGATCACATGGGGACTTGCCGGTTTTGTCGCCGCCGAGCAGATAGGTGCGATCGCGGTCGAGCACATTGTTCTCGTCCAGTAAAAGCGCCTGCAACGCGCGCCATGGCCCTCAATGTCGCGCATCGACACCAGGATCACGTAATGCGAGACGCCTCACGGCCGACAAAGCTATATGGACGGCAGGAAACTCGGGCCTGACGAAAGTCCGCGCTGCGGCGGAAGCCATCCGTGAGTTCGAAGCATCCTTTGGCCCCTGCTTGGCCCTTGCTTGGCCCCTGCTTGGCCCCGAGGGAGCAGTGGATGCGATGGGAGTGATGCAATAGCCCCTGCAGGGGCCGTGTAGGGACCGTGTAGAGGCCTTGAAAGACCCGGACGATGCGGATAGACCGCGAGCCGACTGAGCGCATCGTCTCCAGCCGCCCCCTGTCGAACGATGACGTGAAAAGGCGAAGGTATGCCGAACTCACCGTTCCAGGAGTGCTCCATATTGCAGCCTTTTAACAGTGCTTGCCTTAAGGCTATACGTTTTTTAGTAGCTTTAAAATTTCAACGAGTGTCTTGTAGTCACGCCAGAATTCTTGTGCTAACGTCGTCAAGTTTCTCGCGTCCCTGACGCATCGACCTACGATCTGGCCTTGAGCCCGATCCGATTTTTATTAAGCCGGAAACCCCGGCCGCAGTGATTGCTTATGGCAAGCGCATCGGATCCTCCGCCCTGCGCAGCCCCCTGAGTAATATTTTCTTGAGTGCTTCGGCGGGCTCTCGTAGTCCGTCCATTGCAAGCACACTGACTTTCCTTCGGGCCTCGCCCCACACCTCCACGTTTGTCCGGGCAGCATCGCCCAACTTTCCTCGCAGCTTCGGCGATCAACAAGTCGCCCATCAAAACCATCGCGTCCACGCTTCCCGTTTCGCTGCGCCGACAGCAAACGCAGCAAGCACGACACGATGATTTCACCACCTTCTGCGACCCGCTCATCGAAGCGCTCAACGAAGGAAATCCCGTTGGCATACGCGTCACTGCTTCGCACGTAGCAGTGACGCGTTTACGCATATCCTCGTCGCCCGCATCACATGAGGCGCCCGTCTTCCGACGTGATAGTTAAGCGCAAGTCAGCGCGTCGAACCGGCCAACCGGCGAACGACAAACGACAAACGACGTTATCGGCATGCAGCACCCGGCCACAACAGTCCACCTCCAGGTGGCGGCCACAGATCCCTAAACGAACGCAGGACCCGGCTCGCTGGAGCATGCCGGCGCAACACAAACAATGAACAACGACGAACAACTCCAACGAGAAAAGCATGAGCAAGTCCACCTCACCGCCGAACCGTCCGCGATCGACCGAAGCGAAGTTCATGGCAGCGTCGCTCCATAAGGGGGCGGCGACCCTCACCCGACAGAAGATGTTGACCACCTTCAAAGCATTTGCCGCCCATGCGAAGCAGGGGCGCTATGGAGCGGTCGATCCCGCCACAGTCACAGAGAAACAGATTCGTAACTATGTGGCCGGTCGCATCGAAGGCGGCATCACGCCGCGCACGATCCAGAATGAAGTCAGCCATCTGCGCCGCGCTCTGCGCGGCGCAGGGCGCGGCGAATGGGCTGATTCTGTAACCAATGCACAGCTCGGCGTGCCGGCCGGCACCCGCATCGGCACTGGCCGCGTGGTCGATGCGCACGTGCTCGCTTACGCCCTCGAGCACGCGCCGACTGACACCCGTGCCTGGATCCAACTCGAGCGTTCCTTGGGCTTGCGACGTGAAGAGATGATCGAAAGTCACAAGAGCTTGAGGCAGTGGGAGACGGCGCTCATGCGCGGCCAGAGCTTTGTCACCATCCGTCACGGCACCAAGGGCGGGCGTGTTCGGGATACTGCAATTCCGCCGCCCTACCGTGAACGAGCACTGGCCGCGGTCAAAGCAGCGTTGGAGGTGGTGACACGGCGGGAACATCTCGTCGACTCGCCCACTGCTCGTGCAGCTCAGAAGCAGGTCCATGATCGCTTTGCGGCGCTGGGCCTGACGGGCAAAGACTCAGGCCACGCGTTGCGCCGAGCCTTCTGCCGCGACAACTACGAGTACTACCTCAGCGAAGGCCACAGCGTTAAAGAAGCGCTCGCGCTGTGTGCGCGAGACCTCGGTCACGGCGAAGGCCGCGGCCGCTGGGTCTGGAACAACTATCTAAGGGCGACCTATGAGCAACAAACCTGAATTCGTGACCGCTCTTCGATTGCCAAAGGGCAGCGTATGGAAGGTCAAATCCGAGCTGGTCGGAGAAACGCGACTGGAATGTCTTTCGGACTCTGCGGAAGCTCTCCCGCGAGTAAAGATCTCACCCGAGGCTTTCGAAGTGCTCAGAAGTCTCAAGAATCGGGGGGAGACGATCCGGGAGGTTACAGAGAGGTTGATCTACGCTGCAGTTGAGCAGCCCAGCCAAGATTCGCGTTCACGATAAGAAGCTCGCGGTGGCAGAAAAGTAACCGAAAAGTGTCAGATATCTGTCAGTTCGGGTCTAAGGCTGGTCGAAAGAGCGTTACGGGTGCGCGCTAAGAGGCCGAAAAGTGTCAGTTAAGTGTCACTTTTCGGCGATTCCAGTTACCCCATGACCCCATGCCCTCGTGCTCGGCACGAAGATGAAAAGTGACAGATTCCGGCCTATCGTTTTTAGGCTCGATGGTCATTGGCGCATATGTAGCATGCGCAGGATCTGAAGGTCGTCACCGTCGAGGCGATAACCACCTCGATAGTTGTGGTGCTCACGCCTCGCTCGCGACCACCACGATCTATGTGCAGGCCGAGAAAAAGCGCGTGCTCGAAGAAGTCGCCGGCTACTACGCTCGGCAGTAGCCCGAAGCGGGTTAGTCGCGTCTCAACCGCGCTAACCGACGCGCAGCCACGGGTTCTTGAATCTCGTTGCTGTTCCAAAGCGCGGTGCCAAGGGTAACGAACACCGGCTGGCCCGGCGCCCGGCGTATCAGGCCTTGGTCACGCCTTTCGCGCGTAGCAGCGCGGCGTACATGTCACGGTAGTTTTGCCAGCAGATGGCAATGGAGAAGGATTCGACGATCCGCTCACGCGCACGCTTTCCCAGGCTCTTGCGCTGCTCGATACTGAGGGTCGCCATTTTTTCCAGCGCGTTCGACAGCTCGACGGGATTGCGCGGTGGCACCACCAAGCCGGTATCGCCAACGAGCTGCCCGGTATCGCCGACGTCCGTCACCACGCACGGAACGCCGCACGCCATTGCTTCTCCGACGACCGTCGGCAAACCTTCCGTCCGCGACGAAAGGCACAGGATGTCGAAAGCCGGCATGATGGCGCGCAGGTCGTTGCGGGGACCCAGCAAGTGACATGCGCCAGTCAGGCCGAGCTCGTCGATGGTGCGTCCGAGTGGCTCGTTGTTCGCGTCGACATCTCTTCCGACCATGACGAAATGGCAGTCCGCCACGCGCGGGCGAAGCAGTGCGGCCGCGCGCAGGAAGTTGTCGTAGTCCTTGGCGGGATTGGCGCGCCCGACGATTCCGATCAGTGTCGCGTGGGAAGGCAGGCCGAGCGAGCCGAGCAGCGCGGCCCGCGCAGTGGCATCGGGCACGAACGTGTGAACGTCGAAGCCGTTATGAATCACCCGCATCTTCGAGCGTTCATAACCGTAATCTGCGTGCGTCCTGAATGCCGCGTTGGCGCAGCAAATCACTGAATCGGGCATCCGGTTGGACGCCATGGCGCAAAGGCGTGCCAGCGCCTTGAGCAAGACCCCGACCTTGGCGGTGGGCACTTCCGTTCGATGGACGCCCCATACGAGCGCAAGCCGGTGACGAGGCCCGCGAAGCCGGAACACCAGGCGCGCCAGCAACGCGGCGGCACCGCCGAAAATATCCGCGTGATACATCCATGTCTGGACGATGTCCGGCCTCGCCTCGACGATCCATTTCGTCAATCGAAGGAGGAGCAGCGGGTTCGGTGCACCCGGTCGCATTCCGAGCAGCCTGACCTCGGCTCCCGCCGCGCGAAAGCGCTCGGCCATGGTATCCATGTCGGACAGGCAAATGACCACGTGCTCGATGCCGGCGGCTCGCGACTCGGCTACGAGATTCAAGAGCAGCGCCTCGGCGCCGCCCACGCGGAGACCCGAAATGATATGGACGATTTTCATATTTTGAACGGCGTGACATCCATTGGGTTTAGTACGACGACGGTCTTGCGGGACAACGCTGCCACGCCGTGTTTGGCATTTATGGCAGGTCGCGGGCTATCGACCATGTCGTTGCGTGCATTTAACCCGTCTTTCTGATCCCGACGCGCCTCATTGACACGTGATTCGCTGTTGTCGAGAAGGTTAAGTGATCGTTCAACCTGCTCACCGTTCGGGATCAAACATATGCAGGAGCGCCCGTCGATGCCGACTGTATCTCGAGCCGGATTGTGCGTTGGCCAATACCGGAGTGGCGATTGATCTGCTACAAAGTAATCCGGCCTGGGGCTTGCGCTAAAGCAATTCACGCAGGTCGAATTGCAACGAAATTTGTGTGCGGTCTCGCGCGTGACGAGAAAATGAAAAGCTGATAGCTTACTGCGACATAAGGCCATGCCGGTAAAGAACCGAACGCCGGAATGTCATGAAGCGCGAGCGCTGATTGCCGAAGCACGGCCTTGAGAAAACGACTTTAAACGTGGAGCACATCTTGAGCGGCGAATGATCGCGATGGTTCATATTGCATCCTGCTGGCACTGAACTCCAAAACAACTAACAACAATATCGAGCGCTCGACGAAGCGCTGTGCGAGGTCAACAAGATGAGTCCGGGTTACGGCGTATTCACCGTTTCACTTGATTTCGAACTATATTGGGGGGTCAGGGATAAGCGGACCATCAATGAATACGGCGAGAACTTGCGCGGCGTGCGGGGTGCCATTCCGGAAATGCTGCGCGTGTTCGGAGACCACGACATACATGCGACGTGGGCTGTGGTCGGCTTTCTCTTTTGCAATGACACTGCTGAGCTGAAGGCGAGTTTTCCGGCAAAACTGCCGACATACGAACGACCCGGCTTGTCGCCATATGAGTATATCCACGAGAACGCTTCTCTAGACGGACTTTATCACTTCGCCCCTGAGCTCATAAAAAGACTCGCCGGGCAGAGCGGCCAGGAGATTGGCACGCACACATTCTCGCATTTTTATTGCCTGGAAAACGGGCAGAATCTGGACCAGTTCGAAGAGGATATTTCGGCGGCGTCCAGGATGGCGGCGGCGCATGGACTGTCGATGAAGAGCCTGGTTTTTCCGCGCAACCAGTGGAACGAGAAATACCTATCATCGCTGCCGAAGTTTGGTGTTCAGTGTTATCGGGGAAATCAGACCGGCCGAATCTATGAAGCGTCGGACGCAGCAGGCCAGGGAAGAGTAAAGAGAGCGGTCCGCCTTGTCGATGCATATCTGAACCTCTCGGGGCACAACACGTATACATTCGATTCGTGCATCCCGCGCGCGCCGTTCAACTTTCCGGCAAGCAGTTTTCTGCGGCCATATGCCAGGAAGCTGGCGATTTTAGAAGGCCTGCGACTGCGCCGCATCAAAAAGGCAATGACGCATGCGGCTGTCAACAAACGGCTTTACCACCTCTGGTGGCATCCGCACAATTTCGGAAAAGACGTTGCCCGAAACATCGAATTTCTCGAGAAGATCGCCGAGCATTATCGCGCGCTGAACAGAACCTACGGCTTTCGCTCGTTGAACATGGGCGAACTGAGTCAACTGGGGGAAACGCATGGAAAGCAATGAACCGCGCGTAGTATTGCTATGCGGAGAAGGACTCTCGTCGGTCGTGATGTATAACAGCCTCGCGGGCGTCGTGAATGTCGAACGAGTAATCATGGAGGCCAGGCCTTCGGCGACCCGTTTGATATCGAGAAGAATCACGCGGCTGGGCGTGTTCAAAACCGTCGGCCAGTTGTTATTCGTGGTCGCGAACAAGTTTGCCGCGAAGTTGTCGGCAAAGCGCATCGATCAGCTTTTGCAGCGCTACGCGCTGAATCGCAACGCGATACCGTCGCACGTGGTGTCGAAAGTGAGCAGCATCAATAGTGAGCAGGCGATTGAGCTGCTCAGGCAGGCCAAGCCCGATGTGGTGGTCGTCAACGGAACGAGGATTCTGTCGCGGGACGTGCTGGCGTCCGTCGACGTCAGATTCATCAACACGCATATGGGCATTACGCCGAAATATCGCGGCGTTCACGGCGGCTATTGGGCGCTCGCGAATGGCGATCTGGAAAACTGCGGGGTAACCGTTCATTTGGTCGATCAGGGTATCGATACCGGCGGAGTTCTCTATCAGCAAACGATAAGCCCTGAAAAACACGATAACTTCAATACCTATCCTATCCATCAATTGGCGGCTGCCATTCCGCTGATGCGTACCGCTATCGACGACGTCGTTGCAAGTCGGGTTAGCGTGAGGCCGGGCGTCCTTCCTTCCCGCCTTTGGTATCATCCGACGCTATTCGAATATATGCGACATTGGCTGATTAAAGGCGTGAAATAGCGCGGCTTATTATGAATAAAAAAGCCCGCCAAGGAGAGCGGGCTTTGATCCGAGCCTGGGAGCACCACCCCACCAGGCTCAGAAGGAAAACGAAACTTACTGCCTGCTTGGACCAACCCCTTGGACCCCACACCCCGTCCCGTTCTCCTTTTCTAAACTTTCTAAACCAACCGAAGCTTAGAACTGTCCAGCCTTGACCACGCCACCAAGGTTGTTGATCGAGTTCGAGATGGTCGTGAGGTCCACCTTCGTGTGCTGCGATGCGTCGACTTGGGTCACCGGGGCGACGTTGGTCTGCGGGCTGCCGAACGAGAAGCCGCCGTTATAGTTGGCGTTCACGCCGTTGTTTTGGAAAATGCTGCCGCCACGGACTGCGCCCATTTCAGCGCGGTCAAGGTCTTTGTCGATGGACAGGTTTGCGATCGTCAGGGCCATGATGAATCTCCT
>NZ_FCON02000217.1 GCF_001544535.1 Caballeronia choica | reverse complement strand
TAAGTTGTGGCGACAGTATAGCGACAGCGCCGGACGGGCAAAGCAGGGTGGGGATTGCCTTGATGCGCAGATACCGACGAGTCATCAGCGCCAGCAACGCAGGGCCCAATGGGCCCACTCAATCAGTGGGTGCGGAAGGTATTCCATGTGTCGGTGTCGAAGTGCATCGACGCCATCACCTCAAACAGGTACAGCTCGAGGTCGTTGTCGATCTGGACGAACGCGACCGACATCTTGCGCAGACTGCCCTGGGCGGTCAGGAAGACCTCGCGGAACTGGTCGTCCTTCATGGCCTGATCGCGCTTCATTTCGTGAGGGAAGTCCTCGCTGGCCATTTTGTAGACCAGGCTGGCGGTGAAGTGGGATTCGAAGTTGAGGTGCTGCAGCAGGCGTTTAACGACTCCGCAGGAGATCCCAACGTACACCGGGCGGTCGACGTCGATGAACACATAGCAGCCGGGGAAGTCGGTGCTATGCCCGAGCTTGGTCAACAGCTCGCGCCGGGCGCTCTTGAATCCCACGAAGGTGGTGGCCGGCATCGGCGATTGCAGCGCGGTCTTCAACCTTTCCAGGTGGGCGGGCAGGACCGTGGCGGCAAGTTCGTCGAATGTGTGGGTGCAGTTGTCGATCGGCATCGAGGCAATCAGCGGGTGGTGGAGGCGCTGATCATAACCGGGAATTCCGGGTAGATTTTTGGTGCGCACCGAAAGCGGTGCGTACACCACCGGATCGCCGCAGAGGAGGCCCGCGAGTACACCAAACGCGCCGCGTTTACAACCGGTCCGGGGTCTAAAATAATCATCGTAGGGCCCCGCATATGAGGGATGGGTGGCGGGAAACAGGCCTCGGCCGCGCTCCTAGGAGCACCGATGACCGCTTCACTCCGATTCTCGCCTTCGGCAATGCGACTCTTTGAACGGCTCCTTCGGGGTCGGGAGCCGCCCTTCGACGACGGGCGATAGCCGTTCCATGTTGCTATATCATCGTCGGACCGCGTTCGGCCATGAATGGTGATTCGTGTCGCTGAATCGAATGGCCGTAGTCCGCTTCACAGGCGACCTAAATACAAGTTTTCGCAGTATAGGGAGTGCCGCTCGGGGTTCTCGGTCGACGGCTCATTGGCTCCTTTACATGTGTATAGATACACCGGTTAGCCGAGCCACGACTGGTGCGCTATCCGAACGCAGCCTGGATTGCTCTTTCCTGAACGCGCCGGCGGCGCCGCACGACCGTGTAGCGGACAAGCAGATCGCGTTTCGCTTTGAGTCGGCGGCATGCTCCACCAAGAAATCACGCAGTTTCATCGTCGGGACCTACGTTAGGTCTGCAACGGCAGTGGCTTTCACTTGCCTGACATCAGGCGACGGTCGGCGCGGTCGAGATCGTAGCGGGCGTCGCGCAGCTGACGGTCCAGGCTTTCTAGGTCTTGGCGCAATTGTTTACGGGTATTTTCGTCCGTGGTTTGATCCAGTTTTCGTTGCTTGTCGCTCTGCTGGTTGCGCAGGTTATTGACCCTTGTCTCGGCATCGTAGACGGCTTTGGCCGCCTGGTAGCGGTCACGGAACGCGGCATCCATGTCGGCTGGGCAAGAGTTCTGATAAGACTTGCCGGCCCGGCCCCAGCGGACGGCGTTCTCGGGCGTGCAGAACTGGCGGATGCCGTTGTCGTAGCCGGCCATGTATTGCGTGTCGTTCGGCACGATGCCCGCTTTGGCGCAGGCTTCACGGTGGTCCTGCAAGCGGGACTTGGGATAGCCCTGCAGCGCCTCTCGCATGCCCTGCTGGTACCAGTCGGCATTGTTGCATTCTGTTTCAGACATGCTGGCACAGCCTGCAGTGAGCAACATTGACGCAAGCGAAATCATCAACGATAGGCGCCGCACGACTATCTTCCTTAGTTATGGCTATGAGCGTGCTTCCTTCGTTGGCAGGCAAAAAAAGGACGCGGTCGTCGTCGCGTGTCAGGTGGCCGGTTAGCTTCGAAGAAGCCGATCTTTCGGCCACTCCCGGCGTTTCACGGGTTGGCCAAGAGGACAGCGCCAACCAGCACCTTGCGGCTGGTGTCTTCGCGGCGCTTTTTCTTCGCATCCACTGCGCGATTGCGGGCCGCTATTCGTTGCGTGGCGAAACTAGAGCGCCTTGTCTGTGAAGAGCATAGACGATTTCTGAGCGCATCTAAAGGGTCCGGAATGGGATCATTTCTCGTGAACATGGACGGAACAGACCATTGCTCGGCTCCAGCTACGTCCGGCTAGCGTGATCGAACCGGAAAGTCGCTTTTGAACGCGGTGGAGACATTCTCAGGAACTGGCCTAAGTCGAGCGCAGTGCCGAAAAGACTTTGTACATCGCTTTGACCGTCACCGGTTTGAGCCGCGCGCGGTCAAATCCTGAAGGGAGCATCTGATCCACGTCCTGCTGGATCGTGTGCGCGGTGTATGCGACGATGAAGTGCGCATCGTGCGTCTGCCGCGCAACCGGGCCCATACTTCCGGGCCGCTGATGCCGGGTAGGCCGCAAAGGATAGGCTGCGGCAGTAGTGTTGATAGCGGTGCATGCGACCGACTTTTTTCGGCGATCTTGCTGGTAATCGTCTCGATGGTTGCTAGACGCCCGATCGAAAACGCGCGACGACCTTCGGCTCGTGCACAAAATCTACGATTCCGCCGCGATAGCTTCTCGGTCGCCGCATGTCAGGACTCAGCCAGCAAAGAAAACGACCCCTTGGATTCGTTGGTTGCGTTGCGTTGGCGAATCCGCATCACTGCGGCCGTTGCGCTGGCTCGAACCAGTTCCAGTCAGCCGTGCCTGCCGTGCCCGTGGCCGTGAGCACGACTTGGAGGCGATGCGGTCGACACCGTCGCCGGCGCCGGACGGCGCCGGCTCCCACGGGCACAGAGGACCGTTCGGAGACGCTCGAACTACCGCCATCGAATCGGCCGAGTCCGGCGCGACGCCGATCGCGACACTCGCGCGCAACGGGCCATCGATCGAACGGAGCAATCTTGAAAGCGTCTTCGAAAGAGCCCGTCAATTTACGAAAACAATCCCCCCGATTAGGGTTCTCGCCCATTGCATTGGATTTTTTAGTGGCCAACACTTTGCGTCAATCCGATTAGCCAGATGTAGATCCGATATACCGGACAGTTGCCGAAGATAACGAATCGGCGCCAAGCAGCTTCGGACCCGGTTTCCCACCACTTTGCCTTTCTCCAACGAGGACCCGCAGATGAAGCTTGCAAACACAGCCGCCAGAGTCGCTCTTTTCTTCGTCGTTACCGGATTGCTGGCGCTTTCCGCCTGTACGAAAGTTTCCACGCCGGCCGAAGGCGGCGCAGCAGCAGGATCCTCAACCCTTCAGGCCGTTCTGCAGCGCGGGACTCTGCGTGTCGGCGACTGCCTGACCTTCGCGCCATTCGGCTTCTACGACAAGGACGGTCAGCCCGATGGCTATGACGTCGATCTGGCCAAAGAACTCGCCAAGCAGATGGGCGTCAAGCTCGAGGTGGTGAACACGACTAGCGCGAACCGGATTCCCAACTTGCAGACGAGTAAGGTGGACGTCGTCTTCTGTAACTTCACGCGTAATCTGGAGCGCGCGAAGGTCGTCGAATTCACGACGCCGTACGTCGTTGCGAGCGAAGCGCTGCTGGTCAAGAAGAGCAGCGGGATTCAGTCCGTCAAGGACATGGGTAACCGCACGATCGCGACCGTGAAGGGCTCGACCAACGGCGATGAAGTCCGCTCGCTGAACATCCCCATCAAGATCCAGGAATACGATAGTTCGCAGGCCGCGATTCTCGCCGTCAAGCAAGGTCAGGCGGACGCGATGATCGAGGACAACAACTTCCTCGCGTATCAGGCGACGCTCGACCCCGAACTGAGCGTCACCGACGAAGCTCTGGTGCCGCTCGAATACAACGCCTTTGGGGTGAAGGCCGGCGATCAGGCGTGGCTCAATTACCTGAATCTGTTTCTCTTCAACATCAATGCGTCGAAACTCAACGCGCAGCTCTACAAGAAGTGGTTTGGCACCGATCCGCGTTTTCCGCTCAACCCGCAGTTCTGAGGAGCGCGTGATGTCGATATCACATGAGATCCGAATGATGCGGGGGCAGCGATGAGTTATCAGTGGCTAAGCCTGTGGGGCTACGTCCCCGAGTTCCTGAAAGCTGGCCTGCTGACGCTGGAGGTGACCTTCCTTGCGTTCGTACTGGCGGTGTTCCTCGCTCTCGTGACGGCATTGGCCAGTATGTCCCCGCTCGCCGTGGTCCGATTCATCGCCCGGGCTTACGTTGAAGTCATCCGCAATACGCCGGTTCTCTTGCAGATCTTCATCGTGTTCTTCGGCTTGCCGTCAGCGGGAATTTCGCTGGACGCCTACTGGGCGGGTGTGATCGCGTTGGGCCTCAACGTCGGCGCCTATCTGTCGGAAGTGTTTCGCGCGGGCATTCAGTCGGTGCCGCGCGGGCAGCTCGAAGCCGCGGGCATTCTCGGCCTCGAGCGCGGGCAGATCTTCACCGAGATCGTATTGCCGCAGGCCGCTCGTGCGGTATATCCGGCGATCGTCAACTACCTGATTCAGTTGTTGCTCGGCACGTCGTTATTGTCCGCGATCGCGTTGCCTGAGCTAACAGGGACCGCGACCGTCATCAATTCGCGGACGCTGCTCTACATCCAGACGTTCACGGTCGTTCTAGTCGCGTATTTGGTGCTGAGCAACGTGCTGTCTTGGCTCGCGAGCCAACTCGGTGCCCGGATGTTCCATCCACCCCTGATCGTCCGGCCACGCGCGCGCTTCGGCCGTTTCGCGCTTCGCCGCGCCAATCGCGCCTGATTCTCGAATCGGAGTTGGATCATGTCATTTGAATTACTGAGAACCAGTCTGTCGATCCTGCTGCAAGGTCTGGTGACGACACTGCTGCTGTCCATAGCCTCCATCGTCGGCAGCACGCTGATCGGCCTCTTTGCTGCCGTGTTGCGCTCGTTCGGACCGTGGGGCACGGATCGGATCGCCAGACTTTATACCGAGCTCTTTCGCGGCACGCCTGTCTTGATCACGCTGATGTTCATCTACTTCGGCGTCTCTTACTTCGGCTATGCGATAGACGTGTTCGCCGCCGGCGTGATCGGCCTGAGCGTCTATCAGGGCGCCTATATTGCCGAAGTGTTCCGGTCCGGGATCGAATCGGTGGCGAAGGGTCAGTGGGAGGTATCGCAGATTCTCGGTCTGTCGCGCGCGCAGGCCTTCGCGTTCGTCGTGTTGCCTCAGACCGGCAGAATCGTGCTGCCGCCGCTCGTCGGTCAGTATCTCTCACTGATCAAGGACACGTCGATCGTCAGCATGATCGGCATGTCAGAGCTGATGCACGGCGGCCAGGCGATCGTCGATCGCATCGGCAAGCCCGTCGAGATCTACGGACTCGTCGCACTTATCTATTTCGTTGTGTGCTTCCCGCTTTCGCAATGGGTACGCCACCATGACCGCAGGAGATTATCGTGAGCAACCAGAGTCATATCAGGCCCATCATTTCGCTCTCGGGCGTCAGTAAAGCATTCGGCGCGACGCGCGTTCTCAATGAGATCAATCTCGAAGTGCGCGCGGGCGAAGTTCTCGTGCTCATCGGCGCGTCGGGTTCGGGCAAGAGCACGGTGCTGCGCATCATGGCGGGATTGGAAACGAGCGATTCCGGCGAAGTATGGGTCAACGAAGTGCCGCTACATGACGCGAAACGCGCACGCGAGATTCGCGGTCATGTCGGCATGGTCTTTCAGCAATTCAATTTGTTTCCGCACAAGACCGCGCTCGGCAATGTCACGCTCGCGCTGATCAAGGCGCGTCGGATGAGTCCTGCCGATGCGCGTAGACGCGCTATGGAAGCGCTCGACCGCGTCGGCCTCGTGGAACGGGCGGAACATTACCCCAGTCAGTTGTCCGGCGGACAACAGCAGCGCGTCGCCATCGCGCGGGCGCTCGCCGTCGAACCGGGCATCATGTTCTTCGATGAGGCAACGTCGGCGCTCGACCCCGAACTCGTGGGCGAAGTCACGGAAGTGATGCGTGGACTCGCACGCGACGGTATGACGATGGTCGTCGTCACGCACGAGATGGGGTTTGCACGCAAGACTGCTGATCGCGTCGTCTTCATGGACAAGGGCGTGATCGCCGAGCAGGGTGAGCCGGAGCAGATCTTTGTCAATCCTTCGAACGAGCGCACACGACAGTTCCTGCATCGGGTGCTCGACCATTGACGCGCAGAACCCGGGTGGCGCATCTGCCGGTCTGAGCCACCCGTTCGGGTCACATGAACTGAACGTCTCACGGAGTCAATGCATGGCTGTCACAGAATCGTCGCGAGCCCGGGGAGTGGACCGGGTCATTGCCCTGTTTCGGCAATTGCATCTCGCTCAGCGCCCGATGACGATGCGCGAGCTGATCGAAGCGACCGGCGCGCCACGCTCGAGCGTCTATGAGCTGGTCGCGATTCTTACAGAGGTCGGCTGGCTTGAGACCGTGGGCGATGCAAGCGTGTTCTTCGGACGGGAGATGCATTACTACGGTTCCGACTACGCCACACACAACGATTTGATCAGCACCGCGCATCAATCGATCCTCGCGCTGGTGCGCAAGTATGACGAAACCACACAGTTGTGCATGCTCGAGGGCAACAAGTACACCGTGGTGCTGTCCGAGAACAGCGCGCGTCCGTTCAACATCAGTTCGGACATCGGTGTGAGAGTGCCGATTCCATGGACCGCGACAGGACGTTTGCTGCTCGGTCACATGAACGCCGAAGAAATTCGCGCATTGATTCCGCGGGAGGACTTCATTCTCGACAACGGCGTGTGTATCGACTTCGATGAATTCATACGCGATGTTCAGCTCGCGAAGGATCTCGGCTACTGCTGCACCGAAGGACTGTCGAACGCGTTCCGGCTTTGCATGGCCGCGCCGGTCCGTGATCGCGCCGGGTTGCCGATCGCGGCGCTCTGCTTCATGACGGGGCGCGATACGAATCCAGAAAGGCGGCAGGCGATGCTCGACGATCTTCTGCAGTCAGCGAGGGCGCTTTCGCACAGGTAGTGTCCAAGCACTCGGCGTGGTACAGCACGACACCGGCGAAGAAATGAGCGAGAAGAAAGTGATAACTTACGTCGCAGATGAGGATGTAGAAAAAAGAATTCAATCGCCGCTTCTGCGAATCAGTCAACTCGAGCAAGAGAATACGGCGCTCAGGGAAGTGAACGACATATTGCAGAAAGCCGTCGCCTATTACGTACGGGTTTCTGCTCGGTTGTTTGAGCGACGGCCGTTATCTTTGCGAGACTACCATTTCCCGCCTTGACGATTTCATTTCTGGTGCATGCGGCGAGTTCTTTCGCTTGTGCGCAGATCGTACGACAAGCCGCCGCCGCACGATGTTGCAAGATCATCGCCCTAGCGGCCTCTGCCATCTACGGAAGTTGGTCGACGCTGTCACGCGAACCGTTCCGAGGCGAGTCTGAAGGTCGTAAGAACTTGCGGCCAGCTTCAGCAGATCGGGTTCGGCCGCGCATGTTCCAATTTGTCAAAAGAACTCACCTCAGATCGTTGGCTACCGACGGTCGACGGATAAGTTCTATCGCCGGCGACGATTCAACTGACATGGTCCGCGCACGATGGTTCGGGAGCCGACATTCGAACCGAGCAGCACTGGGTGAGTATCGTGCCGATACGCGTTTTCCGAAATCATCTATGTCGGCGCGATTCGCGCTTTGATTTTAATCGTGGGGATCGGAACTTTCATTGTGCTTACGTCAAGATCGCGTGCTACAGTTCGTCCAAATTTGAACTTCGTCTTTATGTCTCAATGCTTCCCGCTGTATCGATTATGGACAACTGGCGTCATCATATCGCGGTCGTATTTGGCACCGCCTCAATGTTTCTCTTGACCCTGTGCGCTAACGAATGGATCTTCAACCATTCGGAATTCGTTCGCGGAGTGAATTGGATCTATCTCCCTGCCGGCATGCGCCTTCTGTGCACACTGCTCTTCGGAGAAGCCGGTGCGGTTGGCATTCTTTGCGCGTCGTGGATCAGTTGCTTTTTTTATTATTTTCCGACCGATCCGGTGCGTTCATTCTTCGGCGGCATTCTCTCGGCTCTCGCGCCCTGGCTCGTCTATTTATTCGCGAAGCGCGTGCTCGGGCTGCACGCATCGCTCTCCAATTTGACCGCACGGCGTCTCTTGCTTCTCATCGTGCTCTATGCGCTCGCCAGTCCAGCGTTACATCAGACCTGGCTCGCGCTCAACGGCGACACGACGAATATCGGTGAGCGCTTTCTCGTGATGTTCGTCGGCGACCTTTGTGGCAGCCTCGTGCTCATCTACACCCTCAAATTGGGACTGTGGTTCGCTCGACTGGGCGCGACGTCCGGGCAGCGGGGCTAGGCTTCGCGAGCGCAGCCGCGACATTCTCCAGTTCGACGAGCAGCGCGTCGAGTCGCGCCCGCTGCTGCGGTAGCAGAACCGCGTCGCGCTGCAGCACCTCGACACGCTCGCGCCAGTACGACGCCGGCCACGCGTGCGTGTAGTGCCAGTGCGGCGAACGGATCATCCGCTCCAGGTGGGCGATTTCGTTATCGGCGAAATGCGTCGTGAAGCGAAACGCCGGAGCCGTCTCGTGAGTGCGCCGCGTATGCGTCATGCCAATGTTCCCCGTTCATGGCTGCGTCGCCCTATGACGCCAAGGCGTCATAGGGCGACGTGCCCTTTTCTTTTGCTCTCAGGTTCGCTTGCTTCGTGGCTCGCGATTCACCTCCATCGTAACA
>NZ_FCON02000216.1 GCF_001544535.1 Caballeronia choica | reverse complement strand
GCCTTTTCTACATGCCAACAACGATGAAACCCCGCTAACGACACTCCCCCGGTTGGACCACTCCGAGGGAGCGGTCTGGAGGCGCATGGCAAGAATTCGCGTTGGGAAGCTGCTTTCTTTGCTTACTTTCTTTGCAGCAGCAAAGAAAGTGAGTCCCGCCCCGGACAGGGGCAGAGCAAATAAACCGCTAAGAAAACAAGTTCCATGGAAGCGCAAAAACATCAAACGGTGTACCCTCCCGACCCCACCCCCACCCCCACCCCCACCCCAAGCGCCAGCGACCTCACTTCGACTCGATCGACCCCGAAGCCGACGGATAAGTCACAATCCCCCAAGCAAGCGGCAACCCCTCGATCTGCTTGATCGTCTGATAATTCTCGGCATCGAGCACATACACCGCATTCGACCGCCCGCACGCGAGCAGCAATTTCGCCCCGTCCGGCGTGAAGCTGAAGTGCCAGCACCGCTGCCCCACCGGCACGTCGCTCACATGTTCATACGTCTTGCCGTCGAACACCTGCAACGTCTTGTCCCGCGCTGCCGCAACAAAGAGCCGCTTGCCATGCGGCCCGAACGCGACGCCATACGGTCCCGTCTTCGTATCGACCGTCTTCACGATCTTGAGGTCGCGCGCGTCGAGCACGATGAACTTATTGGTGTTTTCAAGCGTGACGACATACTGCTTGCCATCCGGCGACGCCTTGATCCCGCGCGGCCGCGAACCCTTGTCCAACTTCACGGTCCGCACCGGCTTGCCGGTTCCCACCCGATACACCGAAACCGTATCGTCGCCTTCGTTCGTCACGAGCACTTCGCGCCCATCGGAAGAGAACTCGACGCCCTCCGTCTCATGCCCGCTCTTCACCGAATGAATCACCTTCAGGCTCTTCAGATCGACGATCGCGATCTCCGCCGGCGGTGAATTCTCGTCGTCCTTCTCCTCCTTCGGCGGTTGTCCCGGCGGCCCCGGAGGACCGCCGTCCTCGCCCGGCTCGTAGGTCACATACGCGTAACCCTTGAACACGCGCACGAATTCCGGGTTCTTGCCGATCTTCGCGCGGCGCAGAACCGTACCCGTCGAGGTGTCGATCTCCGACAGATCGGCCGTCCCCTTGTTTGCCACATAGAGCCGCGTGCCGTCGGCGTTCAGGCTCAGGCCGCGCGGGCCGTCCTTGCCGAGCGGGATGGTCCTGGTGAGCGTCATCTGGTCGAGGTCGATGACGCCGACGCCCGCCGTCTCGCTCGTCACATAGGCCGTCGGCGTGGCGGCATGCGCGGCGCTTGCGGCGAGCGTCGTGGTCATCGTCATCGCCGAGAGCAGCGCGAGATGCGCCGCCGTGTGTCTGAAAGGCATGTTCGTCTCCAGCGTATTGTTTTTTGCTGCACATGCGCGGTGTGCCGCGATCTGCAAGCCCCGACAGCCAAGTTAGCCCATCAGGCGTTCGCTTGACAATGGCAGACGGCGGGAGATATTCCCGAATTCGGCGAGATGGGCGCATTCGGCACGCATCCGTGCGCGGATCAGTGCGTGGCAGCCCTATCCGCGGCGAGCAGGTCGACGAGCGAGTTCACGCCGCGCCGCCACGACTGGTCGGTGTTGCCGCGAATGTCGACGGAGCGCTGGAACACGGCCTTGCCGGTCGCGACGTCCTCGACGCGCAAGTTGATGTTGAGGATCAGGTTGCTGATCTTCTGCACCCAGCACACGCCCACGCGCTCGACACCGAGCGTGCGCCCGATCTGAAGCTCGCAGCCGTTGCACGCGTTCAGGTCCTGCGACGACTGCAAGTTCGCGATGAGTCCGCTTGCCGGCGCGTTATCGGCAACCTTAAAGAGATCGCGCGTGCGGAGCTGGTCGCGCAGTTCGTCGCTGATCATGTTCAGCCGCGTGTTCTGAGTGCGCGTGATCTCGGCGTCGTTGTAGGCGGCGTTATCGTCGATCAGTGCGCAGTTCACGACCGCGATCGACTTTTGCGCCGCCTGCGCTTGCGGTGCCGCCAGGAGGACGCAAGCGGCGATGGCGCAAACGACGACGCTCTTTCGGATCATGGACGTTCCTCCTTGAAAGTTCGCGTGAGGTCGAAGGTAGACCAACGGCGTCGACAATTCAATGCTCATGCGTCACGCGGGAGCCAACCGCCGCCGATCGTCGCATCGAGCACGACAATTCAGAGCTTTCTAGTTCAATGCAGCCGTGCTCATCAATATTCTCTCGGGCGGAGCATAAAGCGTTCACGGCAAGAATAAGTCACTGACGTTATTCGTCTGTGAGCCCCGTCAATCAAGCGTTCCGGTCCCACGCCGGAACCGCCAATAACAATTCAAATGAAACTCTGGCTCACACCAAACAAACGCACGATTGCACGCGCGGTATGGCTCATCATGGTCACGCCTTGCGCATCGGCCGAAGCGGATACAGTCGCGGTAGACAACGCCGCGGGTTCGTCGGCATCCATGGATGCGCTAAAGGAAACGCCGGCCTCCGGGCCGACGGGGGCGTCCCGCGGAGCGACTGATACCTACGCGGTCAAGGTTCAACGCCGCGTGCGACCCCACATAGTATGGGGAGGTTATTCTGGACCACGCGAAACCACGATCAAAGTGCGTTGCGCGCCCACCGGGGCCATCCTCTCGCTGAACGTCGTCCGCAGCAGCGGCGACGAATCCTGGGATGCTGCGGCCTTGCGAGCAGTAGCGCGCTCCAGTCCCATGCCGCTCGACGCCAATGGGCAAGCACCGGCATCTTTCCAGATATCGATTCGTCCCTATTGATCCGCAAGGCTGGGGACGCGCAGCCCCCTCACAACGCCACCCTCAACGCATCGTCCGCGATCGCAAGCCTCGACGCCATCACCTTCACGACAAACCGGTGCCACTGCTGCGCGGTCGTCGGATCGTCGCGCTCCAGTTCCTGCAAAGCCGCGAGCGACAGCCGCCATAAACGCGCGGGCTCGTCGGCGATCACGTCCGCGCTGCGCGGCCTCTGCGTATACACCGCCATCTCTCCAACGATCGTCCCGGGGCCAAACGAGCGCAGCCGCACCGAACGACCATCGACAAGCGGCAGCGACACCGTCACGTGACCCCGCTCGACGATAAACATCGCATCCCCCGGCTCGCCGTGCCGGAAGAGCGCCTCGCCCGCGCCGATCTCGCACATCTCCAGACGCGCGAGCAACCGGTCGAGCGCATGCGGCGTGAAGTGATGCGCAAGCGTCGCGTGAAAATCGGCCTCGTCGTCTCGCACGATGCCGGCGTCCGCCGCAAGCTGCCGTTCCTCGATCCATTCGAGGCCCGCATCGAGCGTATCGAACTCATGGATGCCCAGACTCAACGCGCCCGTGCGCGCAAGCAGGTCGCGTGAACGCGCGGGCAGCGCGGTCAGCACGAGCGCCGCGCTGCGCGCCTCGCACACCTGCGCGAGCTTCATGAAACTCACCGACACCGAAGCATCCACGCCGTTCGTCGCGCCGAAGTCGAGCACGACGTAGCGCACCGGCATCGATGCACGCTTGTTCAAGTTCAAGCGCTCGCGCACGCGATGCAGGATCGAATTCGCGGTGCCGAAGAACAGGAACCCTTGCAGGCACGTTCCGCAGACCTGCATGCCGCGCTCCTGCAACCGCTGCGCCTGCTCGATGGTGCGCTCGACGTTGGACGTGCGCGTGCTGCCGTCGAACTCCATGCGCACGCAACTCACGCGTCCATACAGCAGCGCAAACGTCACGCACGCAGCGAGCACGCCGGCCACCACGCCCGCGACCACGCCATAGAACGCGATCACGCCAAGGATCAGCGGCACGAGCAGGTACTCGTTCCAGTCGAGCTTGCCGTATGCGCCGACAAGCCAGTCCATCAGCAGGCGCAGTCCCATGAACAATTGCAGCCCGACGAGCACCGGCACCGGAAAAAGCGCAACCAGATCCGGCGACACCGCCAGCACCAGCAGACACGCAAGCGCGGCGAACACGCCCGCGATGCGGCTCGTCGCGCCCGCGCGCGCGTTGAGCATCGAACGATTGAACGACTGATAGCCGACCATGCCGCCGAGCATCCCGCTCGCGATGTTCGCGAGCCCGGCCACCCGCATCTCGCGGTTCAGGTCGACGTCCTGGCCCGTGGCCGCGCCGATCGCCGTCGAGTTCATCAGGATCGTGATCGCCGATACCGACGTGACCACGAGCGTCTCCGGCAGATGCGCGGCGATCGCGTGCCAGTCGACGTCGCCCGCTGCGAGCGAACTGGGCAGATGCAACTCGGGAATCTGCAACGCATGCATCGGCACATGCTGAAGCAGCAAGCCCATGTCGCGGGCGTGTTCGATGGAAATGCCCGTGGCATGCAACAGCACGTAGAAGAGCACGATGCCGAAGCCCAGCGTAAGCGGCAGCACCGCCGAATGCTTCCAGGTGCGGTGGAGGATGGTCGCGAGCGCGCCGACGACCAGCGCCGGCACCCACGCGAGCCAGTGCAACTGCGCGACGAGCGGCAACGTCTGCCAGCTCGGCGCGCGGCCGGTCATCACGCGAAAAGCGCCCGTCAGGAGCAGATACCCGGTGCCGGCGAGAAAGCCGCCCATCACCGGATACGGCAGGAATTGCAGCGAGCGGCTGCGCCTCGACGACCCGATCGCGTAGAGGATGATGCCGGTCACGATCGAGCACAGCGCGATCGAGATCAGCACGGTCAGAAGAATCGCGGCGGGCGATCCGCCGTTCGCGCGCACGCTGCTCGCGACGCCCGCCGCGACGCCCACGAGGAACGCGGTCGCATTGCTGTCGGGGCCGCCGATGTTCATGCGCATCGAACTCGTCAGCGCAATCACGAGCGCCGTCACGACGCAACTGACGAGCGCGGTCGGCACTCCGAGTTCGGCATAGCGCGCGAGGTCGGCGCTGAAGATCATCGTGCCGAGGCTCATCGCGTAGCACAGCATGACGAGCGTCGAGATCGTGCCGGCGCTCAGGTCGCCGATCACGCGCGCAAGGCGCGCGCGTGCACGAAGATCGCTGGCTGAACCTGCGCTGCCTGGCTTCACGGCGCTCTCCGGGCGAGTGCGGGACGGTGCTGGGGTTGCTGCGCGGTCGTGTCGATCGATGTCTGCGCGACCGGGTGAAAACGCCGCGAGCGTCGACGGGATGCAGGTTTCGATGAAAGACTGTTCGACGACGAGTATCCGCCGCGTCGCGCCGGCATGTCAATTTCCAGCGCACGGCAACGCATATCGGGAGCGGGCGGCGCGACCTACACTGTATTGTCAGGGGATGACGCAACGGGCGCCGTCCGATTCATCCGACGTGAAGACGCTAAGGCCAAGGCAAAGGCGATGGACATCGGTCAATGGCTCGACGCCCTCGGGCTCGGTCAATACGCACGCGCGTTCGCCGACAACGACGTCGATCCCGACATGCTCGCGCAACTCGACGACGCGGACCTCAAGGAGCTCGGGGTGGCGTCGCTCGGACATCGCAAGCGCATCCTCGCGGCAATCGTCGAGCGCGGCGCGCTGTCGCCCGTGTCCGCGACGGCGCCCGCCCCCGGCGAGCGCCGCCAGGTCACGATCCTGTTCGCCGACCTGTGCGGCTTCACCGCTCTGTCGCGCACGCTTGACGCCGAAGATCTGAGCGAGCGCATCGCCCGCTACACGGCGCTCGTCGACGACATCGTGCTCGGCCTCGGCGGCACCGTCGACAAGCACATCGGCGACGCCGTGATGGCGCTCTTCGGCGCCCCGCGTGCGCACGATACCGACGCGTTGCGCGCCGCCCGCGCCGCGCTCGACATCCACGCGGCGCTCGCGAACCTGAACAAGTCTGGCGGGCGTCCGCTCGTCGCGCACATCGGCATCGCGAGCGGCGAGGTCATCGCGGGCGCGCAGGGCCGCGCGGGCTTCCACGACTACACCGTGATCGGCGATTCCGTGAATCTCGCCGCGCGGCTCGTCGATGCCGCCGGCCCCGGCGAGACGCTCATCGCGGACGGCGTGCATCGTGCGCTCGGCGAATCCGTCAGCGCCGACGCGCTCGGCGACCTGCGCTTCAAGGGCATCGATGCGCCCGTGCGTGTGTGGCGCCTCACGGGCATCGAGGGAGAACGCGCGAACGTCAGCAGCAGCCGCAGTCTCTTCGTCGGCCGCAAGGCGGAGCTCGAACAATTCCGGGGCATCGCGCGCGCGTGCGTGGCGGCGCTCGCGGGACAGGCCGTGTATGTGCGCGGCGAGGCGGGCATCGGCAAGTCGCGTCTCGTCGACGAGATGCGGCGTTTCGCCGAGCCGCTCGGCTTCGCGATCCATCACGGCCGCGTGCTCGACTTCGGCATGGGCCGAGGCCAGGACCCGGTGCGCTCGATCGTCGTCAGCGTGCTCGGACTCGCGCCGGCAGCGGGCGTAGAGGAACGGCGCGCGGCGGCGGAAAGCGTGGTGTCCGCGGGCGATGTCGGCGCGGATCAGCTCATGTTCCTGCACGACTTGCTCGACCTGCCGCAGACGGGCGAGCGGCGCACGCTCTACGACGCGATGGACAACGCCGCGCGCAACCGCGGCAAGCGTGCGCTCGTCGCGGCGCTCGCGCAGAGCGCCTGCCGGCGCGGTCCGGCGATGATCGTCGTCGAGGACGTGCACTGGGCCGATCCGCAAGTGCTCGGGTTTCTCTCCGCGATGGCGGCCGCCGTCGCCAACGGGCCGGGGCTGCTCGTGATGACCTCGCGCGTCGAGGGCGATCCGCTCGATGCCGCCTGGCGCGCGGGTTGTCGCGGTACGCCATTCGCGACGATCGACCTCGGCCCGCTGCGCCGCGACGAGGCGATGAATCTCGCCGACAGCTTCATCGATGCGACCCAGCGCGTCGCGCTCGCGTGCATCGAACGCGCGGACGGCAATCCGCTCTTTCTCGAACAGCTGCTGAGGAACGCGGAGGAAGGACGTGGCGAAGCCGTGCCCGCGTCGATCCAGAGCCTCGTGCTCGCGCGCATGGACCGCCTGCCCGCGCTCGACCGGCAGGCGTTCCAGGCGGCCGCCGTGATCGGCCAGCGCTTCGGGCTCGCGCTGTTGAGACGGCTGATCGATGCACCGGATTACGTGTGCGACGGGCTCGTCGCGAACGCGCTCGTGCTGCCCGAAGGCGACGACTTCCTGTTCGCGCATGCGTTGATCCAGGAGGGCGCGTACTCGACGCTTCTGCGAGCGCGCCGGCGCGAACTGCATCGGCGGGCGGCGGACTGGTTCGCGGCGAGCGACCCGGTATTGCGCGCGCAGCACCTCGACCGCGCCGAGGACGCGCACGCGCCGCGTGCCTACTTCGACGCGGCGCTCGCGCAGCGCGCCGCGTGGCTGCCCGATGCCGCGTTGCGCCTGATCGCGCGCGGCCTGCAACTTGCCGTTCAGGCAAGCGCGCACGCCGACCGCCACGCGCTCAACTGTCTCAAGGGCGAGTTGCAGCGCGATCTGGGCGACATCGCCGCATCGACCGACACCTATCGCGCGGAGGTGGCGAGCGCGCCCGACGAAGCGTGTCTGTGCCGCGCGCAACTCGGGCTTGCGGAGAGTCTGCGAGTGAGCGAGGGACTTGCCGAAGCGCAGTCGCTGCTCGACGCGGCCCAGCAGGTCGCGGAACGCCACGACATGGTGGCCGAACTAGCGCGCTTGCATCATCTGCGCGGGAACATCCTGTTTCCGCTTGGCAGGATCGACGGCTGCCGGGACGAGCACGAACGCGGCCTTGCTCACGCGCGGCGTTCCGGTTCGCCGGAAGCGGAGGCGCGCGCACTGGGCGGTCTCGCCGATGCCGCGTATGCGCAGGGCCGCATGCGCACGGCGTTCGAGCACTTCAGCCGCTGCGTCGAATTGAGCCGGGAGCATGGACTGGGGCGCATCGAGGTGGCGAACCGGTCGATGGTCGGTTTCAGCCGCATGTATCTGAACGAAGCGCGGCAGGCACGCGAGGACGGGCTGGCGGCGACGCGCGCCGCCGCGCTCGTCGGCCAGCCGCGCGCCGAGATGCTCGGTGAGACGGCTGGCGTGTATGTCGCCCTGGAGCTTGGCGATGTCGAAGAGACGCGCCTGCATCTCGACCGCGAGATGCGGCTGATTCGTCAGCTTGGCGCGCGGCGTTTCGAGGCGCAGAACCTGGAAGTCCAGGGCCGCTTGTTCATTCAGACGAACGAGCGAGAACGCGCCGTCAGGCTGCTGCGCGACGCGCTGGAGATCTGTCACGAGGTGGGCACGCAGTTCAGCGGACCGAAGGCGCTCAGCGCGTTAAGCCGTGCGGTCGATGATCCTGCGGAGCGGGAGCGGCTGCTTGCGCAAGGCGCCGAGTTGTTGCGTCAGGGGGCGGTGGGGCACAACCATCTGTGGTTCTATCGCGATGCGATCGAGGCGATGCTCGTGGGGGGCGATGCGGCTGGCGCGCGGCGTTATGCGCAGGCGCTGGAGGACTATACGCGGGCTGAACCGCTGCCGTGGGCGATGTTGTTCGCGGCGCGCGGGCGGGTGTTGGCCGATGTGCTGCTCGGGCAGGAGGGTGAAGCCGTGCGGCGGGAACTGGCGCGGGTGAGGGGTGCGCTCGCGGAGGCGGGGTTTGTGGGGTATATGAGGGCAATGGATGAGTGAGTGTTGGCGCTGGCGCTTGGGGTTGGGGTTGGGGTTGGGGTTGGGGTTGAGGTGCCGTTGTTTACACCGTTTGATGCGCTCGGGCTTCTGTGGAACTTGTTTTCTTTGCGGTCTATTTGCTCTGCCCCTGTCCGGGGCGGGACTCACTTTCTTTGCTGCTGCAAAGAAAGTAAGCAAAGAAAGCAGCTTTCCACCGCCAATCCTTGCCATGCGCCGCTAGCCCGTT
>NZ_FCON02000215.1 GCF_001544535.1 Caballeronia choica | reverse complement strand
GACTCACTTTCTTTGCTGCTGCAAAGAAAGTAAGCAAAGAAAGCAGCTTCCCAACGCCAATCCTTGCCATGCGCCGCCAGACCGCTCCCTCGGAGTGGTCCAACCGGGGGAGTGTCGTTAGCGGGGTTTCCCCGTTGTTGGCATGTAGAAAAGGCGCGCACGTCGCACCGCAACAGGGAGTGGAACAGCAGTCATTCATCCGTCCTGGCACTTCGTGCCCGACGACAGGTTCGCTAAGCGGTGAATTGAAGCATGCAGCATGCACGAACGTAGGATGTAGATATCGCGATGGGTGTTGGGTCTCGGTTTTGCCTGACGGGTAAGCGCGTAGCGCGAGACCGGATGAATGACTGCTGGTCCACTTCGTTTGGCGGTGCGATGCCCGTACCTCTTCTACATGCCAACAACGGTGAAACCCCGCTAACGACACTCCCCCGGTTGGACCACTCCGACATAACGGGCTAGCGCCGACTGGCAAGCATTGGCGGTGGGAAGCTGCTTTCTTTGCTTACTTTCTTTGCAGCAGCAAAGAAAGTGAGTCCCGCCCCGGACAGGGGCAGAGCAAATAAACCAAAAACAATACAAGTTCCATAGGAGCACAAGCGCATCAAACGGTGTAACCCAACCCCAACCCCACCCCCAACCCCACCCCAAACCCAAGCGCCAGCGCCCACCCACGACCGAAGGAAACGACGAAAACGAAGACCCACATCAGGCGTCGCCAAGCTCCTCATCGACATTGCGCGCTTCGTCGTCGGGCGGCGCGATGCCGAGCGCCTTGTCCCACTGCGGTTCGCGCAAATAGCGCTCGCGCAGGAAGTCGACGAAGGCCTTCACCTTGGTCGTCGAACGGTGCGACGCCGGATAGACCGCCGAAAGCCACAACGGCGGCGCCGCGTACTCGGGCAGCACGCGCACGAGGCGATGTTCGAGCAGATCGGCGGCGGCGACCATCGTCGGCAGATAGACGACGCCGGCACCCGCCCGCGCGAATTCGAGCAGCAGATGCACACTGTTCGTCTTCAGCACCGGATCGAGCGCGATCTCATAGCATTCGTTGCCCTTCATGAGCGGCCACTTGTCGCCCCACGGATAGTGCGAATAGCGCGCGAAATCGTGACGCAGCAGATCGAGCGGCGTTTCGATGACGGGCTCTTCCTTGAGGTAGCCGGGCGCCGCGCACAGCACGCCGCGCACCGGAAAGAGCTTGCGTTCGACCAGCAGGTTCGACGCGGGCGGATAGATCTGCAACGCGAGATCGAAGCCTTCCTGCACCGGATCGATCACGCGATCGTTGACCGTCACGACGAACTCGATGCGCGGATGCGCCTCGCGAAACGCGATCAGCGCCTCGGAGAAATGGCCGAGCGCGAAGCCCGGGAGAACATGCACGTTGAGCGTGCCCGACAGCGAATGCGTTTCCGCACTGGTGCGCCCGGAGAGATCGTGGACCTTGTTCACAAGCTGCAAGCAGTCGCGATAGTACGATTCGCCGGCTTCGGAAAGGCGCACGGCACGCGTCGAGCGATGAAAGAGCGCGACGCCGAAGTGCTCCTCCAGTTGCTTCACACGTGAGGTGACCACCGATTTCGCCACGCCGAGTTGCCGCGCCGCGTTCGCGAAACTTTGCGCCTCGGCGGCGCGCACGAACGCCTCCATCGACATGAAAATGTCCATCCTGTCTCCTGGAACGCTTCATTTCGAGCGTCTGTCTTAGTAGCGGCGATTTTATGGCGTTTTGCCATTCCGCGTGCGGCGCGGCGGCTGATTTATGTAAGCGCATGGTTGACGCACGGTCGTGCGCGTGAACTATCGACCTTGAGTGTTGCTCCAACCGGCAACCCAACCTGTGAGCGTTCCCGCCCCGATGACCCCGCCATCACGCGATCGCCGCGCCTTCCTGCAACTGGCCACGAGTGCGGCGCTCGCGCTGCCGTTCACACGCCCCACCCGCGCGCAGACATCCCGGCCCGAACCCATGACCGCCATGACCCGACGCCCGATTCCATCGACCGGCGAAGCGCTTCCCGTAGTCGGCTGCGGCACCTGGCGCACGTTCGATGTCGGCAACGATGCGAAGGCGCGCGAGGGCTTGGCCGATGTGCTGCGCGTCCTCTTCGATGCGGGTGGTTCCGTGATCGATTCGTCGCCGATGTATGGGTCGTCGGAAGCGGTCGCGGGCGCGTTGCTCACGCAACTCGACGACCATCGAAAGGCGTTCGTCGCGACCAAGGTGTGGACGCAGGGCCGCGAAGCCGGCATCGCGCAGATGCAGGAATCGATGCGGCGTCTGCAACAACCGCGCATCGACCTGATGCAGATCCACAATCTCCTCGACTGGCGCACGCAGCTCGCGACGCTGCGCGACTGGAAAGCCGCCGGACGCATCCGCTATATCGGGATCACGCACTACACGTCGAGTGCGTTCGGCGAAGTCGAAGCGGTGCTGCGCTCGGAAAAGCTCGACTTCGTGCAGATCAATTACGCAGCGGACGATCGCGAGGCCGGGCAACGCATCCTGCCGCTCGCGGCGGAGCGCGGCGTTGCGGTGATCATCAATCAGCCGTTCGGCGGCGGCGGACTGCTCGCCCGCATACACGACAGGCCGCTCCCCGCGTGGGCGCAGGAGATCGGCTGCACGAGCTGGGCGCAGGTGCTGCTCAAGTTCGTGCTGGCGAATCCGGCCGTGACGTGCGTGATCCCGGGCACGGGGCGGCGCGAGCACATGATCGACAACGTGCATGCGGGCGTCGGCGTCTATCCCGATGGTGCGCTCTGCAAGCGGATCGCCGACGCGGTCGCCACGTAGGCGCCGAACCCGTCAGCGGCGGGAATGTGCGTTGCTTTAACGAGCGCGATCCACGCAACAGGAGGTGTCGAAATGAACGACCCGTACGATCTCCAGCGCTTCGTCGATGCGCAAGATTCAGCCTTCGATCAGGCTCGTGCCGAATTGCAGGCGGGACGCAAGCGCACGCACTGGATGTGGTTCATCTTCCCGCAGATCGCGGGGCTCGGGCACAGCGCAATGGCCGAGCGTTACGCGATCTCGGCGCTTGCCGAGGCCGAGGCTTATCTCGCGCATCCGCTACTGGGCGCCCGGCTCCGCGAGCTGACGCGCATCGTGAACGGATTGCAGGAGCGCTCCGTCGCGCAGATTTTCGGCTACCCGGACGACATGAAATTCCATTCGTCGATGACGCTCTTCGCGCGATGCGCGGGGCAAGCCAGCGAGTTCGATCAAGCGTTGCGGAAGTACTTCGGCGGCCACGCCGATTCCGCGACGCTCGACCGGCTCGGACAGACCTGACCGCTCGCGCCTGGGATTGTGGTGTTTGCGCCGCACCGCGATGTCTGCAAGCCGCGCGGTAATCCGTCACACTGCTACCGAGTTCTCTCGCTTGGCGCCTGGCTCGCCAGACTTTCAACCTCTTGAGGAATGGACCAATGAAATCGAGAATCGCCGCTTTGCTGATCGCGTCTTCCACGATGGGACTGATGTCCTCCGCCGTGCACGCGCAGGTCGCGGGCGCCCAGCCGCTCGGCGTATCCGTCGAAGTGTCGACGGCCATCGTCGAGGGCTGGAGCGTCAAGAAGTCCATCCTGAACAAGCCGGTCGTCAATGACCAGGGCGAGCGCGTCGGGGTGATTCACGACATCATCGTCGCGCCCGACCACTCGGTCTCGTTCGCGATCATCGCGGCCAACCAGTTCCTCGGCGTGTCGCATCACGATGTCGCGATCCCGATCGAGCAACTCGATTTCGTCGGCGGAAAGCTGGTGCTCGCGGGCGCGACGAAGAGCGCGATCAAGGCGCTGCCGGAGTTCCAGTACGCGAAGATGAAGGCGACGCCCAAGCCGCGAGCCGAGTTCGAGCATCATTGACGCAATGCGCCTGAAGCGGTGGCGCGTTGCGTCGTCGCTTCAGGCGGATTGGAATATGATTAGCTGTGCAACCAGTCAAGCACAGACAAGCACATGCTTCGGCACGCAAAGCGGAATCGAAGCAGGAGACACGAGGGTCCAGACAATGTTCAACGCACTGTTGCTCGAAAAGCAGGACGACCGCACGACGGCGTCCGTCCAGTCCATCGACGAAGCGCGCCTCGTCGAGGGCGATGTCCTCGTGCGCGTCGACTATTCGACGCTCAACTACAAGGATGCGCTCGCGATCACGGGCAAGATCCCGGTCGTGCGCACGTTTCCGATGGTGCCCGGCATCGACTTCGCGGGCATCGTCGAGGAAAGCGGGCACGTCCAGTACAAGCCGGGCGATCGCGTGGTGCTCAACGGCTGGGGCGCCGGCGAAACGCACTGGGGCGGCCTCGCGCAGAAAGCCCGCGTGCTGGGCGATCATCTGATTCCGCTGCCGGCATCGCTCACCACGCGCCAGGCGATGGCGCTGGGAACCGCCGGCTACACCGCGATGCTGTGCGTGCAGGCGCTGGAACGGCACGGCGCCCGCCCCGATGACGGCGACGTGCTCGTCACAGGCGCGAACGGCGGCGTCGGCAGTTTCGCGATCGCGATTCTCGCGCGGCTCGGCTATCGCGTCGTGGCATCGACGGGACGCGCTTCGGAAGAAGCACGCCTGCGTGAGCTCGGCGCAGCCGACGTGATCGACCGGTCGACGCTCTCGGCGCCCGGCAAGCCGCTCGCGAAGGAGCGCTGGGCCGCGGCCGTCGATTGCGTCGGCAGCCATACGCTTGCCAATGTGTGCGCGAGCCTGCGCTATGGCGGCGCGGTGGCCGCGTGCGGCCTCGCGCAAGGCATGGACCTGCCCGCGACGGTCGCGCCGTTCATCCTGCGCGGGGTGACGCTGCTCGGCGTGGACAGCGTGTACGTGCCGCGCGAACGGCGCCTCGACGCGTGGGCCAGCATCGCCGATGAATTGCCGGCGGAGACGATCGAACATGTCGCGAGCGAGATCGCGCTCGGTGAAGCCGTCGATGTGGCGAGCCGGCTGTTGCAGGGCGAAGTGAAGGGGCGCGTGATCGTCGATGTGAATCGATGAAAAAGGCGCGCCGCCATGCTGGATGGCGGCGCGCCCGTACTTAGCGTTCCAGTAAGAGTTAGAACGTGCTCCAGCCTTCGTTGCCGCCGTGGCCGCTCACTGCCGCCGCGCGCAGCGAAGGCGCCGTGCGCTTCGGCTTCGCGAACGACTGCGCGGGCGCCGCGCCCGAAGCGCCTTCGACCACGAAGAACGCCACGGCCTGATTCAACTGCCGCCCCTGCTCCTCGAGTGCATGCGATGCGGCCGCCGCCTCTTCCACCAGCGCCGCGTTTTGCTGGGTGACTTCGTCCATCTGCGCGATGGCCTGGTTCACCTGCTCGATGCCGCGTCCCTGTTCGATCGAAGCCGCCGCGATTTCCTCCATGATGTCGGTGACGCGCGCGACCGCCTGCGTCACTTCGGACATCGTCTTGCCCGCTTCGCTTGCGAGCACCGAGCCGCCCTGCACCTTTTCGACCGAGGTCGCGATCAGTTCCTTGATCTCCTTCGCCGCCGTCGACGAACGCTGCGCGAGGCTGCGCACTTCGCTCGCGACCACCGCGAAGCCGCGCCCCTGCTCGCCCGCGCGCGCCGCTTCGACGGCCGCGTTCAGCGCGAGGATGTTGGTCTGGAACGCGATGCCTTCGATGATGCCGGTGATGTCCGCGATCTTCGCCGAGCTTTCGCTGATGCCCTGCATCGTATCGACGACGCGCCCGACCACCAGGCTGCCCTTCTTTGCGACACCCGATGCGTTGGCGGCAAGCGTGCTCGCCTGCTGCGCGTTGTCGGTGTTCTGCTTGACCGTCGAGGTCAGCTCTTCCATGCTCGCCGCGGTTTCCTCGAGCGACGCCGCCTGCTGCTCGGTGCGCTGGCTCAGGTCCGTATTGCCGGTGGCAATCTCCTTCGCCGCGCCGCCGATCGCGCCGCTGCTTTCGCGCACGCGGCTCACGGTCTCGGTCAGGCGGTCGTTCATGTCGGAGAGGGCGCGCAACAGGTCGCCCGTTTCGTCCTTCGTGTCGGCGACGATCCGGCTGCGCAGGTCGCCGCGCGCCACCGTGCGCGCGATATCGACGGCAAAGCTGATCGGACGGATGACCGAGCGCGTGATCGACAAGCCGGCGATGACGGCGAGCAACACCGCGACGGTGGACATCGCGAGCAGCACGTCGCGCTGCGTCTCGTACTCGCTCCGATACTCGCGCACGATCGCTTCGCGCCGTTCGCGCGTGAAGCTGGCATACGTATCGGTCGCCTTGACGAGCGCCGCGAGGAGCGGCCGGCATTCGTCGTCGATCTTCGTGATCGCTTCGTCACGCTTGCCCGCGAGCGCGAGGCCGACGATATTCGTCGCGACCGGCCCATAGAGCGTTTCCACGCGATCCATCTCCGCGACGAGGCTGCGCGCCTTGTCGCTCGTGTCGGACGCGGTCGCGATCATGTCCTTCAGTTGCCTGAGCCGGGCCTGCACGTCGTCGTGCGCCCGCAGGACCTCGGCTTTCTCCAATTCGACATCGGCGGGCGTCGTGACCAGCACAAGATTGCGCGCGGCGATCGCGCGGCGGTCGACCGCCGCGCGCACCTGGTCGGCTACATCGGCACGCGCATTGATGCCGTTGACGTAGCGCGCGAAGTTGTCGGTGGCGATGCCGAGCGCCCTGAGCGACATGCCCGCGATCACCAGCACCAGCACGGCCATGACGCCGAAGCCCGCGATGAGCTTGTTCTTGATCTTGATGTTCTTCAGACTCACTTCTACTCTCCCCGTCGCATGGACGTCGGCGCCCTGTCCGCCGGCCGAATGACCGGCTGTCGATGTGGGAATCGGAAGCCGCGGCCCGGCGGCCCGATCTGGCGCTCTTGCTCCTGATAACGACCGGTGCACGAAGGTCTGAAGGGGGCGCGTAAAAAACGTGCAACGTTTGCGAACAGGCGTTCGGCGGTTTATGGTGTTGGACCGGTTCCTTCACAACCTCCAAAAAAAGACCTGCCGACCGATGCCAGAACTCGACCTCGACTACCGCCTGCCCGAATTCGACGCCGCTCTGGCGGACTTGCCCGCCACGCCCACGAGCGGCCTGGCAAACGACGAGCACTACTGGAGCGCCGTGCGCGCCCTGTACCGCCAGTCCGACGAGTTGATCAACCTGGAGCACGGCTTCTGGGGCGCGATGGCCGAACCGGTCAAGGCGATGTTTCATCACTGGACCGAGCGCATCAACTGCGAGACGACGTTGCTGGTCCGCCCGCACTGGTCCGCGATGATGGACACCGTGCGCGGCGAAGTTGCCGCCGCGATGGGCTGCGGCATCGACGAGATCGAGCTCACGCGCAACGCCACCGAAGCGCTGCTCGCGCTGATCAGCGGCTATAACCGGCTCGAACCGGGCGACACCGTGCTGTACAGCGACCTCGACTATCCGTGCGCCAAGGACGCGATGGAATGGCTCAGGCAGCGCCGCGGCGTGACGCCCGTGCACCTGACGATTCCCGAGCCCGCCACGCGCGAGAACGTGCTCGACGCCTACGCTCGGGCGTTGCGCGCGCATCCGCGCACCCGGCTCGTGCTGCTGTCGCATGTGTGCTTCGCGACCGGCCTCGTGCTGCCGGTGAGCGAGATCGCCGCGATGGCGGAGGCGGCGGGCGCCGGCGTGATCGTCGATGCGGCGCATTCGTGGGGCCAGCTCGACTTCGATGTCCCGAGTCTCGGCGCGCCGTTCGTCGCTTTGAACCTGCACAAGTGGATCGGTGCGCCGCTGGGTTGCGGCGCTGTCCACATCCGCCTCGACAGCCTCGACGCGATCGATCCTTATCTCGGCGACCGCTCCTGGCCAGCCGATGACATTCGTTCGCGCATCCATACCGGCTCACCGAATTTTGCCGCGTGGTTGACGGTGCCCGCCGCGTTGCAGTTGCACCGGAAGATCGGGGCGCATGCGAAGGAGGCGCGGTTGCGGGCGTTGCGAAACGCTTGGGTTGGGTCGGTGCGCGAGCTTCCCGGGGTGGAGGTTTTGACGCCTGACGATCCGTCGATGGTCGCGGGGATTACCGCGTTCCGGTTGCACGGGAGGAAGTCGAAGGCGGATAACGACGCGATCGTCGGCGCGCTGCGGGAGCGGTTTGGCGTGTTCACGGTGGCGCGGGTGGGGCCCGACTCGGGCGATGTCGTGCGGGTGACGCCTGCGGTGTTTACGCGCATGCAGGATGTCGAGCGGTTGATCGAGGGATTGGGGGTGCTGGCGCGGGAGGGGTGATCGCTGGCGCTTGGGGGTGGGTTTGGGTTTGGGTTTACACCGTTTGATGCGCTTGTGCTCCTATGAAACTTGTTTTTTTAGCGATTTATTAGCTCTGCCCCTGTCCGGGGCGGGACTCACTTTCTTTGCTGCTGCAAAGAAAGTAAGCAAAGAAAGCAGCTTCCCGACGCCAATTCTTGCCAGTCGCCGCCAGACTGTTCCTTCGGAGTGGTCCAACCGGGGGAGTGTCGTTAGCGGGGTTTCCCCGTTGTTGGCATGTAGAAGAGGTACGGGCATCGCACCGCGATACGAAGTGGATCAGCAGTCATTCATCCGTCTTGGCACTGCGTGCCCGACGACAGGTGTGCCAAGCGGTGGGAATTGAAGCATGCATCAAGCACGAACGCAGGATATAGATATAGCGATGGGTCTCGGTTTTGCCTGACGGGTGAGCGCGTAGCGCGAGGCTGGATGTATGACTGCTGATCCACTTCGTATGGCGGTGCGACGTGCGCGCCTCTTCTACATGCCAACAACGATGAAACCCCGCTAACGACACTCCCCCGGTTGGACCACTCAGAAGGAACGGTCTGGCGGCGACTGGCAAGGATTGGCGTTGTGAAGCTGCTTTCTTTGCTTACTTGTATATTGTCCCTAGCGTTCGGAAACTGATCCTTT
>NZ_FCON02000214.1 GCF_001544535.1 Caballeronia choica | reverse complement strand
GTAGATTCAGCGATGGGTTTTAGTTTTGCCTGACGGGTAAGCGCGTAGCGCGAGGCGGGATGTATGACTGCTGGTCCACTTCGTATAGCGGTGCGACGTGCGCGCCTCGTCTACATGCCAACAACGATGAAACCCCGCTAACGACACTCCCCCGGTTGGACCACTCCGAGGGAGCGGTCTGGAGGCGACTGGCAAGCATTGGCGGTGGGAAGCTGCTTTCTTTGCTTACTTTCTTTGCAGCAGCAAAGAAAGTGAGTCCCGCCCCGGACAGGGGCAGAGCTAATAAACCAAAAACAAGACAAGTTCCATAGAAGCCCAAGCGCATCAAACGGTGTAACCCACACCCCAAGCGCCAGCGACAACAACCGGAGACATTGAAATGCGCTCACTCATAGCAAGCCGGACCCGCTGCGCCCGCGCGCTCGCCGGCCTCACGATCGCCATCACGGCATGCACGGCCCACGCCGCCGACTGGATCGTCTCCAGCAACGACGGCAAGTACCAGCGCGTGGAAGGCCGCGATACCTACCCGGCGAACCCGCAGCCCGACACCCTGACGCTCCTCGACGCCAGCCGCTTCCCGCCGCAAGTCAAAGTGCAGGTAGAGGTCGAGAACGGCATCCAGGGCCCGCCGCAGGCGGTAGCCATCACCCCCGACGCCAGCGTCGCGCTGGTCGCCGCACCGACCCGCTACGACCAGGCGGCCAAAAAGCTGCTGATGGATACATTCGTGCAAGTGGTCGACCTGAAGGCCACGCCGCCCGCCGTCACCCGGCTCGACATCGGCAGCCATCCGCAAGGCATCGCCATCGACCGCGCCGGCCGGCTCGCGCTCGTCACGTGCGTCGATGGCAGCGTCGTGGTGCTCGGCATCGAGGGCAATCGCGTGACCCTCGCCGACACGCTGAAGATCGCGCAGAAGCGGCTCGCCGGCGTGAGCTTCACGCACGACGGCCGTCACGCGCTCGTGGCGTTGCGCGACGAACAGGGCGTCGCCGTGCTGGACATCGCCGACGGCCACGTCACCGACAGCGGCGTGCGCCTGTCGAGCGGCGTGGCACCCTACACCGTCGACATATCGAGCGACGGCAAATGGGCGGTCGTGAGCGATGTCGGACTGGCAGGCTTGCCGTCCTACGCCGGCAAGCTCGCGGGCGACGCCGACACGATCACGCTCATCGACGTCTCGCACGAGCCGTTCCGCTCGGTTCAGCACGTCACGGTGCCGTCGCTGCCCGAAGGCGTGGCGATCTCCGCCGACGGCAAATGGATCGGCGTGCAGGCGATGGACGGCTCGAACCTGACGCCCGACAACCCCGGCCGCCACGCGCGCGGCAAGGTTCTCCTGTTCGCGATTCGCGACGGACAAGCCGTGAAGATGTCCGAGGCGCCGGGCGGGGAGGCCGCGCAGGGCATCGTCTTCAGCGCCGACAGCAAATACCTGATCGTCCAGTTCAACGTCGAGAAGCAGCTTGCGCTGTTCGCCGTCAACGGCGGCCATCTGCGCGACACCGGACAAAGAATCGCGCTCACTGGCGGACCGTCGTCGCTCCGGACAACCCCGCGCTGACGCGCCGACCATCGAGAAAGAAAGAGGAGAGCCAAGCATGCGAACGATGAACGCAGCACGCAAGAACGTCGTGGTGTTTCGCCAGATTCCGGACGACCTGCTCGAACGAATCCGGGCGTGGCACGACGTGGTCGTCGCCGATCCGCGGCGCGCAGAAGAGTTGCCGCGCTTTCGCGAAGCGCTGCACGACGCCGATGGCCTGATCGGTTCGAGTTTCAAGCTCGGCGCCGAAGAACTGGCGCGGGCACCGCGTCTCAAGGTGATTTCGAGCATTTCAGTCGGCGTCGACAACTACGATCTCGGCTGCCTCAAGGAACGCGGCATCACGTTGTGCCACACGCCCGGCGTGCTGACCGAGACGACCGCGGACACCGTGTTCGCGCTCGTCATCGCCACGTCGCGGCGTCTCGTCGAACTGTCGAATCACGTGCGCGACGGCCGCTGGACGCGCAACGTCGGCGAAGACCTGTTCGGCTGGGACGTGCATGGCAAGACGCTCGGCGTGCTGGGTTTCGGCCGGATCGGGCAGGCGGTGGCCCGGCGCGCGGCGCTCGGGTTCGACATGCCGGTGGTCTTCCACGACCCGTTCGACGTGCAGGTGCCCGCCTCGCTCGCCGGGTACGCCGTGCGTGCATCGTTCGACGAAGTGCTCGCGCGCGCCGACATCGTCGCGCTGACGCTGCCGCTCTCCGACGAAACGCGCGGCCTGATGGACGCGCACGCATTCTCGACGATGAAGCCCGGCGCGATCTTCGTCAACGGCTCGCGCGGGGCGATCGTGCGCGAGGACGCGCTGGTGGCCGCGCTCGACAGCGGCCATCTGCGCGCGGCCGGCCTCGACGTGTTCGCGGTCGAACCGCTGCCGCAGGATTCGCCGCTGCGCACCCATCCCAAGGTCACGGCGTTCCCGCACATCGGCTCGGCGACGCACGAGACGCGCCGCGCGATGGCCGAGCTCGCGACCGAAAACCTGCTGCGCGTGCTCGACGGCGAGACCGCCGTCGCCGCGTTCGATCTCTCGAAGGTATAGAGCATGACGCCTCATTCGATTCCATCCCTTTGCGGGTCGCTGGCCGGCCAGCCGTTCACGTTCAACGTCAAGGTGCATAACGCGGCGTACCGGGCGCTCGGCGTGGACTACACGTTCGTCAGCTTCGGCGTCGAGGATGCCGGCGGCGCGGTCAATGCGATGCGCACACTCGGCATTCGCGGGTTGAACGTGACGATGCCGCACAAGCAGGCCGTGATCGCACACCTCGACGCGCTCGACGAAACCGCGCGTGAAATCGGCGCGGTCAACACGATCGACAACCGCGACGGCTATCTCACCGGCTACAACACCGACTGCGCGGGCGCCGTGCGCGCGCTCGAAGAAGTGACGTCGTTGCAAGGGCGGCGGATCGCATTGCTCGGCGCGGGCGGCGCAGCACGCGCGATCGCCTGGGGCGTGCAGCGGGCGGGCGCGCGCGTGACCGTATTCAACCGCACGGCGTCGCGCGGACAGGAACTGGCCCGCGACTTCGGCCTCGCCTTCGGCGGCGATCTGAGCGACTTCGACCCGGCGGCATTCGACGGCGTGGTCAACGCGACGGCCGCCGGTTTCCGCGCGCCGGACGTCAACCCGTTGCGTGCCGGGCAGCTCGCGCCGCACCTGTTCGTGATGGACGCGGCATTTATCCCGGTGCGCACGAAGCTGATCCGCGAGGCCGCCGGGATCGGGTGTCGCGTGGTCGATGGCACGCGCATGCTGTTGCATCAGTTTTGCGGACAGGTCGAACTGTATACAGGCAAGCCGGCGCCGCTCGACGTGATGAGCGCCGCCTTGCTCGACGAGATAGCGCGGGTCGGCTAGGCCGGCGTGGTCCCGGACCTCGCGACAAGACGAGGACGGATTCATCGCCGTGGCGAATTTGGCGAAGGTAGCGATAAGCGGCGCTCGCGCCGCCATGCAGGACGGGCCGTTCGGATCATGACGCGATCAGGAACGAACGGCATCCCAATCGGAGGAGACGACATCATGAAACACCAGCAAACCATCGCGGCCGCCCCGGGCGACGCTTATCCGGACGCCGGCAGCGGCAGGCAGGAGGTCACGACCGGCGACCTGTATCGCGCCGCGTGGGCGGCATCGCTTGGCAGCGCGCTCGAATACTACGATTTCGCGCTGTATAACCTCGCCTCGGCGCTGATCTTCGGGCCGCTGTTCTTCCCGTCGAGCGATCCGAGCATGGGCCTGATCGCAAGCTTCGGCGCGTACTTCCTGGGCTTCGCGATCCGGCCGGTGGGCGGCATCATCTTCGGGACGCTCGGCGATCGCTATGGGCGCAAGTTCGTCCTGATGGCGACGATCCTGCTGATGGGCATCGCGAGCACGCTCATCGGCCTCTTGCCCACCTACGCGACCGCCGGCGTCTGGGCGCCGGTCCTGCTCGTGGGCTGCCGCCTGCTGCAAGGGCTCGGAGCCGGCGCGGAGCAGGCCGGCGCCGCGGTGCTGATGGCCGAGTACGCGCCCGCGAAGCGTCGCGGCTACTTCGCGGCGTTGCCATTCATGGGCGTGCTGCTCGGCACCGTGATGGCCGCCGCGATCTACTTCGCGCTGGTGCGCGTCGAGGACATTTCGCAAAGCTGGCTGTGGCGCGTGCCGTTCCTGTTGAGCGTCGTGATCATCGCGGTGGCGATCTGGATCCGGCTGAAGCTCAAGGAGTCGCCATCGTTCGCCAAGCTCGAAGCGCGCCATCAAGTCAAAGACAGCCCGTTGAAGCACCTGATCAAGCATTCGAAGCCCACGCTCCTCAAGGTAATCGGCATGCGGATGGCGGAGAACGGCGGCTCGTCGATCTATCAGTCGCTCGCGATCAGCTACATGGCGACCGCGACCGGCCTCAAAGGGCAGATCGGCCCGATCGCGCTGCTGCTGGCGGGCGCGTCGGGGGCGATCGTGATTCCGTTGACCGGCATCCTGAGCGACCGGCTCGGACGCATTCCCGTCTATCGCGCGTTCGCCGTGTATCAACTGGTGCTGGCTTATCCGACCTGGTGGGTGCTGAGCCAGGGCAACGCGACGGCGAGCATCGCGATGCTGTGCGTCGCGCTGGCCGGTGTCTGGGGCATGTTCGCGACACAAGGCGCGCTGCTGCCCGAACTCTTCGGCGCGCAGCACCGGTACGCCGGCGTGGCGGTGGGGCGCGAAGTGTCGGCGGTCATCGCGGGCGGCGTGGCGCCGCTGATCGGCGCATCGATCATCGCCTGGGCGACCGCGCACTGGGGCGGCAGCGAAGGCCGGATTCTCGCGTGGATTCCGCTTGCCACGTACGTCGCGATCCTGAGCCTGATCGGCGTGGTGACGACCTTCTACACGCCGGAAACACGCGGCCGGGATCTCGATGACCTGCGCGATGCCGCCGAGATGCCGGGGCAGTCGGTCGGCGGCACGGCGGACGCCAGCGTGCGCCATTGAAGCGTTGACGTTCGATGCAGTTCCGGCGAGCGAAGTGGCGAGTTAAAGTAGCGCGTGCGGGCAACACGCGCCGCTTCCTTCTCGACACCATTTCTTTCTCGACACACTATGCGCCGCATCACGGTTCGTCGTTCAAGGGTCCACGGCCGCGGCGTATTTGCGCTGACGCCTATCAGCGCCGGCGAGGAAATCGTCGAATACAAGGGCGAACAGGTGTCGTGGAAACAAGCCCAACGCCGCTATGAGCGCTCGGGCGCCGCTGAAGGACATACGTTCTTCTTCGACTTGGACGACGGGCGCGTGATCGATGGCGCGATCGGCGGCAATTCGGCGCGCTGGCTCAATCACAGTTGTGCGCCCAATTGCGAAGCGGAGCAGCGGGGCAATCGCGTGTTCATTCGCGCGATTCGCGACATCGAGGCGGGCGGCGAGCTTTTTATCGACTATCAGTTGACTGTCGGGGGGCGCCTGACAGCGGCGGTGAAGCGCGTTTATGCGTGCAGGTGTGTTTCGAGGCGATGTCGCGGGACGATGCTGGCGACTGGTTAGCCTTTTGGGGCTTGGGCGAGTTTGTGGCGTTCGACGCGCTTGGGCTTCGATGAAACTTGCTACTGGTTTATTAGCTTTGCTCCTGTCCGAGCGCCATCAAACTGCTTCCTCCAGGACCGACGTCCCTTCCCGATGCTTCTGGTCCGCGCGGATCATGTCCGCCGCCTTCTCCGCAATCATGATCACCGGCGCGTTCGTGTTGCCCGACACAAGTTCGGGCATCACTGACGCGTCCACGACGCGCAGCCGCGCGAGTCCGTGCACCCGCAGGCGCTCGTCGACGACGGCCAGCGCATCGCGGCCCATCCGGCAAGTACACGCCGGGTGATAGATCGACTGGCTGTAGCGACGGGCCGCGTCGAGCAACTCGGCGTCCGACTGGAACTGCGCCCCGGGCACGAATTCAGACACGATGTGCGGCTTGAGCGAAGGCGCTTCGGCAATCCGCCGCGCCACCTTGATGCCGCCGATCACCACGGGATGATCGCGTTCGTCGGAGAGGTAGTTGGGCTGGATCGCCGGATACTCCAGCGGGTCCGCCGACCTGATCTCGACGCTGCCGCTGCTGTGCGGCCGCAACTGGCACACCGAAGCGGTGAAGGCGGAGAACGGATGCGCGCCTTCGCCGGGCTTGTCGGCGCTCAAGGGCTGCATGTGGAACTGGATGTCGGGGCGGTCCACGTCCGGCCGCGAACGCGTGAAGATCGCGACCTGGCTTGCTGCGAGCGTGAGCGGCCCGGTGCGCCAGAGCGCGTACTGAACACCGATCCAGGCGCGACGCAGCGGATTCTTCACTTCATCGTTGAGCGTGCGTTCGCGCGTCTTGAAGACGAGCCGCACTTGCAGATGGTCCTTCAGGTTCCTGCCGACGCCGGGCAGGTCGTGATGAATCCGCACGCCGGCGCGGCGCAGCACGTCGGCGGGGCCGACGCCCGAGTTCTGCAGGATCTGCGGCGAGCCGATCGCGCCCGCGGCGAGAATCACCTCGGCGTTCGCGCTCGCCTGCCGCAGTTCGCCGCCGCGCATGTATTCGACGCCGACCGCCTGCTTCCCTTCGAACAGCACCCGCGTGGTTTGCGCCCGCGTCTCGACGATCAGGTTCGCGCGGTGTCTCGCGGGACGCAGAAAGCCCTTCGCGGTGCTCCAGCGAAAGCCCTTGTAGGCTGTCTGCTGAAAATACGCGACGCCTTCCTGCGTGGCGCCGTTGTAGTCGTCGTTGAAGGGGATGCCGATGTCCTGGGCGGCCGCGATGAAATGCTCGGCGATCGGCCGGCGCAGCCGCAGGTCCGATACCTTCAGTGGACCGCCCACGCCGTGGTATTCATTCGCGCCGCGCTCCTGGTCTTCCGACTTCCTGAAGTAGGGCAGCACGTCGTCGTAGCGCCAGCCGTGATTGCCGAGCGCGGCCCAGTGGTCGTAGTCCTGGCGCTGTCCGCGCACGTAGAGCAGGCCGTTGAGCGAACTCGATCCGCCGAGCACCTTGCCGCGCGGCCATTGCAATTGCCGGCCCGCGATTCCCGCATCCGGCTCGGTTCGATAGCACCAGTCGAACGCCGGATTGTGCATCGTCTTGAAGTAGCCGACCGGGATGTGAAGCCACGGATTGTTGTCGGGGCCGCCCGCTTCCAGCAGCAGCACCCGGTTGTTCGGGTCTTCGCTCAGCCGGTTGGCAAGGACGCAGCCCGCTGAGCCCGCGCCGACCACGATGTAGTCCACTTCGAACGACATGAAAACCGTCTCCTGAAATCGCCGGTCGATCGTCTCGTCCTGAATTCGTATTGGATAGTCATGAATCGGGCGCGCCGGGTTTTTGAGCCCGTTGGAACGGATCGTTCCGTTTTGTCAAGGAACAGGGCCTGCCAATTCAAAACGTCCCTGCAAGCTCCCGCGCCGCTTCCTGCAAGCGCGGAACGAATTCGAGCGTTCGCGAAAGCGGCGCGCGCGATACCGGCGCATGCACGGCAATCGCCGCGATGCACTGGTTCTGCGCATCGACGACAGGCGCCGCCACGCACACGATCCCGACGACAAACTCCTCGTTGTCGATAGCGATGCCCTTGTGCGCCGCACGGTCGAGTTCCGCTTCGAGCAATTCGGGATCGGTGATGGTGTTGGGCGTGAAGCGCTTCAACTGTAGCGCCCGCACGAGCACCGCGCGTTGTTCCGCCGGCAGCTTCGCGAGCAGCAGCTTGCCGCTCGCACTACAGTACGCGGGTACGTGCGAGCCGGGCTTGAGGTCGAGGCGCAACGGCCATGGCGCTTCCACGCGGTCCAGATAGAGGACTTCCGTCTCGTGCAGCATCGTGAGGTTGCAGGTTTCGCCGAGATCGGCGACGAGGCGCGTCAGGATCGCATGCCGCAGGCGCCGCGCGCCGGAATGCATCATCACGCCGAGTCCGAGTTGCGCAAGACGCGGCCCGATCACGTAAGCGTTTTTCTGGCCCGGTTCGCGGATCACGAGGCCGCCCGCCTCCAGCGAAGCCAGCATGCGATGCAGCGACGCCTTCGGCGCATCGACTTCATGCGCGATATCCGCAAGCGAAACGGGACCGTCCGCGGCGACCAGGTGTTCAAGCAGCGCAAACGCACGCAGAGTCGGGGTGTCCGCTTTTTTCATGTCTGCCGTTCCGGAAAATGGATCGGCTTCATTGTACTCAATGGTCTTTTGCCGAGGGATTTCCAGGGCGAAAGGTTCGGCTCGCCCGGCTTTTTCGTCGGAGCGGGGTTTCCGGTTTTCGGAACGCGGGGCGGGATCGTCGGATGACTCCCGGGTAGGGGAGACGTGCTCCGGGCTGTCAGCGGATAGCGGCAAGCCGGATTCGAAATTCATGGTCGGCCCCTGGGACGGCGGGTTTCAAAAAGAGGCGCGCGGGAACCGGTCCCGCACGCCCATCGCAGCGGAGGACTGAGCCGGCCGGGCCGGCGCCTGCGCCTGCGCGGCGTCCCGGACGCATGCGAACCGGGACGCTTCGACGCTCACACATAGTCCTTGTACTTGTCGAGCGTGCGCACCGGCTTGGCAAGTGCGTCGCGGCGGAACGGATCGCCCAGTTCGCGGGTGCACATGATCTCGATGATGGTGGTCTTGCCGTGATTCATCTGCAGGTCGATGGCGCGCTTGAGCGCCGGACCGACATCCTCCAGCCGGTCGACCACGATGCCTTCGGCGCCCATCGCCCGGCCGATCTCGGCGAAGCTCTGGTTGTCCAGTTCACCCGCGACGAAGCGACGGTTGTAGAAGTCCACCTGATTCTTCTTCTCCGCGCCCCACTGGCGGTTATGGAACACCACCGCAGTCACCGGAATGTTGTGGCGCACGCAGGTCATGGTTTCCATCAGGCTCATGCCCCAGGCGCCGTCGCCGGCGTAGGAGACCGCCGGCCGGTGGGGTGCTGCCACCTTCGCGCCGATGATCGTCGGAAACGCGTAACCGCAATTGCCCCAGCTCATCGCAGCGAAGAAGCTGCGCGGCTTCTCGAAGCGCAGGTAGCTGTTCGCCACCGAGTTGATGTTGCCGATGTCGGTGGAGACCATCACGTCGTCGGGCATCGCTTTTTCCAACT
>NZ_FCON02000213.1 GCF_001544535.1 Caballeronia choica | reverse complement strand
CCCGAGATCAGCCCGTCACCAGACAACGCCATCATCGAAACCCGCCCCGTCTTCATCTGCCGGCACTGCGGCGCACCAATGATCGTCATCGAAATCCTCGCGCGCAGCGCCCCGATCCGTGCACCACCAATGCATCGGGATCCAACATGAACTCCACGGTTTCTCGATCTGCCTGTCCAAAGTTGGCGCTGCGGCAACGCGGCCCAGGGGCGGACGCTTGCGTGTGTCGTTTCGTGAGGCGCCTCGCCCGCTCGCTTCATCATCGCGAATGCATCACTGCACCGCTTCGCTACGGCGTCAGCGCCCGTCCGACACCCCGCCTGATCGTGCCGCATCCGACACCACTGACCATTCCGGCCTATCAATCGCCATAGCCGCGAAACCTCCAACCGCATCGGGGCACTCCGCGGTTTCCTCCATCGGGCTTATTCGACGCCTGCCGACATGCGCGGAGGCATGCACATTCCTACGGCTGATGGCAGGCATCGAATAAACCTTAACGTCAACGAACATTCGATTTCCCCGACAGCGGTCATTCACGATCGACAAATTCAACCGGCCACTGAATGACGGCAATAGGATCCTCACCTGCCGCTGTCATGTCGTTGAACCAACGACCGCAATGGCCGAGCACTTGCCGGTCGATTCGGCGGGATGACTGGCCGTTGCCCCTCGAAAGCTACCTTCGTTCAGGCATGGTCGAAAGTCAGAAGCACAGAAAATTGATACGCTTGGAGCATGACGTTCAAAACTGGCAGGCAGAAGGTCTCGTTCGGCAGATGCGATCTGGATTGCACCGAGCGTCGTGAAGATCAAAGTTGATGCAAGGATTACCACCATGGGACTTTTTTGCCGAAGGTTCCTCCTCGATCGAGGCAATACCCTCTGGCGATTGTCGACTACCAAGTTCGAGCGGATGTTGCAAGATCCGGCAAAGCTCTGTCTGCCCGTCTTAGCAGGTCAACGAGTACGCATGGCCGACGTGATTGTCGAGTTGATGGACCGAGAGCCTGTGCGCATCGTTTGAAGCACGTTTTCCATCCTCACGTTTGATGCCGACGGTCGCCTCGATCCACGCCGATTCGAAGAACAGCAAAGTGCTCTCGTGGAGTCGCTCGAGGCACCGGTCATTGCCGGGTCCCACTTTACCCGCAGCCCGACTGTCGTCAATGCGAGTGCTCGATTCGTCGCGCAAGGAGGCCACTGGGTTCCGTCGCGCGCGTTGTCGCGCATCATCGACGAGGCTGCGTTGGGCCAGCGACCGTGCCCACGTCTATAGGCGCTCACTTCGAGGCTGCTTCACGGCATTTCCCCTACCGCGGCTAAATGGCCGAATGCGGACCCTTGGACAAAGACTATGTTGGTACTGACGCTGAAGGGAGCACGATTCGCGCTTGGCTGGCATGCCGATGTGAGTGTTCATCAATGGCACCGCGCCGAAAGCGCAGTTATCCACCGTTTCTGTTGAAAGACTTGTGGATAACCCACGATGAATCAGACCAAACGGCTGAATGAAAAGATCTTTCCGCTGGTGCCTCCCCTGGATGACGGCGGGTGGATCGTTGAGCCCCCCGTCGGCAGAAATCCCGGCTCCCTGTCGATGGGCCGCCCAGCAGTTGCGACAGGTCGACGAGGAGCTGCGGGCCCCAAATGCTGAACTTCGCGTTCGCATTGCCACGTGCCGTACATGGGGTCTGGGGAGCAATGGAGCAGGGAAGTCAGTTACCCCCGGCGAACTCGCCTGACGCAGGGGGCAGAAGTTAGAGCGTAGCCGTTGCGAAGGCTTTGGCCGAAGTCTTTTCGAAGATCTCATAGCAACCTCGCAGCCCTGAGCTGCGATATCACGAAAGGCTTTTAGCAACCGCCCATTCCGGGCGAACTTGACCGATTTCCCGGCTGTCCGGAATCAGCGGTCACGATACCGGAACGATCGTACTGTTCGAGTGTATTTGCCTCGAGCCTTGTCTGATAGGGGATTGGCATTAGTAAATTAATCGGGAAATCCTTCCAGCTACATATCTAGCTACACATTTGAGAACGGGTCTGCGGCCACTGGTGGTTGCCGGAATGTCTCGACTTTTGGCAGACACGGGCGGATATACACCTCAAGGGAGAGTCGGCCAATGTGGTTGATGACGCGCGCTGCGTCGGACTAGCTATCGATTGACTGCCAGCGCTGGCAGTCGAAGGTCGGCACCCGGGTAGTCATTGCGCAGCGTAGCGGCGGCGATCTGGATAAACGCGTCCACCTGTGCGGTTCGGCGCCGCCTATCCCAAACCAATGCTGTCCAAGTGCCGATTGGCACATTGTCGCTGCGGAGTGCGTGCGCGGTCACCGAGCGGCCTGCAAGGCGCATCGTCGAGGGCAGGATGGCGACACCGTGGCCGACTTCGGCCAATGCAAGCAGCGCTCCTTGAAACGGACTTTCAAGCATGATCTTCGGGGACATGTCGGCCGCGCGGCAAGCAGCGTCGAACAGCATGCGGCTGGTGAAGGGCTTGGGTCCGAGCAGCAGTCCTTCATCTTGTAGATCTTCGACCGAGAGGATGCGACGTGATCCAAGCGGGTGCCCCTTTTGCATTACCGCGACCACATGCATCGGAAAAAGACACTTGGACTCCAGGAATTCGTTGTTCACCTCGCGCGTCAAGATGGCATCGAGTTCACCGCGTTCGAGTGCCGCCAGCAAGCCGCTTCCACTGTCCAAGGTCAGTGTCACTTCGACGCTTGGCTGAGCTGCGGTGTAGATCGCGATCAAGCGCGGTAACACACTCTCGACCGTGCTGGCGGCAGCGCCGATGCGAAGGACGGCCACCTTGCCAGACGCGAACTGGTGCGCGCGCGCACCAAGGTCGTCAGCGCTACGCAGCACGGCCCTCGCGTGCGGCAGCAGCCCCCAGCCTTCGGCGCTTGGCGTGATCCGCCGGCCCTCGCGCACGAAGAGCGAGACCCCCAGCTCCGCCTCCAATTCCTGGATGGCGCGGGACACCGCAGGCTGGCTGCGGTGCAGCAGTTCGGCGGTCAATGAGACGCTGCCTGTCTCAGCTACACCGACGAAATAACGCAGGTTCCGAAGGTTCATAGGCCAATCGATGCATTAATTGCATTCAAATTTGAATAATAACTCATTGGACGTGCATATATGTCGGGAACATCATGCACCCATGAACCTCAATCACCTACTTTCATGAACCTCAATCACATACTTTCTTCTCCACTCCCGTCTTGGCAGACGCTGCGACTGGAAGGTGTCGATGGCCCGGTCTGCACGCTGTGGCTGAGTCGCCCCGAGCACCGCAATGCGATGAGTCACCAACTCGTTCAGGAACTGGTCGAGTGCCTGAGCCTGCTGCGTGAGCGGCGCACGCTGCGCGTGCTGGTCCTCGGTGGTGACGGCACCGCGTTCTGTGCGGGGGGCGACCTGAAGGAGCGGCTGGCCAAGGGCGCGTCGAAGACGCGCGAACAGCGCGCCACCGCGCTGCGTGCGATCGAATTGCTCGACAGCTTTCCCTGCCCCGTGATTGCGATGATCAATGGCGCTGCCGTCGCCGGAGGTCTGGAACTGGCCCTGGGATGCGACATCCGTATCGCAGCCGATGACGCGGTGTTTGCGCTTCCCGAGGTACTCAGGGCCGGTGGCTTTCCGGGCGGCGGAGGGCCGGTGCGGCTCACGAAGATGATCGGCCGCGGCCGTACCAGTTTGCTCGTCTTCAGCGCACGTTCAATTCCGGCCCGCGAGGCGTTTGAGTTCGGCATCGTGGACCAGGTCGTGCCGGCAGATCGCCTGCGGGAAGCCACGGCCGACCTGGCTGCGGCTATCGCAGCCAACAGTCCGGCCGCAGTGCGCGCGGCCAAAGTCCTGATCCGGGGCAGTCTCGACCTGAACGTGGCCGACGCACTGCAACTCTCACGCGAGCTCCGTGAGCCCTTCGAAGACGGACCGGACTTCGCCGAAGCACTTCAGGCTTGGCGCGATCGTCGCCCTCCTATGTTCAAGGATGCATAACATGACTTCTACCCCCGCTTCCTCTTTCGCCGGTCCTTTGGCTGGCCGTCGTGTGCTCGAGTTGTGCTCGACGGTCGCCGGACCCGCCTGTGCCCGCCTGTTGGCCGACTACGGCGCCGAGGTCATCAAGATCGAGCCCTTCGAGGGCGACCCCGTCCGCCAGATGGGCCTCCACGAAGGCGACATCTCGCTATATGCGGCGAGCATTCTGCGCAACAAGCAGTCGATTGCACTGAATCTGAAGACGGAGGAAGGTCGCACGCTGGCGCGCGCCATTGCTGCCCAGTGCGACGTCGTGGTCGAGAATTTTCGCCCTGGCAAGCTTGAAAAATTGGGGCTGGGCTACGAGGTTCTGAGTCGCGACAACCCAGGGGTGGTGCTGGTGCGTATCAGCGGCTATGGCCAGACCGGCTCGAATAGCTACAAGCCTGGCTATGGGACGATTTGCGAAGCGTACGGGGGCTTGCGCCACCTCAATGGCGAGCCTGACCAGATACCGCCGCGCGTCTCGGTGGCGTTGACCGACTACCTGACCGCGATCTATGCCGCGTTCGGTGCGGCGATGGCTCTTTTAGAGCGCGAAAGTTCAGGCAAAGGCCAGGTGATCGATGTCTCGCTCTTCGAGGCGGCATTCAGCATGCTGGAGCCCGATGTCCCAGCGTACGACCGCCTCGGCGTGATTGCCAACCGCCAGGGATCGCAATGCCCAGGGCTGGCCCCGAACAATGTCTACCCGACCCGGGACGGCAGTTACGTGTTGATCGCGGCCAACAACGATCCGATTTTCGCCCGTTTGTGCCGCGTCATGGAGCGTCCCGATCTGCTGCAAGACCCGCGATTCGCGTCCATTCGCGCCCGCGCGACCCACTGCGTCGCCATCGATCAGGAGGTCAGTCGCTGGACGGGTTCGCTCGACAGTGCCGAGGTCATCCGTCTGCTCGACGAGGCCGAAGTGCCCAGTTCGTTGACCAACACCATCGCCGATGCATTTGCGGACCGGCATTTTCACCAGCGTGGGGCGATCGTGAGCCATCAGCACCCGTCTTTGGGACCCATCGCGATGGCCGGTCTGGTAGCCAAGTTGTCGCGTACACCGGGTGCGGTTCGACACACAGGGCCCGAGGTCGGCCAGGACACGCGTGCCGTCCTCGCGCGCCTGGCCCAACTGGATGAAGCGCGCATCGAGCAATTGCTTCGCGACCGCGTCATCAAGGTCGCATCCCTTGAAAAGGCAAACCAATGACTGCCGAAACCATGCACCGTCCATCGACACGCGAGTTTGAGAACCTGCAGGCGCTTCAGAACCACGTCGGTGAGGAACTCGCGTGCAGTGACTGGATGACGGTCGACCAGGCCGGGATCGATTTATTCGCCGCAGCCACTGGCGATCACCAATGGATCCATGTCGACACGGTTCGGGCCGCATCGGGTCCCTTTCGAGGAGACATCGCGCGTGGTTTGCTGACACTGTCGTTGATCCCGATGCTGATGGCGCAGGCCATCACGATACACAACTACTAATTCGGATGGGCGTGACCTTCTTCTCTGCGATGAGAGAGAAATCATGCACCACGAGGAGACAAACATGACATCTTGGAAAAAAAGTCCGGCGGCCGTCCTGATCACCCTGATCGTGCTTAGTGTGATGGCCCAGATCGATCGCAACATGCTGCTTGGCTTTTCGCCGCAGATCACCAGGGACCTGATGCTCACCAACGGGCAGTACGGCTTTCTGGTCGGCGCTGTCTGGGTGTTGAGCTTCGGTGTGATGGCGGTCTTCCTGGGCTCGCTGGCGGACCGCTTCAGCCGGCCGCGCGTGATTGCCGCCGGCATGTTGATCTGGAGCGTTTGCACGGCCGCTTCGGGGCATGCGCATAACTTCGAGCAAATGGCTCTCGCGCGCTTCTTCGTCGCCACCGGCGAGGCCGCCCTGGTGCCGGCGGCGGTGGCGTTGCTTGTCGAATTGTTCTCGGAACAGCGGCGCGGCACGGCCATCGGCATCTTCTTCATCGGCATTCCAGTTGGCACTGGCCTAAGTTTTCTGCTGGCCGGCCACCTCGGTGCAAGCCTCGGCTGGCGCTCGACCTATACGGTGCTGGGCATTGTCGGGGTAGTGATGGCATTGCCGTTGGCTTTCCTGCGCGAGGAGCGCGGGCAAGGGCGTGAACAAAATGCGACGCCGCAGCGCGGGGAGCCCTTTGTCGCCCAGATGAGAGCCATGCTCCGCGTGGTCGGCCAGAACCATGCCTTGCTGCTCGCTCTTGTGGGGTTTGTGCTGTTCCACATGGTGTACGCAAGCTTCGCGTTTACCCAATTGTGGATGGTGCGTGAGCGCGGCTTCGACGCGGCCAGCATCGCCAAGACCATTGGTGCGTTGCAGATCGTGTTCGGCATACTTGGGGGCCTGGTTGGCGGTGTGCTGAGCGACCGCCTTGCCAAGCGCTTCGCTGGCGGCCGCGCCAGCTTCATGGTGCTGCTGATCGCGCTGTGCGCACCGTTCATGATCGCCTACCGCTTCGTGCCAGCGGGTTCGCCGCTGTTTTATGTGGGCATGTGCGCCGGCTTCTTCCTGCCACTCGCGCTGTACGGGCCTAGCATGACTTTGCTTCAGGCGCTGGTGCCAGCGAACATGCGCGCGACCCTCACGGGCTTCTCGATGTTGCTGCTCAACTTGTTTGCCATAGGCGGTGGCTCGGTGGCAGTCGGCATGGCCAGCGACTCCCTGATGAAGCTAGGCAGCACCCACGCACTAACCATAGTGCTGCTCGCGACCGACATCTTGACGCTGTCCTCGGGGCTGCTGTTCTGGCACTTGGCGCGCAAGGTGCGCCAGGGGCGCGTCGCGCTCGACCTGTCGGGCGGCCCCGCTGTGCAGGCGCACTGATTTTTCGCGGCGCTTGATCCCTTGCCTCCCTTATGTTTTGGTGGACTTCCAGCGACTCAAAGTTCTCTCACATTGCAGTGAGCGCGCCAGATGGCAATCATGGCCAGGTCTTCGTTCACGCTCGGCGCTGGCATCATGTTCTGGGCTTCGCGGTACTTCTTCGCCTCGCCGATCCCGTCAGCGAATTGCCGAGCTGCAAGCAGCGGTACCGCCGATTTAGCACACCGTGTCGCGGCCTGTACCCCGGCCATCTTGCGCAAGTTCCAGGAAACCTACGGCGTCGCCGTATTGCACGTCTGGGGAATGACTGAACTGAGCCCGATCGGAACCGTCGGCACCATGAAGGCGAGGCACGTCGAGATGCCCCAGGAAGAGCGTTATGCCGTGCAATCCAAACAGGGCCGCGCAGTGTATGGCGTCGACATGAAGATCGTTGGCGCGGACGGCATGGAGTTGCCTTGGGACGGCGCGACTTCTGGTGATCTGCTGGTGCGTGGGCATTTCGGTGGTGCGCGACTACTTCAGGAGCGAGGGGGCCAGTCCACTGCAGATCGATCACGAGGGGCAAGAGTGGTTCCCGACCGGCGATGTTGCGAACATCGGTGCCGATGGCTTCATGCAAATCACTGATCGCAGCAAGGACGTCATCAAGTCGGGTGGCGAATGGATTGGCTCCATCGACCTGGAGAATATGGGGTCTGGGCAGCAATGGAGCAGGGAAGTCAGTTAAGCCCGGCGAACCCACCTCACGTAGAACTCGGGGGCAATGACCTATCGAGGCCGCGCTATGTCCCTTCTGGCTGATGAGCGACAGTTCGGGACACGGTTGGGCAGGAAACCGAAAACAGCTCGGCTAGATCTACGACTTTCACCGGTACATGGCGGGGAAATTCGAGCGCGATGTGACGCCGAGAACGAGTGTGCTGTGGGCGGCTTCGACGCGATGATCTATGGGCAGTTCACGGGTCGTGCGCCGCCGATCATTGATACGCGCCAGACTGCTGACAGCGGTAATTCCGCCGAGGCTGCGGAGCTGGCCCCGTACTTTGCGGCTTGGCGTCGCCGCTTGATGGGTTTGATTTCAAGGCCTGAAGATCGTTGACACTAGCCCAGCGGCGCTCGCTGCATCCGCCTATCGCCCTGAACAAAGGCCTCTCCAGCGTACCATCGCAGGACCAAGCTGTGACCCCGATCAACTAGTCAACCTGGTACCAGCGACCAGTTTCTGGGCACACAGCGGCGGGTGCGCCGTTCAACCAGACTTGCTCTTCATCCAGTTGCGGTGAGGTCGAACGGGCGATGTCGAAGACCACCTTGAGTGCTTGCCCAACGTGGGCGTCTGCGATGGGAAGCTCCCAGGTCAGGAATATCTGAATGCAATCCTGGTCCGGCGCGAAGTCGGCCACCCTAAAACTGCCGCTGCCGCGCTGAATGACGCCATGCGGCTGGACAGTATCGAATATCACGGCTGTTCCCCGGGTCAGGGGAATGCGATGGCCCATAGAGGGAAAATGCAAGTCCAGACCCCTGTCCTCGCTCAGGAAGAGATTGCAAAAGGCCGCACCGCCATATTGCGCACCGTCATGGTGGTACCTCGCGCCACGACACGCCATAAGCGCTACGTCACTGGAAGCAAGCACGGCGGGCAGTCCAAGCGCGCACGTCCAGTCGGAAATTGCCTGCACGCAGCGCTTGTAGTCAGGCCAGCGCGCTTGCGTTCGCGCCAAAGGCATCGCCTCGACATCCCCGGGTTCCAGAACGAGCCGCGACGAAGTCTCTCTTTGCCAATCCGCAAGCAGGCGTGAGGATGGCGCAGGCACGTCGAGCGTGTCTGACAAAACGATGTCACTTACGCGCCGACTCCGGATGGTGTCGCCGCTCCGGAAAAAGGAAGTCAGCATGCCTTGCATCGATGCTGTCGAAGGGGAACTCATCTGGGTCATTGTAACGATTCAGCCCGATCACCTCGGCGAAAATCGACCATGAAGCGTAATTCGCGAGCAACTTCGCTCAGACAGGCGTCGGCTCCACTCGGAAACCCGCCATTCAATTCGCAATATTGAAGCGTTGCTTCGGCCAGTCCGGTCATTCGAGCCTTTCAGTATTTGGCCAATTTTGGATGACCGGTCTCAGAAAAATCGAACAGGCGCGAACACCCCTTAGCCGCCAGCGCAAGCAAGAGCGCGAATGTGAATGGCATCTTGATCGCGCAGGTCAATCGCGCTCTGACGTGCAGCCGGACTGCTACGAAATTCGCCAGGCGGCGCTCAGGCGTTGATCCAGACGCGCGCCTGCTCCAGCTCGTTGACGTGGAACGTCTTGACTTCGGCCTTCGTAAAGAGCCGCGCCAGATGCATCGAGGCACGGATCCAGCCCGCATCGGCCACCACGGCGGCGCGCGTGACCTTGCGGGCCACGGAAACGCCGAGCGTTAT
>NZ_FCON02000212.1 GCF_001544535.1 Caballeronia choica | reverse complement strand
TGCTCATCCAGTCGAACAGCGCGCGCGAGCCGAGCGCGTCCGGCAGGATCACCGCCGTATCGCCCCATCGATCGGCATCGACGAGCGGCACATCACCGTCCTTCGACAGCAACGGTTCCGCAAGCCGCGACGCGATCACGATCACGTACGCGCTGCCCGCATGCCGCGCGAAAGCGATCACGCGGTCCGCATGCTCGCCTTCGACTTCCAGCGGCAAATACTCGCCCTGCGCAAACAGCGCTGCCGCATGCTGCCGCAACGCGAGCGCCCGCCGCACGAGCGCCAGCTTCACGCGCCCGTCGCGCCAGTTCGCCAATTGCTCCGACGGCGGCCCTTTTTCTTCGCCTTCAGCCAGCCACGCACGCCGCTGTTCGAAATCCACCGGGCGTCGATTGTCGGGGTCGACGAGACTGAAATCCCACAACTCGGTGCCCTGATAGAGATCGGGCACGCCCGGCGACGTGAGCCGCAGCAACGTCTGCTGGAAGCTGTTGATCGCGCCGGCCCGCGCGATCCGCGCCGCGAACGCCGGCAACTCGCGCAGGAAGCCATCGCGTCGCTGCGGCGCGACGATGTCGAAGAGAAACTCGCGGCAGGCGTTCTCGTAGGATTCGTCGGGCGCGAACCAGCTCGTGCGCAACTTCGCCTCGCGCAGCGCCTTCAACTGCCATTGCGCGACGCGTTCAGCAAGCTCCTTCACGCCGGCCTCGTCATCCGCCGACAACCCGGGCGGCCAGCAGCCGACGAGCGTCTGATACAGCATCGCCTCGGCGCCGGGGCCGGGCGCCCAGTTCGCATCGTCGCCTGCGACGGTCCGCCGCAACGGCGCGTTCAGCGTCGACCAGTTGTGCAGCGTCGTCGCCCATTCGTCGGGAATCTCCGAGAGCGCCGCGATGCGCGCGCGCACGTCTTCGCCGCGCTTGTGGTCGTGCGTCGCGGTCGCGAGCATCGCGTGCGGGAACGCCTTCGAGCGCTCCAGATTGCCCTCGTGAAACGCTTCGACCGACAACGCGAATTCCCCCGGATCGGCGCCGACTTCATTGCGCGACAACAGTCGTCCGTATCGATAACACGCCGTATCCTCGACGGCCTTCGCCGCCACCGGCGAGGTCAGTTGCGAGAACAGCGTCTGCGCGCTGCGCCGCTGCGCGCCGCTGGAGGCGGGGGCGTTGGCCTGGGCCGCGGCCTGGTTGCGGTCGCGTCCGCGCTCGGCGGCACGCTCGCGCGGCTTCTCTGCGATGGGCGCCTCGTCCGGCAGCTTGCCGCCGAGCCACTGCGCGACCTGATCGAGCACGACATGATCCGCGCGTGACAGCGCCGCGCGCGCGCCGTCGAGCGCCTGCGAGAAATACCGCTCGTCCTCGGCGCTGCGCACCGCGTTCACCGGATAGATCCGGTACACGGGAAACTGCACCACGAGTTCGCCGACCACGCGACGCAGCGAGGAAAACGTGAAGTCGCGCGTCGTGGGCGTATCGCGGGCGATCCGATGCAGCGCGCGCGTCACGCGATCCAGTTCCGCCGACAGGTTCTCCGCCAGGATCTTGCGGCGCGCGACGAGCGCTTCGTCGGCGAAATCGGCGCTGCGCCCGGACAACGCGGCCCACGCACGCGCGAGCGTCTCGGCGCCGCGGCTATCGTGCAGGAGCGCGCCGACGTCGTTCATGAAGTCGTAGCCGGTCGTGCCGTCCACTTGCCAGTCGCTGCGCAACGGCTCGCCGCGCGCCAGAATCTTCTCGACGATGAAATACGTGCGCCCGTCCTGCAACGCCTGGGGCCGTTGCGGCGCGAGTTCATCGAGCCGCTGGCGCAGGCGTTGGCAATATTCGCGCGGCTCGGCGAGTCCGTCGACGTGATCGATGCGCACGCCGTCGATCAGGCCTTCGGTAAAGAGCCGGAAGATCAGCGCGTGCGATGCCTCGAACACCTCCGGCCGCTCCACACGCACGCCGCCGAGCGTGCTGACATCGAAGAAGCGCCGCCAGTTGACCTCGTCGGCCGCGGTGCGCCACCACGCGAGCCTGAAGTGCTGGCGCTCCAGCAGCCGATGCAAACGGTCGCGGCCTTGCGGAGAATCGGCGGAATGCGCGGCGAGCGTCGCATCGATGGCCGCACGACCGCCCTCGGTCGCGGCGAGCGTCGCGAATGCCGCGCGCGCGTCGGCGGCGCGGGCGTGGTCGGTGGGCTGCGTGGTCAGGCCGGCGAAGCGTTGCCCGAGTTCGGGCGCTTCCTGCAGGATCGACGGATAGTCGACCGGGCACACCGGAAACGTGTTCGAGTAATACTCGATCACGAAGCGGCCTTCGTCCGCCCGATACGCGAGCTTGATCTTGCCGCCCTGCAATTCCTCGCCGTACGCCGCGCCGAGAAACGGCGCCAGCACCTTGCCGCGCAGCGCGGGATCGGGCGAGTGCCAGTCGACATCGAAGAAACGCGCGTGCGCCGCGTGCCGGCCCCATTCGAGGATGTCGAGCCACCACGCGTTCTCCGACCCGCCGACGCCCATGTGATTCGGCACCACGTCGACGATCAGCCCCATCTCGTGCGCGCGCAGCTTTTCGACCAGGCGCTTCAGTCCTTCCTCGCCGCCGAGTTCGGGATTCACGCGCGTGTAGTCGACCGTGTCGTAGCCGTGGGTCGAGCCGCTCGTCGCCGTCGTGATCGGCGAGAGATACGCGTGGCTGATCCCGAGCGCGGCGAAGTAGTCGACCTGGGCGGCGGCATCGTCGAAGGTGAAGCCCTTGTGAAGCTGCAGCCGGAGCGTGGAGCGCGGTACGGTCATGGTGATTCGGTCGGTGGAGGGTTCAGCGCGGAGCGGGCGCGCGCGCTGTCGACGGCGAGCAGCCGATCCGCGAACGACTCGTCGAGAAAGAGTTCATCGACCGGCACGGCGAGGCGCCGCCGCCAGTTCGGATGCTCGTCGATGGAGCCGGGCAGGTTCGGCTGGTCGGCCAGCGCGAGCAGGTCTTCCAGCGGATACGTGACGAGCGGCGCGGGCGTCGCGGCGACGAAGGCGAGCGCCTCGTCGACGGGCGCGCTCTCGACCGGCGGCGCGGGAACGTCGGGCGCGGCGACGCCGGCATCCTGGAACGCCTGCCACAAGTGCTCGCGATCCTCGGCGCGCTCATCCATCGCGAGTGCGACCGGATCGCGGCCGTCCTCGCGCGCGGCCGTCTGGCCGATCTTCGAGCGCCATTCGATGTCCGCGCCGCGCCACCAGCCGGTGACGGTCGGCAGGTCGTGGGTGGTCGTGGTCGCGGTGACTTCGTGGTCCCATTCGTGCGGCGGCTTGAAGCCGTCGCCCTGCTTCGCGCGCTCGAACCACAGCACGCGGATGCCGAGCAGGCCGTGCTCCTCCAGCCGCTCGCTGAAGCCGGGCGGCACGGTGCCGAGGTCCTCGCCGACCACGATCGCGCGATGCCGCCACGATTCGAGCGCAATCAGGCGCAGCAGGTCGTCGAGCGGATAGCGCAGGTACGCGCCGTCCTTCGCGGGTTCGCCTTCGGGCACGAGCCACAGGCGCCGCAAGCCGAGAATGTGATCGATGCGGATGCCGCCCGCGCGCGCGAACGAAGCGCGCAACATGTCGATGAACGCGGAGAAACCTTGCGTGCGCATCGCGCGCGGGGAAAACGTGGTGAGGCCCCACGATTGCCCCGCCTGATTGAAGAGGTCGGGCGGCGCGCCGACGGAAACGCCCGTCAGCATCTCGTCGCGATACGACCACGCGTGACTGCCCGCGCTGTCGCAACCGACGGCGAGATCGGCGACCAGCCCGATCGCCATGCCGGCGTCGCGTGCGGCGTGCTGGGCGTGCGCCAGGCCCTTCGACGCGAGCCATTGCGTGAAGAGATAAAAATCCACGTCACCACGGCGCGATTCCGCGAAGGCCGCAACGGCGGCGCTGCGCGGATCGCGCAATTCGTCGGGCCAGTTGCGCCAGTGGCCGTCGCCCGCGTTCGCGAGCTGATCGGCCTGCAGCGCCTCGAAGCGCGCGTGGTCTTCGAGCGCGCGGCCGCCGCTTTCGACGAACGATGCAAAGTCTTTCGCGAACGGCGAATCGTGGTATTGCGAGAACGATTCGAAGAGGGCACGCAGGATCGCGAGCTTCGCCTTCGACGCGCGCGGCCAGTCGATCAGCGAGAGATCTTCGAGCGCCGCCAGTTCCTGCGCGACGCCCGCGCGCTCGATCGCCGCTCGCGCGGCCGGTGCACCGAGCACGGCGGCCGGATCGATGTGCGCGATATTGAGAAAGAGCCGCGACGACGGCGAGTAAGGACTGAACTTTTGCGGCTCGGCGCTGAACATCGCGTGCATCGGGCTGATCGCGACGGCATGGCTGCCGCGTTTCGCGCTCTCGACGGCGAGCGTCGAAAGCGCCGAGAAGTCGCCGATGCCGCCATCGCCGGAACGCCGCAATCCGTAGACTTGCGCGGCGACGCCCCAGAGCGGCGGGGCGTCCTTCGCCGAGTCTTCGTGCAGCGCGCGCCATGCGTCGCCGATCGTGTAGCAGCGCGACGGCGCGACGGCGAGCGTCGTGTGATGGTCGTTGATGACCAACGTGTGATAGCCCGGTTCGGCAATCGGCGACAACAGCGCGATCTCGCCCTTCGGCGACGTGAACCGCCCGTCGATCACGGCGCCGCTTTCCAGTTCGATCTTGTAGCGCGCGCCCGATTTCGCCGCCGATACCGGCAGCGCGATGCCGCGATCCACTTCTGCGGTAATCAGCGGCGGCAGCTTGCGGCCCGACAACTCGGCATCGAGCGCGGCCATGCTGTGCTTGAGTTGCGTGGCCGTGCCGCACGGCAGGCCGAGCCGTTCGAGCAGCACGTGCAAGGTCGATTCCGGGACGCGCCGGGTGTTTTTGTGCGCGTCGAGCCATTCGACTTCGAAGCCCGCGCGCGCGGCAAGCGATTCGATCGCGCTCATCGGGGCGGACGGTTTGCTGGAGGTCGGGCTCACGAGGTGTGTCCTTCGGTCGTGGTGCGTTCGAAGCGGCGGGCGTCGTGCGCGATGGCGTAATCGTTGACTTCGCCCGTGAGCCACGCGACGAACGTGCGCTCGCCGAGTTCGCCGCGCTTGACGCGATCCTGCGCGCGCGCCGGCGTCTCGAAGATGATCTTGCCGGGCGGCAGTTCAGGCAGCGCGACGGGCGTTTCGCCGAGGTTGAGCGCGATCGACAGGATTTCGCCGTCGCCGAGTTTCCAGCGCGCGGTGAGCGCCTTCGTGTCGAGCACGGTGGCGCCGCGCGCCTTGGCGTCCTTCAGGCGCGGCGTGATCAGCTTCGCGCGCACGGTCAGCGCGGAGCGGTAGAAGTGCAGCCATTCGAGGCGGTCCGCGTCGCTTTCGGCTTGCGTCGGGGAAGGTGACGACATCCTGAACGTGCTCGCGTCGTTCGGATCGGGAATCTGCGCGCGGCGCTTTTCGTCGGTGAAGGCGGAGAACTTCGCGAATTCACGACGACGCCCTTCGCGCACGGCATCGGCGAGTTCGTCGTGATAGTCGGTGAAAAAGAGGAACGGCTGCTTCGAGCCGTACTGCTCCTCCATGAAGAGCAGCGGAATTTGCGGCGACAGCAGCATGAGGCCCGTCGCGGCGAACAGCGCTTCGTCGGAGACGAGCGAGCGCAGGCGCTCGCCCATCGCGCGGTTTCCGACCTGATCGTGGTTCTGCAGGAACATCACGAACGACGTCGGCGGCAGGTGCGCGCTCGGTTCGCCGCGCGGCTTGCCGTCGTGGATCGGCGATGGATCGCCCTGATACACGAAGCCCTCCGACAGCACGCGTGCGAGCTTTTCGATGGGTTTGTCGATGTACGCGCTGTAGTAGCTTTCGTCCTCGCCCGTCAGGAGGACGTGCAGCGTGTTGTGCGAGTCGTCGCTCCACTGCGCGTTGAAATGCGACTCCAGCAGGTTCGACGTGTTGTGCTCGTTCTCCAGCACGAGATGCACATGGCGCCCCGCTTCGACCGAACTGCGGACGCGATGCGCGAGTTCGCGCAGCCACTCGTCGTCGTTGATCGCGTGGACGGCGTCGAGGCGCAAGCCGTCGAAGCGATATTCCCGCAGCCAGTAGAGCGCGTTGTCGAAGAAGAAGTCGCGCACTTGCGGGCGTTCGAAATCGATCGCGGGACCCCACGGCGTGTTCACGCCTTCGCGGAAGAACGTCTTCGCATACGCGCTCAGGTAATTGCCGTCCGGGCCGAAGTGGTTGTAGACGACATCGAGAAATACCATCAGGCCGAGGCCATGCGCCGTGTCGATCAACTTTTTCAGCTCGTCGGGACGTCCATACGAGGAGTCAGGCGCGTAGGGCAGCACGCCGTCGTAGCCCCAGTTGCGACTGCCGGAGAAATCGTTGAGCGGCATCAGTTCGATGGCCGTCACGCCCAGTTCGGCGAGTTCCGGCAGACGCGCGGTCACACCCGCGTAACCGCCCAGCGCGCCGACGTGCAGTTCGTAGAGCACGGTCTCTTCCCACGGGCGGCCGTGCCAGTTCGTGTGGGTCCAGCGATACGCGCGCGGGTCGATCACTTCGCTCGGGCCGTGCACGTCCTCCGGCTGGAAGCGCGATGCCGGATCGGGCACCGCGAGGTTCTCGTCGAGCCGGTACAGATAGCGCGTGCCGGCGCCGCCATCGGCTTCGGCTTCGAACCAGCCGTCGCCGGTGTGCTCCATGTCGATCAGCGCGGGCGCGGTGTTCGCGTCAGCATGGATTTCGAGTTGCACCGCCTTGCGCGACGGCGCCCAGAAACGGTAACGCGTCCGGGGCGTTTCCCGCGCCGTGCCCACCACGTGCGCGCCGAACGGCAGACAGTACGTGTAATGATGCTTGTGCGGATCGATCGGACATTCGGACATGATTTCCTGCCGTTTTCGGTTGCCTTGCAAAGCCGCGCCCTGTTTCGTGGTGGTCGTCGTCGTGAGGTTCATTGCGTCGTGCCGCTGTCCGGCGCCGTGTCGGGCCCGCTCTGCGACGGAATCTCCGGCGCCCGGTGCGTCACCAGCGTGCCCGGATCGGGCGGCAATGCCGTGAGCAGCCGCGGCCCCTGATGCGCGCCCGCCATCCAGACGGCCTGCCAGTCGGCTTCGCCGGTCGGCTGGGCAAGCAGCACGACGATGCTGTGCGCCGCCACCTCCAGCTCACTGCCGACAAGCGGCCGTTGCGGCGCATCAGGCACCGCGCTATCCAGGAGCACGTTCCATTCCAAGTGCGGCGGTGGCGGCGTGAACGTGAGCGCATGCGACGACCCGTTGATCATCAGCAGGATCACATCCGTTTCGCCCGTCGTGCCCGGCCCCGCGCGGCGCAGCGTGAGCGCGCGGCCTTCCGGGTCCTGCCATGCTTCGATCGCGAGCGCGGTGCCGCGCTCGTCGAACCAGCTTACGTCGTAAAGGCCCGGCAGCACTTCGCGATCGCCGTAAAGGAAGCGCGTTTCGCGCAGCACCGGGTAGTTTTTGCGCAGTGCAACGACGCGCGCGACATACTCCGTCAGCGCCTTTCCATGCGGCGAATTCGCCTGTTCCCAGTCGATCCACGACGTCTCGTTGTCCTGGCAATACGCGTTGTTGTTGCCGTGTTGCGTGCGGCCGAATTCATCGCCCGCGAGCAGCATTGGCGTGCCGAGCGACAGCAGGCAGGTCGCGATCAGCGAGCGCGCGACCCGGCCGCGCGTCTCCAGGATTTCGGGATCGTCGGACGGACCTTCCACGCCCCAGTTTGCGCTGCAATTCTCGTTGTGTCCGTCGTTGTTGCCCTCCTGGTTCAGCTCGTTGTGCTTGTGCCCGTAAGCGGTGACGTCGGCGAGCGTGAAGCCGTCGTGCGACGCCACGAAATTCACCGATGCCCACGGTTTGCGAAACCGCCGGTTGAAGTGTTCCGCCGAACCGGTGAGCCGCGCGGCCAGATCGGGGCGCAGGCCCGCATCGCCGCGCCAGAAGCGGCGCACGCCGTCGCGAAACTTGTCGTTCCATTCGGCGAAACCCGGCGGATGATTGCCGAGCTGATAGCCGTCGGGGCCGATGTCCCACGGCTCGGAAATCAGCTTGCGCGTGGAGAGAATCGGGTCCTGGCGGATCGCGTCGAAGAAGCCCGAACCGGGGTCGAAGCCGTGGCCTTCGCGGCCGAGCGTCACGCCGAGATCGAAACGAAAGCCGTCGACGTTGAATGCCGTAGCCCAATAGCGCAGTGAGTCCATCACCATCTGCAGCACGCGCGGATGGGACAGGTTCAGGGTATTGCCGCAACCCGTTTCGTTGATGTAACGGCGTTCGTCGCCGGGAATCAGGCGGTAATAGCTTGCGTTGTCGAGCCCGCGCCACGAGACGGTCGGGCCTTGCTCGGTGCCTTCGCAGGTGTGGTTGTAGACCACGTCGAGAATCACTTCGATGCCTGCCGCATGCAGTCGCCGCACGGCGATGCGCATTTCGTTGAGCCGATGCGTCGACAGATACGACGGCTCCGGCGCGAAGAACGCCGCCGTGTTGTAGCCCCAGTAATTGCGCAGGCCCTTCTCGACGAGGAAGCGGTCGTTGAGGAACGCGTGGACCGGCAGGAACTCGACGGCGGTGATGCCGATATTCTGCAAGTGCTCGATGAACCACGGCGACGAGAGCGCCGCGAACGAGCCGCGTTCGTGCTGGCGGATATCGTTGCGCAGCATCGAGGTGCCGCGCACGTGCGTCTCGTAGATGATGGTGTCGCCCCAGGGCGTGTCGGGGCGCTTGTCGCGGGACCAGTCGAAGGCGTCGTCGGTGACGATGGCCTTGGGCATGGCGGGCGCGGAGTCGCGGCGATCCATCGACATGTCGAGGCGGTTCGAATGCACGCGATAGCCGAAGAGCGCATCGGACCAGCGCCACGGGCCGACGAGTTTTTTCGCGTAGGGGTCGAGCAGGAGCTTGTGCGGATTGAAGCGATGCCCGTGTTGCGGCTGATAGGGACCGTGGGCGCGCAGGCCGTAGACGGTGCCGGGGTGTGCGCCTGGCAGGTAGCCGTGCCAGATTTCGTCGGTGCACTCGGGCAGGTCGAAGCGCATCAGCTCCTTGCGGCCGGTACTGTCGAAGAGACACACCTCGATGCGGTGGGCATTTGTCGAGAACACGGCGAAGTTCACGCCTAGACCGTCCCAGTTGGCTCCGAGCGGGTAGGGTGCGCCCGGGAGCAACCTTTCGGGAAGTGCATTTGCCATAAGGGGGCTCTTTTGCTTGCGCTTTGGGGTATTGGTTGGGTTGCTGGCGCTTGGGGTTGGGGTTGGGGTTTAGGTTGGGTTACACCGTTTGATGCGCTTGTGCTTCCATGGAAATTGTTTTCTTAGTGGTTTATTTGCTCTGCCCCTGTCCGGGGCGGGACTCACTTTCTTTGCTGCTGCAAAGAAAGTAAGCAAAGAAAGCAGCTTCCCAACGCCAATCCTTGCCATGCGCCGCTAGCCCGTT
>NZ_FCON02000211.1 GCF_001544535.1 Caballeronia choica | reverse complement strand
CTGATGTCGCTGCCGAAGCTCGTGTTTCCGGGCGGTGCGCTGGTCGGCTGCGATGCGGGCTTCCTGAACGCGTCGCGCATCAAGGGTTCGCACGCGGCAATCAAGACCGGCAAGATGGCCGCCGAAGCCGCGTTCGACGCGGTGCAAGCCGGGCGTCAGGCCGATGAACTCACTGCCTACCCCGATGCCTTCGACACCTCGTGGCTCAAGACCGAACTCTACCGCGCACGCAACTTCAAGCAGTGGATGAGCAAGGGCCTGTACCTCGGCACCTTCATGGTCGGGCTGGAGCAGAAGGTGATGGGCGGCAACGTGCCGTGGACGCTGCATCATCAGCACTCGGACAACGAGACGCTCAAGCCCGCGTCGCAATGCAAGCAGATCGTCTATCCGAAACCGGATGGCAAGCTGACCTTCGACCGGTTGTCGTCGGTGTTCATCTCGAACACGAATCACGAGGAGAACCAGCCGGCGCACCTGACGCTGAAAGACGCGTCAGTGCCGGTGAACGTGAACCTGCGCACCTATGCGGGACCGGAGAGCCGCTACTGCCCGGCTGCGGTGTACGAATTCGTCAAGACCGACGACGGCGGCGAGCGCCTGCAGATCAACGCGCAGAACTGCATCCACTGCAAGACGTGTGACATCAAGGACCCGACGCAAAACATCGTCTGGACGACGCCCGAAGGCGGCGGCGGGCCAAATTACCCGAACATGTAAAAACGTGAAGGGGGGGCGTGCCTTGCGAATGGCGGTGCGAAGGCTTCTTCTCTGCTCAAACCGTGTCGCCATCATTTGATGCCCTTGTTGCTCATGGCCCACCTTCTGAAAGCAGACCTTGGCGCTAGCGCGATCCTCGTGGCAGCGTGTGTAAAAACTGGAGGATATAGAGATGCACTTCCGCGTGCCTGCTGAAACACGGACGAATGAGACGCGCGTCGCCGCTTCGCCCGCGACGGTCAAGAAGTTCGTGTCGCAAGGTCACCGGACCACGGTGCAAAGCGGCGCGGGCTTGTCGGCAAGCTTTATCGAAAATGCTTACGCCATTGCGGACGCCGAGCGGGTCGATGCGAACACCGCTTTTACCGCCGCGATCGTTGTCAAAGTCCCGTCCCCAAGTGAAGCCGAATCGCCTTTGCTTAGGTTAAGCAGCGTGCACGCTGGTATGCACGATCCTTCCAACACCGACAACATCGGAAGGCTCGCCGCGGGCCTGGAGTCGATCGCGACGATCAACCGTCTCCGCGCCGTGGTCGAAGCTTCCGATGCGCGGCCAGTCATAAGGAGGAGATCGAATCGCTGGGCGCGAAGTTCGTCGACGTGCTCTTCGAAACCGATGAAGATTGCGGGGCGGCGGCGGGCGTCGGCGGCTATGCGCGTCGGATGCCGCCAAGTTGGCTCGCACGACACGCGGCATAGGTTCACGCGCGCGCATATCGTCGCTTGTACCAATCTTGCATCGATGGTCGTCGCCGACGATTCGGCTTTCTACGCACGCAACCTGCTCGACTTTCTCAAGCTGACCATCACGAAGGAAAGCCACGCTCAACTGCATCGACCAGCCATTCCTCAACCTGGCCTCACGACCCTTCGAGCACTTTCAGACTGACGGCCGGATAAAGCTGGGGAGTTCGGAGAACAGCCGGGCTACCAGGGCCCGCCCGATCGCAGCAGTCTCACATGTGCGTTGGTGGCGACAAGGGCGCCGCCGGTCTATTCGAGGTCGTCTGACAGACAGTTGCCTCCGGGCCCTAGTGCTCGGAGGCCCTCTCGCTCGGTCCATTGCATTGCGCCTGTGCTAGCCCTTGGCGCGACCTGCAGGTCCTGTGTTTCGCGGTGCAGGCCCGGAAGCTCGGAATCGTGCGGCGCACGAAGTGGAATGTATCGCGTGCATAGCAACTATCGAGCGCATGGGCTGTACGGCTCCGCGCTCTACGCCGAGACTGATACCAAAGCATCAGAAACCAAGTCGTAGGGAGGCCCCTCAAGGCCGCTCGCAAACAAGTGGGATCGATGCATTCAGAAGATAGAGGCCATCAGGTCGGCGAACCTGACGGGCCCTTTGATCGACGCCCGGAGCGTCAATCAACAGGAGACTCGCCGTATGAAAAGAATCAGAGCCGTATTGGCTACGCTCATCCCGTTCGCCTGCGTGCAGGCGCAAAACAACATTGCGGCTTTCGGCATTCTTCATGCTTCCGCGACCACCGGCAGCGAGGGAGGCGGCACGCCCAACGTGAAGCGCCTCGAGTCAGGCGTCGGTCCGGGCAGCCGGCTCGGCTTCAGGGGTATGGAAGACCTGGGGGCCGGTCTGTCCGCCATTTTTGACACGCCGAAGGGCTTGAGCACGGATACTGGCAAGCGCGGGCAAGGTGCCCTCGCGTGGGGACGTCAAATCTACGTCGCCCTCGCGTCAACAACCGGATGGAGGGTCACCGCTGGTCGTCAATACTGGCCGGCCGATTTGGCACCTTACGATGCGGATGCCATCCGGCAGGTCTACTGGGGGAGCACGTCCGGCGAGGGTGGTGGCGTGCAGCAGAGCCCCAAGTCTGGAGTGGGCGATGGCTGCCGGAGCTACAGTGCCCGCCTCAACAGTTTAGTCATTTCCACCGCTAGCAGCCGGGGTTTTGCCGGCAGGCTGCCGGTGGGAGCCGGAGACGAGAGCGCCCAGGGCTCAGACCGCTTTGTGAGAAGGGCGTGCGCGCGGCTGCCCGCGATCGCAGCCATCAACACGATGGGCAGCTTGGCTGGATTTGGAGCGTCGAACCTGATGGGCTACGACAAGCAGCACACAGGGAACTTCAATCTGGGCTTGATCGTGATCACAGGCTTTCTCCTGCTCGTCGGGTTGGTTGCGCTCGCATTCCCTGCAAGGGCCGCGTCCATCAATGAGGTCCGGCAGCCGCAGAGAACGACCGCGGTTTAGGTCCACCATCGACAAATAAAGGTCAGCATGTTATCGCCATCGCATTTGCTACCCGACCCGACGTCGAACCGGGAGTTGGTCCACGCACGTGAGGTGACGCTGCAGGCGTTCCGCCGCGGCGATGGCAACTGGGATCTGGAAGCGATCCTTCAAGACGTCAAACCACGCGACATCGAGACTGCCCTTCGAAAATATCCGGCAGGAGTGCCGGTCCATTTGATGGCGGTCAGGCTAACTGTGACCCCGTCGTTGCAAGTCGTCGGCGCGGTCGCAGCTGTCAACCGCGCGCCATTCGCGGGAGTCTGCAACGGAGTCGAGTCCTTGCTCGAACCCCTTGTCGGCACGAATCTGTTGAAGGGTTTCAGGCGCGAAGTGGCCGATCGCATCGGGCCGCTTGAACGCTGTACGCACATCTCGGAGTTGCTGTCGCTGTTTCCCACCTTGGCGGTCCAGGCCGGGGTGCGTTCGGGTTCGGCGAACGAGGCCTCTAAGGAACCGCCCGCCCAAATGAATCGTTGTCGAGGTTGGCGAGCAGACGGGGAAGCTGTTCGCATCGCCTATCCCACATGGCATGTGCTGCCGCAATAGATGGCCATTCGGTTGACGCTGCCAACCGAATGAAATATGGGTTTGCTCAGGAATCGCGTTTACATCGGAGACTCGCTTTGATCAAGAAGAATTTATTGCTGCCCGTCGCGGCGCTGATGGTCGCATTTGTTGCCAACGCACAAACCGCACAGCAGCCCCCTTACAAGGCGCTTCCATATCCGCCAACAGTTCATGACATGACCCCCGCGAGGAGCTACCAGGCTCCGCAGGGAATCAGCTACCGAGCGGACGACTTCTACAGTGACAACGTGCGTCTGTCTGCGCAATGGTTCTACGCCACGGAAAACGCAGGCAAGAAACTGCCTACCGTCGTGATGGCTCATGGGTGGGGTGGGGTGGCGGCGCGGTTTCGCAAGGACGCGATCGATCTGGCACGCGCGGGCTACCTGGTGTTGATCTTCGACTACCGCGGCTGGGGCGATAGCGATGGTCGGGTCGTGAGGACCGGAAAACGATCCGAGACCGCTAATCGGGGCGAGCCCGAAACTGCCCAGATCAAAGAGCTCCGGGGATATGTCGACCCAATCGAGCAGACCGAGGATTGGTTCAATGCGATCAACTACGCTGTGACCCAGCCCATGGTGGACACTGACCACATCGGAATTCGCGGTAGCAGTTATTCGGGAGGCTTTGTGATCTATGTCGCTGCACGCGATGCAAGAGTCAAGGCAATTGTGTCGCAGGTCGGAGCGTTCGACGGTCGACCAAGGATGCCCTACCGTACTCCGGCGGAAGTGGAAAAAGCAAACGAGAACGCGAGCTTGCTGGCCACCGGGCGCGCAGCATACCCCGGCGAAGGATTGCAGACGAGAGCAATGGAGGGCGCTCCTGTCGGGAACAAGTACCTCAGATGGGCACCAATTTTCGACGCAGACCGCATTACTCAACCGACGCTGTTCATCGTCGCGGAGAAGGAGGACATGTTTTCGAACGAAGACAGCGGCGTCCTTGCCTGCAATCGAGTGAAGGGCCCTCGCAAACTGCTTGTCATACCTGGGCATTCCCACTACGGCGTCTATGCAGACGGCGTGCGTGAGCCGGCCATCGAGGAAGCGATCAAGTGGTTCGACCGCTACCTCAAGGCAGGGGACTCGTCGGCACGCAGCACGGCAGCCTTAGGTGAGTCGGAGCGCGGCGAATGCCGGGTCGAGACCGCGGTGCGCATGAAGGTGCCACCGCCGCCCAAAGCCAACTAGACGCATCGCCTCCCTCTTTTTTGCGAGATAAGCCGTGATCAAGCATTCCCTTATTCTGATGCTGCCCGCAATTTTTCTTGCTTCCGTTGCCGGCGCCTCCGATCTAAATGACACTCTTGCGCCGCCATCCAATGGCTTGGCAAAGGTTGGCGAGCAAGTATTCAAGCAGCATTGCCAGGCCTGCCACGATCCCGCTATCGAACGAGCGCCGAACAGGGCCGACCTTGCCGCACGGCCACGCGAAGCCATCGTGAACGCGCTGACGACCGGAATCATGGTCCCGATGGCGCAGGGCTTGGCTCCCGAGCAGATTCAGGCCGTCGCAGCGTACCTGCATCCGGGGGAGACAGCGGCCGCGGCCGGTCAGACCGCTCCTGTGGAGCTGGCTCGTAAATACCCGCTTTGTTCTGAACACCCTCCGATCGTCGGTAGTCGGTCAGATTGGACAAGCACGGGTCTGGATGCGCGAGGAACGCGGTACCAGGCCAACCCGGGCATCAAATACGCCGATGTTGCCAAGCTCAAGGTGAAATGGTCTTTCGCCATGGTCGGCGGGGCCCAACCCACCGTGGTAGGCGATTGGCTCTTCATCACCAACAGATCGGGTGAGTTCTACGCGTTGGACGCGAATACGGGCTGTGTGCATTGGGTGGTCGAAGACGCTCCGTCGCGGACGACCCCCGTCGTGGTTCGCTCGAATGTGGCGCCGAGCGGGTGGGCTACCGTCATCGGCATCAGGGGCCTTGGCGTCGGCGCCGTTAGAGCCTATGACGCGAAAACCGGGCAAAAGCTCTGGGACAGCGGCGCACTTGAGTCCAATCCGCTGACACAGATCGTCGCAGCTCCCGTCGTCGACGGCGATCAAGTGTTCGTGCCTATGAGCACCGGCGAAGAAGTCGCCGCGATGCGGCCAGACTATGCGTGTTGTTCTGCACGTGGTTCGGTGACTGCACTCGATTTGAAAACGGGGAAGAAGCTCTGGCAGACCCATGTCATCACCGAGCCGCTTCGGGCGACGGGAACGAATGCCGTGGGAGTCGAGATCCAGGGTCCGGCAGGCGGCGCAGTTTGGTCGACACCGACCGTCGATGCCGAGAGAGGGCTCGTCTATGCGGTCACCGGCAATAGCTACACGGATGTCGACACGAAGGGAACGAATGCTGTGGTGGCATTCGACATGAAGAGTGGGGCCATACGCTGGAGCACGCAGGTTACCGCAGCGGATAACTTCATTATGGGTTGCTGGTCGAAGAAAAAGGGTGTCAATTGCCCGAACCCGCTCGGGCGGGATGTCGACTTTGGCGCATCGCCCCTTCTGTTCGGTTCTCATGGCAAACGGCCGGTATTGGTGGCGGCGGACAAGGCCAGCAATGTGTACGGACTCGATCCGTCGTCAGGCAAGCTCCTTTGGACTGTCAGCGTTGGCTCGGGCGGCTCACTGGGCGGAGTCGAATGGGGAATCGGAGCCGATCACCGTCACGTCTATGTTCCAAACTCGGATGTGACGGGCCTTCAGGATGAAGTATTGCGACCCATGGGGAAGCCGAAATTGCCCATCAAGCCGTCAGCTCCGCAGCCGGGATTGAATGCATTAGATCCGTTCACGGGGCGTCTGGTCTGGTCTCGTCCTGCGCCGGTGGCACCGTGCAAATATGCAGGAGATCGATCCAAAGACTTTGCCCTTGGTGCATGCATCCGTGCGCAGTCCGCTGCCCCTGCCGTCATGCCGGGTGTGGTCTTCTCGGGAACGATGGACGGCTGGCTTCGCGCGTACGACGCTGCGAGCGGAGACATCATCTGGGCGTTCAGCACCACGGCGATCAGGTACAACACCGTCAACGGTGTCATGGGTCAGCCGGGAGGGAACATCGACGGCATGGGCCCGACCATTGCCAATGGCATGGTTTACACGATGTCCGGCAAGATCGGCGCAGCTAGCACAGGATCAAACGACGTCAACGTATTGCTCGCGTTTTCGGTAAATGGTCGCTGATCCGAACGGGGCGCGAAGCAGCAGCAACCTCGTCGCCCTTGTGCCCACTCTTGCCGATGCTCCTTTAGAAAGACCCAAGTGTCAGGGCTCGCGACCTGCTTAGAAAGTGTGGACACTGCCCGCAGGCGCGCGCTCCGGACGACGGTATGAGTCGATAGATCGTTGCAAAAGCTTGGCATCTCTCATCCCGAGATGTCCTAAATTTCGAACATGGCAACATATCAGATGATTAGGATACGAAAATGAATTACACGTTAAAAGCCTCGTTAGTGTGCGGCGTTGCCATCGGCACGATTTCGTCGGTCGCTCAGGCCCAAAGTTCTACAACGCTGTACGGTATTCTCGACGAGGCGGTCATGTACCAGAACAATACAGGCGGCGCTAACGGTGGGAAGCGAGTGTTCCTCGACTCAGTGGGGGGAATTACAGGTAGCCGCTGGGGTCTGAAGGGCAGTGAGGACCTTGGCGGCGGCTTAAAAGCAATCTTCACGCTCGAGTCAGGGCTAAATATCAACAACGGTACATTTGCTCAGGGTGGCACCGCGTTTGGCCGCCAGGTCTTCGTGGGGCTAAGTAGCGACCGCTTTGGAAGTCTGACGTTTGGCCGACAGTACGACATGGTGTATTACTTCCCTGAGGCTCGAACGTTGCCAGGTTATGTCGGGTCCGCAGTGTTCACCCATCCTGGTGACCTGGACAATGCTGGGAACTCTGTGCGGGTCAATAACGCCATCCGGTACATGAGCGCGGAGTATTCTGGATTCTCGTTTGGCGGCGAATACAGCGTAGGCGGAGTTGCAGGCAATACGACGGCGAATAGTGGGTACTCTGTAGGAGCAGGCTACATCAACGGGCCGGTTTCACTGGGAGCTGCGTTTGAATACTTCAAGAACCCGACATCGACGACGGCTGGCTCGGGTTTATTTACCAATAACGCGAACGGCGCTTCCCAGCTTTCTCAGTCCTTGAATCGTGGATATGTCAGTGCGTCGGCTTACCAAGTGGTGGTTATTGGTGGGACTTATACGATCGGGCCGGTCACGCTGATTGCCTCTGGGTCGAACATTCAGTATGCGAACTTGGGGGCCGGATTCGCTGGCGGCACAGCTCGGTTCAACAATGGGGAAGTAGGAGCCTCTTACAAGTTTTCACCGTCTGTGTTCTTCAGTCTTGGCTACGATTACCTTCTCGGCAAGGGTGTCAAGACTTCGAACGGGACGACGGTCGGTAATCAGCACTACCATCAAGTCATGGTCATGGGGGACTACCTGTTGTCCAAACGCACGGATGTCTACATCGGGGCGGGTTGGCAGAGAGCCTCCGGGACTTCGTCAATTGGGAAGCCCGCGGTTGCTGACTTTACGAATTACGGCGACTCTTCTAACAATCATCAGATTCTTATCCGTGCGGCGTTTCGCCATAGGTTCTAGGCTGGGTTTCTGCCGCGCGAACGACTGCTACGAATGGCGCATTCGCCCCAAGCTTAAGAAGCTGTTCCGCCTGCAATTGGAACCGGCGCAGGACGCGCACGTCCTGCTCTATCCCGAAGGCATGGTGAAGCTGAACCAGAGCGCAGCGCAGATTCTTCTGCGCTGCGACGGCACGCGCGATCTGCCCGCGCTCGTCGCCGATCTGGAACAGGCGTTCAACACCACCGGGCTCGATGCCGACGTGCGCGCGTTCATCGCCGGTGCGCAAACGCGCGGCTGGCTGGAGTAAGAGCATGACCGATCTATCGCAACCGATGGTTGAAGCACAACCGGCGGCCATCGCACCGCCGCTGTGGCTGCTTGCCGAACTGACCTATCGCTGCCCGCTGCATTGCGTGTTCTGCTACAACCCGGTGAACTACACGGATCACAGCAGCGAATTGAGCACGGCGCAGTGGGTCGACGTGTTGCGCCAGGCGCGCGCACTGGGCGCCGCGCAACTCGGCTTTTCCGGTGGCGAGCCGCTGTTGCGCGACGATCTCGAAGAGTTGGTGGCAGAAGCGCGCAAGCTCGGCTTCTATACGAACCTGATTACGTCGGGGATCGGGCTGACCGACAAACGCCTTGACGCACTGAAAGACGCGGGTCTCGATCACATCCAGTTGTCGTTTCAGGACTCGACGCAGGAACTCAACGACTTCCTCAGCAGCACGCGCACTTCGAACTGAAGAACCGCGTCGCGCAGGCGATCAAGGCGCACGGCTTTCCGATGGTGCTCAACTGCGTGCTGCATCGCTATAACCTGCCGCACGTCGACAAGATCATCGACATGGCGCTTCAGATGGGCGCCGAATATCTCGAACTCGCGAACACGCAGTACTACGGCTGGGCGCATACGAATCGCGCGCAGTTGATGCCGACCGCCGAGCAACTGAAGGAAGCGGAAGCGGTCGTCGAGCGCTATCGGCGCGAGATCGGCGACAAGTGCAGGATCTTCTTCATCGTGCCCGATTACTTCGAGCGCCGGCCCAAGCGCTGCATGAACGGCTGGGGTTCGGTGTTCCTCGGCATCGCGCCCGATGGCGCCGCGCTGCCGTGCCACACGGCGCGCTCGCTGCCGGGCCTGACGTTCCCGAACGTCAAGGAGATGCCGGTCAAGGAAATCTGGTACGAGAGCGATGCGTTCAACCGTTTTCGCGGCTTCGACTGGATGAAGGAGCCGTGCCGCAGTTGCGACGAGAAGACGATCGATCTCGGCGGCTGCCGTTGTCAGGCGTATCTGCTCACGCAAGACCCGGCGAATGCCGATCCGGTTTGCGACAAGTCACCGCATCACGAAAGCGT
>NZ_FCON02000210.1 GCF_001544535.1 Caballeronia choica | reverse complement strand
GATTTACCAAATCGTTTGTCGGAAGGCGGGCGCGCAAGCCGATTCACTTGCATGGTCGCGCAGATACATGTACGACTGACGTCATGAAGGTTAATTTCCAAGAGTCGACGACGTTCCTGGAAAGAAGGCCCGATATCGCTGGAAATGACGAGACTGAGCATACCGAGACCGGCGCACATCCTCTTCGCTTATGAACTATCGAGCAGACCGGCTACACGGAAGGAGGTCTATTGCGTAAGCACGAGATCGCGCCATGCCCAGTGCGCTCGGCTCTTCTCCATAGCGGCGAAGCCGGCAGACTCACCCTCGACTACCGGAACATCGCTCCCGAGAAAAGCACCGTTCGGCATAGCGACATGTCAATGCGGAATCGTTCTGGCTGAAGCTGCCTTAGCCCCGGGTCAGAGGGTTGCCATTTTCGAGGGGCCCTCAAGGGAATTAACCGTCCGTAATGCGTGGTTTTCAAACACTCTCATACCGGGTTAGCGAAGGGGGCGACACTAATACGACGGCGGAATGATGACTCACCTAGCGATCATCCATCGAGACATGAACTATAGCGACGTTTCTTATAGGGGCTACTTACTCAAACCACTGGCGGCCTTCGATAGCGGCAAATACGCGGCGATCGTGATATTCGAAAAGGACGGCAAGCAGCGAGCATCGGATGTGCTGGGGCGATTGGCCTCGCCCGAGGAAGCTTGCGAGTTTGCGCTTCGGTTTGGAAGGTCAGAGATTGACGATCACCTTTCTAATCGCTTCGTCTGCGGCCAAAGGTTGACGTGATGAAGCGCGTGAAACCGGGTAGTTCGGAGCTTCAGTTGGAATGCTCGTCGAGCGCGTTCGCCGCGTTGTTCTCCCCATCTACGCGTACTGCCAATGTCCACCGGGCGACCTTTCTGTCGGATTGTTCAAGGTCGTACGCAAGAGCGATGGGCAATTCCTCTACCCGATTGACAGCGCGGCGATCAGTGGACCATTCGAGACCGGACAGGCGCCCCGTGAGGTCGCTGCGCGCCTTAGCGCCCAGATTGTCGGAGCGAACACGCTTCAACCGGAGACTGAGCATGGAGTTCATCAAGCCCACTGGTGTCGACTTCATGGGTTCATTGATCACACCGATCATCGCACACGATGCGAAGGGCTATGTCCCACTGGTCGTGATCGCCTTTCCAGGCGACGGCGTACATGGAACGGGCGCGCCTGGATGCTTCCGCAGCCGGGAAAAGGCCTATCGTTGCGTGATCGAGTATGGCGAAACGGAAGTCCCCAGGCATTTCCTCTTTACGCCGGAGTCTTAGGGTCTTGTCATCGAACGCTAGCTACTTCTTTAGTGCGGGCACGTCAATGAAGCGGGAATATCAGTACAAGAACTACATTGTCGACGTAAGCGTCAGGGCCGAGTTTCGATTGCAAAAAGTCGAGCCAATTGTCCGATCTGGCTACAACGTGTCCGTTCGCCTGCTTCAGGACGACCCGCCTGTCGCGCAGATCATGCCCATTCGGCACTCCGAAGTCCCAGCGAAAATGTTCTGCACTGAAGTCGAAGCGTTGATGGCAGGCTACAGTGCGGGACGCCGCCTCGCTGACAGCCTCATGAAAAGCGAAGCGGTCTGTCCGATCGTGTGAGCTCGCAGCCCCTGCTGCCTATAGCATCGGACTCGTCTTCGTTTGTCGCGTTTTGCGATGAGGGCACCGGGACTGGTCAATACGACGCGCGGCACCCGGGGCCTCGGATCGCTTTGGATATGGTCACCATCGAGCGCACCCGCATGCGCACCGCGCTGAAAGATTTTTTGCAATGGTCTATCTAGACCAGCGGCACTGGCGGGCGTAGCGCACGCCGTGGCCGCGCTCGCGGCGATACGTGTAACGGTCCTCAACCCGCGACCGCCGCATATGGGCCCCGCCGTACTTGAAAGCGAAAGCCGCTTCTTGCGCGGTGAAGGAACGCGGCTTGCTAGACTAGAAGCTAGCAAAGTTGCCTCATGCCGCCGGTCCAGTGATTGACTAAGGATCAGTTGCATAATCAGGGTCCACCGTAAACCGTAACCGCTACAAAGTGAACGAAGGGCTATTCGCGAACTGAATGTAATGCGGTAGCGGTCGAACCGCTATGACGATTAGCTGCCCAGAATGCGGCGCGCTCGTGGATGTACCGCCGCTGACGCCGCAAGTATCGCACGCTGCCGCCGCTGTCACTACCCGCTCGAACGGCGTAGCGGACGCAGTTTGACAGCGGCGCTCGCCTGTGCGTCCGCGACGTTTGTGCTGCTCTTTCCTGCCAACCTTGCCACGCTGATCACCGTTCGCATGTTGGGCGGCGAGCGCTCGTCATTGCTCGCATCCGGGATCGTGGCGATGGGGAGTGAGGGATGGCTGATTCTCGCGGTGCTGCTCGGGGCATTCGGCATTGTGCTGCCGTTGGTGCGTTTCGGCGGACTCGCACTCGTGCTTGGAACGCTCTACATCGGAAAGCGCTTCAGGGGCATTGGCCCGCTATTCCGCTGGACCATCTGGCTCGATGCTTGGGCCATGCCCGATGTCTATCTGATCGGCTGCTTCATCGGCTATGCGCGGGTGACGAAAAATCTGAGCGCCTCGATCGGACCCGGCGGATACTGCTTTTTCGTCGCGGCCGTCATGTCGATGATCACGCGCGCGGCGCTCGACCAACGTGCCGTGTGGCGCGCCATTGCGCCAGAGCGGCCCCTCGAGCCGGGCCGGCGCGTGATTTCATGCGTGGTGTGCGATCTCGTCGAGCCATTCGATCATGACGAGCAGCCTTGTTCCCGATGCGGTCTGCGAATGCGCGTTCGAAAGACTGATGGCGTCCCGCGCGCTACTGCGCTTTCGCTCGCCGCGCTCGTGCTCACCCTGCCCGCCAATCTTTATCCGATGACAATTTCGATACAGCTCGGGAAGGACGTGCCCCATCGGATCATCGATGGCGTCCGCGAACTGTTCCATGTAGGACTATGGCCGTTCGGCATTCTTGTCATCGGCACGAGCATCATCATTCCGGTGGCGAAGCTGTTGGGCATGGCATGGTTCATCGTGTCGGTACACCGCCGATCCAGCCGGCACCTGCGCATCAAGACGCATCTTTACCGGTGGATCGACGAGCTCGGACGCTGGTCGAATGTCGATGTCTTCACGATTGCCGCCTTCGAGCCGCTGATCCGCTTCGGCGGCATTGCTTCGACGCGCACCGCACCGGGCGCGACGGCCTTCGCGCTGGTAGTGTTTCTGACGATGGTGGCCTCGCGCGTGTTCGACCCGCGCATGATGTGGGACGTCCGCCACCGGAGTCGACAATGACAGACGCGAGAACGCGGCGCACAGAGGCGAAGGTCCAGCGCAGCGCATGGCCGGGTTGGATCTGGTCCGTGCCCATCGCTGCGATCGGCGTTGCGGGATGGTTTGGCATTCAAGCGCTGATTCATGGTGGCGACACGGTAACCATCACTTTCGACGATGCGTACGGCATGAAGGCCGGCGGGACGGACGTGACCTTGCATGGCGTCAAGATCCGCACCGTCTCGAATGTGACGCTGGCCGCCGATGGCAGACACGTTGAAGTTCAAGCCACGATCGACCGCACGAGAAAAGACGATCTGCGCAGCGGCACAAGGTTCTATGTGCGTGGCGCGCAACCGGATTTCAGCGATCTGTCCTCGATCAAGGCAATCATCTCCGGTCCCGAGATCGTCTTGGAACCGGGCCCGGCCAACCCGTGCGCCGTTTCATTGGAAGCAATCGTCGCCCTGCTCTTACGCCGACGCACGAGCCGATCGTGAGCTATGTCGTGCGCTTCGCGGGCCCGGTGGGAGAATTGAAGAGCGGCGCCGATGTCGAACTGCGGGGCTTTCACGTCGGCACGGTCACGAGCGTGCAGCTTCACTATAACGCAGCAAGGGGTGTCCTCTCCATGCCTGTGCAGATCGCGCTCGATCCGAACCAGCTCGGCATCGCTGGCGCCACACCGCCGGCCGATGGCAATTGGAAGCCGCTCGTCGACGGCATGCTCGAGCATCTCATCGCCGATGGCCTGCGTGCGCGGCTCTCGCAAGACCCGCCGCTCGTCGGCCCGCGGGAAGTGAAACTCGACTTCGTGCGCAACGCGTCGAGCGCGACGCTTGCCAGCGAGAACGGCATGTCCATCATTCCCAGCATCGAATCGGCCGATATCGACGACATGACATCCAAGGCCGATCAGATCATCACCCGGTTCAACGGACTTCCGATCAAGGAAACTGGAGACAAGGTGCTCGAAATTGCTACTCGCGTCGATTCGCTCGTCGCTTCCCCGCGCATCCACGACAGCCTCGAGCATATCGATCGTTCCGTGACGCAAATCGATCGCACGCTCGAACAGGTCACCCCGCAAATAGGCCCGCTCATGGCACAACTGCGCGAGACGGCGAACGCTGCAGACGAGACAACCGCCTCCGCAAACCGCATGATGGGCGGCGACGCCACGAGCCAGAACGATCTGCCGAGCGCCCTGCGCGAACTGTCGGATGCCGCGCGCTCGATCCGGGTGCTGGCCGACTATCTGGACCGGCACCCGGAAGCGCTCATTCGCGGAAAGCAAGGGGACGAACGATGAAATGTCGTGACGGGCGGCGGGCCACGACAGCCCTCACGGCTCTCGCCGTTGCAATTCTCTTGCATGGCTGTGCGCACAGTCCGGCGACGCACTACGTCACCTTGAGCAGCGTGCCTGCGCGGGCGCCGCTTGCCGCGGCGCCCATTGCGCCAGTGCAACTGACCGCCTTGCATATTCCGGCCGAGCTGGATCGTCCCGAGGTGGTCACGGAACCCGCGCCGAACCAGCTTGCGATCGCAGAGGACGAGCGCTGGGGGGCGCCGCTCGCGCAAGTGATGCGTCTTGCGCTGGTGCGCGATTTGATGACCCGGTTGCCGGATGGGACCTTCGTGCCTCCGGACTTGCCCGCCCCTGCGGGCACGCGTGCGCTCGTCGTCACGGTAATCGATGTCGAATCCAGGGAAACGGAGGGAATCACGCTGCACGCCGCGTGGACGCTGGTCGCGAGACACCCGGACCACGTCGTGCTCATCGAACATGCGGCACTGCAGGCGCCAATCGCCGGCACTGATTCAGCGGCGCAAGCTGCCGCGCTGAGCGAGATTCTGGGCGAACTGGCGGACCGGATGGCGGCGTCGATCAGCGCTCGCTAGTTGTCTGCCCCGATCACGCAAATAAGTCCCTACAGATGGTGCAGCTCGACGTGATCCTGCCAGCCGGAGAGCGACATGGCGATGGGTGAAGATGCCGATAAGGCGAACCCAACGCGCGCTGCCGCTTATCGCCCGGGTACCCGGAGGTCGGAAAAATAGGCGCATCAGCGCATCGACGAATTTTAGAGAAGTTCTCGCCCACAGAGTGTGGTCGCTTTTCAGCAACAACTTTGTCGGCATCGCGCTGACGAGCTCGCGGGCTTTGTAGTTGGCGACGGTGTGCCGCTCGCTAACACCGCAATTCGGAGAAGCGGTTATTGAGCCGCCTTTGGATTTGCCGCACGACGGGCATGGATCCTGCAGCGCGCACATCTGCCTCGCCGATGCGAGACACGGTTCAATTTACCGGGCGGCGAGCCGACCATGTCTGTTGCCGAAACATCCAACAACCCGTCCTCCCAGGAGGAAATCCCGGCGCACTCATGGGCAAAGCCTACACCGCCAGGACTGGTCTCGGCTGCGACCGACAATGATCCAAGTGTCTCGCGACCTATTCGCTCGCCGGTGCACAGTTCGGATACGACATGCTTTGGATTTGCGTGCTGTCTTATCCGTCAATGGTCGCATTCCAACTCGTCGCCGCGAGGATTGCCGCTCTGACCGGTAATGGCCTGACAGTGAACATGCGCAAACATTATTCGCGCGTCCTGTTTTACATCGCCGTCGCAAGGTTCCTCATCGCAAACATATTCAACATTGCAGCCGACATCGTCGCGATGGGGATCGCCGCGCAACTGCTCTGGCGCGGATCGATCCCAATCTTCGCTGCGCTGTTTGGCCTCGCGTCGGTCACACTCCAGTGGTTCATCCCGTATGTGCGCTACGCGCAGGTTCTAAAATGGCTCACGCTCACACTTTTCGCGTACGTCGGCGTGGCCGTTGCCGTCGACATGCCTTGGGAGACGATCGGCATCAAGTCGCTCATGCCGCGGATTACATGGTCTGAGCATTACTTTACGGTCCTGCTCGCTGTGCTCGGGACGACTATCAGCCCCTATCTCCTGTTTTCGCAGGCCGATCAGCAGGTCGAAGAAAAGCGGCCGCAAGTCGTCTCCGAAAACAAAGACTTCTGCAAGCGGGGGCGTCAATCGATCGTCATGCGTAGGAACACGATGATCAGAACGGCTTTGTCCAACGGTGTCGGCTTTTTTGTCATGGCCGCAGCCGCTGCAACATTGCATCTGAACGGAAACGGCCTGAACAATGCGCGCGACGCCGCTCGTGTGATCGAACCAGCAATGGGCGGCTATGCTCCGATTGTACTTGCCCTTGCGTTCATCGGCACGGCGTTCCTGGCCCTACCGCCGCTCGCCGGTTCGGCCGCTCACGCGGCCGTGAGCGCAGTCGATCAGCAAAACGACGCGCATCAGGACGATGGGCATCGCAATCGGAGGATCGCGCTTGCGCTCCTCGCCGTAATGGCGCTGGGCGTGTCGATCGGCGTGACCCTCACAATCATGCGCGTCGAGCCCATTCAAATTCTTTACTGGGGGGCGGTGGTCAACGGATCGACGGCGATGCCGATCATGGTCCTGCTCGTCATGCTGAGCACGAAGCGCTCGGCGGTGGGCGACCTCAGCGCTCACTGGTTACTTCGTGCGCTGTGCTGGCTCGCCACCGTATGCGCCGGCGCTGCGCTCGTCGCCCGATTCGCGTGTAATTGGTTCCCCTAACGCGTCGAGCCCTCCGTCATCGCAACTTGAAAACGTGAAGTTCGTCAAGGGCGGCGCCTTGTTTTCATCGATTTGCAAGCTCCCACCGACGGCTCGCTTGTAGCGGCGAAAGGCCTTCTCCAGAGCCCGCGACACCTTGATGCCCCAGCGGTGCACGGCGGTGCCGGCGAACCGCGCTGGGGCGCGTTGATCGTGTCGAATGGGAAAAAAGCCGAGTTTCGGCAGATGAATCCGCGCTGGACGTCGAATCGTTGCTCTCGGGGGGCGGGATTACCGGAAACGACGGTTCACTGCAATGCCGGCACACGGGTCAATCGGACGTCGGCACCGACACCCTATGAAGAGCAAGGGGAGCGCCTGGCTACCTGGGTTGCGTCGGTTTCGAAGCCCGCTATCGCGGAGCTGGGCGCAGGGGGCCCTACCCACGGTGCAGGCGCTTCAGCAAACGAAACGCGCGCCAACGCCTCATCCGAATAAATCGTCGCGAGGCAGGTACCAATCCGATGCACGGTGTTGGATTTGAGGACGGAGCCGCCGCGACACCCAAGCTCGATGCGCAGCTCTGAGAAGAAGATTTGAATGATCTACCACCAGACAATGAGCGTCACCTCTCAGCTGCTTGACGATTGCGCAGAGCCAAGCCTTGATCGCTTCCGGCCGTTCCCGAAACCCAAGGGACGAGCATCAGACGACATCGGGGCCGTACTTGACCTCTCGCTCGTGGCGAATCGAAAGCAGGATCACGCGTGTGTCGGAACACGCGTACAGGACGAGATGGGCAGAGAGAACGGACTCCCGAAACTCCAACATCCGAGCCCGCGCAGCCAACTGCTCAACCTGCCGAAGCCATGCCTGCGACGCGGCTGAAGTCACTGCATAGAAGTCCGCTCGACGACCAATCTTAGGATACTGCTCCAGGCGCGCAATAAGCTCAACGATCTCACCTTCGAGTTGGTCGGAGCGTCGTGCGGCCGAGCCTTCGTCTTGAACAAACATGAACGCTTCAATGGCGTCGAGCGACTCGCCAAACGAGTCAGCGACGTCGACAATGATCATGTCTGGCTTTTGACGCGACGTTTCTCGGCACGATCTTGCAACGAGCGCCGGAAGTCTTCGGCAGACGAGGTCCGCCCAGCGTGCACGTCGTGCATCCCGCGTTCGGCGTCAGAGAGCATCAGCAAGCGCCCGAGCTCATGGCGCTCGAGCTCGTGATAGTAATCAAGCTTCTTCGCGTCGACGATCGCGACGAAAGCGGAGCCATTTTTCGTGAGGACCTTCTCAGCTCCCGCCACGACGTCCTCGGCCAACTCTGTCAAACGCGCTCGGGCTTCACTGATTGGAACAACGTCTTGTGCGCGGATTGTCATTTTCATGTATCCATTAACGAATTCGTTAACATAACTTACGCTAGCGGTGCGTAGCTGTCAATGTCGTTTCCCGTGAAACAAAAAGTGTGCGACCCTAATAACGATTAGCGCAATGGGTTTAGGTATAACCCTCCTCACTCTGGCGCAGTACGGCCACATTTTTCGGTCCGTTCATGATGCTGAACTGACGCTGCGCTTCGAGCCAGAACGGCGCCGCCCGCTCAAAAAGATCCGCCCCCTCCGGGGTGAGCTCGACGATACGGATGCGACCGTCTGTGGGAGACGGTCGCATCGTCACGAAACCATCGCGCTCCAGAAAACCGATCATCTTTCCCATGGCTGTCCGTTCGATGTCTTGCCGCGCGGCGAGAGCATGTCTCACACGATGGGGATACGTAGCTCAAAACCCGTGAGCAGGCGATCGGCTGCACCCGATCCGAATGGGACGGTCGCCCGTGCGCAAAACGGCCGTTCAGATAGGCTCCACTGGGCGCCTTGCTAACGAAATGCCTGCCGGATTCCCAGCACGATAATAAGGCCTCCACATGCTTGGTCGATCCAGGCCTTCGCGCGACGATACGCCGTCGCAATCGACGCGTGCGATAGAACAAGCGCGACGAATCCGTACCGGCAAGTCCCAGGCGCGACGGCACGGAAAGGAAGGTCGACCTAGGCACTGGGCGCGGACGCTGCTGAGGAAAACAGAGCCGCGTAATGGGCGACTTCGGATTTTTGACCTACGATATAGAAGTCAGGAAGCGAATGGCCGGGTCGTCGGCCCGGGTAAAGCACCGGGGAGGCACACTCAATGGGCTTTGTGTTGTCAGCCGCGATTTTCCTAACGTCGACTGGATTCCTTGTCGACGCTGCGCTAGCGCCGACCTCGCCGACCGTGATTGTGCAATCCTCCACTCCGGGCTCAAGCGAAGGCAGGACCACGGTCCCGCAGCTAAGCCCCGAGTTCTCCGACGAAGCCACCACTCCCTCAGCAGGCCCCAGAGCCACACGCGACTAAAGCGCAAGCTCGATGCAAGGGGACTCGCCCGCTCGATAGTGCCCATGTCGCGTTGCGCATGGCGAGGCAACAGTTGGGCGGACCTTCTCCAAGACCCGACGCCTACCCACACGCTGCCAGCTTCCGATTGTCGACAATCTTCATCGGAACGGGAGAGCCGTTGGCGTCGAGGTTTTTCATTTCGGCAAAGATCCGTTTTGACGCACTTTTCAGCGCCCAACCGACTTGAAAACCCGATTCTTGTCGAGCGTGGCTGGATCGAGCGTATTCTCGCCGCCTTCCGCAG
>NZ_FCON02000209.1 GCF_001544535.1 Caballeronia choica | reverse complement strand
AACCTCGACTTCGTCCATCATGTACACATGTCCATTTAAAATTTGCATGGACATGATCGTCGGGCTACTCGACTTGCCGATCAAGATGCCTTCACCGGCTGCTTACGCTGCAAACCTGCTGCTGCCCAAAGGTAAAGGCACGCTTATTTTTACCGGTGCTTCGGCCAGTCTGCGAGGCCGGCCGGGTTATGCACATTTCGCTGCGGCGAAGGCTGGGCTCCGCATGATCAGCCAGAGCATGGCAAGAGAGTTTGGACCGCAAGGCCTGCATGTGGCGCACGTCGTAATCGATGGTGGCATCGATGGAACCCGGTTGAAGAACCTGCGTCCCGATGCGATCGCCCAGCGCGGGCCGGATGGATTGCTGAACATCGACGCCATCGCCGAAACATACTGGCAACTGCATCTGCAACATCCCACTGCGTGGACTCAGGAAATCGATCTGCGCCCATTCAAAGAGGGTTTCTGATGCGCTTGCTTGCGGGCGGGCTGCGAGCCCTGTGCAACGACTTCGGCGTGCTGCGCAGGCTCAGGTCATACAGTGATCGCCGGCATCTAGTTCATCGTGATAACACGTGACACCAACACATCCTTCGGCTGTAGCAGCCGGCCGTCTTCCGAGCGCAGTTCGAGTTTCTTGAGGGGGCGCTTCTTCCTGGCATCCAGCGGAAGCGAGCCCAGTTCCTTCGACTCGTAAAGATACTCGCCGCCCCATTGGCCAAGGGCCACGAGAACGGGCAGCAGTGCTTCGCCCTTTTCAGTCAGCGTATATTCCTGGTATGCGCTGCCGTCGGACGCGGGCACGATTTCCATGATGCCCTGCTCAACCATCGACTTCAGGCGACCAGACAGGATATTCTTGGGGATGCCAAGACTGCGCTGGAACTCGCTGAACCGGCCGACGCCGGCGGTTGCGTCGCGGATGATGAGTAGCGACCACCAGTCGCCGATCGAGTCGAGCGCCCTGGCGATCGCACAAAGATTTCCTTCGAAGCTCTTGCGTTTCATGGCTGCCTGCCTTTGCGTAACCTGCCCAGCATAGCACATATGGTTTAATGATGAAACCAATCGCATGGGAGCATGCAATGTGCTCGTTCGAGGCTTCGCCGAAAGAGAGACAGGCGTTTCCCATGTAGACGATCAAATACTCGTGGCGATCGCGAAAATCGTTCTATTTGACGGCCGCAGGCGACGGGTGAAAGTATGTATCGGCCATGGGAGTGAGCACTGCATATCGTAGTCAAGGGGCACTTAACCTCGCGCTTGCGATGCACTTAGGTATGCATGCACGTCTCACAAAGCAATTGATCTGCGAAGCGCTTGAAATCTGTGCGGCTGGTCTTCAGCGCCGGGCGCCGCGCTTATCATCATGCGGTTTGTCGCGGCCACAGACACGATGTCCAGACGCGCATGGCTGATATCCCAGCATAAGCGGCCGTTCAAAAGCGTCCTCGGACCAATTTGGTCTCAATCGGAAAACTGCGACCCGAGAGCTTGTATCAGCCTGCAATGTGCCGCCGTCTGGCTATGACAGGGCGCAAGCTCGCGGAGGGCTTGACGCATTCGTCGTAGGTCGCGGATCCTCCCTTCAATATCCGCCAGATGTTCAACCACCACCTCGTCCGCACGAGGCACAAGGGTGCTCCGGATGGTCGGCCAGTTCCAGTAGTTTTCGGATTTCTTCCACTGGAAAACCAAGTTCACGGCCTCGGCGCACGAACGTCAGCCGCTGCACGGCGCTGGCATCGTAAAGCCTGTAGCCGTTATCGCCGCGCAGCGGAGCGGACAGTAGTTCTACCCGCTCGTAATAACGGATTGTTTCGACGTTTACGCCGGAGAGGCGGCTCAATGTATCGATCGAGAAAGTGACGCTCATTGCTTGACCCTGTAGTGGCTACAGGGTTCAGCATATTACTTTAATTATTCTCGTGTCGGAGCGGACCATGGCTGGGGACTGTTGTAATCACTGTGAACATCAGGCGAATGCCCGTCAGGGGCGATATCGGAGGATTCTGTGGGTTGCGCTTGCAATCAACCTGGCGATGTTTGGCGTCGAGGTCATGTCCGGATTGCGCGGGCGGTCCGTGTCTTTACTGGCCGACTCATTGGACTTTCTGGGCGATGCAGCAAACTACGGTATAAGTCTTGTGGTGCTTGGGTTGAGCGTGACCTTACGCGCTAACGCGTCGCGAATCAAAGCGCTTTCGATGGGAGCGTTTGGCCTGTGGGTGCTTGGATTTGCCGTCTGGAGCCTAACATCGGAAGCGGTGCCTAGCGCGCCTACGATGGGTATCGTCGGGTTGAGCGCATTAGTAGCCAACTGCGTTGTTGCGTTACTCCTGTTCGCGTACCGCGAGGGAGACAGCAACATGCGCAGTGTTTGGCTTTGCACTCGTAATGACGCGGTAGGGAATGTCGCCGTTCTTCTTGCCGCTCTGGGCGTGTTCGGAACAGGAGCAGGATGGCCGGATCTGGCCGTTGCGACAATCATGTCGATACTTGCCTTGACCTCCGCCGTGAAAATCCTTCGCCACGCGAAAGCGGAATTGAGGGTCGATGCTACTGGATCGTCAGTAGCATCCACGCCTGTGGCACATTCACCGATGAAGCGGTATCCGCTGCGGTAGGCGCTCTCGCAATGCGCGGCCAGTCCGTCTGTCGGGCCCAACAATCGACGGCACATTTTCAACGGGAAGCGGGCGCTGATACGGTTCGTGTCCACGGCTGTAGCGGGTCGGATGCCGAAGTTCGCGCCGCGCTTGCGGGGGCTGCGCAGACTCCACCGCACCGACTTCGGCAGCCGGCTATAAGGCGACCGCCGCGGACCACGATCGAATGCCCTTTTCTGGTTACACATCGGTCGGGCGAAGCCGGTCACAATCTTCGGCCCGATACGTAGCGGTAGATCAACTTGCTTGGTAAAAGCGCCGACTTGGGCCTATCTCGTCGCTTTAGGACGTAACCGTTCAGCGACCAACCGCGCGATCGCCGCAGGTGCCTGATCCGGAATGGGAAAAACCGAGCTCACGTTGATCTCGCAAAGAACGAAAGTATCCTTACCTGCTTCGGTGCGCGGACCATAAAGAAAGTCGGCGTCCCAGATGACTGGCAGCGATTTGACGTCGATGTCGAACAGCGCCATCAACTGCGGCGTCCACTCCCGCTCCATGCGTTCCCTGAGATCCTGAAAAGCTTTCGCGGCAGCCGCGTGCATGATGCGGGGGCCGGGTTGCGCAGAAACGGAGTCCGGTCCTTCGGGCGGAGGCGGCATGAGGGCCTTGACGAATTGATGTCCAAATCCGACCACCTTATCGGTGCCCATGTAACAGCGAACCATGCCATCGGCGAGACGAGGCTGAAAGGGCTGATCGACAATGCAGCCTCGCGAGTCGAGAAGGGGTTCACATCGAGCGATGAATTCTTCAAGCGGCATTTCCTCTGTCACGCTGCCCTTTCGCGCGTGCAGCACGCTTACCCACGTCCGACCGTTGACAGTCGAAGAAGAGCGTTCGACTCGCCACACACCGTGCCCACCATTTCCTCTGTTCTGTTTGAGTACGCGTGGCCCGTCCCTGCTGAGCCGATCGGGAAATTCGTTCGAAAAGTCGTCCATGCTTGAATAAAGGTACGTATCGGCGCCCCATCCTAAGTGCCGGGTGCGATACAGCACTTCCTTTACGCCCATTTTTGATATCACGTCCGGATGGGCGCTTACCCAAGGTCCACGCGATGCAACATCGCACAGAAGTGCGTTGAGCGCCGTCCGATCTCGGCCGTCGTGAATAGGATCGACCCATACCAGCACGCCATCGACCTTGAGCAATTGAGCGCGGACTTCTTCCGCCATCTCCTCCGAGTAGACAGCAGGCTCCGCCGCTATGCCAAGCGAGGCGAGTTCCTCGAAGACACGAAAGAATCGGTTATTGCTCACTGTTGCATCTCGCCGCGCTTCAGCGTCGCCGCGCCAAAGTATCGCGACCGATCCCGCTGTCGTGTTCATTGACTGGTCCCCTATTTCCGCAGTGGTCTTCGTGTAAAAGGTCGCTCGTACATGCCGGACGCTCTATTGCCGAATCGGATACCACGCGCCATTCAGCCCATCGCCTTGATGGTCACCCGGCTTTTTGTCCATTCTCCCGTGATGAAGCGGACGACCCTGATAGGCCCACTGGCGCTCTCCCTTCGCCGTCTTGATGATGGACAAGCGGGCTGTTGGCTTATCGCTCGGATCGGCAATGGCAGGCGGAAAATTCCGTTCGCAGTCGCCTTCGCAGGCGGTTGCATCGGGACTTCCATGTCCGGCAAACGCGTACAGCGTCATGCCGTGATCGTCGACCAACATGCCGTCGCTCATATGCGGCGGAGCCGCTCCAGCCTGAGTTGATATCAACACCGCGAGTAAAACGACGCGCGTTCTTGGCATAACCTTCTCTCGTTTGTGTTCGGACGGTCGGCAAGTGAACGGTGCGTCGATTATTGCGTTGCTTCGAACACTCTAAGCGCCGTGTGACCGTCAAGATTCTTAAGCGGAAAGTAAACGCGATGTGTCGTCCGGTCGACTCCGACGACATGCGCATTCGGGCCGGCGACAAATTCGCCGAGCTTGGTGACGCCGCTCGATGCGACTCGGAGTATCGATGCCAGACCGGATTCGCTCGCGACATAGAGGTAGTGATACGCATCGTCATAAGCGAGGACGTCAGGGCCGGCGCCGACACGAAAAGAGGCGGTCACCCGCTTCGTCCGCATGTCGAAAATGAGGAGCGTGTCGTTGCCCTCGCAAGCAATGAACGCGAGACGATCTTCTGAATCGATTAACAAACCGTGGTTGCCTTTCGCGCCGCGCAGGTCGTAACGCGCGATGACGGTATCCGAGAATGGATCGATCTCGACAAGCTGCGCGCGTGTCTGCACGTTGACGAAAACGTGCCGGGAAACGGAATCGTATTGCGTATTGCCCGCTTCCCCACCCAACGAAACGGTTGCGACTTTAGTGTTGGATCGGACATCGACGACCGCTTCGTCGCCGCCGCGCTCGTCTGAAACGTACAGCTTGTGGGCGTCGGGTGCGTAAGCAAGCCCATCGGGATAGCCACCGGCCGGAATTCGAGCAGTGGTTGTCATGGTCGCAGGATCGATGGCGACGACTTCTTTGCTTCCGGTCGCCGTTGCGTAAGCACGTCCCAGCTCGGGAATCGCCAGTACGCCGTGGACCGAACTCAAATCGCCGATTCGCCCTACGACCCGCGACGTATTCACATCGAACACGATGACTTCGCTATCGCCAAGGTGAGCAATGTAAAGCAGATGCCGGCCTGGATCGAAGCTCACGTAGTCGAGCCGAGTGGGGCGGCCGCCGAGTGGAATATCGGCGATCTTATGCAGCGGTACAGCGCGGGCATCCGAAGCGCAAGCCGATTTTATCGACAACCCTAACGATACCCACGCGAAGAGAACCAGGGCAATACAAGCTGGTACGCGAGAAGTCATCGCGCGGCGGCCAGCGTATTTCACGTCGCTTGTCGCTCAGACATCGCCGAATTCAGCCTGGATCCCGCGTTATCCCAGTTCAGCAGGCCAACGATCTGATGCAGGTATTCCGGCCGTCGATTTTGGTACTTGAGATAGTACGCATGCTCGAATACATCGAGGACGAGAATCGGTTGAATGCCCCATGCCGTCAGCTTCTGATGGTTTTCGCATTGCAGGATCATCAGCTTCGAGGTCGAGGGATGATAGCCGACGATACCCCATCCCGATGCCTCGACAGCAACGGTCGCCGCGATGAGTTGCGCCTGAAGCTTCGCGTACGAACCGAAATCCCGATTGATCGCTTTCGCCAGATCGTCTCGGGGCGGTTCGCCCTTGCCTGAAATGCTCGTCCAGTAAATCGTGTGCAGGATATGGCTCGACAGTTGAAAGGCCAGTTCCTTCTCGTTGTACTTCACGAGCGCGAAGTCATTCGCGTCACGCGCTTTGGCTAATTCGTCTTCGGCCTTGTTTGCCGCCACCACAGCCGGCTTGTGATGGAAGTTGTAGTGCAATTCGACCGTCTTGGCGTCGATGGCCGGTTCGAGCGCGTCGTAAGCGAACGGCAGGGGCGCTGCAGCGTACCTGCCGCTCGCATCGACCAGCTTGTCGCTGTACTGCTCGTGCTCGCCTGCCGCCCCGAGCGCGCGACCGGATGCGAGTATCAGACCCGCGCCGGCCAGCGTTGTCTGCTGCATGAAGTCTCTTCGCGTTGCCATACGCTTCCTCGTGTTCGCCGGCCGTAACCTTGTGCGAGTGGATTAGGGCGTTCGTCCGGACCTTCGTTAGCGAGTGAAGCCAATGCTAGACCGCGAACTGCCTGAACGCAAATTTATTTGTATCGGGCGTAACAAAAATGTAGAGTCCGTTATATGAAAAAATTTTCCGATTGGCTGCTGCTTATCCTTACCCTGCCGACCGACAACGCCACTGCGCGTATGCGTTACTGGCGCGCGCTGAAGGCCATGGGTTGTGCCGTTCTCCGGGATGGCGCGTATTTGCTTCCTCACACGGCAGACGACGGCATGGCCGAAATGTGTGACAGCATCGGGACAGCGGGAGGAACGGCGTATCTGGTGCGCTTCGCCAGTGCGGATCAGGCGCAGGACGAGGAATTTCGAAGCCTGTTTGATCGCACGGATGACTACGCGAATTTTCGGCGGTCGACCGAGAGCATTCAGAGGACCCTCGCCGGGCTGAGAGTTGCGGACATCACCAAGCTCTTACGCAAGACCCGCAAGGAATTCGAAGCCCTTGCCGCGATCGATTTTTTCCCGAACGAAGCGTCGGTGCGGGCACGATCCGCGTGGGAGGACTTCGTTCAAACCGCAGAGGCCATGCTGTCGCCAGACGAACCTCATTCGAGCGTCGGCGACATTCGGCTTCTAGATCTCGCTTTATTTCAGGGCCGCGTCTGGGCCACGCGCCGTCATATGTGGGTGGACCGGGTGGCCAGCGCATGGCTCATCAAACGTTTTATCGACGGCGAAGCTCGCTTCATCTGGCTTGCGTCGCCTGACAAGTGCCCGAAGCATGCTGTCGGTTTCGATTTCGATGGTGCGGCGTTTTCACATGTCAATGACCGGGTGACCTTTGAAGTCCTCGCTGTGAGCTTTGGGGTGGACAGCGAGCCCGGCATGACTGGGCTTGCGAACCTGGTGCATTCGCTCGATGTTGGCGGCCTGATCGTGCCGGAAGCTGCGGGCTTCGAGGCGGTCATGACGGGTGCGAGAGAGCGAGGCCTGGGCGACGACGAACTCCTTGCGGAGATGAGCCGCGTGCTTGATTCGCTGCTCGCACACTTTGCCGCTACGGGCAAGCGCGCGGCGAAGTGACAACACCATAACCGGCGTCCGCGAATTCCGCAGGTCAACGAAGTCGATTCCGGAGTGACAGATGGAGCCAAGCCAATTAGCACGGGATGACGCGGTCACGCCTGTTTCCGACATATCAACCGAGCCGATCAGTTTCCGGGAGGCGTTCTGGTACTGGCTTCGACTCGGCTTCATCAGCTTTGGCGGACCAGCGGGCCAGATCGCGATCATGCATCAGGATCTCGTCGAAAGGAAACACTGGATCTCCGAGAAGCGGTTCTTGCACGCGTTGAATTACTGCATGGTCTTGCCCGGTCCCGAGGCGCAGCAACTGGCGACCTACATCGGGTGGCTCATGCACCGCACGCGGGGCGGCATCGTAGCCGGGGGGCTGTTTGTTCTGCCCTCGCTATTTATCCTCATCGCGCTGTCGTGGATCTATATGGCGTTTGGCAGTGTCCCAACAATCGCGGGCGTGCTCTACGGGATCAAGCCGGCCGTCACCTCAATCGTCATCTTCGCGGCTTACCGCATTGGCTCGCGGGTGCTGAAAAACCCGTGGTTGTGGCTCATTGCAGCGGCGGCCTTCGTCGCGATATTTGCGGCTAACGTGCCATTCCCGTTGATCGTCCTTATCGCAGGCATCATCGGGCACTTCGGCGGCAAATATGCGCCCTCGAAGTTTGCGATCGGTGCAGGCCACAAGGCGGGCGGCAAGGCACTTGGCCCCGCCATTCTCGACGACGACACGCCCACGCCGCGCCACGCGCTCTTTACATGGAAGCGCTTCGCATCTGTGCTCGCGGTTTTTCTTCTGATCTGGCTTGCCGTGATGGGACTATTGATCGCGACCTTTGGATGGACGGGAACACTCACGCAAATGGCGTGGTTTTTTACGAAGGCCGCGCTACTCACGTTCGGCGGGGCGTACGCAGTGCTTCCTTACGTCTATCAAGGCGCGGTCGAGCATTATCATTGGCTGACCGGACTTCAGATGATCGATGGACTTGCGCTCGGCGAGACCACTCCGGGGCCGCTCATCATGGTCGTATCGTTCGTCGGATTTGCGGGCGGATGGACCAAGGCCGTGTTCGGTCCCGATGCGCTGTTCGTCTCTGCAGTTGCCGCCTCGGTGTTAGTGACGTTCTTCACATTCCTTCCGTCGTTTCTTTTCATTTTGCTGGGCGGCCCGTTCATCGAGACCACTCACAACAATCTCAAGTTCACGGCGCCGCTGACCGGAATTACGGCTGCGGTCGTGGGCGTGATCGTCAATCTTGCAGTGTTCTTCGCCTTGCATGTTCTCTGGCCGCGTGGGATGCACAACAGTTTCGACTGGCTTTCACTTTTAATCGGCCTAGGCGCGGTAGTCGCGCTTTGCCGATTCAAGATTGGCGTGATTCCCGTTGTTTTCGCATGTGGCCTGGCCGGTCTGTTGTTGCGGCTGATCGTCGCGTGAGCCCAACGAGCGCGATACTCGATGACCATGGTAACGACGAGGATGAGCATCCAAATGAATGGAGCTGCGTGCGACAGTACGGCACTTGCTTGCGTGAATGGGCTTGGACCAAGACGCACCGTCTTGACGTCCGGATCCGATCGGGATCCGGACATTCATGAAGCCGAGTCGATCGGCTCCTATGGGTCGTCAACGAGCATTCGATTTTCCCGACAGCGGCCACTTACGATCGACAAATTGAACCCTCCACTGAATGACGGCGATGGGATCCTCACCTGCCGCTGTTATGTGGGTGAACCAATGGCATGGCGCGAAAACGCGCCACCGAGTTGCTACGGTGAAGGGCCGCTGCACTGCGAGATCGGGACAAATGGCTGCGGCCTTTACCAATTCAGTTTGAGCCCGGACTCGGTTGCGCGATGGCGTTCGTCGTCGTCCGCGTGCAGGTATTGACTGGTGGTAGAGATCGATGCGTGACCGAGGTTGTCGCGTACAAAACGCAAGTCAACTTGGCCGTCCATCATGTGTGAACCGGCGGTATGGCGCGGGCTGTTGCTCCCGCGACTCGCTCGGAGTATTTCCTGGTCACTCGACGAACTCGCAGGGCCTTCTTCAGTCCAAAACCACGTTGTAAGTCATTGTCTTTACGTGTGCGTTGGCGTGCAGATTTGGTGGCTTCACCGACGCCAGAAGATTGGCTAAATCATTGAATATTAAGAATTAACAGGCCTTTATTCCTATATTTTTGAAAAGGATGTTGACGCCGATGTAATCGATGGAGTCCACGTCGAGCAAAGACATGGCAATTCCCCCGCGCCCGCG
>NZ_FCON02000208.1 GCF_001544535.1 Caballeronia choica | reverse complement strand
TCTCTCCCCGAAAGTTGCCATTGAAGACTCCCACGCCAGCTCTGGCGGGAAGTTTGCTGAACTGGTGCTCTCGGCCATGAAGCGTCATTCACCCGCACCGTCACTCCGACGTTCAAATGTCGGTTCTCGGCCGGGAAGCGGCCATTCGTTTCGCAATGTTGAACTTTGTTTCATTGGCCTTTTCCGTCATTGGTCCGGCTCCGCCGTGACCCTCGACTGCCGACCGCGTTCGCGAGAGCCAGTGCACTGTTGACAAAACTTTGATCACCCATCAGACGCGATCCGAATCCGTTTGATAACGTTTGAAATCTTCGACAGAACTGACCGTTTCGAAAAAGGCGCCTCCGCAGATTCGCTCGGAAAACTCACAGCGGCGGCGGGCTTTTGCTCGTGACCCGCGCATCACCTTCCACCTTCAGGAAGTGGATGCGTCCGGCCCGGTCTCCTGCCGCGAGAACCTCTGTGCACACGGCGAAGGCAAGCGCCTCGATACAGGAGTCGGAGACAAACAGAACCTCGCCCGTCCAGTGTCCGTTATGTACGTGCCAGACTCGAATTGTCCTGTCTCGTGATCCCGACGCGAGCCGCCCGTCGCCAAGCAACTTGAGCGCGGTCACCTGCGACGTGTGTCCTTCAAGCGTCGCCTCGCACACGCCGCTCGCCGGGTTCCACAGCTTGATGGTGCCGTCTTCCGAGCCCGACGCGAGCAGCCCGTCAGGCAGTACTGCGAGCGGTTTTGTCGCAGTAAGCGTCGGGTATCATGAGCCATGACAATGCGAACGATCGGACGCTTGATGACGACTCTGAATCCAGCCTTGGCACGGGTGCTCAGGCGTTTGCACTATCCGCTCGACGTGATCCTGACGTGCGTGCGCTGGTATGTGGCCTATCCGCTGAGCCTTCGACACCTGGAAGAGATGATGGCGGAGCGCGGAATCTCAGTCGACCATTCAACTGTGCACCGCTGGGCCATCAAGGTGTTGCCGGTACTGGAAAAGACCTTTCGTCGCCACAAGAAAGCCGTCGGTCGGCGCTGGCGAATGGACGAAACGTATATCAAGGTCCGAGGCCAGTGGAAGTATTTGTACCGCGCAGTCGACAAGGAGGGTAACACGGTTGATTTTCTGCTGCGTGCCCATCGTGACAAGGCCGCGGCGCGGCACTACTTCGAAAAGTCAATCGAGCAGAACGGCGAACCCGAGACGGTGACAATCGATAAAAGCGGTGCGAACCTCGCCGCGCTGGATGCTCTCAACGCGGAGCGGGAAACACCGATCAAGATTCGGCAGAACAAGTATCTGAACAATGTTGTCGAGCAAGATCATCGGGCGATCAAGCGACGCACGCGGCCTATACTCGGCTTCAAGAATTTTCGTTGCGCCCGGATCCTGTTGAGACCTTCAGGCAGTTGCGCTTGTCAATTTTGCAATGAACGCGGTGCTCTTGGAGATGATGGCTTGTGGCTGTCCGGAAGTAATCGCGACGGCGAGGTCCACGAAGCTACCAATTACTGCCACGTCCACCGCAATCTTTTTGGTGATATTGATTGCGTTGTTCATCAATGTCGTTGCCTGGTTAATGGCGTCGACTGCCTGACCTGCGCTATCCAACGCTATCCCTATTCCTTCCGTGACCCATGTCTGGATCTGTGCTGCAAGGAGCGCTTGCTTTGCCTGAATAGCGAAATAGTTAGAAGGCGTCTCGCCATTATCCACCGCCTCCTGCAACTGCTCTGCAGTGGTGGTCACGATTGCCATGAAATGGCTCGCCAGTTCCAGCGTTTCTTCCGCATTGGGTTGAACAGAGATAGTCATTCCTTGTCTCCTTGTCAGAATGCGTCCCGCAAGCTCTGTTGTGCACTGTAGGCCGCGTGCGCGAATTCTTCGATTTCTCGAACTGTATCCTGGAGTGGAACTCGGTTAATCGAATCTCGGGCCTTCGTAAGCGTGGGGCCTACTTTGCTTAACACTTGGATGTATTCCTGCAAGGCAGACGCACGTGACTTGGTGACGCTCTGCTGTGCCTGCAGTCCTTTAACGTACTCCTGCACGGCGATAGGTTCGAAAAGCAGTTGCTTTTGTTGAAGGACCTTGGCTGCACCTGCCGCATTCAGTTGCGCGACCGCAAGGCCCTGAATCTCGACAAGATATAAACCTGCAACAATTTGAAGTTGTTGAATGACGTTCTCTACAGGCTTGCTGTTGTCGAGAACCTCTTTGAGCTTGGACTGACGATACGATTGAGTGGCCAGCTTGTAGATGAGCGCCTCGACTCCGTTAATCGCGTCGACCTGTTTTGGATCGAGGAGGCTCTTCGTTCCGCCGACCGGAATGGATCCAACAGACTTAGAAAGCGCGCCATACTCTGGTCGATAGGTGACGTACTGGTCTTGGGCAAGCGCCTTGACGGCGCTCGCATAGGACGCTAAGGTCGAACTCAGCGCCTGCAACTGCGGCGCATATGAATCCATCAGCTTGCAGTTGCCTTGGACGGTTCCGCTTGCACTTGCGAGCGACTCCACATAAACGTCCAGCTGCCCTCTTTCGTCATTCACGTCGTTCGCTGCTGAAAGTGCGGCTTTTCGTGCGACTGGTTGATTTTTTGTATCCTTCTGGGTGAGCGCGCTCGAAACTATCGCGCGTTGCTCGGAAAACAATGTCTGAAGTTCCCGACAGTTCTGTGGCATCTTCGGAAGGACTTCGGTCGTTTGCTGCGCCACCGCCGCGGTCGCATCGCCAAAGGTCGCCACGCTCGTCATGTTGGTCGCGCAGCCCGATAGGCCCAAACCCGCACACAGAAATAAGAAAAATAAAGCGAAGCGCGGGGTGATCATTGTTATTCCCCTTTCTGTCCTGTTTATGAAACGCGGAACGCGCTGCGTCGGATCCCATGCTAAATCGTAACAACGCGGTATTTATAGATAGGATACCGAATTACATAGGCAAATATTTTTTTAAAAATGCTGCGCTCCGGTTAAGCCTAGTACAAGACGCCAGTTATGGCAATGTAATAAACGCCGTTGCCCGAGGCGTTCCCTTTTTCGCCGCAGCCAAAAGCAGAATGCGACTCCGCTCTGTGCGTCCATCCACCAACAACTCGCCAAACGCATCCGCGCGCAGCTGATAATGTCAGACCTCTCAATGACGCTCATTACAAAGCTCTTGCCTGATTGCGCGTCACCGTGGCTGTCCCGATCAGACAGGCGTAGTCAGATGAGCGAAATCGTCAGCGTAGCACTGGCGCCCGCGGTGATGCTCGCACTGCCGGCCGCCGTCTTGCCGCTCAACGTCGCCGTTAGATGTTGCATACCCACCGGCACACCTTTCACCGCGAACGTTCCGTCCTGACCAGTTTTCACTATGGCTACGGAGGGCACGCCAACTACGTTGACAGAAGCCCCTTGCACGGGCTTGCCGTCTGCATCGACGACCTTGCCCGTGATCGAGCCAAGCTGCGCCGTATTTGGCGAGCTGAGCCGCGCGGTCAAGGCAGGCGCGAGTCCCTCGGCCAGTCCGCGCAACTGCAGAAGGATCACGCCCGATGCGAAGCCCGAAAGAAACGATACGGTGATGCCACCGGCGGTCGTGGCGGGTGCAAATGCGTAGAACGCGACCATCGCGATGAATGGCGCCGTGATGAGCTGCATGATCTCGAAGATGACGTTCTCACGGATTTCGAAAGCATCGAGCCGCGGCGCGTCTGCGGTACTAACGTAGTGCGGCTCTGACTGCTTCTGATACTCCGGGATCTTTCTCGTGAGGCTGATGGCGCCACCGACGAAGGCGAGCAAGAGCACGTAGTACGGCACGACGAACCCGCTCTGGACAATCGTGAACGAGCGATAGACGTCTACTTTCTCTCCGTGCTCGGCATGTACGCCATATGTCCCGCCAATGACGACAAGCCAAGGGAAAGACTTGTCCGAAGCGAAACCTGCTGGCATTTGATAGTGGTTCGCGCGATCGGGCTCGGCGGCCGAAGCCGGCACGGGCGATGAAGCCCCGACCGGTGACGAAGCCGCCTCTGGCGATGAAGCCGTGGCGGACGAGGATGTCGTTGTGGACGATGAAGCCGCTGTTGGCACACTCGTTGAAGAAGCGGCTTGTGGCGCGAAAGCGGCCTTCGCGTCCGAAGCCTTTTTTTGCATCTCGGCTGTGGCTTCTGTGAGATCCCGATCAAGGACCACGTCCCCCTCTTTCTTTGAAACGACACACGCTATCGAATCAGGCGTAGTTTTGCTCGCGCCTTTGTCTACGCATCCGCGAATGATGCCGATCGGCCCAGATACATCCGGCTGCCAGGGATTGGCAACCGGAAATATCAGCACTGCAAAGCTGGTCATCGTGAATACGTAGGCGAACCGGAAGGTCTCGCGCCTTCTCCAGTCCGACGTCGGGTCGCCGGTGAAACACGAAACAAACCACACCCCGAACCCGAGCGCAAGTACAATGAGTGCGACGATCGCGAAATAACGTGGCGACTGATCTGGCTTGAAGATCGGGTAATACGCCGAAATACCGACGAATACACAAAGCCACGCGCAGACAAAATACGAGATCCATTTTTCCCAGTCGCTGATGAAACTACGCTTTACGTCTCGAGTGCTTTCGTCGTCGGTAATAGTGACTTCAAGAGCGGCTAGCGTGACCGCATCCGCGATGGCGAGATCGGCAGGTGGCGGCGTGAGACCACCGTTGAAGGTCGTGACCGCCTGCGTCGTCGTAGACCCGAAGATCCCGTTGACGACGTGGGGGAACAAGCCCCGCGCCCGTAATGCCATTTGCAGCGCTTCGACGCCAGGACCCAAATCGCCCTCTTTGAGTGGCTGCGCCATTCGAGTGGACCTCTTGCCCGTAATGTTCCGCTGACGTCTTGAACTGTTCTATTAAGAAAACGATGTTAGCGATCAACGCGTGGCTCAAGAGCCGGCCGTGTTTTGAAGTTGTGAATGTAACTGACGGACACGCAGTTAATTAAAGGTGAGCTTTCGCAGAAACCTATCTCTTTCCCAATGGATGTGTGCGCAAGCGCACCAAAAGAACGGCGCGCTTAAGGACATAGGCCCGTTCACCATTCTTTAACGCCCTTGCACTCGACAACTAGCCGTCCTCACCGGTCAGTTTCGCTATGCAGGCTGAATAATGCGACGCATAGCTGAGCGTCTATGACGGCTCAGCCTTTAAAGTATCAGCATACAGACATAGGTAAAATCGAAAATCAATCATGCTGACAGCCTAGTCCTCCTCACGGCCGGCTAAATGCCACTGAGCCGTGCGGACGTAGCCGGCGCGTAGGGCCGATCGGAGAATGAGATACAGGTCGCGTTGAGCGTAGTCAGAGGTTTTCTAAGGAACCGAAGCAAACACCTACACGCAAGGTGCGCTGCGAGCGAGTAACTACCACGTAAGTCCTTGAGCAGAGATAGTGCCGATTAGTCGAGGCATTGACTCACCTTTATGATTAGAGGTTCGCTAAGCGCGGCTCGTTGTGCAAGCCGGTGTCTTTTCCTGCCGTACGCATCTTTATTTGCTGTCTCGAGAGTGAACGTCTCACGCCAATCTCAGGGATCGACTGTAATGGCGTTTTGCAGCGTCGCTTGCCGAGACGAACCATCGATAATCATCAGGTCCCACTGGCCGAGGGCAGTGTCAGCGGTCACAGGAATTTGACAGCGAACCACCATGTCGTTCGAAACCACATTCGTCCCCAAGATTTGATCCTTGCCCCTAACAACCTTGACGCTCTTAATCGCGTTAAGGTTGTCGCCGACGATCTCCAAGTCGTGCGTCTGCGGCGCACCCGCCAATGAAATGACATTCGGCTTCATCGCTCGGATGGTCGGCGCCCCCTTTGGCTTCTCTGTGGATGTCGTCGCTGCGCTGGCCGTCTTGGCTCCAAAATAGAAACTCGATACTGCGGTAACTAGCGTGCCGATAAGCACAAGCAATTGCTTAGCGAAGTCTGTGCCTTCCTTTGTTCCTTCGGGGTCGCGATAGGTGATAACGAAAAGCTTGTTAGCCTTATCTTTATTTGACGGTAATATCACGACGACACCGACCTTCGGGTTTTGCCCTTTAAAATCTGAGACCTGTGATTCGGTGAGTTCGGGTGTCGTGATCAGTGGTCCGCCGGCATAAAGGCGCTCGAAAAGAAACACGCAAAGAATTGCGAACAGCACGACCAACGCCACTGCTATGACTGCCCGAATAGACCCTTCAGGCAGCGCCATCGCCTGGCTTTTGTCCGCGAGGCCAAATGTTCCAAAGGCAAGTGAAACCAGTGCGAGGGTTGCGATCAATAAGACGACGCCAGCCACCGCAAATAGGGGGAGAATCAGCGAGGTCTCCCGGCCCGACGAAGTGGCGACTATAGCAACAGGTGCAACGAAAAGGAGTGCAATACCAGCAACGATAAGCACAGCCGCAACCAGAAGTTGTCTCATGTTTTTAAATATTCCATTACCAGGATTTGAGAACCTTTCGCCTACCGTCGCTTTTCTAATCAAAAAGGTTTGAACTCTAAAGGAGTAGGTGCCTAGTGTAAAATTTTTTGAAAGAAAAAGGATTTGATGGGCGACGATGTAGTGTTCGAATCGAGGCAATGAAGGAATCTGTCAATTGCCTTAGGTGCACAGACGAACATAACTCCCTTTGATTAAAGCGTCACTTGTTTTTCTGTCGTGTCTTATTTGTTTAAATAAAATAGCTATTGGTGGCCACGCCCAACTGACTCACGAAGGTATCGCTGCGTCCGTACATTCGGCTTTGATGTGCCTGCCATCAGCAGGAGCCATCATGGAAGTTGCGCGGTGCCTCTACTACCAGAATTGATTGACCTTCACAGTCACATTAAATGAGAACGAAGTCGCGCGTAGCGAGATTATATATACGTTTACCGAGAGTTCCGTCTTCACGAAGATCGTGTATTTCCTTGACCAGGACCTTTATACGGTCCGGATATTGAGAGTCGCCGATCTTAAGAAGCGCCGAAATTGGGTCGCTTTCGCTTAGCGCGTGGATGATTTCCGGATCGCGCGCGCGACCTTGATGACGAATGTCCGCGATGATAAGACACACGACGTCCTTCGTTCCGTCAAGGGCATAGCGCTTCGCGTAATGAAACATTGCGTTCTTGAATATCTTTATGCCGACCTCGATCTGCAGTTCACGATGGGCGACATCGTTCTGCACCCAATGAATCAAGCGTGCGGCTTGTATCACTTCGGTGTCTTCAATTTCCTTGAGCGTAGGATTGAAATAGTCGAGAAGCGGCTCGGTCGTCGTTGCGCTTTCGAGCGCGGCCTCGACTCCGTCACGGACCCGATGCACCCTGCCATTAACGAGTTTTAGATCTGGAAAATACTCCGCCGCGAGGGGCAGAGCAAGGAGGCGGCGCAGATATATGACGAAGTCGCCATCAGGAACATGAGCGGCGAACTGCAGAAAAGAAAATGTGAATCGTGCCCGATCATAGGTATTCAGCGTGTGAAACAACGCCCCCTCCGACATGGCTGTGGGATGAATGAAATCCGCCCAGAAGCCGTATTTTCCGCGGAACACGTTTCGGTCATAGCGTTGCTTAGGATCGTCGCCAGATAAATTCATCAGCCCTTTGCCATCCCTATACGACACACGGCTGCCAATAAAGAAGGTCGGGCCATTGTCGACGTTCCCGTAATACTTACTTCCCTGTTTCAGCGAAAAACTGACGAGCTTCATCAACGGCACCCCCATCGAATAGAACATCGTGCGAGACGAAACGGCGAACATTCCGCCGGTCCTTCATTCCGGACAGTGCGCACTGCACTCTGACTTGTTGCCAGTCAGTGGCTTTGCTTTCTTGTGCATCAACTTTTGCACCACCCAACTGCGAATGGACGCGATGTCACAATCGGGCAAGTCGCGATATCAGCCATTGAGCTCAAGATGCGCGGGGTGGACGAACATAAATTCGTTATCCGCTACGTTAATTTCTTGCGCTGGCGAGGCATACTCGGCGATGAACGCCTTCTGCGCTAAATCCTCGACATGGGCAAGAGCGTCGTCGAGACTGGCGCCCGAAAGTCCAAGGCTTGCCAAAGCGGCACGCGTTGTCGGTCCGATCGCGCCATCGAGATTGCCAATCACGTATCCGCAGCGAATTAGCGATGCCTGAAGCTGGGCCTCCTTTTGAGCGTTGCCAAACTTGACGACGTGCACTCCCAAAGCGAGGATTGCTGATGCGGCGCCTGCCGTATAAGGCTTCTCAAAATTATCCCCCTTACCGTCTTTGTAATAGTCGATTACTCGCTGATGACTGCCGCGGCATTCGAAATGCCACGCTTCACTCAAACTCGAATTGGGCGTTGCAACGATGGGAACGACGCCCCAATTCTTCGCGAGATTCCAGAACGCGCCCAAGTTCATCTTTAAATCAGACAACGAAATGTCCATTGCGCGGCCGGCTTCGTGGAAGCTGCCGCCCGGAGTCGGACTGAATGCTTTCTTCTTGCCGTTTACGTAGTCGAGATGTGATTGCAACTGCATTTCATAACTGCGAAAAAGATCAGAGAGAACGAGCTTACCGCCGTGCGCGGCGACATCATTGGCGAGACCCGCAATGGCCGCTGCCATGTCGGGCGTGGCATGGGCAAGTTTTTTGGGCAGCGAGACGGGCGTATTTTGCTTGTCTATGTAGATCGAAGGAATGTGGATCTCAACAAGCGGGGTTTTCATGACGTCTCCTTTCAAACCAAACAGTGTCTTCGAAACTGCATGTACGCCATTGCCTGCTGACCTTTCGTCCTAACAAGACGAAAGATAGGTTTACATATTGAAAATATCTGTAGGTTTTATCCTTAGTCGGTTTGTCCGGAGAATGTGCGCTGCCACGCAGACAAATGAGTGATCTCGCTCACCTTGGCGGACACGTTTGGACTTTTGAAAGGGATCAGGATTGATTGGGCGGACTTCAGGCATTATTTGGCCAAGCGCAGTGATAACCGCGTCACGAGGGGTGGGAGAGAGACCGAACATAAACTTCAGAGCGATTGCAGCCATTTCAGGCAATCTTGATCCTGGCGCCAGCCAATGCCTGGAGGGCGTACCTCCGAAACAACCTGACGACGGGGCCCGTCGAGTCCGGATCGCATGTCCAACGAAGGTGGACAACTGGATCAGGTGGCGGTTCGGGTCAATCCCATTCCGATGCACGGGCATGCTCTCTCCGGCCACAGCCGCCGAGCATAGCCCGCGTGGTTGATGTCATGCGCAACGCCAATCTTGCCTTCCCGGTCCGCTCGGTCACGTTCCCGAAATGCCGGTCACGTTGCCGAAATCGCCGGTCACCATCCCGAAACGGCCGGTCGCGTTCGTCCGAAATACGCACCGAAGATCGTGAGCTCTTGGTGGCGATACGCCTGGCGGAATATAAAGCTGCAGCTTCTGAACAAGGCTGTGAAACGTCTGGCTGACTGCGCCTTCTTAGATACAGCCATGCTTCGTGAATGAAAACAAAGGCACTTCAAGATTGCATACGTCGCCATGACGTTCTTCGATGTAGTCTCAGGCGTTGGGCTATCTGGTTTACCGCATTTGATTACACACAACTCGTGTCGGGTGCGGTCGCTGCGCGGGAAAATCGTTTACGTTCAATGACATACCGGATGGGGTTGTAAACTTTCGCGGGCTGTCGTTTACTCTCGCATTTTGGTCGGCACATGAAGCGAGCGTCAACGAGCTGGG
>NZ_FCON02000207.1 GCF_001544535.1 Caballeronia choica | reverse complement strand
CGGGGCGGGACTCACTTTCTTTGCTGCTGCAAAGAAAGTAAGCAAAGAAAGCAGCTTTCCAACGCCAATCCTTGCCATGTGCCTCCAGACCGCTCGCTCGGAGTGGTCCAACCGGGGGAGTGTCGTTAGCGGGGTTTCCCCGTTGTTGGCATGTAGAAAAGGCGCGCACGTCGCACCGCTGCGCGGAGTGGAACAGCAGTCATTCATCCGTCCCGGCACTTCGTGCCCGACGACAGGTGTGCCAAGCAGTGGTAAATTGGAAGAAGCAGAAAGGACAACCGTAGCGACGTAACCATGGGTTTTGGTCTTGCTTAGCGGGTGAGCGCGTAGCGCAAGGCCGGATGAATGACTGCTGATCCACTCCCAATCGCGGCGCGACGCCCGTGCCGCTTCTACATGCCAACAACGATCAAACCCCGCTAACGACACTCCCCCGGTTGGACCACTCCGAGCGAGCGGTCTGGAGGCACATGGCAAGGATTGGCGTTGGGAAGCTGCTTTCTTTGCTTACTTTCTTTGCAGCAGCAAAGAAAGTGAGTCCCGCCCCGGACAGGGGCAGAGCAAATAAACCGACCCGAATACAAGCTCCATAGAAGCGCAAAAACATCAAACGGTGTAACCCCAACCCGACCCCAATCCGACCCCAACCCAACCCCGCCCCCAACCCCGCCCCCCAAGCGCCAGCGACCAGGAGATCCGCCATGCCGACCTACCAGTACCGATGCGAGCAGTGCGGCGCAACATTCGAGCATGCGGAACATCTCGCCGAACATGCGACCGTCCATCTGCAATGCCCGAAGTGCGGCAGCGAAAAAATCCAGCATGCGCCGACCCCGTTCGTCGCGAAGACAACCAAAAAGAGCTGACGTCAGTCACGAAGCGCGCCGGCGCCGCACGATCACGAACGAATACACCGTCACGTTCACCGCGATCAGCAGCGCCGCGAGCACGTAGCGCATCGCCGGTGTGAGGTCATCGGGATAAAGCACCCGCGCGACCAGATGCTCGATGAAGCCGCCCGCATAACCCGCCTCGCCGCCAAGCCGCAGAAAATGGTTCTCCAGCGGCGTCAGCGGACAGACGCGCCCGCTCCATTCGACGAAGACACCCCATGCGAGCGCCGGCAGGTGCAACCACAAGACCCTGCGATACCAGAGCACCAGCACGCCGCCAAGCAGCACGAACACGACGAACGCCAGATGCGCGACCAGCACGAGATTCGCGAGCAGTATGTAGTTCATGCGTCAGCCGGACGGCGCCCCCGTCACCACACCCGCGGGATCAGCCGATAGCGCACGCGCGCCGCATACTCCGCATAGCCTTCAAGGCCGCGTTGCAGTTCGCGGTCCTCCATCACCGTCCGGTAGACGATCGCGGCCGCCAGCACCAGCGAGCCCGCCGCGCCCCACCACGATCCGAGCACGAGCGCGTTTGCGGGAATAAAGATCAGCACGGCCGCATACAACGGATGACGGACCAGCGCGTAAGGTCCGCTCGAAATCACCCGATGCCCACGTTCCGCCTGAATCCTCACGACCGCCGCGAGGAACGTGTTCGCGAGACACACGCGCGCGATCATCCCGTACGACAGCACCATCAGCGCGCCGCCGGCCGATTGAAGCCAGCCCGGCATGACGGTCCAGCGAAAGCGGACCGCGTCGAGGCCCATCAGCACAAGCCAGCCGCACCACACGAAAATCAACGAAACGAGGAATAGCTTGTCCCAGAACGGCTGGCCTTTCTGGATCGGGGAGCGCATCCGCTCCGCGAGCAGCGCGGGATCATGCCGCATGATGAGCAGCGAGACCCACGCGCCGCCGCCGAAAAAAAGCGCGAGGTAGACCCACGCCGCGCCCCACGCGATCGTCCCCGCCGCGCCGAACAGCAGGACCGCGAAGAACAGCGCTTCCAGCGCGAGCGCGGTCCAGAGCTTGAGATGCAGGGGCATCGGCATCGCTTGCGCGGCCGCCGGACGCTAGCCGTTGAGCTCGTTATGCAGCGCGAGGTATTCCTGCGCGAGCTTATGTCGCGGCTCCAGATAGATCATCGGCCGCGCGTGCTGGTGGCTTTCGCGAATCTTCACCGACAGCGACAGATGCGAATTCAGCACCGGCAGGCTTTCGCTGCGCAATTCGTCGACGAGTTGCTGCGGCAGGCTCGCGCGCGGCTGGAACTGATTGATGACGATGCCTTCGACACTCAAGGCCGGATTATGGTCGTGGCGGATTTCCTGCACGTTTTCGAGCACGGAATACAGCGCGCGGCGCGAGAAGTCGTCGCAATCGAACGGAATCAGGCAGCGTTCGACCGCAATCAGCGCCGAGCGGGTAAAGAAATTCAGCGCGGGCGGCGTGTCGATATAGACGGCGTCGTAGTCTTTCAGCCCTTTCAATCCATCGCGCAACTTGTAGATCTTGTAGCGCGATTCAAGCTTGCTCATCAGCGCGTCCAGATTCGGATGCGACGGAATGATGTCGAGGTTCTCGAACGGCGTGGAATGAACGAAGGAGTTGATTTCGGGTTCGCGAAAGCTGTAGCTCAACGCGGATTCGAAGAAACCCGCGAGATTCGGCTGGGCATCCTTCGCGTCGGCGCCGAGCAGATACTGGCTCGAATTGCCTTGAGGATCGAGGTCGATCACGAGCGTGCGCAAGCCCAATGAAGCACTGATCGCGGCCAGATTACAGACGATAGTGGATTTTCCCACTCCACCCTTTTGATTGAATACCACTCGGCGCATCGCCTTATCACCCTCGGTTGATACCAACGTTTATTAGAACGTCTGCAATTGATTCGAAAGAACCGGCCACATTTTAGCGGTTGTTTAAACCACGAGCGGCGCGCAAAACGCCACCTGCGCGCGCCCGGCACGTGATCTTAGCGCATCAGAAAAGCCGCGCATCGCAGCGCGGCGAAGGTTTTAAGGAAAGGCCGGAATCGTCGGGTCGGTGCCCTCGATGTCCGCTTCGGGATGGTGGCTCCTGACCAGTTCCTCGATCTCTTCCACGCGCCCTTTAGGGACATCGACCATCATCAGCAGTTCACCGTTTTCGATGGCGTTTTCGAAACGCCTGAGGCGTGTATTCGGAATGCCGACGCCGATCATCGTCGCGGTCCATGCGCCGAACCCGGCGCTCGCGAGCGTCATGCAGACCACCGCGCCGCCCGCAATCGTCAGGCCTACCGGCGGGAAGGCCATCGCGACGAGTCCCGCCAGCATGCCGGTGATGCCGCCCGCCGCCGTGCCGCGCCCAAGCGCGTAAAGCAGGTCGCTGCGTTGCGCGAGCGTCGCCTGGGGCAGGTCTTCGAGTGGTGTGTGCGGGCGGGCGAGCACGTGAATATGCCGCCATTCGACCCGCTTGAGCAGCAGTTCGTCGATGATTCCCTTCGCGCTTTGCACGTTGGGCAAGAGAAAATATATGCGCCGCATTTTTGCGCCTCCTTGCAGGACGCGCTGAATGTCCCGCTCCTTTAAATATAGTCGCAAACAAGCGGTTATTTTTGCCGGATGCGCTGCCCCGAATCCCGGTCGAAGAAATAGACGCGCTCGCGGTTCACGCGCACGCCCGCCTCGCTGCCGATCTCTCCCGCGAACATGTTCGACACCTTGACGATCACTTGCTGCTCACCGACGTTCAGCGTAACGAGCGAGTGATCGCCGATCAGCTCGACCGAATAGATGCGGCCTCGCATCTCGCCTTCCGATGCCGCGACCAGCGTGCATTCCTCCGGCCGCACGCCGAGGGTCGCGTCGCCGTCGAGATTCACATCGGCGCCGAGCGCCAGACCCTGCGCCTCGAAGCGATGATCCTTGAGCGTGCCGCGCAGGAAGTTCATCGGCGGCGAACCGATGAACCCCGCGACGAACAGATTGGCCGGGTCCGAATAGATGCGCGCCGGGGTATCGAGTTGCTGCAAAACGCCCTTGTCGATCAGCGCGACGCGATGCGCGAGCGTCATCGCCTCGATCTGGTCGTGCGTGACATAGATCGTCGTGATATCGAGTTCGTGCTGCATGTGCTTGAGTTCCGCGCGCATGTGGCCGCGCAGCTTGGCGTCGAGATTCGACAGCGGCTCGTCCATCAGGAACGCCGCCGGCCTGCGGATGATCGCGCGCGCGAGCGCCACGCGCTGCCGCTGTCCGCCCGAGAGCTGGCGCGGGTAGCGCGAGAGCAGCGGTTCGAGCTGCACGCTCGCGGCCACTTCGCGCACCGCCGCATCGATCTCGGCCTTCGCGCGCTTTCTCACGATCAGCGGATACGCGATGTTTTCGAACACCGTCTTGTGCGGATAGAGCGCGTATGACTGGAATACCATCGCCACGTCGCGATCGCGCGGCAAGTCCTGCGTCACGTCCCGGTCGCCGACATGCACGGTGCCTTCGGTCGCCGATTCCAGCCCCGCGATGATGCGCAAGGCGGTGGTCTTGCCGCAGCCCGATTCGCCGAGCAGCACGAGGAATTCACCGGCGTGGACGTCGAGCGTGAGATCGCGCAGCACGCGCGTGTCGCCGAAGGTCTTGCCGACATTGCGCAGCGACACGCTCTTCGCGTGCTGCGCCGCCGCGATCTGGCCGAGCCGCGCGTCCTTTGCGGACATGTGCAGGTCCGTCATCCCTTGACCGCTCCCACGAGAATGCCCTTGACGATGAAGCGCTGCAGCGTGAGCGTGAGCAGCATCACCGGCAGGATCATGATCAGGATCAGCACCGACATGTTCCACCATTGCGGCCCGCGCGTCGCGTTTTGTGCGGCGACGAGCAGCGGCAGCGTCTGCGCGTTGGCCGTCGTCAGGAAGAGCGCGAACAGGTACTCGTTCCATGACAGGATCAGCACGAGCAGGCTCGTCGCCACCAGCCCCGGCGCCACGAGCGGAAACACGATGCCGAACAGGATCGCGAAACGCGTCGCACCGTCGATCTGGGCGCTCTCCTCGATCTCCTTCGGCACGCCGTCGAAGAAATCGAACATCAGCCACACGACGATCGGCACGTTCGCCGTGGCGTAGGTGATGATCAGCGCGAGGTGCGTGTCGAGCAGACCCACGCTCTTGAAGGTGAGGTAAATCGGGATCACCGTGACGACCGGCGGCAGGATGCGCTGCGAGACGATCCAGAAGAGGATGTCGTCGTTGCCGAGATGCCGCCGCGCGCGGCGGATCACCGGACGCAGCAGCAAGAAAAAGATCGCGATGCTCGCGGCCGCCGCGATGCGCAGATCCACACCGCCCCAGCCCGCCGCGCCGACGAGCACGGCGATCATCAGCACGCCGAGGCCGACGGCCGCAACGGGCGGCCGGTACTCGATGCGCGCGAGCGCGTACGCCGCCATCGATCCGAAGAACACGGCCGCCGCCGTGCCGCAGGTCGCGACGATCAGCGAGTTCAGGTACGGACGAAACGTGTCGGGACCGAGGTCGACGAAGATGTAGTGCCAGGCATCGAGGCTCGGCTTGAAGTCGATGAAGGGCAGATACGCGGGACCGCTCGATACGTCGACCGGCAGCTTGAACGACGTGATCGCCATCCAGTAGAGCGGAAACAGCACGACGAGCGACCAGAACGCGAGCAGCGCATAAGCGATCACACGCGCGCCAGGCGGCATTTCATCGACGCGCGTGCGGACGAACAGGCGCTTCAGCACATTCATGACAGTTGCCCTCTTGCACGCCTGACCACGAGTTGGAAGAACGACACGCAAGCAATCGTCGAGACGAAGAACAGCATGTACGCCACCGCCGAGGCGCCGCCGAGATTCAGCGTGCGCCACTCGATGAACGCATGCAGCGTCATCGATTCGGTCGCGATGCCGGGGCCGCCGTTGGTCAGCACGTTCGGCAGGTCGACGACCTTGAACGCTTCGATCAGACGGATCAGCACAGCGCTCGCGGCGACGGGCGCAATCGACGGCCAGGTGACATCGCGGAAGATGCGCCAGCCCGAAGCGCCATCGAGTTGGGCGGCTTCGATCTGATCGCGCGACGTGCCTTCGAGCGCGGCGAGCAGCACGAGAAACATGAACGGCACCCATTGCCACGTATCGCCGATCACGACTACAGAGCGCGCGAGCCAGGGGTCCGCCGCCCACGCGATCTGTCCGAGTCCGAGCCCCGACCAGAGCGGCGCGAGCGGGCCGACCGACGTGTCGGCCATCATGCGGAACATGTAGGCGATGCCGACCGGCGTCACCATCAGCGGCAGGAAGAACAGCAGGCGGAAGAAGCGCCCGCCCTTGAGCGGCAGCGTGCACAGATACGCGAGGCCGAGGCCGATCAGGAACTGCAGGCCCACCCCGAAGACCACATAGAAGAGCGTGACCATCAGGCTGCCGAGCGCACCGCCGTGGCCCGTCGTGCTGGCCGCGAGCCAGACGAGCGCGAGAAACGTCACGGCTGCGATCGAGCGTCCGGCGAAGCCCATCACCGAGCGGTGCCCGCCGCGCAGATAACGCACGAACCACCAGAGCGTCACCAGCACGGCCGCGGCCATCACGGCGATGCTCAAGGCACCGGGCGGCCGGAACACGCCGACGAAGTGAAACTGCTGGCTGCCGCTGAAGAGCCGCACATAGTTGCGCATTCCGACGAACGTCAGTTCATAGCCGCCCTCGCCGAGTGAGAAACGCATCAGCGAAAGATACGCCGATGTCACGAGCGGAAAGATCGAAAAGCCGAGGATGACGAGCACCGTCGGCAGGACGAACACGTACGGCGCCTGCCGGTCGAGCCAGTTCGACACCGACGAGCGCCGCCACGCGTGGCGCGGCGCTCCGGCCGATGTCGTCTGCGACGGAGATTGCATGGAGTCGGGCTCCTGTCGTCGTCGGGACACGCGGCTATTTCGCTCCTATCGATGCCTTGTAGGCGCGCAACTGGGCGTCCTTGCCGAGGTCATCGGTGATTTCGTCCCAGCCGCTTTCGATCGCCTTCATCGTGGCATCGGCGTCGAGTTCGCCCGCGAGGAAGCGCGCCACCGCCGTATCGAGCACGACTTGTTCATAGCGCTGGTTCTGCGGAATGCGCAGGTCGATGATCATGTTCGGGCTTTGCAGGCTCGCCTTGATCGCACCGAGATACGAGTTGGCCGCCGTGTCGCTCATGCCCGCCTTCTTCCACATCGCCATGTCGGTGAACTGCGAGCGCCGGTACGGATTGAAGCCGGTCGCGCCGATCGTCACGTCCACGTTCGATTGCGCCGGCTGGCTCATGAAGGACAGGAACGCATAAGCGGCCTCCTTGACCTTCGGCTTGGCCTTCGCGTTGATGCCGCCGGACCAGCCGCCGAACGCGGCGAACGGTGCATGATTCACGCCATCGATCGCGTACGGACAGGTGCTCTTGTCGCACGGCACGAGCTTGCCCGTATCGCGATTGAGCACCTTCGTCGAACCGGGCAGGATCACGGCGCCGACCTTGTCGATCACCTTCGACTGCTTCGGATCGATCGCCAGCACGCCGACATCGCCCCAGTCGAGCGTCAGTGCGCAATGTCCCGAGATGAACGCGCTGCGCGTATCGCCGACATCGAGATTGATTTCATTCGGAGGGCCGTAGTTGGTGGATTCCTTCAACACGTTGAGCGCGGCCTTGAAGGCGTCGTTGTTGACGAGCGGCTTGAAGGTGCGCGGGTCGAAGAACGCGCCCTGTGCCGTGCCTTTCGACTGGAGATAGCCGCCCGCGATCGAGATGATCGCCCAGTAAGCCTGCGCGTTGCGCTTCTTCGAAATGCACGAGCCCGCCACCTGCTTGCCGTCGAACTTCTTGCCGTTCGCGGCCTTCGCGATGTCGAGATAGTCGTCCCACGTTTTCGGCGGCTGCTTGCCGAGTTGCTGGAGGATATCGGTGCGGTAGTAGACCATCTGGAAGTCGCCGTCCAGCGCGACGAGATAGGTCTTGCCGTTGAACTTCTGCGAGAAGTCGCTGAAGAACGGCATCACGTCGTTTTCCTTGAGCGCCGCATCGTGCGCGATGCGTCCCGACAGGTCCTCGAGGAAGCCGCCCTTCGTGTAATCGACCATCCATTGCGGCGCGAACACGGCTGCGTCCACCGAATTCGTGCCCGAAGCCCAGTCGGTCAAGAGCTTCTGATACAGGTCGGAAAACGGCACGGTCAGGATATTGACCTTCGCGCCCGTCAGCTTTTCGAATTCGGGCGCGCGACGCTGCAACGGTTCGGCGATCTGCGGACCGACGAAGGTCATCACGTTCACCGTCACGCCCTTGAAGTCGTCCGCGGCTTGCGCGGTACCAGCAGCAAGCCCCGCGGCCGCCAAAGCGACGGCCGCGCTTACCAGTTTTAATAGCTTCATTGTTTGTCTCCTCCACTCCGGGTTGACTACTCTCCGACTAGCCGCCGCCAAGGGGCGGGCTTTGCCGCTTCACTCCCTGAACAAGTCCGGCCGTTCGCTCGCGAAGCGCCGCAATTCGGCGATGACTTCATCGAGGTGGCGGTGCATCGCGTGCGCGGCGGCTTCCGCGTCGCGCGTCCTGATCGCCTCCACGATCTGCTCGTGCTCAGCGAGCGTATGCGCGTGGCGCGCCGGACTCGCCATCAGGCGCCGCGCGCGGTCGAGCGCGCTGCGCGACGCCGCGACGATCTCCTTCACGCGCGACAGTCCGGTCGCATCGAGCAGGATCTCGTGGAAGCCGAGATCGAGCGTGTGGAATTCGCGGCGCAGGCCAGCCGTGACCGCGTCGCGCTGCCGGTCGAGATTGGCGTCGAGGGCGGCGAGCAGCGTTTCATCGGATGAAGCGGACGCAAGCGTGCGCACCGTCTCGACTTCGAGGGCGCTGCGAATGAAAAGATGTTGGCGAATGTCGTGCATCACGATCGGCATCACGCGCGTGCCGCGTTGCGGCAATACTTCGACGAGCCCCGCCGCCGCGAGCTTCGCCAGCGCCGCCGAGACCGGAAAGCGCGACACGCCCATGCGTTCGCACACGGCGAGCTTGTCGATCATCATGCCGGGTTCCATCGCCAGGCTGACGATCGCGCCGCGCAGCGCCTCCGCAACCGCGTCGGTGAGACTGCCGCGCCCGGCGCCCTGGAGTTTTTCCAGCGCACCGTAGGGATCGGCGGCAAGACTCGTGTCGTTGGTCGAATCGCTCACACCGCGCCTGATTTCGAACTAACATGCTAGCAGGCTAGAAGGCGAAACCGAGGATGTCAATGGGGTCTTGGGGGTGGTGTTTACACCGTTGATGCACTCAGGCTTCTGTGGAACTTGTATTGGTTTGGTCTATTTGCTCTGCCCCTGTCCGGGGCGGGACGGATGATCGCTAGCGCTGGGGGTCGGGCTTCAACGGTTTGATGCGCTCAGGCTTCCATGGAACTTGTTTTCTTTGCGGTTTATTAGCTCTGCCCCTGTCCGGGGCGGGAAGGGTGATCGCTGGCGCTTGGGATCGGGGTCGGGCTTCAACCGTTTGATGCGCTCAGGCTGCCATGAAACTTGTATTGTTTTTGGTTTATTGGCTCTGCCCCTGTCCGGGGCGGGACTCACTTTCTTTGCTGCTGCAAAGAAAGTAAGCAAAGAAAGCAGCTTCCCACCGCCAATGCTTGCCAGTCGCCGCTAGCCCGTTATGTCGGAGTGGTCCAACCGGGGGAGTGTCGTTAGCGGGGTTTTGGCGTTGTTGGCATGTAGAAAAGGCGCGCACGTCGCACCGCAACAGGGAGTGGAACAGCAGTCATTCATCCGTCTTGGCACTTCGTGCCCGACGACAGGTTCGCTAAGCGGTGAATTGAAGCATGCTGCAAGCACGAACGTAGGATGGTGATATAGCGAGTGGTGTTGGTTTTGCCTGACGGGTGAGCGCGTAGCGCGAGGCTGGATGTATGACTGCTGGTCCACTTCGTATAGCGGTGCGA
>NZ_FCON02000206.1 GCF_001544535.1 Caballeronia choica | reverse complement strand
AAAGCTGCTTTCTTTGCTTACTTTCTTTGCAGCAGCAAAGAAAGTGAGTCCCGCCCCGGACAGGGGCAGAGCTAATAAACCGCAAAGAATACAAGTTTCATAGAAGCCCGAGCGCATCAAACGGTGTAAGCAACCCCACCCAACCCAACCCACCCCACCCCAAGCGCCAGCGACCATCACCCGAAAGGCCATCATGACAGGTTTCACAGGAAACACCCTGCCCCGCGCGGCCCGCCGCATACTCCTCGCGCTATTGATCGCCTGCGCGCCGCTCGCCGCCTTCGCGAGCCTCACCGCCGATGATCTCGCCCCGCTCGCCGCCGACGACTTCGACGCCAAGGCCGCCGCCATCGACAAGCTCGTCGCCAACGCCGATGCGCCCTCTGTCGCGGTCCTTTCCGCGCTCGCCGACGGTTCGCTCGTCGCCACCGACAAGGGCCGCGTCCTCCTGCAAACCGACGACGGCAACAAGGACCCGCTGACCGGCAAGATCGTCGAGGCGCCCGATGCGCAGTCGATCACGCTGAACAACCTGCTGCGCGCGAAGGTAGCAGGCGCATTGTCGGCGCTGCAACTCGCATCGACCGATGTCGCGAAACGCCGCGAGGCCGTCGCCGCGCTGCTGAAGAACCCCGATCCCTCGATGAAGCCGCTCATCGACCGCGCCCGCGCCGCCGAAACCGACGCGGACCTCAAGAAGCGCCTCGACACGCTCTGGGCCATGACCGCCCTGCACGACGCCGACGCAAAGAACCGCCTTGAAGCGGTACAACTCGTCGTCGCGCGACACGACCTCGACATGAGCGAACTGCTGCGTCCGCTCGTCGCGAAGAAGCCGGACGGCACCTTCAATGAAAGCGACGATCGCGTGCGCGCCGCCGCGCAGGCAGGCATCGAAGACCTCGATTCGATCCAGCGGCGCGGTCAGATCGCGGGCACGGTGTTCGCGGGATTGTCGCTCGGCAGCGTGCTGCTGCTCGCCGCGCTCGGCCTCGCGATCACGTATGGCCTGATCGGCGTCATCAACATGGCGCACGGCGAGTTCCTGATGATCGGCGCGTACGCCACCTATGTCGTGCAGAACCTGGTGCAGCACTACGCGCCCGCCGCGTTCAACTGGTATCCGCTCTTTGCCGTGCCGGTATCGTTCGTGGCCGCTGCGGCGGTCGGCATCGTGCTGGAACGGCTCGTTTTGAAGCACCTCTATGGACGCCCGCTCGAAACTCTTTTGACGACCTTCGGCGTCAGCCTGATCCTGATTCAGGCCACGCGCACGATCTTCGGCGCTCAGAACGTGCAGGTGACGAACCCGTCGTGGATGAGCGGCGGCGTCAATGTCATGCAGAACCTGATCCTGCCGTACAACCGGCTGACGATCCTTGCCTTCTCGCTCGCCGTCGTGTTCATCGCGTGGGCGGTGCTCACGAAGACGCGCCTCGGCCTCTTCGTGCGCGCCGTGACGCAGAACCGCCGCATGGCGGCCTGCGTCGGCGTGAAGACGGCGCGCGTCGATTCCTACGCGTTCGCATTCGGCGCCGGCATCGCGGGACTCGGCGGCTGCGCGCTCTCGCAGATCGGCAATGTCGGGCCGGACCTCGGCCAGAGCTACATCATCGATTCGTTCATGGCGGTCGTGCTCGGCGGCGTCGGGCAACTCGCGGGGACGGTGATCGGCGGCTTCGGGCTCGGGCTCATCAGCAAGACGATCGAACCGTTCTGGGGCGCGGTGCTCGCTAAGATCGCGGTGCTGGTGCTGATCGTGTTGTTCATCCAGAAGCGCCCGCAGGGCATGTTCGCCCTCAAGGGCCGCAGCGCGGAGGCCTGACATGACTGCTTCCTCGACCAACGTCGGCGCGAATCTCGACGTCGAACCGCAACCCGACGACCGCGCACGAAAAGAAGGCTTCGCGCTCGGCCTGCCGCCGCGCGCCGCGCTCCTGCCGCGCAACGGCTGGCTCGCGCTCGTCGCGCTCATCATCGCGATGGGCATCTGCGTGCCGGTGGCCGCGCTCGTGCTGCCGGAGACGAGCACGTTCCATCTCTCGGCGTATTCGATGACGCTGATTGGCAAGCTGATGTGCTACGCAATCGGCGCGCTCGCGCTCGATCTCGTGTGGGGCTACTGCGGCATCCTGAGCCTCGGGCACGCGCTCTTCTTCGCGCTCGGCGGCTACGCGATGGGCATGTACCTGATGCGCTCGATCGGCCGCGAAGGCAATTACCAGAGTGACCTGCCCGACTTCATGGTGTTCCTCGACTGGCACAAGCTGCCGTGGTACTGGGAAGGCACCGAGCATCTCTGGTATGCACTGGCGCTCGTCGTGCTGGTGCCCGGCGTGCTCGCGTGGGTGTTCGGCTTCTTCACGTTTCGCTCGCGCGTGAAGGGCGTGTATCTGTCGATCATCACGCAGGCGATGACCTTCGCCGCGATGCTGCTCTTCTATCGCAACGAGACGGGCTTCGGCGGCAACAACGGCTTCACCGACTTCAAGCGCATCGCGGGCTTCCCGATCACGCATCCGGGCACGCGCACCGCCCTCTTCCTGATCACGTTCGCTGTGCTCGTCGTCGCGTTCCTGGCGGCACGCGCGATCGTCACGTCGAAGCTCGGGCGCGTCGTGACCGGCGTGCGCGATGGCGAGGCGCGGCTGATGTTCCTCGGCTACAGCCCGCTCGCGTACAAGCTTTTCATCTGGACCGTGTCGGCGGTGCTCTGCGGCATCGCGGGTGCGCTCTACGTGCCGCAGGTCGGCATCATCAATCCGAGCGAGATGTCGCCGGCGAACTCGATCGAGATGGCGATCTGGGTCGCGGTCGGCGGACGCGGCACGCTGATCGGACCGATCGTCGGCGCGTTCGCGGTGAATGGCGCGAAGAGCTTTTTCACGGCGAATTTCCCCGAATACTGGCTGTTTTTCCTGGGCCTCATCTTCACGCTCGTGCCGCTTCTGCTGCCGAACGGAATCATGGGCCTGATCGACATGGCGCTGCGCCGGAAGAAGACGGGAGGGCATGCGCAATGACCGCTCACAACGCATTGATCGTCGACTTGCCGCCGATCCCGGAAGCCAGCGAGCGAAACATGAACGGCATCACGGGCCTGGGCCACGTGCTCGCGCCGGGCGAGATCGACATCTCGCACGGCACGATCCTGTATCTCGAAGACGTGACCGTTTCCTTCGATGGCTTTCGCGCGCTGAACAAGCTGACGTTGTCGATCGACGTCGGCGAGTTGCGCTGCGTGATCGGCCCGAACGGCGCGGGCAAGACGACGATGATGGACGTCATCACGGGCAAGACGCGGCCTGACGGCGGCAAGGTCTTTCTCGGCCAGACGCTCGACTTGACGCGCATGTCGGAGCCGGTGATCGCGCGCACGGGCATTGGCCGCAAGTTCCAGAAGCCGACGGTGTTCGAGAATCATCCGGTGTGGGAGAACCTCGAACTCGCGATGAAGACCGACAAGGGCTGGCTTGCATCGTTGCGGGCGCGGCTGGACCGGAGCGCGCAGGCCCGGATCGAGGAGACGCTGGAGCTGATTCGCTTGCAGCACGAGGCGACGCGGCTGGCTGGCGAACTTTCGCATGGGCAGAAGCAGCGGCTGGAGATCGGCATGTTGCTGATGCAGCAGCCTGCCCTGTTGCTGCTTGACGAGCCGGCAGCCGGCATGACGGATCACGAGACGATGGAACTTGCGGAGTTGCTCAACAAGCTGCGCGGCACGTGTTCGATGATGGTCGTCGAGCATGATATGGAGTTTGTTGCTGCGCTCTCCGGGGCAACCGGGAAGGTCACTGTCATGGCGGAGGGGAGTGTCCTGGCGGACGGGACGCTCGATGAGGTCAAGCGTGATGATGCAGTCATCGAGTCGTATTTAGGCCGCTGACGCTTGGGGTGGGGGTGGGGGTGGGGGTGGGGCGGGTGTGATTTACACCGTCTGATGTTTTTGTGCTTCTATGGAACTTGTTTTCTTAGCGGTCTATTTGCTCTGCCCCTGTCCGGGGCGGGACTCACTTTCTTTGCTGCTGCAAAGAAAGTAAGCAAAGAAAGCAGCTTCCCACCGCCAATCCTTGCCATGCGCCTCCAGACCGCTCCCTCTGAGTGGTCCAACCGGGGGAGTGTCGTTAGCGGGGTTTCACCGTTGTTGGCATGTAGAAAAGGCGCGCACGTCGCACCGCGACACGGAGTGGATCAGCAGTCATTCATCCGTCTAGGCACTTCGTGCCGGACGACAGGTCTGCTAGCGGTGGTGAATTGAAGCACGCAGCAAGCACGAACGTAGGATGTAGATATAGCGATGGCGATAGCGATGGGTGTTGGTTTTGCCTGACGGGTGAGCGCGTAGCGCGAGGCCGGATGTATGACTGCTGGTCCACTTCGTATTGGGGTGCGATGCCCGTGCCTCTTCTACATGCCAACAACGGTGAAATCCCGCTAACGACACTCCCCCGGTTGGACCACTCCGAGAGAGCGGTCTGGCGGCGCATGGCAAGGATTGGCGGTGGGAAGCTGCTTTCTTTGCTTACTTTCTTTGCAGCAGCAAAGAAAGTGAGTCCCGCCCCGGACAGGGGCAGAGCAAATAAACCGACATGAATACAAGTTCCACGGAAGTACAAGCGCATCAAACGGTGTAAACACCTCAGGACCCAACCAAATGCTAGAAGTCGACTCGCTAAACCAATACTACGGCGGCAGCCACATCCTCCGCGATGTGAAGATGACCGTCCCCGACGGAAAGCTGACCGTCCTGCTCGGCCGCAACGGCGTCGGCAAAACGACGCTCCTGCGCTGCCTGATGGGCGTGGTGCCGACCAAAAGCGGCACCATCTCCTGGCGCGGCACGAAAATCTCCTCGATGCCGACCTACAAGCGCGTCGCGAACGGTCTCGCCTACGTGCCGCAAGGCCGCGACATCTTCGGGCGGCTCACCGTCGAGGAAAACCTGATGGTCGGCGCGGCAAGCCGCAAGGCGCCATCGAAAGTGCCCGACCGTATCTACGAACTCTTCCCCGTCCTGCGCGACATGAAAAGCCGCCGCGGCGGCGATCTCTCCGGCGGTCAGCAACAGCAACTCGCCATCGGCCGCGCGCTGATGAGCGAACCGCAACTGCTGATCCTCGATGAACCGACAGAAGGCATCCAGCCGTCGATCATCCAGGACATCGGCCGCACGCTGCGCCAACTCGTCGACGAAATGGGCATGACCGTACTGCTCGTCGAACAGTACTACGACTTCGCGCGCGAACTCGCGGATCGCTACTGGGTGATGAGCCGCGGCGAGATCGTCGCGGGCGGCGCCGGCACCGACATGGAAACGCACGGCGTGCGGGAGTTGATCGCGGTCTGATCGAGGACGTACCATGGCGGCTCTCCGCCTCGCTCTGCACTCATGCACCACGCTCCCCACGCAACGCTCCTGCATGCCGACGAATGGCGCGGCCGCCTCGAACTCGGCTTCACGCGGCAACACGCGCGCACGGTCCTCACACATCGCAGGCACGAAGGGCCGCTGCGCCTGCAACGGCCGCTCTATCCCGAAGGCGATGCCATCTGCCACGCGGTAATCGTGCATCCGCCAGGCGGTGTCGCGGGCGGCGACCGGCTTTCCATCGACATCGATCTCGCCGATCACACCCACGCCGTCATCACGACACCCGGCGCAACCAAGTGGTACAAATCGAACGGCAAGCTCGCGACGCAACACATCGGGATTCGCGTCGGCGCGGGCGCGAAGCTCGACTGGCTGCCGCAGAACAACATCGTGTTCGAGTCGTCGAACGTGGAGCTGGAATTCGCGCTCACCCTCGACGACGACGCCACCGCCATCGGCTGGGATGCGATGCAGCTTGGCCGGCAGGCAGCGGGCGAGCGATGGTCGAGCGGAAGGCTCTCGGCGGTGTCGCGCATCAGGAACAGCGAAGGCCGCCTGCGCTGGTTCGAACGCGCCCATCTCACGGCCGAGGATCCGCTACGCGATGCGCCTCAAGGCCTTGCGAACTTCGCCGCCTACGGCACGCTATGGGCGCTCGGCCCCGCGTGCAGCGATGCGCTTGCCGAAACGCTCACCGCCCGTCTCCCCTTCGACGACACCCTGCGCGCCGCCGCTTCCTGCGTCGCGCCGGGCGTGCTGATCGTGCGCGCGGTGAGCCGTTCGATGGAACCGCTGCAACGCGCGCTCACCGACTGCTGGATGCAACTGCGTCCGCTGGTTCACGGCATCGAAGCGAAGCCGCTGCGTCTCTGGACCACGTAGGGACCACGCAGGGCAAGCACCAAAGCAGCGCTTTATTGCGCCCCGAATTTGTGCGTGTTAGCTTCGGGCGAAGCGGCAGATGCTTGCAGGTCGGCTGTGTCCGCGTAATGGCACGAGTCTCGCTTAAGTGATCCGGCTCCAAGTCGCGCCAACCAGAAGACGCGCACAACACACAACAGGATCATCGATGAACCACACGCTTTTCCGCGTGCGCCGGATGGCGCTCGCTGCGCTCGCCGCCGCGCCCCTCTTCGCCCTCGCTCCGCTCGCCGCTCACGCCGACGCACTCGATACCATCGCGAAGAGCGGCACGCTGCGCGTCGCCGTGCCGGAAGACTATCCGCCGTTCGGCTCGGTCGGCGCCGACATGAAGCCTCAAGGCTACGACATCGACATGGCCGCGCTGCTCGCGAAGTCGATGGGCGTGAAGCTCGAACTCGTGCCGGTCAACAGCGCGAACCGCATTCCGTACCTGACGACGAACAAGGTCGACCTCGTGATCTCGTCGCTCGGCAAGACGCCCGAGCGCGAGAAGGTGCTCGATTTCTCGACGGCTTACGCGCCCTACTTCCAGGGCGTGTTCGGCCCCGCCGACATCAAGGTGAGCGGCCCCGCCGATCTCACCGGCAAGACGGTCGGTGCGACGCGCGGCGCGCTCGAAGAAATCGCGCTCACGCAGATGGCGCCGAACGCGACCATCAAGCGCTTCGAAGACAACAACGCGACGATCTCCGCGTTCCTCTCGGGCCAGGTGCAACTGATCGCGGCGGGCAATATCGTCGCGGCCGCGATTCTCGCGAAGAATCCGCCGCGCCGTCCCGAAGCGAAGTTCGTCATCAAGAACTCGCCGTGCTTCGTCGGCACGAACAAGAACGAACCGCGCCTGCTCGCCAAGGTCGATGCGGCCATCGCGCAGGCGAAGAAGGACGGCACGCTCGAAGCGATGTCGAAGAAGTGGTTCGGCCAACCGCTGCCGGCGAGCCTGTAACCCACATATGAATAAAGAAAGGCAACGCTTTTAATGGCCTATGAACTTCAGTTTGGCGATCTCGGGGAATACGTCGGCATGTTCGCGAGCGGTGCCGCGACGACGCTCGGCCTCACGGCCGTGTCGACCGCGCTCGGCATCGCCGTCGGCGTGCTCGGCGCGGCGGGCAGCGACAGCAAGCACGGCTGGCTGCGCGCGCTGGTAAGAGGCTACGTCGAGGCGATACGCAACACGCCGTTCATCGTGCAGTTGTTCTTCGTGTTCTTCGGCTTGCCGGCCTTGGGCGTGCATCTCGACGAATTCACCGCCGCCATTCTCGCGATGACATTGAACCTCGGCGCCTATTCGGTCGAGATCATTCGCGCGGGGATCGCCGCCGTGCCGAAGGGACACCACGAAGCGGCGGCATCGCTTGCGATGTCGCGCGGGCAGATCTTTCGGCACGTCGTGCTGCCGCAGGCGATCGCGAAGGTCTTCCCCGCGCTCGCAAGCCAGATCGTCATCACGATGCTCGGTTCGGCGGTCGTCTCGCAGATCTCGGTGCCCGACCTCACGTATGCGGCGAGCTACATCCAGTCGCGCAACTTCCGTGCGTTCGAGACGTACTTCCTGATCACGGCGTCGTATCTCGTGATGGCGATCGTGCTGCGCTGGCTCCTCAACTCCGCCGGCAAGCGTCTCTTTTCGCGCAATCTGCGAGGCGCGCGATGATCGAATTCTCGTTCGAGCAGATCCTCACGAACCTGTTGCTCGCCGCGCGCTGGACCATCGTCCTGTCGATCGTCTCGTTTGTCGCGGGGGGCGTGGTCGGCTTCGCACTGCTCGTGATGCGCGTGTCGAAGTCGCGCGTCCTGCGCACGGCCGTCAAGTTGTACATCGAGATATTCCAGGGCACGCCGCTCCTGATGCAGTTGTTCCTCGTGTTCTTCGGGTTGCCGCTGCTCGGCGTCGAAGTGTCGCCGTGGATTGCCGCGACGGTCGGCCTCACGCTGTTCACGAGCGCGTATCTCGCGGAAATCTGGCGCGGCTGTGTCGAGGCGGTTCCGAAGGGGCAATGGGAAGCGTCGTCGAGTCTCGCGATGAACTACTTCGAACAGCTTCGTCACGTGATCCTGCCGCAAGCCGCGCGCATTGCGATCGGTCCGACGGTCGGCTTCGGCGTGCAGGCCGTGAAGGACACGGCGCTCGTCTCGATCATCGGCTTTACCGAACTCACCAAAGCCGGCACGATGATTTCAAACGCGACGTTCAAGCCGTTTCTCGTGTATGGCCTTGTCGCCGTGATCTATTTCGTGCTTTGCTATCCGCTCACCCGCTACGCGCGCACGCTGGAAAGGAAATGGAATGCCGCTCGTTGAAACCCGCAATCTCCAGAAGCAGTTCGGTTCGAATCAGGTCCTGAAGGGCATCGATTTTGCGGTCGAGCCGGGACAGGTCGTCGCGATCATCGGGCGGAGCGGCTCGGGCAAGAGCACGTTGCTGCGCACGTTGAATGGACTTGAAAGCATCGACGAAGGCACGATCGAGATCGACGGCGAGCACATGGATGCGCGCCACGCCGATCTGCGCGCGTTGCGACTGAAGGTCGGGATGGTGTTCCAGCAGTACAACCTTTTCCCGCATCTGACGGCGGGACAGAACGTGATGCTTGCGCAGACGGTGGTCAAGAAGGTCCACAAGTCGAAGGCGCGCGCGACGGCTGAAGAGGTGCTGGAGCGGGTGGGTCTTGCGGACAAGTTCGATGCTTACCCCGAGCAATTGTCCGGCGGACAACAGCAGCGTGTTGCCATTGCCCGCGCGCTCGCGATGAAGCCTTCGGTTTTGCTTTGCGACGAGATTACATCGGCGCTTGATCCGGAGCTTGTGGGTGAGGTGCTTGCCGTGGTCGAGGGTCTTGCGCGTGACGGGATGACGCTTATCATGGTTACGCACGAGATGCGGTTTGCGCGGCGCGTGAGTGACAAGGTCGTGTTCATGCATCAGGGGCGCGTTTGGGAGAGCGGCACACCGGAGGAGATTTTCGAGCGCCCGAGCACGATCGAGTTGCAGAAATTTATTCAATGAGCTTGGCGGGTCGCTGGCGCTTGGGGTTTGGGTCGCTGGCGCTTGGGGTGGGGTGGGGTGGGGTGGGGTTGTTGTTTACACCGTTTGATGCGCTTGTGTTTCCATGGAACTTGTTTTCTTAGTGGTTTATTTGCTCTGCCCCTGTCCGGGGCGGGACTCACTTTCTTTGCTGCTGCAAAGAAAGTAAGCAAAGAAAGCAGCTTTCAAACGCCAGCCCTAACCCGTGTTCACTCGCGCTTCAAACGGAGTGGTTCAACCGGGGGAGTGTCGTTAGCGGGGTTTCATCGTTGTTGGCATGTAGAAAAGGTGTGCACGTCGCACCACCATACGGAGTGGATCAGCAGTCATACATCCGTCGTGGCACTTCGTGCCCGACGACAGACCTGCCAAGCAGTGGTACTTTGAAGCATGCAGCAATTACAAAAGCAGCGTGTAGTAATGCGATGTAGCGATGGGTTTCGGTTTTGCCTGACGGGTGAGCGCGTAGCGCGAGGCCGGATGAATGATTGCTGATCCACTTCGTATGGCGGTGCGATGCCCGTGCCTCTTCTACATGCCAACAACGAGGAAACCCCGCTAACGACACTCCCCCGGTTGGACCACTCCGAGAGAGCGGTCTGGAGGCGCATGGCAAGGATTGGCGGTGGGAAGCTGCTTTCTTTGCTTACTTGTATATTGTCCCTAGCGTTCGGAAACTGATCCTTTCTGTTCGCCGGAAGCGGTAG